>NZ_JBIRTX010000019.1:0-128793 GCF_044334895.1 Streptomyces sp. NPDC020681 | reverse complement strand
AGGCGGAGGAGGGAGGCATGGCGGAGCCATGCCGACCGACGACAACGCGGCGAGGCGCGGTGCCAGGGCACGCGAGCCCGGCATGATCCAGACGACAGGCCCTAGTACGCGGGCGGTGCGGTCGCCGGTGGTACGGCGGCGGCCTCCGCGAGGGACGGGGCCAGGTCCTCCTTGCGGATGCGCTGGTCGACGTAGACCAGGCTGGTCACCAGCTGAGGAAACGTCGCAGCGAAGATCTGGGCGATCAGCTGGCCCGCCATCGACAGGATCAGCAGGCCGCCGAGCGAGACCAGGACCTGCGCGGCGCTCGGGTCCGGGCCGAGGTCGTCGGTGCCGGCCATGCCCGGCAGCATGCCCAGGAAGCTGAACGGCAGCTGGACGGCATAGCTCGCGACGCCCGCGATGAGCCCGGCGAGCAGCGTGATGCCGTAGACGCGCCACCAGTTGCCGCGCACCAGATGGGCGGAGCGGCGGAGGGCCGCGAGCGCGCCCTGGCGTTCGAAGACCGCGGCCGCGGGGGCCAGGCTGAACTTCACCCAGAGCCAGACCGCCAGCGGCGCGGTCGCCAGCGCGCCCAGGAAGGCGAGCGTCAGCCCGATGTACGCGTCGGCGCCCGTCGACAGGAACGCGACGATCATGGTGACGAGGGCCGTCAGGAACAGTGCGATCGGCACCAGGATGATCAGCGCGCTGAGGAACACCGTGCCGATCACGGCCGGGACCTGGGCCCAGGCCCGGCGCCAGACGATGCCGAAGGTGGTCGCCCGGCCCAGCACTGCGTCCTGGAGGACCGCCGGGCAGGCGGCGTAGATCACGGCGGTGGCGAGCAGCGTGGCAAGTATGGCGATGCACCACACGCCGATGAAGGCGAACAGCAGAGGCCGGACCTCGTCCCAGCCGGGAGCCGCGATGTGCGGGTCGTTGATCCGGTCGAGGTCGTCGCCGACCGCGGCGTACGCGACCGCGAGTGCGGCCACGACGACGACGGCCGCCGCGGCGTACACCGTCAGGGCTATGCCGAACAGCTGCTTCCAGTAGCGGCCCATCGTCGAGAAGGCACCGCCCAGGATGTCGCCGAGGCCGAGCGGACGCAGCGGTATCACGCCGGGCTTCGGCGGCGGCGGGGGCATCCAGCCGCCCCAGCCCGGAGGTGTGTTGCCGTATGCCACTGAGGTGTCTCCCGCGGTGTGTGTCTGATCGGACGGGACACCGTAGCTGGCCGATGGCACATGCCGCCTTGTGTACGGGTGTACGCAACGTTGTGTACTCTCGTACACATGGGATACGGACTGCTTGCAGCGGCCATCGCGGCCGAGGTGGCCGGGACGACGGCCATGAAGTACAGCGAGGGCTTCACCCGGCTGTGGCCCTCACTGCTCACCGTCGTCGGCTATCTCCTCGCCTTCTCGCTACTGGCGCAGACGCTGAAGACCCTGTCGGTCGGCACCGCCTACGCGATCTGGGCCGGCATCGGCACGGCCGCGATCGCCGCGATCGGCATGATCTTCCTCGGTGAGTCGACGAGCCTCGTCAAGATCGCCGGTATCGCGCTGGTGATCGCCGGAGTCGTGGTGCTGAACCTGGGCGGTGCGCACTGATGGGCCGCCGGTACGACCCCGAGCGGCGGCAGCGCATCATCGACGCGGCGATCCGGGTGGTCGGCCGCAGCGGAATCGCCGGGCTCAGCCACCGCACGGTGGCGGCCGAGGCGGATGTGCCGCTCGGCTCGACGACGTACCACTTCGGCTCGCTCGACGAGCTGTTGGTCGCCGCGCTGCGCCGCAGCAACGAGGGCTTCGCGGCGGCGGTCCGCGACAGCGGCGCGCTCGCCGACCCGGAGGCCGACATCGCGGAGGAGCTCGCGCGGCTGATGGGGGAGTGGCTCTCGGGCGAGCGCACGGGCGTGGAGCTGGAGTACGAGCTCTACCTGGCGGCCCTGCGCCGCCCGGCTCTGCGGCAGGTGGCGGCGGAGTGGTGCGGCGTCGCCGAGACCCTGGTGGAACGGACGGACCCGGAGACGGCGCAGGCACTGGTGGCGCTGATGGACGGGATCTGCCTTCAGGTGCTGTTGACGGGAGCGGAGTACGACGCCGGCTACACGCGGGCGATGCTGGCGCGGCTGATGGCCTGAGGGGCGCTCGTCCCGTCGTGCCTCGGGCTCCGGCGGGCCGCCCCGGCGCGCTGTGCGTCGAGTCGCGTGTGCGGCGTGGGGCGTCGGCCTCGGACCGGCACCTGAGACCGGTTGGCTACCGCGCCGCCCCGCCGGTTAGGTTTCAGTCATGACCGACACGACTGCTACTCGCACCACCGGCGCCGTCGCCGCCGGGCTTGCCACTCTCACCGCCGAAGGCAACGTCCTCGACACCTGGTTCCCCGCTCCCGAGCTGGTCTCCGAGCCCGGGCCCGCCGGGTCCGAGCGGCTCAGTGCCGAGCGGGCCGTCGAGCTGCTCGGCGAAGGGGCCGCCAAGGCGATCGGACCGGACGCCCGGCGTGGCGTCGAGGTCGTCGCCGTCCGTACGGTCATCGCCTCGCTCGACGACAAGCCGCTCGACGCCCACGACGCGTATCTCCGCCTCCACCTGCTGAGCCACCGGCTCGTCAAGCCGCACGGCCAGAGCCTGGACGGGCTCTTCGGGCTGCTGGCCAACGTTGCCTGGACCTCGCTCGGTCCCGTCGCCGTCGACGACGTGGAGAAGGTGCGCCTGAACGCCCGTGCCGAAGGGCTGCACCTGCAGGTGACGTCCATCGACAAGTTCCCGCGGATGACGGACTACGTCGCGCCGAAGGGCGTACGCATCGCCGACGCCGACCGCGTCCGGCTCGGCGCGCACCTCGCCGAGGGCACCACCGTCATGCACGAGGGCTTCGTCAACTTCAATGCCGGCACGCTCGGCACCTCCATGGTCGAGGGCCGGATCTCCGCGGGCGTCGTCGTCGGCAACGGCTCCGACATCGGCGGCGGCGCGTCCACCATGGGCACCCTCTCCGGCGGCGGCAATGTCCGCATCGTCATCGGCGAGCGCTGCCTGGTCGGCGCCGAGGCGGGTGTCGGCATCGCGCTCGGCGACGAGTGCGTCGTCGAGGCCGGTCTCTACGTCACCGCGGGCACCCGCGTCACCATGCCCGACGGGCAGATCGTCAAGGCCCGTGAGCTGTCCGGCGCGAGCAACATCCTCTTCCGCCGGAACTCGGTCACCGGCACCGTCGAGGCGCGTCCGAACAACGCGGTCTGGGGCGGGCTCAACGACATCCTGCACAGCCACAACTAGTCCCAAGCAGCCCCAACTGATCGGATGATCTTGCACGGCCTGCCGTGACCTCTCGTCGTCACGACCGGATAAGCAGGCCGATGCACGATCGGACGAACAGGCAAGGCGAGGACCTGACTTGAAGACGACCAGACTGGCTGTGCTCGGCGCGCTCACGGTGATGGCCTCGGCGGCGATGATGCCGACCGGGGTCGCGCACGCCGACGAGACGCACATCAATGCGGACAACGGTCCCCGCGTCGGACTGATCAACACCGGGCAGATCGACGACCCGGCCGAGGACGTTCTGGAGCACGCCGCGCTCTTCGGGTCGGCCACCTACGCCCAAGACTGAGCGGTCAGCTCCTCGTACGCCGCACGCAGCCCGTCGGTCGCCTCGCGGCCGGCGGGCTGCAGCGGTTCTCGCACCGGTCCCGCGTCCAGCAGGGCCTTCGCCGTCACCGTCCCCGGCAGTCCCGACGCCATCATCAACTCGGCCAGCGGGAGGGTGAGCTGGTTGAGCCGGGCCGCCTCGGCCGTGTCCCCCGCGTCGAACGCGTCGAGCACCGCCCGCAGTTGCCGCGGCGCCACATTCGCCACCGTGCTGACGTAGCCCGCGCCGCCCACCGCGTACAGCGGCAGATTCAGCTCCTCGCAGCCCGAGTAGTACGCCAGCGAGGTGCGCCCGATCACCTTGGCCGAGCCGAGCAGGTCGTACGCGCAGTCCTTGACCGCCACGATGCGCGGATGGGCGGCCAGCCGCAGCATCGTCTCCACCTCGATCCGGGTGCCGGTGCGGCCCGGGATGTCGTACAGCATCAGCGGTACGCCGACCGCGTCCGCGACCCGGCGGAAGTGCGCCTCGAGCGCGGCCTGCGGCGGACGGCTGTAGTACGGCGTCACCACCAGCACCCCGTCGGCTCCTGCCGCTTCGGCCGCCGTTGCCAGTTCGACCGTGTGCCGGGTGTCCGCGCTGCCGACGCCCGCCACCACCGGTACGTGCGCGCCGACCGCCTCGCGAACGGCCCGTACCAGCGCGGTCTTCTCCGCGTCGGAGGTGGTCGGCGACTCTCCTGTGGTGCCGTTGAGCACCAGGCCGTCGCAGCCTTCGCCCACCAGACGGACGGCGAGCTTGCGCGCGGTGTCCAGGTCCAGTTCGCCGTCGGAGCCGAAGGGCGTGATCATCGCGCAGAGCGCGCGCCCGAAAGGGTGCGGTGTGGTCATGCTTCGAAGTCTCAGCCCGACTCACCATGAAGGTCCACTTAGATTTTCTGCGGGTGAAGGGCAAGCAGGGCTGAACAGTGCGTCCCTCGGACGTCGTTCTGACATGATCGGCCCGGGCGCGACGGCCCGACGTCGACGGGGGAGGGCGGCTGCGTGAGCGGCTTCGGACGGAAGGTGGCCGGGGCACTGCTTGCTCTCGCGGCGGCTGTCGGTGCGAGCGGGTGCGGGAGCGAGACGGCCACCCGGACGCCGGGCGACTACCCGGTGAAGCCGGAAACGCCGGCCTCGTCCCCAGGTATCCGCTACGGCGAGCTGCCGACGCCCACCCCGACCCCGACGCCGACCGTGTGTCCCGCCTCCGGCGTCGTCGTACTCGGCGGCCTCGTGGACGCGGCGATGGGCGTCCGTGCCACCACGATCGCGCTGAAGAACTGCGGACAGCGGACGTACCGGGTCAACGGCTATCCGCAGATTGTGGCCCTGGACAAGGACCGCGATCCGCTGAAGCTGAAGATCAAGCACGGAAACTCCCACACCGGCACGGTCCAGGACAAGGGACCGACACCCATCACGCTCGCGCCCGGCGAGAGCGCCGAGTCGGTCCTGTACTGGACGAACAGAGTCACGTCCTTCGATCCGCCGCCGGTCGGCGCGTACCTGGTGATCGCGCCCGCCGACGGAGCGGAGGCGCAGACGCTGCCGTTCCACCTCGACATGGGCACCTCGGCCGAACTGGACGTCACCGCCTGGGCCCTTCCGCGGCCGTGAGCGGACGAGGTTGACCTCAAGCGGACTTGACGTTTCACGATGGTGATCGGCGGCGCACCCCGCGCCGCACGAAGGAGAGATCGCCATGACCGTGACCGTGCTGCCCGACGCCAGGCCCGACCTCACCCGTACCGGCGTCGGCGTCGTCAAGGTGTCCACCTGGGACGTCGGCACCCCCGAGCGGCAGCGGGCCACCGTCGACGCCATCGCCAAGGCGTGGCAGAGCGGGGACTGGCCCGACGTGGGACTGCTCTCCTACACCGTCCACATCGGCGAGGACGGCCGGACTCTCCTGCACTACTCGCAGTGGACGGACGAGCAGGCGTACCAGGAGTTCTTCGGCGCCTTCCGGGACGACCGGAACGCGGAGATCGACGCCGCCGTGCCCGGCATCGAGCGGCTCGGGCTCCGTTCGTACGAGCTCTACCGCAGCGGCGATCACGGCGTGGACGACCGGCGGATCCCCGGGTGCGTGGTGATCGTGGACGTCGAGTTCGACGGGCCGGACGCGGCACGTCAGCGAGCCTGGGTGGACGCGGTCTTCGAGGCGCTGGCATCCGAGCCGCAGCCGCACCCCGGCGGGATTTCCGGGCACTTCCACATCAGCCCGGACGGGGCCCGGGTGCTCAACTACGCCGAGTGGGAGAGCGCGGACGCGCACCGCGAGGCGCTGGCCGCACCCGGTTCCGGGGTGGGTTCGCGGACCGAGCAGTGGGAGAGGGTGCACAACTACCCCGGGGTCACCGGCGGCGGTGTGAACCGCTACACGCCCGCGCTGAGCCTCAGCGCGGGCGCGTAGCCGGAACCTACGGGCGGAAGCGCAGCACCTGCGGGTCGTGGTCGCTGTTCTGGTCGTGGAACTCAGCGTTGATGTGGACGCTGTCGTAGCTGAAGTCGCCGATCGACGGGCTGGTCAGGATCTGGTCCAGCACCTGGCTGTTGCCCTGGAAGACGTACGAGTAACGCTCCCAGCGCGGCAGCGACTTGATCGCCGGGTACAGCGCGCCGTCGGCGGTCAGCGCCTTCGTCGTCGCCGAGAACTCGAAGTCGTTGATGTCGCCGAGCACCAGGACGTCGGCGCGCCGGTCGGCCTTCAGGATGTCCTTGACGAAGGTGTTCACGGCCTTCGCCTGCTCCAGGCGCTTGGCCTCGGAGGAACGGTTCGGCGGCTGGCGGTGCGCGGTCAGGCTCTCGTCGCCGCCCTTCGAGCCGAAGTGGTTCGCGATCACGAAGACCGTGCGGCCGCGGAAGGTGAACTCGCCGGCCAGCGGCTTGCGGCTGTTGTCCCAGGCGGTGTTCGCCGGGTCGATCCGGCCCGGCGAGAGCGTCAGAGCAGCCTTGCCCTGCGCCTGTATGACACCGGTCGCCGTCGCGGAGTCGCCGCCCGGCCGGTCCGTGAAGGAGACGCGCTCCGGGTTGAAGAGGAAGACCTGGCGGATGTTGCCGCCGGGCTCGCCGCCGTCCTTGTTGTTCACCGGGTCGATGCTGCGCCACTCGTACGCCGGGCCGCCCGCCGCGACGATGGCGGCCGTGAACTTCTCGACCGTCTGGCCCGCGGTGACCGTGCCGTCGTTCTTCGCGCCGTTGTCGTCCTGGATCTCCTCGAGCGCGAGGATGTCGGGCGACGCGAGGTTGTCGACGACGGCCTTCGCCAGCGCGTCGAACTTCTCCTGGGGGTCGGACGGGTCGAGGTTCTCCACGTTGTACGTGGCGACCGCGAGCTCGCCGTGGCGCTGCGGGCGGGTCTCCTCGCGCTCCAGGCCGCGGTCGTCGACCGTGCCGAGGGTCCGTGCGGTCAGCGTATAGCCGCCGAACTGGTTGAAGTCCAGCGGGCCTTCGGTCGTGCCGGAGAGCACGTCGCCGACGTTCGCCTTCGGGAACGGCTGCTCGGCGAGCGGCACCAGCGACTGGATCTGCAGCCGGCCGGTGTTCTGGGAGGTGTACGAGCCGTAGATCGTGCCGCCGCGGCCGCTGCGGTTCTCGAACGGCTTGACCGACACCCACAGCTCGGAGAACGGGTCGGTCGCGCCGACGACGCGCGAGGTGCCGATCCGTACGTTGCTGCCTTCGAGGGACTCGTAGTAGTCCAGGGCGTACGAACGGGGCTTGAGCGGCAGGCCGTTGATGCTGCCGCCCGCCGCCGGGTCGCCGTCCGGGGTGTAGGCCGACGGCACGGACCACGCGGAGATGGTGACCGGCGCGGGCAACTCGTTGCCGGCGGAGACGACCGTGATCGTCGGCTTGGAGATCTGGGTCAGCGACTGGTTGCCGGAGGAAGTGCCGCCGGGGACGAACTCGCCGACGGTGCCGGAGACCAGCACCGCGTCACCGGCCTTCACGGTCGGCGTGGCGCCGGTGAAGACGAAGATGCCCTCGCTGGTCGCCGGGTCGGCGTCGGCCTGCGGGTCCTGGAACCAGAAGCCCCTCGACGAGCCGTAGGTCCGTACGCCGGTGACGATGCCGGAGACCTCGGTCACCTGCTGCCCGACCAGCGGAGATACCCGCGTGGTGCCCTGAATGTCATGGATCCGGATTTCGGCGGCTGAGGCGGCGGACGAGCCGGCGAGCAGACCGGCGGCCAGCGCGGAGGCGACGACGGCGGCGACGGCGGCCGTTCTCGGTACGACGGAGGAAGGCATCACGAACTCCGGAAGTGAGGGATGGTGGTGTGGTGCGTGGCGGCGCTGTTCAGTTCTACGCGCGTCAATCTCTTGGTTGTGCAGGGGAGTTGTCAAGAGCCGCCGGGTGTACGGGGGCCGACGGAACGGTTAACCCGCACGTGGGGCGGGCGTGCCGGGCACATGCCGGTGCCATGCGCGGCCAAACCCGGTGAAATGCGTCTACGCTACGGGCTGTCCGGCCTGATCTGCCGGACAGCCCGTAAGGGCCGCCCACCGGGCCGCCTCCGCAAGGCCGGACCCCGTAACGCCCCGAGGAGAAGCACCACATGCCCCAAGACCGCCCCACCCTGCCGCCGGTGCGGCTGCACCCGGACGCGGAACTGGCGCGGGACGCGCTTGCCACACCGCTGCTGACCAGGGCCGTACGACTCGCCCGCTGGGCGGGGCCGGACACGCGGGTCGGGGCCGGGGGCGAACTCGTCGAGGAGCAACTGCCGGCGGCGGCGGAACTGCTGGGGCTCGGGACGGACGAGGACGGACCGGCGTACGCGAGCGAGGCCTGGCGCACGGCCGTCGACATCGGGCTCGTCGACGTCGAGGACCCGAAGGACGAGGACGATGCAGCCGCCGCGCACGGCACGGCGAGCGCCGGAGAGAACCTCGGGCTGATCACCTCCGGCGGGCCGCAGGACATTCTCGCGCTCTGGCTCGACGCGCTGGAGGCCGTGCACGCCGACGCCATCGCGCCGCTGCTCGACGATCTGTCCGACGCGATCGGCGAGGACGGCGAGATCGACTACGAGCGGCTGGACTGGGACCCGGACGCGGAGGCCGAGTTCCTCGACGGCGTGCTCGGCAATCTGTATCTGCTCACCGTGACGGAAGGCGGCGCGGGCGACGAGCCGGTGCCGCTGCCCGCGCTCGCCGCGTCGATGATCGTGCCCGACGACATGGGCGAGCCCACGGACGACGTGCTGGAACAGGTGTCGGTGGCGATGATGCGGCTGGACGACCAGTTCCAACTGCTGGAGCCGGTCGGACTGGTCGAGTACCGGCCGGTGGACGAGGCGCTGATGGTGGAGGAGGGCGAGAGCGAGCCGTCGTCCGCGGTCGACGACGAGGACGTGTCCCGGTACGGGCTGGTCAAGCTCACGCCGCTGGGCCTCTACGGCGTCCGGGCCCGGATGCTGGAGGCCGGCGTCGAAGCCCCGGCGGTCGGCGACCTTTCGGGCAAGGGCGCGGACGCCCTGCTCGACGCGCTCGCGCGCTACCCGGAACCGGCGGCGCGCGCCGAGACGGAACGGTGGCTCGCCCGGCGCGAGCCCGCCGCGGCCACGCACGACCTGCTGGCCGCTGCCCGCGGCTCGGACGAGGGCGCGCCGCTGCGCCGGCTGCACGCCCAGCAGGCGCTGACCCTGGTCGGCGCACAGGCCGAGCCGGAGGTCCGCGCGGTCCTCGACGACGCGGAACTGGGCGGCCTCGCCCGGGTCTGGCTCGCCGAGCGGGGCGCGCCGGACGTCCCTGCGCCGCCGGAGTCGATGATCTTCTGGCTGGCGATCGACACGATCGCGGCGCAGCTGGACGCGGAAGGCGAACTGGAGGAACTCCAGGGCCTGGTGGTGGGCCTGGTCGGCCAGCACAGCGGATTCTTCGACGCGGCATGGCGGGTGGACCACCCGTCGACGGCGGAGGTCCTGGAGGCGATGGGCAGGCTGCACCCGGACAAGCTCGTGTCGAAGGAGGCCCGCAAGGCGGCCTTCAAGGCCCGCTCGCGCCCGGGGAACTGAACCGGGGGCCCGGACCCGCGGGTCCGCACGCCGGGGCGGCAGGGCCCCGCAGGCCCTGCCGCCCTTCGTGCCGCCGGAGCTACGTCAGCACTCGTACCTCGTCGTGTGCTTGAACGACGACGTCGCGCCCTCGAAGCCGTACGTCCCCCGGTACGCCGGCGGGTTCTGGTACTCGCCGACGATCGTGATCGTCGAGGCGCACGAACCCTGGCCTGCGCGCTTTGCGTCCAGCCGGAGTTGGTCACCGATGGTGCCGCCCGTGATGTCCCACGGCGCGCCACAGATGCCCGAGGTGATCTGGCCGCCCGTCACCACGTGCGGGTAGGTGTTCGGGTTGTACTGCACCTCGATCGCGAACGTGACCTGGCCGTTGTGGAGTTCCAGCGTCGCCTTGGTCGTCAGGGCCTCCGCGGAGACCTCCATCGGCATCGCGAACGCCTCGTCCCGCGTCTTGACCTCCGCGCCCTGCGGGTTGAGATACCGGTGTTCGGAGCGGGTCCGGTCCTTCTGCTTCCGTGCCTGCGTGGTCATCGTGCTCCTCCCGTCAGGCCAGCTGCTCGGAGATCTCGACGCGCAGCAGCGCGCGGACGTTCTCGATGTGGTTCGCCACCGTCACCACCGACGAGCCGGCGAACAGCAGACCGACCGCGACGTTGTCGAACGAGGTCACCAGCGAACCGGAGTCGCCGCCCGCCGAGATGTTCGTCGTGAGGATCTGGTCCTTGAAGCGCGCGGTCCCGGCCGTGCCGTAGTTGACGTCGATCGTCGCGTCCACCGCGATGATCCGGCCGAAGCTGACGTTGGTCGTCCGTCCGGTCTTCTTCACCAGGTCGCCGACGGCCACGTTCGCCTTGCGCCGCCATGCCCGCGGCGCCGCGCCGAAGTACTGCTCGCGCGTCGCGTCCTCGAACTCCACCTTGCCGAGCGCCGCGTCGACGACGTTGTTGTGCCGGTCCAGCGGGATCTGCGGCGCGAACTGGATCGTGATGAACCGGTCCAGCGTCGCGATCCGGTCCGCCGGGTCCTGACCGCCGTCGAACACTCCTGGCTGCACGATCGCGCTGCCCAGCTGCGCCCGGTTGGAGTCCGCGAGCACATGGTTGTTGGACAGGATGTAGAACTTGCCCGGCACGCCGAGCCCAGGACCCGGCGGGTCCGTGGTCGCGCCCGGCAGGAAGTCGTACACCACGCTGCCGAGCGTTCCGGCCGTCACCTTCACGTTGCCCACCGAGATCCCGGACGGCGCCGGCCGCATCCGCCGCCTGAGCAACTGCGGTTCCAGGTTGCCGAGTTCACGGAGCTCTTCGAGCAGCGGCTGGGACAGCTGGGAGAGCTGTTCGGCCACGCTGCCGTCGGGCTGGTACGCAGCCTCGGGCTCCGAGGCCCGGCGCGGCTGCCGCTGCTGCCGCTGTGCGGAGACATGGCCGACCGCGATCACATCGGTCGGTGTGCCGTCGTCCATCTGGGACGGGATCACATCCCGCTCCGGCAGCATCGACTCCGGGACCTTCTGGGTCACGAAGACGAGCACGGCCTCCTCGCCGGTCGGCGCGCCTTCGCTCCACTTCACGCCGTGGCCGAAGCCGACGACATTTGGCGAGCGGTGCCTGCGGACGCAGGAAGTCGCTCATCGCCTGCTGACGGGAGCTGTCACTGAGCTGCCCGCCGGTCGGGCCTCGCATCATCTCGGGCCGGCTCGTCATGGCCGGACCACCTCTTCCCCTGGTTCGAAGTGGTGGTTCCCTCAAGTCTCCTGGTCATGGGCGGTGACTGCACCGACGGCGAGCACGCGCACCGGTACGCCCTCGAGCTGTGCGGGAACCACGTCTTCTTCGCGGAGCCGGTCACGGGGCACTTTGCGGGTGACGAAGACGACGATCACGTCCACGCCCGAGTGCTCGTCCCTCCCGGTGCCGACACCGGTCACATTGGCCAGCCGCATGAGCCGGCCCTCATGGAGTGCGCGAGCCCGTTTCACATCCACTGCCCGGCTCGCCTTCCCCTCGGGTGGTTCAGGTAGGGCATGTCTATTGCCGGGCACTTCGGCGGTCAAGGCATTCCACCGTAAATCTTGGGATTGGTGGTGATCTGTTCCTGTTGACCTTGTTTACCAATATTTTCCGGACGTTCCGTCAGCTGCCGGGCCGGACGGTCGAGTCGATCGGCCGCTGTGCGGCCGGACGGCTGAGATTCGCCGTGACAGCCGGGGCATTCATGGACTGCGGTGCCCTTGCGTGTCGGGCGATGTTCAATTGCCGTTTGCGCACGGACGAAAGTGTGTGCCCGTCATCAGCCCAGTCGGAGCGTCCCCTCAGGAGTACTCGATGTCGCTCACCCGCAGGGAATTCAGCAGAAAGTCCGCGATCACCGGCGCGGGGGTCGCGATCACCGGCGCCGTCGGCTCTCTCGCCACCGCCCCCGGCGCCCTCGCCGCGGAGGACACCGCCGACATCGCCGGATCCGGCCACGACAACGACGGCCAGGAGTACGGCGACCACGGCCACGGCTTCGGCTACGGACCCCTGATCCCCGACCCCAAGGGCATCCTCGCGCTGCCCAAGGGCTTCTCGTACAAGGTCATCACCCACGCCGGCGTCACCAAGCTGGACTCGGGCGAGTTCACCCCGGGCAAGCACGACGGCACCGCCACCTTCGAAGGCCCCCGCGGAGTCACCCTCCTCGTCACCAACCACGAGCTCAGGGGCGTGCGCGCCGGTATCGCGTACCCGGTTCCGCTCGCCGAGGGCCTTGTCTACGACCCGGCCGCGCCCGGCGGCTGCTCCGTCGTCGAGGTGCGCCGCGGCGGCGAGGTCGCCCAGTGGGTCGGCATCTCCGGCACCGCGCAGAACTGCGCCGGCGGCCGTACCCCTTGGGGCACCTGGCTCACCTGCGAGGAGACCGAGGACCTGGCCGGCAAGAACGGCCAGACCAAGGACCACGGTTATGTCTTCGAGGTCGACCCCTACGACCGGCGCGCCAACCGCGACCCCAAGCCGATCAAGGCGCTCGGCCGGTACGCCCACGAGGCCGTCGTCATCGACCCCAAGCGCGGCCACGCCTATCTGAGCGAGGACGCCGACAGCCCCAACGGCCTGCTGTACCGCTGGGTCCCGCCGCACGGCTTCAAGCACGGCCGCGGGCAGCTGCGCACGCTCGCCGACGACGCGGGCGTCCTGCAGGCGACCCGCTGCTACGACTCCGGCGGCCGCTTCGTCGACGACCTCTCCCGCGCCACGAAGATCGGCACGGTCTACGGCGTGGACTGGATCGACGTGCCGGACCGCGACGCCCGCACCACGTCGGTGCGCAAGCAGTTCGCCGACAAGGACATCACCCGCGCCCGCAAGCTCGAAGGCATGTGGTGGGGCGACGGCGGCGTGTACGTCGTCTCGTCGTATGCCCGTGACGAGAGCCCCGTCCAGCACGACGGCTCGGTCTGGTTCTACGACCCCAAGCGCCGCACTCTGACGCTGAAGGTGCTGTTCGGCGTCAACCCGGACCCGTCGAAGGACGGCGCGTTCGACGGCCCCGACAACATCACCGTCTCGCCTTACGGCGGCCTGATCCTCGCCGAGGACGGCGAGGGCATCCAGCACCTCATCGGCGCGACCGAGCGCGGCCGCACGTACCCGATCGCCCGCAACGAGTTGAACCTCGGCACCGAGGAGGACCCGGACTACAGCGAGTTCGCCGGTGTCGTCTTCTCGCCCGACGGCAAGACCCTGTACGCCAGCATCCAGACCCCGGGCATCATGCTCGCCATCACCGGCCCCTGGAAGCGCCAGTCGCACCGCCACTGACGCCGCCGCGGTTGTACGCCCGTACCGCCTTGGCCGTACGGGCGTACCAGCGCCGTGCAGAGTCGTTGTGCTTTCATGAACTGACATCTAACATGTCAGTTCATGGAAGCGCTGCGGCCAGTACCCCGGACCCTGCTGCGTGACACCGCGTACGCGGCCATCCGCGACGCGATCGTGCGCGGCGAGCTCGCGCCCGGAGCACCCGTCCGCGACGCCGACCTCGCCGAGCAGCTCGGGCTCTCGCGGGCACCCGTGCGCGAGGCCCTGGCGCGGCTCGCCGAGGAAGGGCTCGTCGAGAGCAAACCGCAGAGCTATACGCGGGTGACCCGGCTGGAGCCGCGAGCCGTGCGGGAGGCCGCCGTCGTGGTGCGCGCCATGCACGAGCTGGCCGCGCGTATCGCCGTACCGCTGCTGACGCCCGAGGACATCGCCGAAATGCGCGAGGCCAACCGCCGCTTCGAGCAGGCGACCCGCACCGGCGAGGTCGGCGAGGCGCTGCGGGCCGACGACGACCTGCACGATGTGCTGGTCAGAGCCTGCGGAAACCATGCGGTCGCGGCGACGATCGCCCGCCACACGCCGTTGATCCGCCGCCTGGAGTGGCGGCAGTTCGCCGAGGCGAGCGCGCTGGACTCGGCCGCGCTGCACGAGAAGCTGATCGACGCCTGCGCCGAAGAGGACGCCGAGGAGGCGGCCCGTATCACCGCGAGAATCTGGCACGCGCTCGAAGAGATCGCCGACGTGCCGGACACGGAGGCCTGACCCGAAGGAGCCCAGCATGGCGATCCCGCCGACCTCGACCCTGTCGTCCTACGAGCGTCATCCTCTGCTGTTCGGCCCGTCCCCGGTGCACCGGCTCGACCGGCTGACCTGCCATCTCGGCGGCGCCGATCTGTGGGCCAAGCGCGAGGACTGCAACTCCGGCATCGCCTACGGCGGCAACAAGACGCGCAAGCTGGAGTACCTCGTAGCCGACGCCCTCGCCAAGGGCTGCGACACCCTCGTGTCGATCGGCGGCGTCCAGTCCAACCACACCCGCCAGGTCGCCGCGGTCGCCGCCCACGCCGGGCTCGCCTGTGTGCTGGTCCAGGAGAGCTGGGTCGACTGGCCGGATCCGGTCTACGACAAGGTCGGCAACATCCTGATCAGCAGGCTCGCCGGCGCGGACGTCCGGCTGGTGCGCGCCGGGTTCGGCATCGGCGTCAAGGAGAGCTGGGAGCAGGCGCTGCGCGAGGTCGAGGCGAGCGGCGGCCGGCCCTACGCGATTCCGGCCGGGGCCTCCGACCATCCGCTGGGCGGTCTCGGCTTCGCGAACTGGGCGTACGAAGTGGCCGAGCAGGAGCGGGCTTGCGGAGTGTTCTTCGACACCGTCGTGGTGTGCTCGGTGACCGGCAGTACCCAGGCCGGGATGATCGCGGGCTTCGCGGCTCTGGAGGAGGCGGGCGGCCGGCCGCGCCGGGTGATCGGCATCGACGCGTCCGCCGATCCGGAGCGCACCGGCGAGCAGATCGCGCGCATCGCCCGGAACACCGCCTCACTCATCGGCGTGGGGCGCGAGGTGGGTGCCGCGGACGTCGAACTGGATGATCGTTTCCATGCGGGGACGTACGGAATTCCGGACGAGGCGACGCTGGAGGCGATGCGGCTCGCGGCCCGTACGGAAGGAATGCTGACCGACCCGGTGTACGAGGGAAAGTCGATGGCGGGGCTGATCGGCCTGGTCACAAGCGGAGAGATAGGGTCCGGCGCCACCGTGCTCTATGCCCATCTCGGGGGTCAGCCGGCGCTCAATGCATACTCCGCGCTGTTCTGAGCGGGCCGGAGGGACCATACTGCTGGTAATGACAAAGTCAGCCGGATCCCGGCGCCACCTGCCCTCCAGTCCCTTCAACAAACCGGCCCCGGCTGCCCCGCCGATTGAGCAGTACCAAGTGGGTGACCGGGTCTCACACGACCAGTTCGGCCTTGGCCGAATCATCGCCGTGGAAGGAGACAACGCCGCTGTGCTCGTCGACTTCTCCGGACGCCAGGGGAGAATTCTGAGCCCCTACTCCAAGCTGGCCAAGCTCTGAGGTCACAAGCCGCCGGGCCCGCCGCCGATCACTCGGCGGCGGGCCCGGCGGCTTGGTCTCGAGCCCGGCGGTTTTGGTCTCGAATCGGTCTCAGATCACAGCGTCTGCGCGGCGGGCTTGACCATGCCGCGCACCGTGCGTGACTTCACAAAATCGCCGATGGCGGTCATTTCCCACTCGCCCGAGAACTGCTTGATCAGCTTCGCCATCATCACGCCGGTCTGCGGCTCGGCGCCGGTGAGGTCGAAGCGGACCAGCTCCTCGCCCGACGCCGCGTCGATCAGCCGGCAGTAGGCCTTGGCGACCTCGGTGAACTTCTGGCCCGAGAACGAGTTGACGGTGAAGACCAGGCCCGTCGCATCCGCCGGAAGCCGGCCGAGATCCACGACGATCACCTCGTCGTCGCCCGCGCCTTCGCCCGTCAGGTTGTCGCCGGAGTGCTTGATCGCGCCGTTCAGGATCGAGAGCTTGCCGAAGTAGCAGCTGTCCAGGTGGTTGCGGTTCGGACCGTAGGCGATCACGGAGGCGTCGAGGTCGATGTCCTTGCCGCGGAATGCGGGCTCCCAGCCGAGGCCCATCTTGACCTGGGAGAGCAGCGGGCGGCCGCCCTTGACCAGCGACACCGTCTGGTTCTTCTGGAGGCTGACCCGGCCCTTGTCCAGGTTGATCTTTCCGGCACCGGGCGCGGGGGCCGCCGGAGGCGCGGCGGGCGCGGGCGGCGCGGCAGCGGCAGGCTTGGCCATCGGAGCGGGCGGCGCGACAGGGGCAGGAGCGGGCGCGGCGGCGGGCGTGGCGGGCTCCTCGTCGACCGAGACGCCGAAGTCCGTGGCGATGCCCGCCAGGCCGTTCGCATAGCCCTGGCCGACCGCACGGGCCTTCCACGCGCCGTTGCGGAGGTAGATCTCGACGACGACCAGCGCGGTCTCGGCGCCGAGCTGCGGGGGAGTGAACGTGGCGAGCGCGCTGCCGTCGTCGGCATTGCGGATGGTGGCCGTCGGCTCGATGCCCTGGAAGGTCTGGCCCGCGGCGTCCGGACTCGCCGTCACCACGATCTTCTCGATGCCGGGCGGCACGGCGGAGGTGTCCACCACGATCGCGTCCGGGGCGGAGCCGCCGCCGGAGCGGTAGCTGACGCCGGGGCCCGCCGGCTGGTTGTAGAAGATGAAGTCGTCGTCGGAGCGCACCTTGCCGTCGGCGGTGAGCAGCAGGCCCGAAACGTCGAGCCGCACCGGGGCGGCGACGTCCACCGCCACGCGCGGGGCGGAGAGAGGGATGTTCGAGCCGGGGGTCATAGCTGTCATGCCAGGGGTAACGAGCGAACCCGCTTTACCGTTCCCTTACTGTTTCCGCCGCTCGGGTCACCGGTTTTCACCGCTCGGGTCACCGGTTGCGGGGGTGGTTTCTGGCCATCCGCTCATTGCCGAACTTGTACGCGCCGGTCCAGCGGGCCATCACCAGTTGCGCGTCCCCGGACTCCACCTCGGCCAGAAACTTCTCGGCGCGGGCACCGCGGAGCGTCCCGGCCGCGCGGCCGCGGTGGGTGATGACGACGGTGCCGTCGCCCTGCTGCGAGTAGCTGAATCCGAAGGGTCTGGCCATGGGCCACATCCTGGCGGCCCTCGGCTGCGTCGGCATGCGAATTTCCGGCCCGTCGGCCGCCGGCCGGGTCAGTTCGGCCAGCGCGGCGGGTTGGTCACGAAGTGGCCGCCGAGATAGGCGTGGTCCGGGTTCTCCGGGTCCAGTTCGCCCTGTTCCGCGATGAGCTTCTCGGCGTACTGCTCCGAGTCGTCCTGCGGCTCGTAGCCGAGCGCGCGGGCCGTCGAGAGATCCCACCACAGTCGCCTGTTGTCGGAGGAGCCGTAGACGACGGTGTGGCCCACCTCGTCGGCGGTGAGCGCCGCGTGGAAGAGCCGCGCGCCGTCGCCGGGGCTCATCCAGACCGACAGCATCCGCACCGACGTCGGCTCCATGAAGCAGGAGCCGATCCGCACGGAGACGGTCTCCACGCCGTGCTGGTCCCAGTAGAGCTGCGCCAGGTCCTCGCCGAAGCACTTGGACAGGCCGTAGTACGTGTCGGGGCGGCGTGGTGTGTCGATCGGGATCAGCGGGTCGCCGTCGCGCGGGCGCGGGGTGAAGCCGACCGCGTGATTGCTGGAGGCGAAGACGATCCGGCGTACGCCTTCCTCGCGTGCCGCCTCGTAGAGGTTGTACGTGCCCTCGATGTTGGCGCGGAGGATCTTGTCGAAGGAGGCTTCCAGGGAGATGCCCGCCAGGTGGATGACCGCGTCGACGCCTCGTACCGCTTCGCGCAGCGCCGCCTTGTCGGCGAGGTCGGCGGTGATCGCGTCCGGCACGCCCTCGATCGGGGTGGCGTCGAAGAGCCGGAGCTCGTAGCCGTACGCGGGCAGCAGCCCCCGCATCAGTGTGCCGAGGCCGCCGGCTGCGCCGGTGAGCAGGACGGTGCGGGGAGCGGGCATAAAGGAATCTCCTCGAAATGCTCAGGTCCGTAGACGGCATTCACATGCATGGGCACGCTAGGGAGTGGTCCGAACACCGTCAAGTGTTGCGCGGAGCGGCCGACTCCGGGTCTGAGTTGCGGTTTTCCGTCTTGACCCGCGCCGCATGGCTGGCCTAGCGTTGCGGCGTTCAGAAATATGGACGTCGATCAGAATTGTGCACGAGCCGCGGAGGCTCGGTGCACGGCCCAGGGAGCGCCCGTGACCACAGCCCCGCTCGCCGCCCGGCTCACCCGGGTCCAAGGACCGCTGTTCTTCCCCGTCACCGCGTACGGACCCGACGGGGCGATCGACCTCGACGCCTTCCGGGCCCATGTGCGAAACGGCGTCGACGCCGGCGCGGCCGCGGTCTTCGCCTGCTGCGGCACCGGAGAGTTCCACGCCCTCACGCCCGAGGAGTTCGGCGACTGCATCGCCGCCGCGGTGGCCGAGACCGCCGGCGAGGTGCCCGTCGTCGCCGCCACGGGCTACGGCACCGCGCTCGCCGTCCGCTACGCGAAGATCGCCGAAGAGGCGGGCGCGGACGGGCTGCTCGCCATGCCGCCGTATCTCGTCGTCGCCGACCAGTCCGGACTGCTGCGCCACTACACCGAACTCGCGGCAGCCACCTCGCTCGACGTCATCGTCTACCAGCGCGACAACGCTGTCTTCACACCCGAGACCGTCGTCGAACTCGCCGGGACCGACGGCATCATCGGCCTCAAGGACGGCTACGGCGACCTCGATCTGATGCAGCGCATCGTCAGCGCCGTCCGCCGGGACCGGCCCGAAGAGGATTTCCTCTACTTCAACGGACTGCCCACCGCCGAGCTCACCGGCCTCGCCTACCGCGGCATCGGCATCACGCTCTACTCCTCCGCGGTCTTCGCCTTCGCGCCCGACATCGCTCTCGCCTTCCACCGTGCGCTGACCACCGGCGACGACAAGACGGTCAACCGTCTGCTCGACGGCTTCTATGTGCCGCTGGTCGAACTGCGCAACATGGGCCGCGGATACGCCGTCTCGCTCGTCAAGGCGGGCGTACGGCTCGAAGGGCTGGACGTCGGCGAAGTCCGCCCGCCGCTGAGCGAACCCCTCGCCTTCCACGTCAAGATGCTGGCCGTACTGATCGAGCGCGGCCGCGCGCTGCTGGAGGATGTCGCGTGAAGACCTCCGCCTTCCTCTACCCCTGGGACGTCGTCGGCGACCCGGACGCCGCCGCCCGTATCGCCGACCTCGGCGTCCAGCAGGTCACGCTCGCGGCCGCCTACCACTCCACGCGTGCGCTGACCCCGCGCCATCCCAGGCACCGGATCGTCACCGCCGAACACGCCGCCGTGCTCTACGAGTTGGACGAGGAGCGCTGGGCGGGACGGGAGCTGCGGCCGTACGCCGCCGGTGACTGGGCTCCCCGGGACGCGTACTCACAAGCCGCGGCCGCGCTCGCCGACGCCGGGATCGACGTCCACTCCTGGGTGGTCCTGGCACACAACTCCCGCCTCGGCGCGGAGCGTCCGGATCTGAGCGCCGTCAACGCCTACGGCGACCGCTACCCGTGGGCGCCGTGCATCGCGCAACCCGCGGTCTGTTCCTACCTGGTGGAACTCGCCGCCGAGGCTGCTGCCCGGCCGGGCGCTCTCGGCACCGAGCTGGAGTCCTGCGGCTGGTACGGCCTCGCGCATCTGCACGCCCACGACAAGATCGCGGGAGTGGGGCTGGGAGACGCGGCTCAGTATCTGATGTCGCTCTGCTTCTGCTCGGCCTGTCGCGAGGAGTACGGACAACGGGGAGTGGAACCGCATCTGCTGGCCGCGGCGGTGCGGGGAGCGCTGGAGCCGGTGTGGGCGGGCACCGCGTCGCCGGACGCCGGGATCGAGAAGCTGCTCGGCGCCGAACTGACCGCCGCGACGCTGGACTTCCGGACCCGTGCGGCCCGCACGCTCCAGGAGTCCACGGTCGCCGCGGTGCGCGCGGCGGCGCCGGAAGGTTTCCAGGTGCTGCTCCACGCGGACCCGGTGGCCTACCACTGCGGTGCGAACGCGGGTGTCGACCCGGCGCATGTGCTGGCCGTGGCGGACGGAGTGGTGGTGCCGTGCACCGGAGGCGCGCAGCTGCTGAAGCCGTTCCGGGACCGCAGGTCGGAAGGCTCTGTGCTGGCCGCGAACTTCACCGTGGTGAGCGGGATGGGCGGCAGCCCGGGGACGCTGGCCGAGGACGCGGCGGGCGCGGCCGCGCTCGGCGCCAATGAACTGCGGCTGTACCACGCCGGGTTGGCGTCCGACGGCGACCTGGCGGCGGTGGCCCGGGCGCTGTCACGCGTGGGCTGAGCCCCGCACGCCTCGGAGCAGCAGCGCCGTGGCCACACCCGCCACCCCGATCGCCGGCAACAGCACCCGCACATCCACCACCGCCACCAACCCCGCACCCACCGCCAGCGCCACCGCGTTCGGGACGAAGACCAGAGTGTTGGCCGTCGCCGCCGTGCGGCCGAGTATCGCGTCAGGGGTCTCCCGCTGGACCGCTGTCATGGCCGCGATCAGGACGCACGGCAGGCCAAGACCGATCGCCACGCTGCATCCCACCGCCACCGCGTCGTACGGCAGCACGCGCAGCGCGACCGCGGCCGCGAAGAGCGCCGTACCCGCGGCGGCGAAGGAGCGCCCCGGCATGCGGCGCAGCAGCGGCCCCGCCAGCAGACCGCTCAGGACCGAACCGACGCCCTGGGCCGAGTACAACAGGCCCACGAACGCGGGGGAGCGGCCGAGCACACCGTCCACGACCGCGAAGATCAGCGCGCCGTTCAGGCCGGCCAGCAGCATCGTCGCACCGCCGCCGAGGACGAGCGGGCGCAGCGCCGGTGAACTCCACAGGTACCTGGCGCCCTCGGCCGTGCCGGTGCGCAGGCTCCCGGACGGCCGGACCGGGCGGTCCTCCCGCACCCGCAGCAGCGCGAAGATCCCGGCCGCCGCCGCGAACGACGCCGCGTCCAGCAGCGCAACCGAGGGCCCGCCGAAGCTTGCGAAGAGCCCCGCGCCGGCGAGCGGGGCGATCAGCTTCATGCCCTCGTTCGCCGTCATCCGCAGCCCGTTGAAGTCGCCGAGCAGTCTGCTGTCGACGGCGGCCGCGACCAGGCCCGCCTCCGCGGCGTCGTGCACCACCGAGCTCACGCCGTACACCGTGAGCACTGCGAACAGGATCCACAGCCGCTCCGCCGACCCGACCGCGAGCAGCGGCAGCAGGACCACCGCCATGACGAGATTGCTGCCGATCAGCAGCGGTCGCCGGCGCACCCGGTCGGCGACCGTCCCGAGGAGCGGTCCGACGAGCATCGGCGCCCACATCGCGAAGGTCGTCAGCGCCGCCAGACTGTCCGAACCTGTCAGCGACTTGACCCAGATACCGGCAGCCAGCCACATCGCGGACGTGCCGAAGCCCGACACGACCACGCCCGACAGATACAAACCCGCATTGCGGTCCCGCAGCACCGCGCCCGCCGCCCATCCCATGCGCCTCAGCGTGGCCGCTAAGGACCCCATGCCGGATCCGGCAGTTGACCTACCGGCAGTTGACCTACCGGCAGTTGACCTACTGGCCGTGCGTCGTATCTCATATACGAGACACGAGACGCGATGAGACCTGAGAGTGGCGATGACCTTCGCTCCCGCCCCGAACCCCTCCCGCACCCAGTACGTCCTCGACGCCGTGCGGCACGCCATCCTCACCGGACTGCTCAGACCCGGACAGGCCCTGGTCGAGACCGAACTGGCCGCGCAGTTCGGCGTCTCCAAGACACCCGTGCGCGAAGCGCTCAAGACCCTGGCCGGCACCGGCCTCGTCGTGATGAGCGAGTACAAAGGCGTCACCGTCCGCACCGTCGACGCCGCCATGGCCCACGAGGTGTACGACGTACGCCTGCTGCTCGAACCCGAGGCGCTGCGCCGGACCGTGCGGCGCGCGGATCTGGACGCCGCCCGTGACGCGCTGCTGAAGGCCGACGACTCCACCGACCGCGCCGAACGCTCCCTGGCCAACCGCGAGTTCCACCGCGCCCTGTATCTCCCGTGCGGCAACCCGCTGCTGACCCGGATGCTCGACGACGTACGCGACCAGGCCGCCCTCGTCACCGCCGTGGCCTGGGCCGCCGAGCCCTCCTGGGAACGTGAGGCCGCCGAGCACCGGGAGATCCTGGGCCTGGCGCTCACCGGCGACGCGCAGGGGGCCGCCCGCGCCCTGCACGCGCACATCGCCGGCTTTGTACGGCGGGCCTTCCCGGAGGAGGACAGAGCATGACCGAGGACCGGTTCACCGCACTGCGTGCCGCGCTCGCCGATGTCGTGGCCATCCCGGTCACCCCGTTCGCCGAGGACGGATCCGTCGACGACGAGGCTCAACGCGCCCTGCTGCGGCGGATGCTCGACGCCGGCGTCCGCACGCTCACGCCGAACGGCAACACCGGCGAGTTCTACGCCCTCACGCCCGACGAGCGCCGCAGGGCCGTCGAGCTGACCGTCGACGAGGCGGCGGGCACGACCACCGTAGTCGTCGGCGTCGGACACGAGGTGCCCACGGCCGTCGCCGCCGCACGGCAGGCACGCGACGCCGGGGCACAGCTGGTGATGGTCCATCAGCCCGTCCACCCCTATGTGTCGCAGCAGGGCTGGATCGACTACCACCGTGCCGTCGCCGACGCCGTCCCGGAACTCGGCGTCGTCCCGTACATCCGCAATCCGCTGCTCGCGGGCGCCGCCCTGGCCGAGCTCGGCCGGCTCTGCCCCAATGTGATCGGCGTGAAGTACGCGGTCCACGACGCGGCACGGTTCGCCGCGTTCGCGCGCGACGCCGGCCTGGAGCGCTTCGTCTGGGTCGCCGGGCTCGCCGAGCTGTACGCGCCCGCGTACTGGGCCGGCGGAGCCACCGGCTTCACCTCCGGACTCGTCAATGTCGCGCCGTCCGTCTCGCTCGGCATGCGCGACGCGCTGCGCGAGGGCCGGTACGCGGACGCCATGCGCACCTGGGAGCTGATCAGGCCCTTCGAGGAACTCCGCGCGGACCGGCAGTCCGCCGACAATGTGAGCGTCGTCAAGGAGGCCCTCGCCTCGCTCGGCCTGTGCCGCCGCGACGTGCGCCCGCCCAGCAGCACCCTGCCGGACGACCGGCGTGACCGGGTCGCGGCCCTGGTCAAGGGATGGGACGTATGACCGCCAGGCGTCCCGAGGAGCTGCGCAGCCACCAGTGGTACGGCACGGACGGGCTGCGCTCGTTCAGCCACCGCGCCCGCACCCGGCAGCTCGGCTACCTCCCGGAGGAACACCTCGGCAAGCCGGTCATCGCGGTCCTCAACACCTGGTCCGACATCAATCCGTGCCATGTCCATCTGCGGGAGCGGGCGCAGGCGGTCAAGCGCGGGGTCTGGCAGGCGGGCGGCTTCCCGCTCGAGTTCCCGGTCTCCTCGCTCTCCGAGACCTTCCAGAAGCCGACTCCCATGCTCTACCGCAACATGCTGGCGATGGAGACGGAGGAGCTGCTGCGCTCCTACCCGGTGGACGGCGCGGTGCTGTTGGGCGGCTGCGACAAGTCCACGCCCGCGCTGCTGATGGGCGCGGCCAGCGCCGATCTGCCTGCCGTCTTCGTGCCGGCCGGACCGATGCTGCCGGGCCACTGGCGCACCGAAGTACTCGGCTCCGGCACGGACATGTGGAAGTACTGGGACGACAAACGGGCCGGTCTGATCGGCGACGCCGAGCTGGCCGAGCTGGAGAACGGACTGGCCCGCTCGCCCGGTACCTGTATGACCATGGGCACCGCGTCCACCCTGACCGCCGCCGCCGAAGCGCTCGGCGTCACCGTCCCGGGCGCCTCCTCCATACCGGCCGTCGACTCGGGGCACGAGCGGATGGCCGCCGCGTCCGGCCGGCTGATCGTCGACCTGGTGCACCGGGACCTGAAGCTCTCCGAGATCCTCACCGCCGAGGCGTACGAGGACGCGGTCGCCACCGTTCTCGCGCTCGGCGGCTCCACCAACGCGGTGATCCATCTGATCGCGATGGCCGGACGCTCGGGCGTGACACTCACCCTCGACGACTTCGACCGGATCGCCCGTACGGTGCCGGTGCTGGCCAACCTCCGTCCCGGCGGCCGGTATCTGATGGAAGACTTCCACTTCGCCGGCGGACTGCCGGGATTTCTGACCCGGCTCACCGACATACTGCATCTGGACCGGCCCACCGTCGCGCACCCGAGCCTGCGCGAACAGCTCGCCGGCGCGCTCGTCCACAACCCCGATGTCATCCGCCCGCGCGACAACCCGCTCGCCGACGAGGGCGGGGTGGCCGTGCTGCGCGGCAATCTCTGCCCGGACGGCGCGGTCATCAAGCACATCGCCGCCGACCCGCGGCTGCTCAAACACACCGGACCCGCCGTCGTCTTCCCGGACTACCGGACGATGCAGCGCACCATCAACGACCCGGAGCTCGGCATCACCGCCGATCATGTCCTGGTGCTCCAGGGCGCGGGCCCCAAGGGCGGCCCCGGCATGCCCGAGTACGGCATGCTGCCGCTCCCCGACCAACTGCTCAAGCAGGGCGTACGGGACATGGTCCGGATCTCCGACGCCCGGATGAGCGGCACGAGTTACGGCACCTGTGTGCTGCACATCGCGCCGGAGTCGCACATCGGCGGGCCGCTGGCGCTGGTCCGCAACGGCGATCGGATCACTCTGGACGTCGCGGCCCGCACACTGCGCCTGGAGATCACGGACGAGGAACTGGCCCGCCGACGTGCCGCCTGGACGCCGCCGCCGGAGCGGTACGAGCGCGGCTACGGCGCCCTGTACAGCGAGCAGATCACCCAGGCCGACACCGGCTGCGACTTCGCCTTCCTCGCGCGCCGCGGCAAGAACCCGGATCCGTACGCGGGGTGAAAGTCCGGTGCGAAGTAACACGCGCCTAACCTGAAACAGCCTTCTCGCAGGAACAATCCAGCTACCCCCGGCCGGATCGCTGCCAACGAGGAGAGCCATGTCCGCACAGGTCGACCGCTATTTCCGCATCACCGCACGAGGCTCGACCTATGCGCGTGAAGTCCGCGGAGGGTTCGCCACGTTCTTCACGATGGCCTACATTCTGGTGCTCAATCCGATCATCCTGGGCAGCGCCGAGGACAAGTTCGGCGCCCATCTCTCCGGTGCCCAACTCGCCACCGCCACCGCTCTGGTGGCCGCCGTGATGACCGTGATCATGGGTGTCGGCGGCAATCTGCCGCTCGCCATCGCCGCCGGACTCGGCCTCAACGCCGTCGTCGCCTTCCAGATAGCCCCGCTGATGAGCTGGCCCGACGCGATGGGCCTGGTGGTGCTCGAAGGCCTGCTGATATGCGTCCTGGTCGTCACCGGCCTGCGCGAGGCGGTCATGCATGCCATCCCGTCCTCGCTGAAGCAGGCCATCAGCGTGGGCATCGGGCTCTTCATCGCCTTCATCGGCTTCATCGACGCCGGCTTTGCCACCCGCATCCCCGGCGAACAAGGCACCGTGCCCGTCCAGCTCGGCGCGAGCGGGCAGCTCTCCGGCTGGCCCGTGCTCGTCTTCTGCATCGGCGTGCTGCTCACCATCGCGCTGATGGCCCGCAAGGTGAAGGGCGCGATCCTGATCTCCATCGTCGCGACGACCGTCGTCGCGATCGTGATCAACGAGATCGCCACCATCAAGCCGACAGCCTGGGGACTGACCGTGCCGTCCGTGCCCGAGGACGTCGTGGCCGCACCCGACTTCGGGCTCGTCGGCGACTTCAGCCTCTTCGGCGCGTTCGACCAGATCGGCGTCATCACGCTGGTGCTGCTCGTCTTCACACTGATCCTGAGCGACTTCTTCGACACCATGGGCACGGTCGTCGGCATCTCCAGCGAGGCCGGGCTCCTCGACGAGAAGGGCAATGTGCCGAACCTCGGCCGGGTCCTGCTGATCGACGGCGCGGCGGCCGCCGCCGGCGGCGCGGCCTCCGCCTCCTCCAACACCTCGTACATCGAATCGGCGGCCGGCGTCGGCGAAGGCGCTCGCACCGGGCTTGCCTCCGTGGTCACCGGCGGACTCTTCGCCGTCGCGCTCTTCCTGACCCCGCTCGCCACCGTCGTCCCGGCCCAGGCCGCCGCCCCGGCGCTCGTCGCCGTCGGCTTCCTGCTGATGGCCCAGGTGCGGCACATCGAATGGGAGCGCTACGAGGTCGCCATCCCGGCCTTCCTGACGATCGCGGTCATGCCGTTCACGTACTCCATCACCAACGGCATCGGGGCCGGCTTCATCGCGTACGTCGTCATCAAGACGGTCCTCGGCAAGGCGCGCGAGGTGCACTGGCTGCTGTGGGGCACGACGGCGCTGTTCGCGATCTACTTCGCCATCGACCCGATCGAGCAGCTCCTCAACGTCAAGTAGCCATCGGACGCGTCAGGACTTCAGGGCCGCGGCCATCATCTTCTTCGCGATGGGCGCGGCCAGTCCGTTGCCGCTGACCTCCGAGCGGGCCGCGCCCGAGTCCTCGATCATCACGGCGACCGCCACCTGCTTGCCGCTGTCGGACGTGGCGTACGAGGTGAACCAGGCGTACGGCGTCTTGCTGTTGTTCTCGCCGTGCTGCGCGGTGCCCGTCTTGCCGCCCACCTCGACGCCGTCGATCTGCGCGTTCGACCCGGTGCCCTTGTCCACCACGGTGACCATGGCGCTGCGCAGCTGCTCGGCGGTCGACGCGGAGACGATCCGCTGCGAGGCGCCGTCCTCATAGGAGTTGAGCGTGTTGCCGTCGGCGTCCACGACCTTGGAGACCATATGAGGTGAGGCCATGACGCCGTCGTTGGCAATGGCCGCCGACACCATGGCCATCTGCAGCGGAGTCGCGGTGACATCGAACTGGCCGATGCCGCTGTACGCCGTCGACGGCTTGTCCATGTCCTTCGGATACACACTGGCGTAGGCGCGCACCGGCACGTCCAGCTCGCTGTTGTTGAAGCCGAACTTCTCCGCCATCGCCCTGACCTTGTCCTCGCCGAGGTCGACCGCCAGCTTCCCGAAGACGTTGTTGCAGGAGTACTGGAGCGCGGTGCGCAGGGTCGCGTTCTCGCAGGGCGCGGACTTGTTCTCGTTCTCCAGGACCCTGGTGGTGCCGGGCGGGGTGTACGGGTCCGGGCTGTCCGTCTTGTCGTCCACCGAGCCGTACAGACCGTCCTCCAGCGCCGCCGCCGCGACCACCAGCTTGAAGGTCGAGCCGGGCGGCAGCGGCTGCCGCAGCGCACGGTTGACCAGCGGCTTGTCCGGGTCGGCCAGCAGCTTCTTCCAGGCCTCTCCGTCCGTGGTCCCGGCGATCGCCGACGGGTCGTACGACGGTGTGGAGACCATGCCGAGAATCTCGCCGGTCTCGGGGTCGATGGCGACGGCCGCGCCCTTGGTGTCGCCGAGCGCCTCGTAGCCCGCCTTCTGCACCGCCGGATCGATGGTGGTCAGCACGTCGCCGGGCTGCTGCTGCTTGCCGGTGAGCGCGTCGACCGGGTTCTTCAGCCGGGTGTCGGTGCCGTCCAGAACCTTGTCGTAGATGCCTTCCAGCTGCGTGGTGCCGTACGCCTGCGAGCTGTAGCCGGTGACGGCCGCATAGAGCGGGCCGTCGGCGTACGAGCGCTGGTATGCCAGATCGCTGCCGGTCGTCCGCTTCGAGCCGGTGACCGGTGATCCGGCCACCACGATGTCGCCGAGCGGCTGCCCGTACCGGGCGATGATCTTGCGCCGGTTCTTGTCGTTGTCCGCGAGTGCCGTGCCTTCGTACGCCTGGACCCAGGTGGCCCGCACCAGCAGGGCGAGCACCAGCAGCAGGCTGAAGACGGCCGCGTTCCTGATCGTCTTGTTCATCCCGCTCAAAGGACGAGCGAAGCGGTGGGACCCGTTCCCTGTTCATCCCGTTTCTCAGGAATTCTTCATGTCGTGGGTGAGGCCACGGAGCCGTCAGCCGGGCGAGATGAAGCCTGATTCGTACGCCGCGATCACCGCCTGCGTACGGTCCCGCGCGCCGGTCTTCGCCAGCACCGACGCCACATGTGTCTTGGTCGTCGCCGGACCCACGCCCATCCGCCCGGCGATCTCCGCGTTCGTCAGGCCCTTCGCCATCAGCCGCAGCACCTCGGCCTCGCGCTCGGTCAGCCGGGCCGCCCACGGCGGGGCAGCGGCGGGCCGCGGCCTGCCGTACTCGGCGGCCAGTGCGCGCACCGCGGAGGGAAAGAGCAGCGAGTCGCTGCGGGCCACCAGCCGCACCGCCTGGACCAGGTCCTCGGCCTCGGCGCGCTTGAGCAGAAAGCCCGCGGCTCCGGCGCGCAGCGCGTCGTACACGTAGGAGTCGTTCTCGAAGGTCGTCACCACCACGATCCGAGGCGGCTCGGACAGCGTGCCGAGGATCTGCTCGGTGGCCCGGATGCCGTCGATCTGTGGCATCCGCACATCCATCAGCACCACGTCCGGGCGCAGCTCACGCACCACGGACACGGCCTCGGCGCCGGTCGCCGCCTCGCCGACGACCTCCATGTCCGGCTCGGCGTCGAGGATGACGCGCAGCGCCGTACGCACCATCCGTTCGTCGTCGGCGAGGACGACCCGGATCGTGCTCATCGCTCGCTCCCCAGCGGCAGCTCGGCGGACAGCCGCCACACCGCGTCCCGCGGCCCCGCCTGCGCGGACCCGCCGAGCAGCGCGGCGCGTTCGGCGATGCCACGCACGCCGCGGCCGCCTCCCGGGCGGACGGCCGGGGCCCGGTCGGGCAGCGGATTCTCCATCGTGATCTCCAACTCCTCGCCGCGTACGGCGATGCGCAGGGTCACCGGGGAAGCCCCGGCGTGACGCAGGGCGTTGCTCAGCCCTTCCTGGACGATGCGGTACGCCTCGCGGGAGACGGGCGGCGGCACGGCGGTCAGGTCGCACTCGGCGGTGTACGACACCGGCACGCCGCTGCGGGCCAGCAGCCCGTCCAGGGTGTCGAGGCAGGGCCCGGACGTGAGCGCGTTCGCCTCGTCCTCGCCGTCCTGCCGCAACAGGCCCAGTACGGAGTCGAGTTCGCCGACCGTACGGCGTGTGGTCTCCTCGATCGCGGCCAGCGCCTCCCGTACGAACTGGGGATCGCTGTCCAGGACCTTGCGGGCCGCGCCCGCCTGCAGGGTGACCGCGCTCAGCGCGTGTCCCACCGAGTCGTGCAGCTCGCGGGCGAGGCGGTTGCGCTCGGCCAGTTCGGTGGCCCGCCGCTCGGCGGCGGCCAGCCTGTCCTCGGGCGTCGGGCCCAGCAGCACCGGTGCCTCGCGGGCCAGCAGCGCGCCGGCCGCCGCGGCGCAGCCCGCGAGCGCCAGCAGCATCGCGATCCCGGCGATCGGGAACAGGGCGAGCTGCCAGCCGGGATCGTCGGGCATCTCCAGCCAGTCCCGCATCGCCGGGAAGAACGGGACCGCGATCAGGCTCACCGCGAACGGCGGCAGCGCCAGCGACGCGCCGCTGACCAGCGCGCCGACCCCGGCATGCAGCGTGAACCAGGCCGAAGTCCGCACCCGCGCGGCCCGGGTGCGCGCGGGCCCGTCGGCGTACAGCTCGGCCGGCACCCCGCACAACGGCCGGGCAAGGGCCACCGACAGCGGCCTGGTCAGCCGGAACAGCGCGGTCACCGCGGCGATCGGCAGCGCGAGCGCATACGCCCCGAGCTGGTGTGTCAGCGACCCGTTGAAGACGTTGTCCGAGCCGACCAGCGGACCGATCACCGTGGAGCCGACGAGCCAGTAGGGCATCAACAGCGCGCCGCCCAGGATCAGATGGACCCAGCGCAGCCTGGCCCGCGCCCCGAACAACGTCCTAAGGGGGTGTCTTTCAGATCTTGCCGGGCTCGCGTGCCCTGGCACGGCACCTCGCCGCGTTGTCGTCAGTCGCCGACGCTCCGCGTCGTCTCCCTCCTCCGCCTTGCGATGCACCGCACCAGACCCCGCTCGCTGATCCGGCCTGATCCGAAAGACACCCCCTAGCAGCCGCTTCACGCGCCGCGCCGCCGCAGCAGCGAGGTGGTGCCGGTGACGACGAGCAGACCGACGATCATGCCCACAGCGTAGGTCAGGGACATCAACACCGATGCCCGCTCGCCGTCTTCGGCCCCCGGCAGCACCGCGGCGATCAGCAGCCAGATGCCCCAGCAGCCCGCGGCGCCCGAGCCCAGCCAGGCCATGGCCAGCGGCACCTTCACAGGCAGGGCGCGGCCCCGCCGGAAGGCAAGCATCAACCCGCCCGCCACGGCGACGGCCACGAAGATGAAGCTGATCGCTTCGAGCACGTAGAAGTCGGCCGTACGGTCCGCGATCCGCGCCCGGGAGAGACCGGCCGTCGCGCCGCACGCCCACAGCAGGCGCATCGTGGCGGGGAAGAGCGCGAGCACGGCGGCGGCCGCGGCGGTCACCTTCAGCGTCCGGCCGGTGGCGGCGGTGGGCAGGTCCCAGACCCGGCCCCGCCACACATGGCTCCAGCGCTCCCGCGCGTACAGCACGAAGAGCGCGCCGAGGGCCAGGCCCTGGACGATGAAGCCGGAGTACACGACGCCGAAGACCCACTCGTCGAGGAACGGCTCACCGCCTGCGCCCCCGGGTTCGTCCCCGGTGAAGGCCTTCACCAGCAGCTGCACCGGGAAGCCGATCATGATCGGGAGCAGCAGCCCGCCCGCGATCCACATCGGGGCGGCCAGCAGCCAGGACGGGACGCGGCGGCCCCAGGGCCGGGTGAGCAGCAGAGCCAGGACGATGACCGCGCCGTCCATCAGAACGGTGACGCTGTTGGCGAAGGCAATCGTGACGCGGTGCTCCAGCAGCACACTGCCGCTCGGGATGCCGATCGTGCTGCCCGCGATCCAGGCGATCTTGAGCGAGAGATACGGCACGCAGGAGGCGATCGCGGCGGCACGGAGCACGGAGCGTGCGGCGGGAGCCCGTAGGACGGAAGCGGGCTGTGTCTGTGTCATGACACCCACGCTCCCGGCGGGAGCCCTCGCGCACGTCCTGCGCTGCGACGAGCCGCCTCCGCCGCGCGGCGGAGGCGGCTCAGCCGGCCAGGGTGAGCAGCACCTCGTCGGTCTCCGCACCACGGGCGTTCGCAAAGCCTCGGTCGCTGCCGGTGACGGTGAATCCGCACTTCTCGAGGACCCGGATCGAACCCGCGTTGTCCGCGGCGGCGCGGGCGTGCAGCGGGCGTTGCGGTACGAGTTCGAGCAGCGCGCGCAGCGCGGCGGTGGCGATGCCCCGGCCCCAGTGCGCGCGGTCGATGAAGTACGTGACCTCGAGCTCCTCGGGCGGCCCGTACACCGCGGCGTGGCCGACGACCACCCCGTCTGCGACGACGGTCCGTGTGACGGCGTCCGAGGCGCGGACCCGCACCCAGTGTGCGTCGAAAGCGACCCGGTCGGTGGGGTCCTTGCTGGTGAAGGCGGCCATCCGGTTCGACTCCGGATCGCTCATGTGCCGGAAGAAATGCGGCAGATCGCCGTCGGCGACCTCGCGGAGAGTGACCTGCGTGGACATTCAGAGCCTCCGTGTCGCCAGTGTCAGCCGGTCACGCGCGTCGAAGAGCGCGTCCTTGATCATCTGTTCGTGGGCCGGGGTGAGCCGGGCCACCGGGACCGAGCAGCTGATCGCGTCCCGCGCCGGAGTGCGGTACGGGATCGCGATGCCGAAGCAGCGCAGGCCCAGCGTGTTCTCCTCGCGATCCACGGCGTAGCCCTGCTCGCGGATCACATGCAGGTCCTCGATGAGCTTCTCGCGGTCGGTGATCGTGTGCTCGGTCAGCGAAGCCAGCGTCTCCGGGAGCATCTTGCGGACCTGCTCGTCGCTGTGCGTGGCGAGCAGCGCCTTGCCCAGCGAGGTGGAGTGCGCGGGCAGCCGGCGGCCGACGCGGGTGAAGGGGCGGAGGTAGTGCTGCGACTGGCGGGTGGCGAGATAGACGACATTGGTGCCGTCGAGCCGCGCGAGGTGGATGGTCTCGGTGGTGTCGTCGGAGAGCCGGTCCAGCGTGGGCCGGGCCGCGGCCACGACCTCGTCGCCGTCGATGTACGAGGTGCCGACCAGCAGCGCGCGTACGCCGATGCCGTACCGCGTGCCGGTCGCGTCCGTCTCCACCCAGCCGAGTTCGACCAGCGTGCGCAGCAGCATGTACAGGCTGGACTTCGGGTAGCCGACGGCCTCCTGGACGGCGGCGAGCGAGTGCATGCCGGGGCGCCCGGCGAAGTACTCGAGCAATTCCACCGTCCGCACCGCGGACTTGACCTGTGCCCCACCGGAATCGGCCGTCGACATTGCTCTCGCCCCTTCTTGACCGTGCGGAACGCACGGAAATAGAGTCCCCAGAGATTCACCATCAGGAACACTGTTCAGAATACCGAACACTACTGATGGGTGGCAGAAGAAGGGGAAGGAAGCCGCGGTGGCAGCAGCACCAGTCTGGAGTGTCGACCCCCGAACCGGGAACCCGCGTGAACAGGTTGCCGTGGAGTCCACGGCAGAGGAGATCGACCGCGTGGTCCGCGCCGCGCACGCCGTCCGCCCCGCTCTCGCCGACCGGAGTGTACGCGCGCGGCTGCTGCGCACCGCCGCCGACCTGCTCGACGAGGCGCGCGAGCACGTCATCGAAGCGGCGGACGCCGAGACCGCGCTCGGCCCGGTGCGGCTGACCGGCGAACTGGCCCGCACCACCGCCCAGTTGCGCGCCTTCGCCGAGGTCGTCGAGGACGGCGGTTATCTCGACATCCGCATCGACCACGCGGACGCCACCCGCACCCCGCCGTGGCCCGATCTGCGCCGCTACAAGATCCCGCTGGGCGTTGTCGCCGTCTACGCGGCCAGCAACTTCCCGCTCGCCTTCTCGGTGCCCGGCGGTGACACCGCCAGCGCGCTCGCGGCCGGCTGCCCGGTCGTCGTCAAGGCGCACCCCGACCACCCCGCCACCTCCGAACTCTGCGCGTCCGTGCTGCGCAGGGCCGCCCGCCAGGTCGGCCTGCCCGAGGACGTCGTGACGCTCGTCCACGGCTTCGACGCGGGCGTCGAACTGGTCGGACACCCGCTGGTCTCGGCCGCCGGCTTCACCGGATCCGTACGCGGCGGCCGGGCGCTCTTCGACGCCGCGGCCTCCCGTTCCGCCCCCATCCCGTTCCACGGCGAGCTGGGCTCCCTCAACCCGGTCGTGGTCACCGAGGCGGCCGCCGCGGAGCGGGCCGAGCAGCTCGGAGCCGGGCTCGCGGGCTCGATGACGCTGGGCGAGGGCCAGTTCTGCACCAAGCCCGGCTTTGTCCTCGCGCCCGCCGGCGACGCCGGCGACCGGCTGCTGAAGTCGCTGACGGCCGCGGTCAGCGAGACCGAGCCGGGTGTGATGCTCGACCACCGGATGCGCGGCGCGTTCGTCGAAGGCGTACGGGAGCGGGCCGCACTGCCCTTCGTCGAAGCACCCATCACCCCGGGTGCGGGCGGCGAGCACACCGTGAGCGCGGGCTTCCTGTCCGTACCGGCCCGGCTGCTGGCCGCCGAAGGACCGCACGACCTGCTGCTCGAGGAGTGCTTCGGCCCGGTCACGGTCGTCGCGCGGTACGACTCCGACGACGAGATCACCGCGGTGCTCGGCCGGCTCCCCGGCAACCTCACGGCCACGCTGCACCTCTCCTCCGGCGAGGCGGACGGTGCGGGCCGCGGCACCGAGCTGCTCGCCGAACTCACCCCGCTCGCGGGCCGCGTGCTCGTCGACGGCTGGCCGACGGGCGTCGCCGTCGCACCGGCCCAGCACCACGGCGGCCCCTACCCGGCCACCACCTCCACCTCCACCTCGGTCGGAGCCACCGCCATCGAACGCTGGCTGCGCCCGGTCACGTACCAGAGCACACCCGATGCGCTGCTCCCGCCCGAGCTGCGCGACCAGAACCCGCTCGGTCTGCCGCGTCGGGTGGACGGACGACTTCAGACTCCAGCAAGCTGAGCGCGTGACCGACCAGATCGAACTGCCCGAACTCCCCTTCCCCCTGCGTCCGTACGGCCCCGACGCCAACTGGTCGTACGAGAAGGGCACGCTCACCGGCTGGGCCGGCGCCCGGCAGGACCGCTTTGTGCCGCCATCCGGCCACGCCCTGGACCCCGCGTCCGACGCGCCGCGGCTGCTCGGCGCGCCGGAGGGCGACTTCCAGCTGATCGCCCGGGTCACCGTCGGCTTCGCCGCCGCGTTCGACGCCGGAGTGCTCTATGTGCATGTCGGCGAGCGGGAGTGGGCCAAGCTCTGTCTGGAGCTCTCGCCGGACAAGCCGACCATCTGCACGGTGGTCACCCGCGGCTACTCCGACGACGCCAACTCCTTCGAGGTGGACGGCGACCGCGTGTGGCTGCGGGTCAGCCGCACCGGCAAGGCGTTCGCCTTCCACGCCTCGACGGACGGCGAGCGCTGGACCTTTGTGCGGATCTTCGCGCTCGGGACCGAGGAGCAGGCCGGAGCGGCGCTCGTCGGGTTTCTGGCGCAGTCGCCGGTGGGCGAGGGGTGTGTGGTGACCTTCGACCGGATCGAGTACCGGGAGGGCTGGCCGGAGGGCCTGCGCGACGGATCCTGACCAGGTCAGGCGGAAACGCGGTGCTGGTGGACACGCAGGTGCAGGGTCGCCAGGTCCAGCAGCGGTGTGGCGACCGACAGCCCACGCGCACGCGACACCAGGTCCGCGAGGATGTGCTCGGCCTCGGCGGGGCGACCGGCCACGACGTCCCGGTACATGGAGGGCGCGAACGGCACATCGGTCCGGGTCACCAGCTCCTTGGTGGCGGTGAGTTCGGCGTCCGGGACGGGGAACCCGGCCGCCGCCGACACCGAGGCCGCCTCGGCGAGGATCGCGGGGCCGAGCGCGGGCCCGCCGGGCACGGCGTTGATGTCCGCGACCGTCCCGCGCATCAGACACGTCAGCGCGCCCAGAGTGGCGATGAAGACCCACTTGTGCCACATCGCGGCCACGATGTCCGCCGAGGCATCGGCATCGACGCCGGCGGTACGCAGCAGAGCCGCGAACTCCTCCACCCGCGGTGACAGCCGGCCGTCCTGTTCGCCGACGGCCAGCTGCGCGAGCGGGGCGAGCCGCACGATGTCGCCGTCGTCGTTCAGGGTGGTGACGACCTTGGCGACACCTCCCAGGACCCGGGCGGTGCCGAAGCGGGCATTCAGGTCGTCGAGGTGGGCCATGCCGTTGAGCACGGGGAGCAGCGCGGTGTCCGGGCCGACCGCGGGCGCGAGGTCGGCCACGGCCGAGTGCATGGCGGCCGCCTTCACCGACAGCAGGATCAAGTCGTACGGCTCCGACAGGCCGCCGGCGGTGGCCAGTTGGGGAGTGAGCACCTCCTCCTCGCCGAGCCCGGTGAGGCGCAGGCCCCGCTCGCGAAGTGCCTCGGCGCGCCGCGGGCGGACCAGGAAGGTGACGTCCCCGCCCGCCTGAACCAGTCGCGCGCCGAAGAAGCCTCCTGTGGCGCCGGCGCCGACGACCAGAACCTTCATGGGAATCCCTCCGCAGTGGCCCGAGGCCGATCAGGTGTTCAATAGAAGTCGAACACCTGGAGTGTAAGATCGCCATCGAACACTCGGCAAGAGGCATTCACAGGACGCGAGGAGAACGCCATGCGGGACCAGGCCGCCGGCGGACACCGCGCCGCCCCGGTGCACACGCACCCCGACGACGTCTCCGTGCTGACCGCGCTGTCCGCTCTCGCGGACCCCGTGCGCATCCAGCTCGTCCGCGAGCTGGCGGGCTCCGGCGACTGGACCCGCAGCTGCGGCAGCTTCGACGTCCCGGTCGGCAAGGCGGCTCTCAGTCACCACTTCACGGTCCTGCGCGGAGCGGGTCTGGTGGAACAGCGCGACCAGGGGCCCAGGCGGGTCAACCGGCTGCGCCGCGAGGAGTTCGACGCGCGCTTCCCGGGGCTGCTCGATCTGCTGCTGCGGCCGGAACCTCCGGCGCCCAGGTGACCGGATTGCCGAACCCTTGGGCCTTCTGCTCGGCGCGGACGCGGAGCAGGAGTGCGATCCAGCTGCGGTACGGCTTCCAGTGGTCGGCGATCTCGGCCAGCCGGTGCACATCGTCCGCGCCGGTCTCACCGAGGTCGTAGGCGTCGGCGATGGACGCGTGCAGCCGCCGCTCGTGGCGAGGGAAGACGTCGGGATGTCCGGCGCCACGGATGAGAATGAGTTCGGCGGAGAAAGGGCCGATGCCGGGAAGGGCGCGCAGCGCCGCGAGGGCCTCGTCCGCCGGCATCGCGCGCAGCCGTGCGGCGTCGAGCTCGCCGGCGGCGGCCGCTTCGGCCAGCGCGTGCAGCCGCTCGACCTTCACGTCGGTCAGGCCGGGGACGCGGGTGATCGCGCGCAGCGTCGGCGGGGCAGGGAAGGCGTGCAGGGTCCGGCCCGCGAACTGGACGCGCTGTCCGTGCTGCTCGGCGATGCGGGCCTTGACGGCGGCGGCCTGGGTCATGCGGATGCGGTGGCCGATGATCGCCCACGCGGCGGCTTCGTAGGGCGAGTTGAAGCACACCGGCCGAAGCCCTGGATGGTCCGCCATGAGCCCGGCCACCACGGGATCGGCGGCAGCGAGTTCAGGGAAGCCGCTCGCGTCGACGTCGAGCGAGAGAATGCGGGCGAGCTGGGCCCGGACGGCCTTGGCGGGCCCGGACCCGGCGGACACGGGGTCCGCCGGAGGCTCGTCCGCGTCGCCGGGGTACAGGGTGAACTCGGCCCGTACCCTGCCCGCGGCACCGTCCGCCGTCTCCTCCTGCCGCACCGCGACGGCCACCGTCGAGTCGCCGTCGTCGGCCGGAAAGGCCAGGCGGAGGACCCCGTCCGCCGCGTCGTCATAGCTCGCGGGCGTGAAGCCCTCCAGGAAGCGCACGCTCGCCGCGAGCGAGAAGGGGCCGGACGGGGTGATGGCGACGGCGGTCATGGTCAGCCTCCGTGGGCCGTGATGGCGTAGCCCTCGGGGCCGTTGAAGGTGAACGTGCGGCCGAAGGGGCTGTCCATGGGCGGGCTGATGATGGGCACCCCGGCGGCGGTGAGCCGGTCGTGCAGTTCCTGCGCGTCCGTAGTGCGGAACCACAGGGCCACGCCGAGCCCGGGCCGCGCGACACCGTCGAGATCCACGCCCGGCAGCGGCTCGCGGACGGCGAACGAGACCGGCTCGGTGGCGAACACCACCGCACCTGGCGGCGAGGCCGGTGCGCGCCGCAGTCCGAGGTGCTCTTCGCAGAAGGCGGCGGCTGCCTCGACATCGCGTACTTGCAGAGCGATGAAGTCGGGGCCGTCGACGGTGACACTCATGGTGCTCCTCGATTCTTTGATGTCAGGACTTTGACATACGGAACTGTACTCACGGCGGCCTCCTATGTCAAAATCCTGACATGGAAGAACGGAAGCCCGTGGCCCCGCCCCACCCCGCCAAGGACGTCACGGAACATGTGGGATACCGCCTCAAACGCGCCGCTGCGGCACTGCGCGGCGCCATGGACAAAGCCCTGCGCGAGCACGGCCTGACGGTGCCGCAGTACGCCTGCCTCGAACTCCTCGACCAGCGGCCCGGTCTGTCCAACGCCGAGCTCGCCCGTGGCACTTTCGTCACACGGCAGTCCATGAACGTCGTCCTCCGCGGCCTCCAGGACACGGACCTGATCTCCCGGCCCGCCACCACCGACCACGGCCGCGCCCTTCCCGCACACCTCACCGCAGAGGGCCGCCGCCGTCTCGACGCGGCGCGGTCCGCCGTCTATGCCATCGAACGGCAGATGATCGACGCGGTCCCGCAGCGGCGGCTGGCCGCCCTCCTCGCCGACCTCGACCGCATGGCGGAAGCCCTCGGCGGGTGACCCGCCGACTCACGCGCCCGGCGGTCCGGTGTTGTGCCTCACTGCGGCGACCGCGACGGAATGGGCCGATCGACGTGCGCGTTGAGATGGCGGCGGAGGCAGCCTCCGCACCGTACGAACCCCTGGAGAGAATCAGCATGCGCGTGGAGATCTGGAGCGACATCGCCTGCCCCTGGTGCTACATCGGCAAGGCCCGCTTCGAGAAGGGGCTCGCGGACTTCGCCCACCGCGACCAGGTCGAGATCGTGCACCGGTCCTTCGAGCTCGACCCGGGACGCGCCAAGGGCGACACCGCGCCGGTCGTCGACATGCTGGCGCTGAAGTACGGACGTACCCGCGAGGAGGCACAGGCGATGGAGGAGCACGTCGCCTCCAACGCGCGCTCAGAGGGTCTCGGCTACCGCACCGAGGGCCGGGACCACGGCAGCACCTTCGACGTCCACCGGCTGCTGCATCTCGCCAAGGCCCGCGGCCGCCAGGACGAGCTGCTCGATCTCGCCTACCGGGCGAACTTCGCCGAGGAGCGGTCGGTCTTCGACGCCGAGATCCTGGTGGAGCTCGCGGTCGAGGCGGGCCTGGACGCGGACGAGGCGCGTGCGGTGCTGGCCGACGAGGACGCGTACGCCGACGACGTACGGGCCGACGAGCGCGAGGCCGCGGAGCTGGGCGCGAACGGCGTCCCGTTCTTCGTGCTGGACCGGCGCTACGGAGTCTCGGGCGGTCAGCCGGCCGAGGTCTTCACCCAGGCGCTGGAGCAGGCCTGGCAGGGCCGGGCGATCACCCCGATCGGCTCGGAGGACGCGGCGGCCTGCGACACGGACGGTTCCTGCGAGGTCCCGCAGCGCTGATCAGGACCGCCGGGGCCGACGGTTAAGCGCTGCTGACAGGTGTCCCTCAACAATTCGCGATTGACCAGCGGTTGAGGGCACCGCAGGGTGATCCCATGGAGAATCTGGGCGGTGCCGAGTTCGCGCCGGACGCGACGTATCTGAACACCTCCACCTGTGGGCTGCTGCCGCTGCGCAGCGTCGCCGCGGTGACCGCGCTCCTCGATGAGCTCGCCGCCGGGCGTCCCGGCGGCGCCGGCGACTTCTCGGCGGTGACCGCGGCCCGGCAGTCCTTCGCCCGCCTGACCGGTGTGGACGAGGGCCGCGTGGCCGTCGGCGGCTCCGTCTCGGTGCATGTCGGGCTGATCGCGACCTCGCTGCCGCCGGGCGCGGAAGTCCTGTTCCCGGTGGGGGAGTACGCCTCGGTCATCACGCCGTTCCTCGTCCGCGGCGACCTCAAGCTGCGGTACGCGCCCCTGGAGGGTCTGGCCGATGCGATCCGTCCCGGCACGGCGCTGGTCGCGTTCTCTTCGGTGCAGTCGGCCGACGGCCGGATCGCCGACCTGCCGGCGATCCGCGCGGCGGCGGCCGCGCACGGCGCACGCACGCTGGTCGACGCCAGCCAGTCGGCCGGCTGGCTGCCGCTGGACGCGGGAGCCTGGGACTTCACCGTCACCGGCGGCTTCAAGTTTCTGCTCTGCCCGCGCGGCGTCTCGTTCCTCACGGTCACCGAGGAGGCCCAGCGGTCGGTGGTGCCGATTCATGCCGGGACCTTTGCCGCCGAGGAGCTGTGGAGCACGACATACGGCCCGGTCGACGATCTCGCCCGCTCGGCCCGCCGCTTCGACGAACCTCCGGCCTTCCCGTCGTACCACGGTGCCGAGCAGTCGCTCGCACTGCTGGAGGAGATCGGCATCGACGCCGTGCACGCCCATGACACCGCGCTCGCGCGGCGCTTCAGGTCGGGGCTGACGGAGCTGGGTCACGAGCCGGTGCCCGGCGACTCGGCGATCGTCGCCGTGCCGGGCCTCGGCCACCGCGTCCCGGAGCTGGCCCGCGCCTCAGTCGCCGTCGCCGAGCGGGTGGGCAATCTCCGGGCGGCCTTCCACCTCTACAACTCGGCGGCCGACGTGGACCGGACGCTGGACGTGCTGGCGGGCTGAGCCTCGGCCGGGGTTCCGGTCCAGGCCTCCTGCGCGGCGGCCTGGGCCTGAGTCACGGCCCACTCCGGGCAGCCCGCCGTCTCCGTGCACAGATTCGCCTCGACCTTCGCCAGCAGCCGGGTCAGCTCGGCGCGCTCGTCCGCGTCGATCCCGGCGAGCGTGTACTCCTCGAGACTGGTCCAGGCGGCGGTCACCTCGGCCTTCAGCGCGCAGCTCTTGTCGGTGGCCTCGACCAGGACCGCCCGCCGGTCCTTCGGGTCCGGACAGCGGCGTACGTGCCCGGTCTGCTCCAGGCGCTGGAGCATCTTGGTGACCGTCGACGGATCGAGGTCGACCGCCTTGATCAGCTCCGACTGCCGTACGGGACCGGCCTCCCAGAGCCGCATCATCAGGTGCTCCTGGCCGGGGTAGAGGCCGGCGTTCTTGAGCACCTTGCCCATGGCGATGCGATGCAGCCGCGCGACCCGGGACAGGGCATGACTGACGGGGCCGCCGCGGGCGGCTGCGGGCAGCAGCTCGGCGGGACAGGCGGGGTCTTCCTGCGCGCCGGGAGTGGCGGACATCGCGGCCTCCTCAGACCTCCGGGTTGAGGTACAGAGAGTACTCACCCAAAGATTACCTTGGTCGGCCAATCAATGCGCTACAGTGGCTTCCGGAGCGAATAGTTGGCCGACCATATAACTCTCTGGGAGCACCCATGACCACCGCGTTCGACCCCATCGAACTGTCCGGCACAGAGCTCGCGAACCGCATCGCCATGGCACCGATGACCCGCAGCCGTGCCTACGGCGAGGGACTCACGGTCACCGAGTCCACCGTCGAGTACTACAGCCAGCGAGCCTCGGCCGGCCTGATCGTCACCGAGGGCATCCAGCCGTCCGTGCAGGGCCAGGGCTACCCGAACACCCCGGGCCTGCACTCCGACGAGCAGGTCGCCGCCTGGCGCAAGGTCACCGACGCCGTGCACGCCAAGGGCGCGAAGATCTTCGCGCAGATCATGCACGCCGGGCGCATCGGCCACCCGGTGCTCTGGCCGGACGAGGAGCGCCTCAGCGTCGCGCCCTCCTCCGTCGCCGCCGACGGACAGCTCTACACGCACGAGGGACCGAAGGACTTCCTCGCGCCGCGCGAGCTGACCGCCGACGAAATCCCGGCCATCATCGAGGAGTTCGCCGAAGCGGCCCGCAACGCCGTCGCGGCCGGCTTCGACGGCGTCGAGCTGCACGGCGCCAACGGCTACCTGATCCACCAGTTCATCGCCGACAACACCAACCTGCGCACCGACGAGTGGGGCGGCTCGGTCGAGAACCGCATCCGCTTCGCCGTCGAGGTGACGAAGGCCGTGGCCGCGGCGATCGGCCCGGAGCGGACCGGCCTGCGCCTGTCGCCCGGAAATTCCTACAACGACATCGCCGAGACCGACCCGAAGGCCACCTACCCGGCCCTGGTCAAGGCGCTCGAGCCGCTGGGCCTCGGCTATCTGCACATCGTCGAGATGATCCCGGGCTACCGGGACATCACGCTGGAGCTGCGCGAGCTGTTCAGCGGCACGCTGATCCTCAACCCGGCGACGGAGGGCCCGACCGACCACAAGGCGCTCGGCCTGGTCGAGGAGGGCGTCGCGGACATCGTCGCCTTCGGCGCGCTGTTCCTGGCCAACCCGGACCTGCCGACCAGGCTGCGGACGGAAGGCCCGTACAACACTCCGGACACCGCCTCGTTCTTCGGCGGCGACGACAAGGGCTACACCGACTACCCGACGCTCAGCGGCAGCTGACGGCAGCCGAAAGCGGGGCCGGTCCCATGGGACCGGCCCCGCTCGCGTCAGGTCACCGCACCGGCGTGAAGTCCCGCGCTCCAATGAACTCCGGTCGCGGCACCGGCGCCGCGAACGGCTTCACCGCCGCGTTCTCCACGCTGTTGAAGACGATGAAGACATTGCTGCGCGGATACGGGGTGATGTTGTCCCCGGAGCCGTGCATGCAGTTGCAGTCGAACCAGGTCGCGGACCCCGCCCGGCCGGTGAACAACCGGATGCCGTGCCGGTCGGCGAACCGCGTCAGCGCCTCGTGCGACGGGGTCCCGGCGTCCTGCATCTGCAGCGACTGCTTGTAGTTGTCCTTCGGCGTCTCGCCCGCACAGCCCAGGAACGTCTTGTGCGAACCGGGCATGATCATCAGGCCGCCGTTGGTGTCACGGTTCTCGGTCAGCGCGATCGAGACCGAGACGGTCCGCATGTTCGGCAGTCCGTCCTCGGCGTGCCAGGTCTCGAAGTCCGAGTGCCAGTAGAAGCCCGAGGCCCCGAAGCCCGGCTTCACATTGATCCGCGACTGGTGGACGTACACGTCCGAGCCGAGGATCTGCCGGGCCCGGCCCACCACCCGCTCGTCGCGCACCAGAGCGGCGAAGATCTCGCTGATTCTGTGCACCTCGAACACCGAGCGCACGTCCTGAGACTTCGGCTCGATGATCGACCGCTCGTCGGCCCGTACGGCCGGATCGGTGATCAGCCGCTCCAGCTCGGTGCGGTAGAGCGCGACCTCGTCGTCCGTGATCAGCTCCTGGACGGTGAGGAAGCCGTCCCGCTCGAAGCCCATCAGCTCGGACGGGACGATCGGCCCCGGCGCTCCGGGCGCCGACCAGACGACCGGGTCCTGGCGAGGGGTCAGCGCCTCGGAGGCGCCGCGGGTGGGGTAGAGGTCGGTCAGGGTGTCGGTCATGGTTCAGCCCTCCTCGGTCAGCAGCGGGTAGACGCCGTTCTCGTCGTGGTCCTCCCGTCCGGTGACGGGCGGGTTGAAGACGCAGACACAGCGGAAATCGGTCTTGGGACGCATGGTGTGGCGCTCATGGCCGTCCAGGAGATACATCGTCCCGGGCTCGATCCAGTGGGTCTCACCGGTCTCGTCGTTGGTGAGTTCGGCCTCGCCCTCCACACAGAGCACGGCCTCGATGTGGTTCGCGTACCACATCGACGTCTCCGTGCCCGCGTACAGCACGGTCTCGTGGAGCGAGAAGCCGACCTTCTCCTTGGCGAGCACGATGCGCTTGCTCTCCCAGGTGCCGGAAGCGGCTTTCACATGGCGGTCGGTGTTCTCGATGTCCTTGAACGATCGGACGATCACGGTGAGTCGGTGCCTTTCTCGTACGGTGTCGGGCTGTCAGGCGGTCTCGCGGACGGAGCGCGCCAGGATGCGCAGGCCCTCGTCGAGTTCGTCGGGCGAGACGGTGAGCGGAGGCAGCAGCTTGACCACTTCGCTCTCCGGGCCGGAGGTCTCCAGCAGCAGCCCCAGCTCGAAGGCGCGGGCGCAGATCGCGGACGCGCGGGCCTTGTCCTCGAACTCCAGGCCCCACACGAGGCCGCGACCGCGGAAGGAGACGCCGGGCTCGCCCGACTCGGCGACGACGGCCAGCAGTGCCTGCTCGACCTGCTCGCCGCGGGCCAGCGTCTGCTTCTCCATCTGGCCGTCGGCCCAGTACGTCTCCAGCGCGGCGGCGGCGGTCACGAACGCCGGGTTGTTGCCGCGGAAGGTGCCGTTGTGCTCGCCCGGCTCCCAGATGTCCAGCTCGGGCTTGAACAGGCAGAGCGACATGGGCAGTCCGTAGCCGCTGATGGACTTGGACAGGGTCACGATGTCCGGCGTGATCCCGGCCTCCTCGAAGGAGAAGAAGCCGCCGGTGCGGCCGCAGCCCATCTGGATGTCGTCGACGATGAGCAGCATGTCCTGGCGGTGGCACAGGTCCTGGAGCGCGCGCAGCCACTCGGGGCGGGCCACATTGATGCCGCCCTCGCCCTGCACGGTCTCGACGATCACGGCGGCGGGCTTGTTGAGCCCGGAGCCCTGGTCCTCGAGCAGCCGCTCGAACCAGAGGAAGTCCGGGATCTGGCCGTCGAAGTAGTTGTCGAACGGCATCGGTGTGCCGTGCACCAGCGGAATGCCCGCACCGGCGCGCTTGAAGGCGTTGCCGGTGACGGCGAGCGCGCCGAGCGACATGCCGTGGAAGGCGTTGGTGAACGAGACGACGGACTCGCGGCCCTTGACCTTGCGGGCCAGCTTGAGCGCCGACTCGACCGCGTTGGTGCCGGTCGGGCCGGGGAACATGACCTTGTACGGCAGATCGCGCGGCCGCAGGACGACGTTCTGGAACGACTCCAGGAAGGCGCGCTTGGCCGTGGTGGCCATGTCCAGGCCATGGGTGATGCCGTCGCGCTCGATGTAGTCGATCAGCGCGCGTTTCAGCACCGGGTTGTTGTGCCCGTAGTTGAGCGATCCGGCGCCGGCGAAGAAGTCGAGGTAGGTGTGGCCGTCCTCGTCGTGGAGGTAGCTGCCCTGCGCACGGTCGAACACGGCCGGCCAGCCGCGGCAGTAGCTGCGCACCTCCGACTCCAGGGTCTCGAAGACACTCAGGGCGGGCGGGGTGATGGTCACAGCAAGTCTCCAGAAATGGGGGGTCAGGCGGAGATGGGGCCGATGCGGTACAGGACTTCCGGCTGGTGCGTTCCCTCCGGGAACAGCCCGCCGTCGAAGAGCACTTCGCGTTCGACGCGCGCTCCGTGCCGCTGGGCGTACGAGGTGAACAGCCGGTCGGACGCGGCGTTGTCCGGGGTGATGGTCGTCTCGAGCTCGCGCACCCCGCGCTCGCCGGCGGTCTTCGCGGTCAGCGCGTCCAGCAGCACACCGGCGAGGCCGCGGCCGCGGTGCGCGTGGTCGACGGCGACCTGCCAGACGACCAGGGCCTCCGGGCGGTCGGGCCGGGTGTAGCCGGTGACGAAGGCGATCGGCTCGCCGTCCGTGCCGCGCGCCACCAGGGAGGTGGCGGCGAAGTCACGACACCACAGCAGGTAGCTGTACGAGGAGTTGAGGTCCAGGACCTTGGAGTCGCGGGCGATGCGCCAGATCGCGGCTCCGTCCTCCACTCGTGGGGTGTCTGTCTCCGGGAATTCGCTCGGGTTCGTCGTGGCTCGTACAAGGTTTTCTTGTGCGGCGGTCATGCCCAAGCAATTTACCGAGCAAATTCGGAAAATGCATTGTCGGTTGGGGTTGGGTGGAGCGTCCTTGTGTGTTATCGCGCGGGCGCGACCTTCGATGCTGCGAGGTGGCGGTTTGTGGCGTTTTCCCGCGTAAATAAGGGGCGAATCGGATGCTCTGTGGGGTCGGTCACATGTCTGAAATCGCCGCGAGATCCGCCCGAATTACGTGGATGAGTCTTGTCGAAACCTTAGTGTTTAGGGTCGGGAATCGGGGGCAGACGAATACGGGAAGCTGCCACCAATAAAACCACTTCGCGAATTTCTAAATTCACGTCGACTTTGCTGTGCGGAGAAAAGACGTTAACCGTCGGAGCCGCCGGCCCGCGATTCAGCGCCAGGCTTCGGCGACCGCGCGGGCGGAGGCCTCCGGATCGACCGGCGCGCCCCGCTCCGCGAGCGCCGCGCCGAGCGCGGTGAGCGAGGAGTGCACCGCCTCGCGCGTCGCGTCCGCGCCGTAGTGATTGACCCGGATCATCTCCCCGGCCAGCGCGCCTCCGCCCGCGGTCAGCGGCAGCGAAGGGTCCGCCGCGAGCGCCTTCGCGACCAGCTCGGAGGCGTCGATCCCGGCCGGCGCGCGCAGCGTCGTGGCCACCGGAGCCGCGTCCCGCGCCTCGTACACAAACGGCTCGAGACCCCCGCCGAGCGCCGACGCACCGGCGCGCGTCGCCGCCGCGGCCGAGGCATGACGGTCCATCACCGCATCGAGACCTTCCGCCTCGATGCGCTCCACACACGCCTCGAGTGCCAGCATCTCCAGCTGCGCCGGAGCGTGCAGCAGTGCCTTGCGGCCGCCGTCGATCCAGCGCTCCTTCCAGTCGAGCAGCGAGAGGTACGACCGCCGGGGCGCGGCCGGATTCGCCGCGAACCGCGCCCATGCGCGCTCGCTCACCGACACCGCCGACACCCCGGCCGGGCCGCCCATCGCCTTCTGCGCGCCGATCACACACAGGTCCACGCCCCACGCGTCCGGCAGCAGTGGCTCGGCGGCCACCGAGGCCACCGCGTCCAGCATGAACAGCGCGCCGTGCGCCCGGACCACCTCGCCGATCTCCGCGACCGGGTTGGTGTTGCCGGTCGCCGCCTCCGCGTGCACCAGCGAGACGAAGTCGATCTCCGGGTGCGCGGCCAGCGCCTGCTCCACCTGCTCGGCGGTCACCGCCGTGTGGAACGGCACTTCGAGGTCGACGACGCTCGCACCGCAGTCGCGCAGCCAGTTCCCGAAGGTCTCCCCGTACGGCCCCGTCACCACGTTCAGCGCGGTCGATCCGGGCCTGGCGCCGCCGCGGATGCAGCCCTCCAGCGGGAGCAGCGCCTCCCCCTGCATGATCACCACGTCCTGCTCGGTGGCGAGCAGCGCGGCGACCCGGCGCTCGATGCCGGCGAACTGCGCGGCGGTCAGCGGGGCGAGATCGAGAAGGGGGTGCGTCACGGCGGTGCTCTCTCCGGGAGGTGCGTCACGAGGTCTGTCCGGGCTGTCGGCCGAGCCTACCGAGGGCCTCGTACAGTGCTCGTATGAGCGATCACGTGGTGCTGCATGTGAAGGGACGGGTGCTCGTCGGCCCGGAGGACGTACGCGACGAGCTCTGGGTCGTCGGCGGACGGATCACCTTCGACCGGCCCGCCGCCGAGGTCCGGACCGTCGAGGGCTTCGCGCTGCCCGGGCTGGTCGACGCGCACTGCCATGTGGGCCTCGACCAGCACGGCCCGGTGGACGACGCGACCAGCGAGAAGCAGGCGCTCACCGACCGGGACGCCGGCGCTCTGCTCATCCGGGACGCGGGCTCGCCGTCCGACACCCGCTGGATCGACGACCGCGAGGACCTGCCGAAGATCATTCGCGCGGGACGGCACATCGCCCGCACCCGCCGCTACATTCGCAACTACGCCCACGAGATCGAGCCCGACGATCTCGTCGCGTATGTCGCCGCCGAGGCCCGGCGCGGCGACGGCTGGGTCAAGCTCGTCGGCGACTGGCTCGACCGCGAGGCGGGCGATCTGGGCGCCTGCTGGCCGCGCGGAGCCGTCGAGGCGGCGATCGCCGAGGCGCACCGGCTGGGTGCCCGCGTGACCGCGCACTGCTTCGCCGAGGACTCGCTGCGGGATCTGGTCGAGGCGGGCATCGACTGCATCGAGCACGCCACCGGGCTCACCGAGGAGACGATCCCGCTGTTCGCCGAGCGCGGTGTGGCCATCGTGCCGACCCTGGTCAACATCGCCACGTTCCCGGCGCTCGCCGACGGCGGGGAGTCCAAGTTCCCTGCCTGGTCCGCCCATATGCGGCGGCTGCACGAGCGGCGCTACGACACGGTGGGCGCGGCGTACGACGCCGGCATCCCGGTCTTCACCGGCACCGACGCCGGCGGCTCGCTCGCGCACGGCCTGGTCGGTGCGGAGGTGGCCGAGCTGGTGAAGGCCGGCATCCCGCCGGTCGACGCACTGTCGGCGGCGACCTGGGGCGCGCGGGAGTGGCTGGGCCGGCCGGGTCTGGCGGAGGGCGCACCGGCGGACCTGGTGGTGTACGAGACGGATCCGCGGGCGGACATCAGGACGCTGGTGGCGCCGCGGCGGGTGATCCTGAACGGCCGGGTGATCGGCTGAGGTTGGGGTTTGGGTTGGGGTCGAAGTGGAGGTCGATGTCGGGGTTGGGAGCCGCGGGAGGAGCAGAGCCGGCGCGGCGTCGTGTTGACCGAGCGTGACCTGCGGCTGTGGCCGTTCGTTGAAGCACTTCTTGCGCGATCCGCCGCGGTCGACCGGCGCACCACCTTTGCGCCGTGACGCGCGGGGCTCAAGGGAACGCCCGTGCCTCAAGAATCGAATGCGGACACGGAAACCCCACTTTGGGGTGAACTAACGCCAGGTGTCTGTCGGTTCACTCTCAGTGCGTAAAGATTCCGGTGTCCCAGTCGCCGCCGTCCACGCGTCCCCGTGGGGTCCGGCCGGCGACGCCGTGTCTCTTGTGGGGGTTCCACCACCGTGAACAGCAACACCTTCCGCATGCCCGCACGCCGCTGCGCAGCCGTCACGGCAGCGGCGGCGCTGGTCGCAGGACCCGCGATGTTCGCCGCCCCGGCGCACGCCACCGGAGGCGGCGGCGAGGGACGCGCGAACGCGGCCGTGCTCCGTACCGGGCTCGATGTGTCCCTGCTCAACAAGACCGTCAACGTGCCGCTCAAGGCGACGCTGAACGAGGTCTCGGCGCCCGCGAGCGCCGCGAAGACCGCGCTGAGCGTGCAGTTGGACGGGGTCGACCAGGGCCGGCCGTTCCAGGTCCTGCGCGCGGACGCGGCAACCGCGAAGGCCACCGTCGACCGCCGCAGGTCCGAGGCGTCCAGCAACCTCGTGCGCGCCACCGTGCATGTGCCCGGGCTGCCGCTGCTCTCGCTGATCGAGGTCGAGCAGGTGACCTCCAAGGCGGTCTGCGAGGCGGGCAAGGAGCCGGTTGCCGAATCGAATCTGCTCGGCCGCGTGAAGGCGCTCGGCAAGAAGGTCACGCTCACCACCGGCGGCCCGACGCGGATCGAGGTACCGGGGGTCGGTGAGGTGACGCTCGACCTCTCCAAGACCCGCACCACGTCCCGTACGGCCGCGGCGACCGCGCTCGAACTCAAGGTCTCCGTGAACCCGCTCAAGCTGAATGTCGCGGAGGTGACCGGTGTGGTGACGCTCGCGGAGGCGACCTGCGAGTCCCCGAAGGCACCGGCTGAGCAGAAGCCGTCGACCCCGCCGGCCGCGGACGTCGAGCCGCCGTCCGGCACCGAGCCCAAGACGGAGAACCTCGCGGAGACCGGCGGCAGCGACATGACGGCGTACCTCGCGGGTGGTTCGGCGATCCTGCTGGGGCTCGGGGGAGGGGCAGTGATGGTCTCCCGCCGCCGGGGGAACTGACCCGGGCGCGGTCCGGCTCCGTCGGGGCTCCGCCGACTTGATGGCTCCGCCCGCTTCGGGGCGGAGCCCTCAGCAGGGAACTACTCGCCGACCATCGTGAGTGCCACGTCCAGCGCCTGCAGGAAGCGGTTGGTCGTCGCACGGTCGCGGACCGCCAGGCGGAGCCAGTCCGGGCCCAGACCCGGGAAGGTGTCGCCGCGGCGGGTGGCGAAGCCCAGGGTGCGCAGGCGGTCGCGGACCTGTGCTCCGTGGCGTACGTGCAGGAGCACGAACGGAGCCTGGGCCGCCGCCACCACCCGGACCTCGTCGAACTCCGCGAGCCCCGCCAGCAAATGGGCCCGTTCCGTCGCCGCCAGCAGCGCGGCCTGACCCGCCTCCTTCAGCGCCGCGGGCTCCATGCACGCCTGTGCCGCGGCCAGCGAAGGCGTCGACACCGGCCACAGCGGCTGCGCGCGCTCCAGCGCCGAGATCGTCTCCGGCTCGGCGAGTACGTAGCCGACGCGCAGGCCCGCCAGTCCCCACGTCTTGGTGAGGCTGCGTAGCACCACCAGGCCGGGCAAGTCCGTACGGCCCGCCAGCGTCCCGGACTCGTCCGGCACCGCGTCCATGAACGCCTCGTCCACCACCAACAGCCGCCCGGGCCGGGCCAGTTCGGCGATGTCGGCGGCCGGATGCAGCACGGACGTCGGATTCGTCGGATTGCCGACCATCACCAGATCGGCCGCATCGGGGACGGCCCGGGGATCGAGCCGGAAGCCGTTCTCCTCGCGCAGCAGCAGCCGCGCCACCTTGTGGCCCGCGTCCCGCAGCGCAGCCTCGGGCTCCGTGAACTGCGGGTGCACGACCAGTGGACGACTGACCGTCAGCGCGCGGGCGAGCAGCACGAACGCCTCGGCGGAACCGGCGGTCAGCAGCACCCGCTCCACCGGCAGGCCGTGTCTTCGCGCCACCGCATCCCGCGCCGCCCGGCCGTCCGGATACGCGGCCAGCGACGCCAGCGAGTCGGCGATCCGCTCGCGCAGCCACTGCGGCGGAGTGCCGGTGCGCACATTGACCGCGAGATCGGTCAGACCCGTGACGGCGTCACGCAGCTCCGCGTCACCGTGGTGCCGCAGATCGTGGGCGTCAGTGTGCGTGTGCATGGCTGCCGTGTGGGTGATGGCCGTGTCCGTGGCCGTGATGGTGTCCGTCGTCGTCCGGGTGGAAGTGCGGCTGCTGCGGCAGGCCCACCTTGTCCTCGAAGCCCGGCAGCGCGATGCGGTAGACGCAGGAGTCGCAGTTCATCCGGATGTCGCCGGCGACGGCCTCGCGGTAGCGCTCCATCACCAGGTCGAGCAACTCATCGGTCGGGCCGATCACATCGGCCGAGACGACCTCCACATCCGGGTGCGCCGCCGCCCAGCCCTGCGTCTGCAGCAGCACCCGCTCCGGCAGGATGCCGGTGAACAGGAAGTACGGCAGCACCACGATTCGCCGCGCGCCCAGCCGCACGCAGCGGTCCAGCCCGCTCGGCACATCGGGCGCGGCGAGCGACACGAACGCCGTCTCCACACCCGCGTATCCCCGCCCCTCCCACAGCAGCCGCGCCGCCTTGAGGACTTCGGCGTTGGCGTCCGGGTCGGTGGAGCCGCGGCCGACCAGCAGCACGGTCACATCGGCGCGGTCGGCGGGCGTACGCACGGTGGAGCCGAGCGCCTCGTCGAGCCGCCGCTCCAGCACGCGCAGCAGCGCCGGGTGCGGGCCGAGCGGACGGCCGTAGATGTACGAGATCCCGGGGTGGCGCTCCTTCTCGCGGGACAGCGCCGCCGGGATGTCGCCCTTGGCGTGCCCGGCGGACACCAGCATCAGAGGCACCGCGGCGAAGCGTTTCACGCCCCGCTCGACGAGCTCGGTGACGGCTTCGCCGAGCGGCGGCGGCGACAGCTCGATGAAGCCGCCGGCGACCGGGAGTTCGGGATGGCGCCGCCCCAGCTCCCGTACGAAGTCCCGGAAGGCCTCGGCCCCGGCTTCGTCACGAGTGCCGTGACCGGCGATCAGCAGTGCGGGCGGGGTGGTCACGCGTTCTCCTTGAAGTGGGGGTGGTACAGCAGAGCGTTCAGCGCGGCCGCGGCGACGGCGCTGCCGCCCTTCTCGGACACGTTGCTGACGGCCGGGAGTCCGCTCGCGCGGAGTGCGGCCTTGGACTCGACGGCGCCGACGAAGCCGACGGGCAGCCCGATCACCAGCGCGGGCCGGGCATCGAGCAGCAGCAGCTCCTCGAGTGCGGTCGGCGCACAGCCGATGACCCAGATCGCGCCGGGCCCGACCTGCTCGTGGGCGAGCCGGACGGCATGCGCGGAACGGGTGAGACCCGGGCCGGACGAGGCGTCCTTGAGGCGGCAGACGGTCTCGCGGCGGGTGATACCGGCGGCGACCATCTCGACGTCGGCGACCACCGGCGCACCGGCGTGCAGCGCGGCGTGCGCGGCGGTGAGTGAGTCCTCGTCGCAGACGAGGTCGGTGGCGTAGTCGAGATCGGCGGCGGAGTGGATGACCCGCTCCACGACGGCCCGCGTGAGTGGCCGAAAACCGCTGGTGTCGACACGTGTCCGCAGCCGCCGGAAGGACTCCTGCTCGATGGGGTGGACGATGCGGCTCACTGGGCGGCTCCTGGAGGGGCGGTGGGGCGCTGCGACGTCTGCCACCGGTAGCCGCGGGGGGTCACCATGCGGGCTGCTACTTCGCGCGTGGCCGTGTTGCCGACGGTCACGACCGTCATCATGTCCACCGTCGCGGGATCCAGTCCGGCCAGTGTCGTCAGGCGGCTGGATTCGTCCGCCCGCGACGCGTTGCGCACGACGCCGACCGGCGTGGCCGGAGCGCGGTGCTCGGCGAGGATCGACAGGGCCTTCGGGAGCTGCCAGTCGCGGCCGCGGCTGCGCGGGTTGTAGAACGTCACGACGAGGTCCGCCTCCGCCGCGGCACGCACCCGGCGTTCGATGACCTCCCACGGCGTGTGCAGGTCCGAGAGGCTGATCGAGACATGGTCGTGGCCGAGCGGCGCGCCGAGTACGGCCGCGGCGGCCAGCGCGGCGGTGACCCCGGGCACGCCCACCACGTCGATGTCGTCCGACGCCTCGGCGAGTGCGGGGGAGGCCATCGCGTACACGCCCGCGTCGCCGCTGCCGATCAGCGCGACCGCATGTCCGGCGCGGGCCTCGGCGACGGCGGTACGGGCCCGTTCCTCCTCGGCGCCGAGTCCGGACTCGAGGATCCTGGTGCCGGGCCTGAGCAGATCGCGGATCTGGTCGACGTACTGATCGAGCCCGACGAGCACGGACGCGCGGCGCAGCTCGTCGGCGGCCCGCGGGGTGAGCAGATCGCGTGCGCCGGGCCCGAGCCCGACGACGGCGAGCCGTCCGCGCGGCGGCCTGCGGACGACGGCGCACGTCGCCATGGCTGGGCGGCCTTCGGGGTTCGACTTCCGCTTCGGGACGAGCAGTTCACCGCCGCGGGCGAGCGCGGCGGCCTCCGCGACGGAGGGGGTGCCGACGGCGGCGAGCGGTGCGCCGGACGGGTTCGGCACGGTGATCTGTGCGAGCGCCTCGGCGGTGTATGTGGTCAGGGGCACCCCGAGCCGCGCAGCGGCCGACACGATCCCGGGCTCCTCCGCCTTCGCGTCGACAGTCGCCAGCTCGCAGACGCTGAGCCGGGACAGTCCGGAGTCCTGAAGAGCATCCTCGACCAGTCCGAGGACTTCCTCGACGGAGGCACCCTTGGAGGCCCCGACGCCGACGACGAGCGACGCGGGACGCAACACGGCGTCGCGGGGCCCGAGTTGTACGACCCGGTCGGTCACCAAGAGCCGGGCGACAGGGCTGCCGCCCTCGGCGGCGGCCGCACCCGCCCCCACGTTCGGTGGCAGCGCAGGCAGCGGCCACACCGCGTCCTGCACCAGTCCCACCGGCTCGCCGTCCAGCACCGCCCGCGTCACCGCGGCCACCGCGCCCTCCACCGGCAGGCCCAGCGTGTCCAGGCCCGGGATGCCCGTCGCGTCCGTGGCCGTGGTCACCACCGGCTCGCAGGCGAGGACCGACGAGACCTCCTCCGCCAGCGCGTTCGCGCCGCCGCCGTGTCCGCCCAGCAGGGCGAGTGCGTACCGCCCTGCCTCGTCCACGCACACCACGCCCGGGTCCGTCGACTTGTCCGTGAGCAGCGGGGCGATCAGCCGGACCACCGCGCCCGTCGCGAGGAAACAGACCAGTTGCTCGCACTCCGCGAACGCGCGCTCCACCGACTCGCGCACCGGGCCCTCGTACACCCTGGTGCGCCCGGGCCAGGCCGTGGCCAGGCGGTCGCGGGCGGCGGCGCCCGCCGCCGTCGCGGAGATCAGGCCGATCACTGAATCGCTCCTTCGTTCACCGAGTCCGCGGGACGGTCGCCCCACAGCAGGAAGACGGGGTTGGCGGCCGCGAGCCGGGTCACGTCCCCGGGCAGCGGTGCCAGCCGGGACGAGTGCAGCAGTACGCCGTCGGTCGCGAAACCCGCCGCGCCCAGCGCGGTCCGCACCGCCGGCACCCGGTCCAGCGCCGCCAGCGCGACGACCACCGTGCGCCGGGCACGCCGCGCACACGCCGCGACGATCGGCGGCAGCTCCGCGCCGCCGCCGCCGATGAACACCGCGTCAGGGTCCGGCAGTTGCGACAGCACCGTCGGCGCGGCCCCGTGCACGGCGTGTACGTCCACCCCGTGCGCGGCCGCGTTCGCGCGGATCCGGTCGATCCCGTCCGAGGTCTTCTCCACCGCGACGGCCGCCGCACCGAACCGGGCGCACTCCACCGCCACCGACCCCGAGCCCGCTCCGATGTCCCACACCAGATCGCCGGTGCGCGGCCCGAGCCTGGCCAGCGCCAGCGCCCGCACCTCGAACTTGGTGATCATCGAGTCGCGGTGCTCGAACTCACCCTCCTCCAGCGCCCATCGGGCCGGACCGGCCCGCCGGCCCGCGACCGTACGCTGCCCGGCGGCGAGCGCCCGCCGCTCGTCGAGACAGAGCACCACGCTCACCGTGTCCCACTCGCGCGAAGCCGCCTGCGCCGGGGTCATCCGCTCGACGCGCTCGCGCTCCGGGTCGCCGAGCGCGGAGGCGACGACCAGCATCCGGTCGGCGGCCCAGTAGGAAAGCTCCGCGCCCAGTTCCGCCGGACCCGCGCCCGGGCCTGTCAGCACGGCCGCCTTGGGATGCGCACGGCAGACATTGACCGCCGTCCGCAGATCGCGTCCGTGCGCGCTGACGACCACCGCGTCGTCCCACGGCAGCCCGATCCGCGCGAAGGCGACCGCCGCCGACGCGACACCGGGCCGTACGTCCAGCGCCTCCGCACCGAAGCGCTCGGCCAGCACCCGTACGATCCCGAAGAATCCTGGGTCCCCGGAGGCCAGCACGACGATCCGCCCGCGGTCGTCCGCCAGCGCCTTGCCGATCGCGTCGAGCGCGGGCGGCAGCGGACCCAGCGCCAACTGCCGGGCGCCCGGGGGCACATCCGCCGCCGTCAGATGCCGGGCCGCGCCGACCACCAGGGTCGCCGCGTCCAGCGCCTCGCGGTCCCGCCCGGACAGCGGCGTCCCGGTCCCGGTCCCGATGACCGTGATCACCGCGCGGCACCCCGTTCCCGCAGCGCCTTGCGCGCCGCGGGATCGGCCTTGCGGAAGCCGTGGAAGTGGCCCGGGTGGTACAGATGCGACCGTGTCCCCGACGCGGCCAGTGCCGGACCCACCAGGAACAGCGTGTGCTTCCACAGCTTGTGCTCCTTGACGGTCTCCTCCAGCGTGCCGAGCGTGCAGCGCAGCACCAGTTCCTCAGGCCAGGTCGCCTGGTACGCGATCACCACCGGAGTGGCCGTCGGATAGCCGCCCTCCAGCAGCTCCTGCACCAACTGCCCCGACCGCGCCGCCGACAGGAACAGCGCCATCGTCGTGCCGTGCCGCGCGAACTCCCGTACCTCCTCGCCCGGCGGCATCGGCGTCTTGCCGCCGCCGAGCCGGGTCAGGATCACGGACTGCGCGACCTCCGGGATCGTCAGCTCGCGCTGGGCGATCGCGGCGACCGCCGAGAACGACGAGACGCCCGGCACGATCTCCACCTCGACGCCCAGCTCCACGCACCGGTCGAGCTGCTCCTGCGTGCCGCCCCAGAGGGCCGGATCGCCGGAGTGGATACGGGCCACCTTCAAGTCCTCGTTCCGCGCCCGCTCGTACACCGTGACGACGTCCTCCAGCGACATCGCCGCCGAGTCGAGGATCTCCGCGCCCTCACGCGCATGGTCGAGGACATCGGCCTGCACCAGGCTCGCCGCCCAGATCACGATGTCGGCCTCGGCGATGGCACGCGCGGCGCGGAACGTCAGCAGATCGGCGGCGCCGGGGCCGGCGCCGACGAAGGTCACCTTGCCGTGAACGGCGGCTTCGGCCATGAGCGGTGGTCCTCTCGGGTCATTCGGGTGATTCGGGCGGATCGAAATCCGGGATGGGCGCAGAACATGACGAACGAGCGGATCAATCCGCTAGCAAGGGCACATGGCGGTGTTCGTCGCGCTCGGCGCGTTCTCGATGACGCTCTTCGGCGGCTGGACGGCGGGGCGCGTCACCGACCGGCGGCACCTCGTGCTGGGCCTGTCCGGCGGACTGATGCTCGGCGTCGTCGGCCTGGACCTGCTGCCGGAGGCGCTGGACGCGGCAGGCACCCAGGTCTTCGGCGTACCGCAGGCGCTGCTGCTGTTCGTCGTCGGTTTCCTCGCCGCGCACCTGGTGGAACGGCTGCTGGCGGTACGCCGGGCCGCGCATGGCACGGGCCAGGAGCGGACTCCGCAGGTGGGCATGACCGCGGCGGCGGCGATGGTCGGCCACAGCCTGATGGACGGCATCGCGATCGGCGCGGCCTTCCAGGTCGGCGAGACGATGGGCGCGGCAGTGGCACTCGCCGTCATCACGCATGACTTCGCCGACGGCTTCAACACGTACACGATCACCAGCATGTACGGGAACAGCCGCCGGAAGGCGACCGCGATGCTGGTCGCCGACGCGCTCGCACCGGTCGTCGGCGCGGCGTCGACGGTCCTGTTCACGCTGCCGACCGAACTCCTCGGCAGTTATCTCGGGTTCTTCGGCGGCGCACTGCTCTATCTCGCCGCCGCCGAGATCCTGCCCGAGGCGCACCACACGCATCCGGCTCGCTCCACGCTGCTGTGCACGGCGGCGGGAGTCGGCTTCATCTGGCTGGTGGTGGGCATCGCCGAGTGAGGCGCCGGCGCTCCGGACGCTCATAGCTTGCCTCCTCTGCCGCCGTCGCGCGGAGCGGGCGCGATCAGCGTCGACAGATACGGCAACGGACCGACTTCAAGCTCCGATTCCAGTTCCGACGCGCCCCTGATCGACTCCTCCGCCAGCCCGAGCGCCGAACCCCACACCGCGCCTTCGGTACGCCCGGTCTCGCGCAGCGCGGTCGCCACCTCCGCAGCGAGCCGTCCGAACTTGTACGCCACGACCGTCCCCGGACCCTCCAGCGCGTCCTTGAGCACGGCCGCGCCCGCGGTCACGGGCACCAGCGTCAGCGGCTCCGTGCCTTCGGTGAGGACCGCGCCGCTGCGGGCCGCGAGATCCTGCATCGCGGTGATGCCGGGCACCGTCTCCACGACGAGATCCGGCACGAGTGACCCGGCGGTCTGCGCGAGATAGGTGAACGTGGAGTACACATTCGGGTCGCCGATCGTCGCGAACGCCACCGTGCCGTGGCGGCCCAGCAGTTCGGCCACCCGGTCGCCCGCCGCGTCCCAGGCGGCCTCGCGACGGGCCCGGTCGGTCCGCTCGTTCAGCGCGAACACGACTCGTACGACCTTGGACGCGTCGACATAGTGCAGCACCGTCGCCTCGGCACGACCCCGCTCCAGCGTGTCCATCACCGGCACGACGACGACATCGGCCTCCCGCAGCGCGCGCACGCCCTTCACGGTCACCAACTCCGGGTCACCGGGCCCCACTCCGACACCGATCAGCCTGCTCATCACGCGCACCTCTCCACACTGCGTCTGTCCACACTGCATCTGTCCACGAACCGACGGGCCGTGCCGGGCTCGGAAGCCCAGTGCGTGTGCAGATAGCTCGCATGCACGCCCTGCTGTACGAAGCCCTCAAGCCGCCGCTCCGGCCGGTGCAGCCCCCACGCGGGAGCGTGCCCCGCGCCGGGCGCGACGACCGTCCGGTGGAACTCGTGCCCGCGCATCCGCGTCCCGTTGGCCGCGAGGCAGCTGTCGGTCACGGCGACGGCATCGCGGTAGCCGAGCGTCAGCCGCTCACCCATCCGGGCCTCGGCGTCCAGCACACCGCACATCGGCTGGCCGTCGAGCGAACGCGCGAGATACAGCAGCCCGGCACACTCGGCGGCGACGGGCGCGCCGGAGTACGCGAGTTCGGCAACGGCCTTGCGCAGCGGCTCATTGGCGCTGAGCTGGGGCGCGTAGACCTCCGGAAACCCGCCACCGATGACAAGCCCGGCGGTCCCGGCGGGCAGCTGCTCGTCCCGGAGCGGGTCGAACGTGACGACATCCGCGCCGGCGGCGGTCAGCAGCTCGGCGTGCTCGGCGTACGAGAACGTGAACGCGGCCCCGCCGGCGACGGCGACGACGGGCCGCACGCCTGCGGAGGCGCCCGGATCCGGGCACCACGGCTCGGCCTGCACCGGCGGCGCGCCCCGCGCCAACGCGAGCAGCGCCTCCACGTCGCAGCCCTGCCGCACCAGCTCACCCATCGCCTCGACGGAGGCCACCGCGTCCGCCGCCCGCTCGGCCACCGGCACAAGTCCCAGATGCCTGCTCGGAGTCCCGACGGCATCCGCCCGCCGCAGCACCCCCAGCACCGGCACTCCCGCCTCCTCCAACGCCTCCCGCAACAACTCCTCGTGCCGCTGTGACCCCACCTTGTTCAGGATCACGCCACCGACCCGCACCTGCGGGTCCCAGGTCACAAACCCGTGCACCAGCGCCGCCACCGACCGCGACTGCGCGGACGCGTCCACCACCAGCACCACCGGCGCCCGCAACAGCTTCGCGATCTGGGCCGTGGACGCCAGTTCACCCGCTCCCGCGGCACCGTCGTACAGCCCCATCACGCCTTCGACCACGGCCACGTCGCACCCCGCCGCGCCGTGCGCGAACAGCGGCGCGATCAGCTCCGTACCGCACAGGTACGCGTCCAGGTTCCGGCCGGGCCGGCCCGTCGCGAGCGTGTGATAGCCGGGGTCGATGTAGTCGGGACCGACCTTGTGCGGCGACACGGCGAGGCCCGCCGAGGCGAACGCCGCCATCAGCCCCGTGGCGACCGTGGTCTTCCCACTGCCCGAGGCCGGTGCGGCGATGACGAGACGTGCTACCACTCGATGCCCCGCTGCCCCTTCTGACCGGCGTCCATCGGGTGCTTCACCTTCGACATGTCGGTCACGAGATCGGCGAGGTCGACCAGCTCCGCAGGAGCGTTGCGCCCGGTGATCACCACATGCTGCGTCCCCGGCCGGTCCCGCAGCACGGAGACCACCTCGGCCGTGTCCACCCAGCCCCAGTGCATGGGATACGCGAACTCGTCCAGCACGTACAGCTGGTACGTCTCGGCCGCCAGGTCCCGCTTGACCTGCTCCCAGCCCTCGCGCGCCGCGTCCTCGCTCGACTCGATGTCACGCTGCACCCAGGACCAGCCCTCGCCCATCTTGTGCCACGCGACGCTGCCGCCCTCGCCCGAAGCGCCCAGCACGCGCAGCGCCCGCTCCTCGCCGACCTTCCACTTCGCCGACTTGACGAACTGGAACACCCCGATCGGCCATCCCTGGTTCCAGGCCCGCAGCGCAAGCCCGAACGCGGCCGTCGACTTGCCCTTGCCGACGCCGGTGTGCACGACGACCAGCGGACGGTTGCGCCGCTGGCGCGTGGTGAGCCCGTCCTCGGGTACGACGGTCGGCTGTCCCTGTGGCATTACGCGGCCCTCCTGGCGGATCCTGCGGCGGTCCGAACATCCTTGACGAGCCCGGCGATCGCGTCGGCCCGCAGCTCGTCGAGCGTCACGGCGGTCCCGCCGAGATCGCGGGCAAGCTCGACGGCCAGCCCGAGCCGCACCGGCCCCGACTCGCAGTCCACGACGATCGCCGCCGTCCCTTCCGCGGCGTGCAGCCGCGCCGACCGCGAGGCCAGCGCCACCGGATCGACCCCGCCCGTCGCGCGGCCGTCCGTGACGACGACGAGCAGCGCCCGGCGCGACGGATCGCGCATCCGCTCCACCCGCAGCACGTGATGCGCCTTCAGCAGCCCGGCGGCCAGCGGCGTGCGCCCGCCCGTCGGCAGCAGTTCGAGCCGGGCCGCGGCCGCGTCCACCGAGGACGTCGGCGGCAGCGCCACCTCCGCGTCCTTGCCGCGGAAGGTGACCAGGCCGACCTTGTCGCGCCGCTGGTAGGCGTCGAGCAGCAGCGAGAGCACCGCGCCCTTGACCGCGCTCATCCGCTGCCGGGCCGCCATCGACCCCGAGGCGTCCACCACGAACAGCACCAGGTTGCCCTCGCGCCCTTCACGGTTCGCCTGCCGCAGATCGTCCCGGCGGACCACCAGTCCCCGGCCGCTGCGTCCGCGCGCCCGCTGGTGCGGGGCCGCGGCCTGCACGGTCGCCGCGAGGTGCAGCTTGGTCAGCGCACCGCGCGGCCGCCGAGCGCCGGTCGTCCTGCCGTGCTCGGTCCGCGCCCGCGACCTGCGGCCCGCCGCGCCCTCGCCGATGCCGGGCACGCTCAGCGCCTTCGTACGGAACGGCTCCGCGGCCCGTACGGCCTGCTGCTCCCCGCCGCCCGCCGACTGGGGCTCGCCGCCGTCGGCCTCCTGCGGCCGCGCGGGCTCCTCGCCCTGCGGCGGCGCGTCGGGACCGCCCTGCGGAGGCTGACCGCCGCCACCGCCTCCCGGCCCGTCCGGACCGGGATCGGGATCGTCGTCCTGGTCGCCGAACTCCTGGAGCGTGTCGTCCAGTTTGTCCTCGTCGAGCCCCGGCGCGTCGAAGGGATTGCGCCGCCTGCGGTGCGGAAGGGCCAGCAGCGCGGCCTGCCGCACGTCCTCGGCGATCACCTCCGTACGCCCGGCCCACGCGGCCAGCGCGGTCGCCGTACGCGCCATCACGATGTCCGCGCGCATGCCGTCCACCTCGAAGGCCGCACACGTCGCGGCGATCTGCCGCAACGCGCCGTCCCCGAGCAGTACTTCGGGCAGCAGGGCACGAGCGGCCACGATCCGGGCCCGCAGCGCGTTCTCGTCACCGGCCCAGCGGTCGGCGAACCCGGCCGGATCGTCGTCGTACGCGAGCCGCCGCCGCACCACCTCGACACGCTGATCGGGCTCGCGCGACGCAGTGACCTCGACGGTGAGACCGAAGCGGTCCAGCAGCTGCGGACGCAGCTCGCCCTCCTCCGGATTCATCGTCCCGACGAGCAGAAAACGCGCGGCATGCCGCACCGAGACGCCCTCGCGCTCGACATACGACGCGCCCATGGCGGCCGCGTCCAGCAGCAGATCGACGAGATGGTCATGGAGCAGATTGACCTCGTCGACATAGAGGATCCCGCGGTGCGCGTCGGCGAGCAGCCCCGGCTCGAAGGCCTTCACACCCTCGGCCAGCGCCCGCTCGATGTCGAGCGCGCCGACGAGCCGGTCCTCGGAGGCGCCGACCGGCAGCTCGACCATCCTGGCCGGCCGCGTGGCGGCTCCTCCGGCCTCGTGCGGCCCGTCAGGGCACGCGGGGTCCGGTGAACCGGGGTCGCAGGAGAACCGGCACCCGGCGACGATGTCGACCTGCGGTATCAACGCGGAAAGAGCGCGCACCGCCGTCGACTTGGCCGTGCCCTTCTCACCACGCACGAGCACGCCGCCGACCTGCGGCGACACGGCGTTGAGCAGCAGCGCGAGCCGCAGATCGTCCTGCCCGACGATCGCTGTGAACGGGTACGGGGTGCTCACTCGTCTCCCTCCAGGTCACCTTCGAGCTCGAGATATGTCGCACGGAGCCGCTCCAGCGTGTCCGCGTCCGGCTCCGCCCACAGGCCCCGGTCGGCCGCTTCCAGCAGCCGTTCGGTGATCCCGCGCAGCGCCCACGGGTTGGACTTCTGCATGAACTCGCGGTTCTCCGGATCGAAGACGTACTCCGCCGAGAGCTTCTCGTACATCCAGTCGTCGACCACGCCCGCCGTCGCGTCGTACCCAAAGAGGTAGTCCACCGTCGCGGCCATCTCGAAGGCACCCTTGTAGCCGTGCCGCCGCATCGCCGCCATCCATCGCGGATTGACCACCCGCGCCCGGAACACCCGGTGCGTCTCCTCGCCGAGCGTGCGCGTCTTCACCTGGTCGGGCGTGGCGGAGTCGCCGACGTACGCCTCGGGGGACTCGCCGGTCAGATGGCGCACCATTGCCACCATGCCGCCGTGGTACTGGAAGTAGTCGTCCGCGTCGACGAGATCGTGCTCACGCGTGTCGACGTTCTTCGCGGCGACCGCGATCCGCCGGAACGCCGTCTCCATGTCGCCGCGCGCCGCCCGCCCGTTGAGCCCGCGCCCGTACGCATAGCCGCCCCACACCGCGTACACCTCGGCGAGATCGGCGTCGCTGCGCCAGTTCCGCGCGTCGATCAGCGGCAGCAGACCCGCGCCGTAGGCGCCCGGCTTGGAGCCGAAGATCCGTGCGGTGGCGCGCCGCCGGTCGCCGTGCTCCGCCGTGTCCTCGTCGGCGTGCGCGCGTACGTAGTTGGACTCGGCGGGCTCGCCCAGCTCGGCCACCGTCCGTACGGCGTCGTCGATCAGGCCCACGACGTGCGGGAAGGCGTCCCGGAAGAAGCCGGAGATGCGGACGGTGACATCGATCCGCGGCCGGCCCAGCTCAGCGGCCGGCACCACGTCGAAGCCGGTGACCCGCCGCGACGCGTCGTCCCACACCGGCCGGCAGCCCAGCAGCGCAAGGATCTCCGCGATGTCGTCGCCCTGCGTGCGCATCGCGGACGTGCCCCACACCGTCAGGCCGACCGACTTCGGATACGCGCCGGTGTCCGCGAGATACCGCGCCACCAGCGAGTCGGCCAGCGACTGGCCGACCTCCCAGGACAGCCGTGACGGGATGGCCTTCGGGTCCACGGAGTAGAAGTTGCGGCCGGTCGGCAGCACGTTCACCAGACCGCGGGTCGGCGAACCCGACGGGCCCGCCGGGACATAACCGCCGTCCAGCGCCAGCAGAATGTGGTCGATCTCGTCCGTCGTACGGGCCAGCCGCGGCACCACCTCCTCGCAGGCGAAGCCCAGCACGGCGACAGCGTCCGGGCAGGGGGGTTCGGGGGGTGTCCCCCCGAACGGCACAGCGGTCCCGAGCACCTCGCGTACGAGACCGCGCGCAGCCGTGAGATCCCAGCCGCGCTCCTCCATGCCCTCCGCGAGCCGCCGGCACAGCTGCTCCAGCAGATCGATCGCGTCCGCGCCGGTCCGGGCGGGACCGTCGACCAGCTCCGTCAGCTCCACCGGCACCTTCACCGGCGCACCGGGCTCGCCCAGCAGCTCCTTCTCCACCAGGCCGAAGTGCTCGGCGAGCGCGGCCCGCAGGCCGGGCAGCGCATTGGCCTGCCCGCCCCAGACCTGTGAGGCGCGCAGCACGGCCAGCACGAGATTGACCCGGGCCTCGTCCTCGGGCCCGCCGCCCAGGATGTGCAGGCCGTCCCTGATCTGCACGTCCTTGATCTCGCAGAGATAGCCGTCGATATGCATCACGAACTCGTCGAAGTCGCCGTCGTCCGGCTGCTCGTCGACATGCAGGTCGTGGTGGAGCTCGGCGGCCTTCACGAGCGTCCAGATCTGCGCCCGTACGGCCGGAGCCTTCGTCGGGTCGAGATCGCTGACGAGCGCGTACTCGTCGAGGAGCTGCTCCAGCTTTGCCAGATCGCCGTACGTGTCGGCGCGCGCCATCGGCGGCACGAGGTGGTCGACGACGGTGGCATGGCCGCGGCGCTTGGCCTGGGTGCCCTCGCCGGGGTCGTTGACGATGAACGGGTAGACCAGCGGCAGCTCGCCGAGCACGGCGTCCGGGCCACAGCCCGCCGACAGTCCGAGGCCCTTGCCCGGCAGCCACTCCATCGTGCCGTGCTTGCCCATGTGCACGACCGCGTCCGCGCCGAATGTGTTGTCGAGCCAGCGGTAGGCCGCCACGTAGTGGTGCGAGGGCGGCATGTCCGGGTCGTGGTAGATCGCGATCGGGTTCTCGCCGAAGCCGCGCGGCGGCTGGATCATCACCACGACATTGCCGAACTGCAGCGAGGCGAGCACGATCTCGTCGCCGTCGACATAGAGCGAGCCCGGCGGCTCGCCCCAGTGCTCCAGCATCCCGTCGCGCAGCCCGGGCTCCAGCTTGTCGAACCAGGCGCGGTAGTCGGCGAGCGGCACGCGCGCCGGAGCGGCGGCCAACTGCTCCTCGGTCAGCCATTCCACGTCGTGGCCGCCGGCGTTGATGAGCCGGTGGATCAGCTCGTCGCCGTTGTCCGGATACCCCTCGACCGCATAACCGGCGTCGCGCAGTGCGTCCAGCACGCGCACGGCGGAGGCCGGAGTGTCCAGGCCCACCGCATTGCCGACGCGCGAGTGCTTCGTCGGATAGGCGGTGAACACGATCGCGAGCTTCTTCTCGGCGTTCGGCTTGTGCCGCAGCCTGGCGTGCCTCACGGCGATCCCGGCGACCCGCCCGGCCCGCTCGGGATCCGCCACGTACACCGGAACGTCGTCCGGGCCCTGCTCCTTGAAGGAGAACGGAACCGTGATCAGCCGCCCGTCGAACTCCGGGATCGCCACCTGCATCGCCGCGTCCATCGGCGACAGCGCGGCGTCCGAGGCGTCCCAGGCCGCGCGCGAGGACGTCAGACACAGCCCTTGCAGCACCGGCACGTTCAGCTCGGCGAGCGCGCCGATGTCCCACGCCTCGTCGTCGCCGCCCGCACTGGCGTCACTGGCGCGGGTGCCGCCGGCCGCCAGCACGGTGGCAATGAGCGCGTCGGCCCTGCCGAGGAGTTCGTACAGCGCGTCGTCCGCGCCGCGCAGCGAACCGCAGTACACGGGCAGCGCGTTCGCGCCCCGCTCCTCGATCTTGTCGCAGAGGGTGTCGACGAAGCCGGTGTTCCCGGACAGCTCGTGCGCGCGGTAGAACAGCACGCCGACGGTCGGCCGCCCCTCGACGTGGGCGCGGGCGCCGTGCACGCCCCACTCCGCCATCTTCGCCGGCTCGGCGCTGTGCCTGTCTTGCGTGCCTCCGGCACGACCCTGCCCCGCCAGCAGCACGTCCTCGAGGAGGAAGCGCGACAGCTCCACGAGATTCCCCGGGCCCCCCTCGACGAGGTAGCGCAGCGCCTCAGCCACGGAACCGGCGTGCACGGACGACTCGGCCATCAACTCCGCGTCGGGCACGGCCTCTCCGCCGAGCAGCACGGTCGGAATCCCGGACGCCTTCAGCGCCGCGAGCCCGTCCTCCCAGGCGCGCTTGCCGCCGAGGAGGCGTACGACGGCGATGTCCGCGCCCTCGACGAGCCCGGGCAGCTCCTGCGCGACATCGACCCGTGTCGGGTTGCCGATCCGGTACGGAGCGCCGGAGGCGCGGGCCGCCAGCAGATCCGTGTCGGCGGTGGACAGAAGCAGAACTGTCATGAAGGTGCCCCCGGAGCAATGAACGGGAGACCGGACGGAGCGCCGGTCTCGATCAGGCGCAACAGCGCATCCGTGTCCGCGTGTTCTTCGATCAGGTCGCCGAGCCGGTCGAGCTGCTCCTCGCGCAGCCCGCCGAAACTGGTGTCGGGCGCGGGCACGAAACGCCGGCCGGCGGCTGACGCCACGTCGCGCAGGAAGGCCCGGCGGAAGCCGTCGCTCTCCAGCGAGCCGTGCCAGTGCGTACCCCAGACCGCGCCGGTCCGGCAGCCGTCCAAGAAGGACTCGCCGCCCAGTACTTCGGCCACGCCGTGATGGATCTCGTACCCCTCGACCCGCTCACCCAGTGCCTCGCCGACCGGCCTCGCCAGCGTCTTCTCCCGGGCGAACCGCACGCGCACCGGCAGCAGCCCGAGCCCGTCGACCGCTCCGGCCCGGGATTCGACCTCGTCCTCGATGCGCTCGCCGAGCATCTGGAAGCCGCCGCAGATCCCGAGCACCGGCCGGCCCTCGGCGGCCCTGCGCACGATCGCATCGGCGAGCCCGCGCTCCCGCAGCCACGCGAGTGCGTTGACCGTGCCGCGCGTGCCGGGCACCACCACCAGATCGGCGTCGACGAGCTCCTCCGCCCGGTCCACGAACCGCACCACGACGCCCGGTTCGGCCGCCAGCGCGTCCACGTCCGTGAAGTTCGACATCAGCGGCACGGCGCACACCGCGACCCGCAGCACATCGTCCCCGACGGGCGGCGCCACCACCGACTCGCGCACGGCCCCGCGCAGTGAGACGCGCAGCCCGTCCTCCTCGTCGATGCCGAGCCCGTGCGCGTACGGCAGCACGCCGTACGTACGCCGCCCGGTGAGGCCTTCGAGCATGTCCAGCCCGGGCTCCAGCAGCGACACATCGCCGCGGAACTTGTTGACCAGGTATCCGGCGACCAGTTCCTGGTCCTCGGGGCTCAGCAGGGCCGTCGTACCGAAGAAGGAGGCGAAGACGCCGCCGCGGTCGATGTCGCCGACGACGAGGACCGGCAGCCGCGCGGCGCGTGCGATGCCCATGTTCACGATGTCCGTGCGCCGCAGATTGATCTCGGCCGGACTGCCGGCCCCCTCGCAGATCACGGCTTCATACGTGCCCCGCAGTTCCTCCAGGCACTCCACGACGGTGGAGAGCAGCGCTTCCTGCCGTCCTCCGTGGTAGCCGCGAGCGCTGAGCTCACCGACCGGCTTGCCCATCAGCACCACCTGGCTGCTGCGGTCACTGCCGGGCTTCAGCAGCACGGGATTCATCAGCGCGCTGGGCTCGACGCGGGCGGCCTGCGCCTGCATGGCCTGGGCGCGCCCGATCTCGGCGCCTTCGCGCGTGACAAACGAGTTGAGCGACATGTTCTGCCCCTTGAAGGGCGCGACCTTCACTCCCTGCCGCACCAGCCAACGGCAGATCCCGGCGGTGACGACGCTCTTGCCCGCGTCCGAGGTCGTGCCCGCGACGAGCAGTCCTCCGCCTCTCATGAGCCTGCCCTCCGCCCGAGCACGAGCCGTCCGGCGACGCTGACCCCCAGGGCCAGCCAGCTCACCCGCCGAGACAGCCTCACCGCCCGCTCGATGTCGGCGACTTGAACCGCCCGCCCGCCGCCGTTCAGCACGGGCCGGTGCTCGACCCGTCCGCCGTACGACAGCGTCCCGCCCAGCCGTACCCCCAGCGCTCCCGCGAACGCCGCCTCCACGGGCCCGGCGTTCGGGCTCGGATGCCGCCCCGCATCGGCCCGCCACGCCCGTACGGCCCCGCGCGCGTCGCCGCCCGCCAGCGCCGCCAGGCCCGCCGTGAGCCGAGCGCCCGGCCATCCGGCCACATCGTCGAGGCGCGCCGAGGCCCAGCCGAACCGCCGGTACCGGGACGACTTGTGACCGACCATCGCGTCCAGTGTGTTGACCGCCCGGAAGCCGACGAGCCCCGGGACACCAGCGACCGCGCCCCACACCAGCGCGCCCACCACCGCGTCGGAGGTGTTCTCGGCGACGGACTCGACGACGGCACGGGCGATCTGCTGCTCGTCCAGCGACTGCGGATCCCGCCCGCACAGGTGCGGCAGCCGCTCCCGGGCCACCTCCACGTCCCCGGCGGCGAGCGCGCCGCCGACGGCCCGCGCCTCCCGGCCCAGCGACGTGCCGCCCACAACGGCCCACGTGGCCGCGGCAGTCAGCGCGACGGAGGCGGCACGGGACTCCCGTACGCAACGGGCCCCCAGCGCGGCGACAGCGGCCGCACCACCGGCGCACACGGCAGCGTGCAGCGCCCCCCACCCGCGGTGGTCACGCCACAGAACACGCTCGACTGCGCCCGCGGCCCGCCCGAACACGGCGACCGGATGCCCGCGACGAGGGTCGCCGAGCAGCAGATCACCGGCCAGGCCGGCGGTGGCGCCGTACACGAATACACGGTCGGCACGCATGGCTTCAGACCGGCATTCCGCCTGGGACGAACCTTCGACGCACAACAGGAGTACTGACAGCAGGAGATGAACCGCAGCCGGGCATGGCGATATGTCCTCACTCAGGGTGTCCGCGCCCTGGTTCGACGTGACAGGCGGTGAGAGTTCCTGGCTCCCGGGAATGTGCTTCCCGGTTCACAGTGGCGGGACCGCGCCGGATTCGCACCGGCTTCCTCTGCTGCCGCCTTGGAGGGTGTCTTTTACACCCCCTCGCTGGCCTCGGCAGTCCACCACGCTGCGCGAACACCCGTCAACTTGCCTTTGACCTGCGGTGGGACGGTGTGCGGAGTCCCACACTCAAGGCCGGATTTCACCTATCCGCCGAAAACAGGCGTCGAGGAGGTCCGTGCGCGCAGAAACCGGGCCGGGCCACGCGAACGGTGGCCCGGCCCGGCCAGGGGCTGGTGATGGCTCTGTGCCGTCAGATCACGATCAGATAGATCCCGTACGCCACGGCCGCCGAGCACAGCCCGAAGCACGCGTACGCCCCGCTCCGCGCCAGCGCCGCGGAACCACCGCGCGTCGCCGACTCCTGCTTGCTGAGGCCCACCACGCCCAGGGTGAACAGGCCCACCAGGGCCACGGTCGCGGCGAGGCTGACGCCGAAGACGGAGCCGAGGGCTGCCCAGTCGATGTTCATGCTGATCCGTCCTTACAGCGCCGCCGCGCGGGCCGGCTCCGAGCCGGTCGCGGGGGCCGGGATGGTGGTCTTGAGGTCCTGCACCGGCGTCGCGATGTCCAGCGGGTCGGCGTCCACGTCGTTGACGTTGGTGTGGTCGATCACCTGACGGCGCGAGATCAGCCAGATCGCCGCGCACGCGCCGACCAGGAAGACCGCGACCGCCGCCACGCCCCAGTCGCCCTGCTTGGTCACGAACTCCGAACCCGCCGCGACCAGCGCCGCGGCCGGCAGGGTCAGACCCCAGGCCACGAACATCCGCGTCGCGGTGGACCAGCGGACCACGCCGCCCTTGCGGCCCAGGCCCGCGCCCATCACCGCACCGGAGCAGGAGTGCGTCGTCGAGAGCGAGAAGCCGAGGTTGGAGGAGGCGAGGATGACGCTGGCCGCGCTGGTCTGGGCGGCGAAGCCCTGCTGCGGGCGGAGGTCGGTCAGGCCCTTGCCCATGGTGCGGATGATCCGCCAGCCGCCGAGGTAGGTGCCGAGGGCGATGGCGAGACCGGCCGCCATGATGACCCACACCGGCGGATTGGAGCCGGGGGACAGGACGCCGCCGGCGATGAGCGCCAGCGTGATGATGCCCATCGTCTTCTGGGCGTCATTGGTGCCGTGGGCCAGCGAGACCAGGCCCGCCGAGGCGATCTGGCCGGCGCGGTAGCCCTTCGCGGTGGCCTTCTCGTCGGTGTTCCTGCCGATCCGGTACGTCAGCCTGGCGGCCAGGTACGCCGCGACGCCGGCGACCAGCGGGGCCGCGATCGCGGGGATCAGGACCTTGGTGACGACGGTGCCGCCATTGACGCCGCCGATGCCGACCGACGCGACGGTGGCTCCGACCAGACCGCCCATGAGGGCGTGCGAGGAACTGGACGGCAGCCCGATCAGCCAGGTCAGCAGGTTCCAGAGGATGGCGCCGACGAGCGCCGCGAAAATGACTTCGGGAGTGATGCCTGACTCGGTGACGATGCCGCTGGAGATCGTCTTGGCGACCTCAACGGAGAGGAACGCGCCGACGAGGTTGAGCACGGCGGACATGGCCACCGCGGTCTTGGGCTTCAGTGCGCCGGTCGAGATGGTCGTCGCCATCGCGTTGGCGGTGTCGTGGAAACCGTTTGTGAAATCGAACACGAGGGCTGTCACGATCACGATCGCTAGCAGCAGCGTGATGTGTTCCATTTACCCAGGCAATCTTTTGACGTCAGTGGCGCGCAGACCGTAGTTAACCCAAGTGAACGGAAGATTAACTAACTCCGTATGCAAGGTGTCCTAGCCTGAGGGTTCTGTCGACAAGGGCCTGAAAGAATCGTCCCCATGACCGATCAGCCGCGGCAGGACGCGATCGAACAGGCGTGGCGGGACCTCGTCACCACCGCCCGCAGGACGGCGGCGGAAGGCCTCGTCGTGGGCACCTCGGGAAATGTCTCGATACGGGTCGGCCCACTCGTCCTGGTCACCCCGACCGGAGTTGCGTACGACCGGCTCACACCCGAGGACGTCGTCGCCGTCGATCTCGACGGCCGTCAGGTCCTCGGTGAGCTCAGACCGACGAGTGAGCTGCCGCTGCATCTGGAGGTCTACCGCAACACCGATGCCGGGGCCGTCGTGCACACCCACGCCGTGCACGCCACCGCGGTCTCCACGCTGGTGCCCGTGCTCCCGTCCATCCACTACATGACCGCTGCACTCGGCGGCCCGGTCCGCGTCGCCCCGTACGCCCTGTACGGCACGGACGAGCTCGCCGGGAACATGCTCCGCGCCCTGGAGCAGCGCACCGCGTGCCTGCTGCAGAACCACGGCACCGTCGCCTACGGCGACACGCTCGACCAGGCCTACGACCGGACCGCCCAGCTGGAGTGGATGTGCCGCCTCTGGCTGGCCGCGTCCTCGGTCCCGGGCCACACGCCCACCCTGCTCTCCGGGTCGCAGCTGAGCGAGGTCGCGGACAAGCTCCGCGGCTACGGCCAGCAGCCCTGACCCGCACGGCCGGGCACGCGAAGGCCCGGGCCCCGACACTCGCGGCCCCCGCCCACTGGCAACCCTGCTCGCCGGTGCCGACACTGGAACGGTGCGCCCGGCTATAGCGACGGCAGCAGCCGTCACCACACTGATCGGCGTCGGCGCGGCCGCGATCGCGGCCGGCCGCTACGCGAGCGATGCCGCGCTCAAGGCCCCGCCCGGCCGCCCGCTCCCCGGCGACCCACGGCTCACGGTGCACGCCACGGCCGCCGGCCAGGTCACGCTGACCCGCAGCCTCGCCTCCGGCCGCCCCGGCACATACGGAATCGACGGCCCCGGCGTCCATGCGGTCGTCGGTCCCGTGCTCGACGGAGTGCCGCATCCGGCCGACACGCTCGTACGCCGGCTGGTGCGCGTCAGCCACGGCACACTGGAGCCCGGCGCCCGGGTGCGCCTCACTCCGCAGGTGCACACCGGCGACCCGTCCACCGCGCTCGGGCTCGACCACAAGGACATCGACATCCCGGGCGAACTGGGCCCGTTGCCCGCCTGGTTCGTGTCAGGGCCGCGCGACACCTGGGTGATCGCCGTGCACGGTCTGGGCACCACACGCGAACATCCCCTGAACCTCCTGACCTTCCTGCACGCTCACCGGTTCCCGGTACTCGGCCTGGGCTACCGCGGCGACCCGGACGCTCCCAGGCCCCCGGACGGGCTCGGACACCTCGGCGACTCCGAATGGCGCGACCTGGACGCGGCCCTGCGCTACGCCGTCAGCAACGGCGCCCAGCGCGTCGTCCTGCACGGCTGGTCCACCGGCGCGTCGATGGCGCTGCACGCCGCCGCCAACTCCGCGCTGCGGGACCGGATCAGAGGCCTCGTTCTCGACTCACCGGTCCTCGACTGGCAGGCCACACTCCGCGCCCTCGCCCACGCCCACCGCACCCCGACGCCGCTGCTGCCGCTCGCCGTCCGAGCGGCCCGCGGCAGGACCGGACTGCACGGCGACCGGCTGCTCGAAGCAGCCGACGCCCGGTCCATGCGGGTGCCGACCTTGATCTTCCACGGCCCCGACGACACCCTCGCCCCCTGGCAGCCGTCGCGCGAACTCGCCGCCCGCCGCCCAGACCTGATCAGCCTCCACACCGTCCGGGAAGCCCCGCACGCGGCCATGTGGAACGCCGATCCGGTCCGCTACGAAGAGGCGCTCCGCCGCTTCCTGACCCCCTTGATGTAGCCGGCACGACCCCAGGTCGAAGGGCCGCCGGACGCGGCCGACCTGGTTCCGTTTGGGCTTTCGGGCCGTCAGCGGGAAGACTGCTCCCTGTGACGTCCCGAAAGCCTGATGAGCAATTGGCGCGCAACTCCAGACTCCGTCTTGTCCGCCCGCGATCGCTGGCCACCGCACGGCGGGCTGTGACTGCCCGGCGCACCCGCCCGGCCCCGAGGCCTCCTGAGGGCACACCCGCCCCTTCCGAGCTGGCCCGCCAGGCGCGGGAGGTCCTCGCCGACGCGGTACGGATCGCCCGCTGGGCCGCCGTGGAGCGGGACCCCAGCACCGCACCGCTCGCCGCGCGCGCCCAGGAACGGGCCGCCGCCGCACTGGAGTTGACACCGCTCCAGGTACGCGCCGGATGGGACCGCGCCCGCCTCGCCGGCCTCGTCGAACTCCACGGCGACACCGCACGCCCCGGCTGGCGGCTGCGCGCCTGGGACCGCGACGACATGGCCGTGCTCCGCGGCTGGGTCGCCCTCTTCGACGCCTGGTCGTTGGTCCACCCGGCACCGGAGGACGTCGCCCCGACCGCCGTCGCCGAGGTCGTCGAGGCGGTTCCGCAGCTGCTCTCCCTCCTTCAGCTCTCGGCAGGACCGGTGCTCGTGGCCGCGCTGCTCGACCTCCTGGAGCAGCGCGTGGCCGAACTGCGCGAGGAGCGCTGCGAAGTCCCCTACGGCCCGCAGCCCGACCCCGGCGCCGAGCCGGAGCCCGGCTCCGACGTACCCGTGTCCCTCCTGCTCGACTGGGCCCTGGAAGGCCTGTCCGCCGTCGGCGCACTGACCCTCGACACGGGCCGGTCCGCCACCCTCACTCCGCTCGGCAACTGGGCGGTCTGGGTCAAGCTCGAGCAGATCTGCGTCGCCGCCCAGAGCCCCGCCGGCAATATCGAGCAGCCCGCCGAGAACATGCTGCGCGGCTGCGCCCGCCTCACCCCGGGCCCCGCCCGCGCCGAGTACCGCGCCTGGCTCGCCGCCCGCACCGTCTCCAGCGCGGTCGCCGAACTCCTTGCCGTGGCCCGCGGCGAGGACGCGCTGCTGCGCGGACTCGCCTTCGAGGCGCTGCGTGTCGTCGGCGCCCCGGCCGAGGCCGAGGTCCGCGCCGCCGCCGGCGAGCCCTCGCTGCGCCCCTATGCGCTGCTGTGGCTCGCCGAGTACGACGGCATGGACCCGGAGGACGCCGCGGACGTGCTCACCCGGGCGGAGACGACCTGGCTGTGGGTGGACACCGCGGCGGCCGTCGCGGACCACGGCGAGCCCCAGCTGCTGCTGCGGCATCTCGACTCGGCGGTGCAGGGGACGGTCCCGGCGCTCCTCGACGAGGTCCGGGCCGGCGGCCATCCGCGCACCGTCCAGGTCCTGGTCGCACTGGCCGCCGCGCACCCGGACCCGGCCCTCGCGAAGGCCGTGCGCCGGGCGGCGTTCCAGGTCCACACCGGCGGCGCCTAGGGCCTTTCGTCTGGGTCAGGCCGGGTCAGTGAGCGGGTCTGGTGTCATGGGGCTTCCCCGGGCCCTCAGGGCCCAGGGGACGGATCGCAAGGCGGAGGAGGGAGGCATGGCGGAGCCATGCCGACCGACGACAACGCGGCGAGGCACGGCACCAGGGCACGCGAGCCCGGCAAGACCCAGACGACAGGCCCTAGCCCTCAATCGCCCAGCCCTCATCAACCGCCTTGCTCTCTCAACCCTCCGGACGGGCCCACCCTGTCGGCCCGTCCGGAGGTCAGGGTCCGTCCGTCCCCGGCGCGTACGTACCGAAGCTCCAGATGTTGCCCTCGATGTCGCGCGCCATGTAGTCCCGTGCCCCGTATTCCTGGTCCCTCGGCTCCATCACGACATCCACGCCGTGCTCCACCGCCCTGCTGTGATGGGCATCGACGTCGTCGACATGGATGAACACGCCGGCGGGACCTGCGTTCGTCATCAGCTTGTCGAACTCCCCGCCCGTGCCCTTGCTGCCCAGCATCACCATGCCGTTGCCGTACGCCAGCTCGGCGTGCACGACTCCGCCCGCCTCGTCCTCGTACACCGCGTGCTCGGTGAAGCCGAAGGCTTCGGTGAGCTGCTTGATCGCGGCCTTGGCGTCCGCGTACACCAGCGTCGGACAGATGCTCGGAGACTGCGACATCTCGATCACTCCTTCATGCTCGACGGTTGGGATGTGATCTGGATCTCAGTCTGGCACCGGGCACTGACAACGCCGGGAAGCCCGGCGGCAGCAGCTCTGAACCACCGGCTCAGGCGAAGGTGTTGCACTGCGCCATGTCGCCCGTGCGGTAGCCGTTGTAGAACCACTGCCGGCGCTGCGCGGCCGAGCCGTGCGTCCAGGACTCCGGCGTCACCCGGCCCTGGAACCTCTCCTGGATCCGGTCGTCGCCGACCGCCGCCGCGGCGTCCAGGCCGTCCCTGATGTCCGCGTCCGTCAGCTGCTTCAGCAGCGGCCGCCCCGTCCTGTCGTCGGGCGTGGTCGTCGCATGATGCGCCCACACCCCGGCGTAGCAGTCCGCCTGCAGCTCCACCCGCACCGCGTTGCTGTTCGCGCCCTGCCTGCCGTCCTGCGCCCGTTGCAGCGTGCCCATCAGGTCCTGGACATGGTGGCCGTACTCGTGCGCCACGACATACGCCTGCGCGAACGGTCCGCCGCTCGACCCGAACGTGTCCCGCAGGTCGTCGAAGAACCCCAGGTCCAGATAGACCTTCTGGCCCCCGGGGCAGTAGAACGGCCCCACCGCCGAGGTCGCGGCCCCGCACGCTGTGCCCACCTGGCCGGTGAACATCACCGTCCGCGCGTCGGCGTAGCGGCCCTGCCGCCGCGGGAACTCGGCCCTCCAGTAGCCCTGCACGCTGTTGACCACCCCGACGATCCGGCAGTCCTCCCTGGTGTTGGCGTCCGAACCGCGCCTGCACGCCGCTTCGACCTGCGCCTGGGGCGAGACGGTCGCGACCGGGTCCGAGTCGCCCGACGACAGCCCGAGCTGATCGGGCCCGACTCCGAAGAGCAGTCCGAGGATCAGCGCGATGAGTCCGGCGATGCCGCCGCCGACGGTGGCCCGGCCGCCGGGGATGCGGCTGCCGCGCACATCCGGGACCTCGGAAGTGTCCAGATCGGCGTCGTCGTCGAACTGCATGGCCACCACCTTCGGCTTCCACTCCGGCTCACGCGGCAGCGGCAGCCCGCGGCCCTGCGCCGAGTATTGATCACCACAGCCTGTATCGCCCCTTTTCTTCCGATATGGAGGCAGTGCTCTGCGTCCGCACTGTCCCGGGGATGGCTCGGGCGCCCGCCGCCGACGTCATCAGGCCACTCGGTCCGGCGGTGCCGGTACCCGCCGCCGGCTCCTGCTGCGCCTGCCATCCCGCCCAGTCGGCCCGTACGGCGGACACCCCGCCGGCCGCACGGTCCGGCGGCAGGCGATCGGTAATCCGCGCGCCGAGGCCGCGAAAGCTGACGCAAAACCACTTGCACGGCCCCGGTAGACTGGCCCGTATGGCCATTCTCCTTGCGCATTAGACGGCGTCGAAGCTCCCACGCCCGTCCCTTCCGCCGTCCACACCGCCCTGGAGTCTGTCCGTGATCACCGCTTCCGGCATCGAGCTGCGCGCCGGCGCGCGCGTACTCATCGAGTCCGCTTCCTTCCGTATCGCCAAAGGCGACCGCATCGGCCTCGTCGGCCGTAACGGCGCAGGCAAGACCACCCTCACCAAGTGCCTCGCCGGCGAAGGCGTCCCCGCCGGCGGCACCATCGCCCGCTCCGGTGAGGTCGGCTATCTGCCGCAGGACCCGCGCACCGGAGACCTCGACGTCCTCGCGACCGACCGCATCCTGTCCGCCCGCGGCCTCGATGTCCTGATCAGCAAGATGCGCCTGAACGAAGAGCGCATCGCGAACGGCCAGGGCGCGACCCGCGACAAGGCGATGCGGCAGTACGAGCGCCAGGAGACCGAGTTCCTCACCAAGGGCGGCTACTCCGCCGAGGCCGAGGCCGCCACCATCGCCGCCGCGCTCGGCCTGCCCGATCGCGTGCTCGGCCAGCCGCTGCATACGCTCTCCGGCGGTCAGCGCCGCCGCGTCGAGCTCGCGCGCATCCTCTTCTCGGACGCCGACACCCTGCTCCTCGACGAGCCGACGAACCACCTGGACGCCGACTCCGTCGTCTGGCTGCGCGACTACCTGAAGACCTACCGCGGCGGCTTCATCGTCATCTCCCACGATGTCGACCTGGTCGAGACGGTCGTCAACAAGGTCTTCTACCTGGACGCCAACCGCGCCCAGATCGACGTCTACAACATGGGCTGGAAGCTCTACCAGCAGCAGCGCGAGGCCGACGAGAAGCGCCGCAAGCGCGAGCGCCAGAACGCCGAGAAGAAGGCCGCGGCCCTCAACTCGCAGGCCGACAAGATGCGCGCCAAGGCCACCAAGACCGTCGCCGCGCAGAACATGGCCAAGCGCGCCGAGCGGCTGCTCGCCGGTCTCGACGAGGTACGGGTCTCCGACAAGGTCGCTAAGCTGCGCTTCCCGGAGCCCGCGCCGTGCGGCAAGACCCCGCTCACCGCGGAGTCCCTGTCCAAGTCGTACGGCTCGCTCGAAATTTTCACGGATGTGGACCTCGCGATCGACAAGGGCTCGCGTGTCGTCATCCTCGGCCTGAACGGCGCGGGCAAGACGACGCTGCTGCGGCTGCTCGCAGGCGTGGAGCAGCCCGACACCGGAGAGGTCACTCCGGGCCACGGCCTCAAGCTCGGCTACTACGCCCAGGAGCACGAGACCCTCGACCCGGACCGCACGGTCCTGGAGAACATGCGCTCGTCCGCGCCTGACCTCGATCTCGTCGAGGTGCGCAAGACGCTCGGCTCCTTCCTCTTCTCCGGTGACGACGTCGACAAGCCGGCCGGAGTCCTCTCCGGCGGTGAGAAGACCCGTCTGGCGCTGGCCACCCTGGTCGTCTCGTCCGCGAACGTGCTGCTCCTCGACGAGCCCACCAACAACCTCGACCCGGCCAGCCGTGCGGAGATTCTCGGAGCGCTGCGCACCTACAAGGGCGCGGTCATCCTCGTCACGCACGACGAAGGAGCGGTCGAGGCGCTGGAGCCGGAGCGGATCATCCTGCTGCCCGACGGCGTCGAGGACCTGTGGGGCGCGGACTATGCGGACCTGGTGGCGCTCGCCTGACCGGTGTCCGATCCGCCTCTTCAGGCCCGGTCCGGCCCTGATCCACTCCGTATGGATCATTCGGCTCACCGGTGATCCATCATCTGCGTGAGTACCTCTCGTACCGCGGCGTGGCGCCGAGCGGAGTCGCTCCGTCCGTGCACACGCCGAGGCCGGGTCCGCGGCGCCTCGGTGACCTGGGCGTTCTTTCGGGAGATTGTTCCGGCGTGCGAATCCGGGCGTACGGAATCAAAGATTCCGGTCATGGCGGCCGGCCGGCGCAGGGCAAAGCTTGTCGTACGGACCTTGCCGAATGGGTGGCCATCAAGCCCCCGAGGGGTGATCATGAGAGTCCAGAGCGCACTTCCCATGAGGAGGCACGGGTGGCCGAGACTCTGAAGAAGGGCAGCCGGGTTACCGGCGCCGCGCGCGACAAGCTCGCGGCAGACCTGAAGAAGAAGTACGACTCCGGTGCGAGTATCCGGGCGTTGGCCGAAGAGACCGGCCGCTCCTACGGATTCGTCCACCGGATGCTCAGCGAGTCCGGAGTAACGCTGCGGGGACGCGGCGGAGCTACGCGAGGAAAGAAGGCCGCTTCGGCCTGACAGCCGAGGCTCCTTCGGTTCCAAGGGCTCCTTCGGTCCACCGGTTTCTGCGGTGGCCACCCGGGCGGTCGCACGGCCGACCGGGTGGTTACTGTGCAGTCGCTTAGCTAGTCTGCACTGACTGCACCTGAAACCGGAGGCGCCTTATGACTTCGCTCGACTCTGTCTCTGTGCTCGACAAGGACGGCGTACGGCTCACCGTCGAGAACGACGTTGCCACGGTGACCTTGACCAACCCGGACAAGCGCAACGCCCAGACCCCCGCTCTGTGGCGGGCGTTGGCGCAGGCGGGTCGGTCGCTGCCGGGCAATGTGCGGGTCGTCGTGCTGCGCGGCGAGGGCAAGTCCTTCTCCGCGGGACTCGACCGGCAGGCGTTCACGCCCGAGGGCTTCGACGGCGAGCCGTCCTTCCTTGATCTGGCACGGGGTTCCGACGCGGAGCTCGACGCCGTCATCGCGGAGTACCAGGAAGGTTTCACCTGGTGGCGCCGGAGCGACATCGTCACGATCGCGGCGGTCCAGGGTCATGCGATCGGCGCGGGCTTCCAGCTTGCGCTCGCCTGTGACCTGCGGGTCGTCGCACAGGACGTGCAGTTCGCCATGCGCGAGACCAGCCTCGGACTCGTCCCGGACCTCACCGGCACGCATCCGCTGGTGTCGCTCGTCGGCTACGCCCGCGCGCTGGAGATCTGCGCGACGGGCCGCTTTGTGCATGCCGAGGAGGCCGAGCGCACGGGCCTCGCGAACCTGGTCGTGCCGGGCGACGAGCTCGACGGCGCGGTACGGGACCTGACGTCGGCGCTGCTCGCGGCCCCACGGGACGCGGTGATCGAGACAAAGGCGCTGCTGCAGGGTGTGGGCGGCCGCACGCTCGAGGACCAGCGCACGGCCGAGCGCGCCGCCCAGGCCCGCCGCCTGCGCGCGCTCGCAGGCATCGGCGACTGACCCGCGCGGATCCGCGCGGGCCGCAGTGCTGGGCCCGCGCGGTTACTCCGCGACCGCTGTGATCAGCACCGACACCGGGCGGCCGTCCGCGAGCGCCTTGCTCACCGCCTCGCGGACCGCAAGGGCCACGTCCAGCGGGCGGTGGCCCGCTGCCGTCGCCACCTCCACCCGGACGTGGTCCGCGGCCGAATGCACCGGCGTGCCCAGCGTGGCCGTCAGGCACGCAACGCCCCGCGCCACGGCCGCGGCCGTGCCCGCAGGGTCCGTCGCCGGAACGGCCCGTACCTCGGGCGGACCAGTGGCCGTCGCGGATTCCGGGGCGTCGTCGAGCAGCGCCGTCACCCGTAGATCCACCTCGGTGACCGCCAGGTCCAGCACGTCCACGGCCGCCGTGAAAAGCGCCTCCCGCAGCGCCGACGCCAGCGCCGGCAGCGGCTGAAGCGCCGCCGCCGCGAACTCCGCGTCGACCCGCAGCGGCCCCGGGAACAGCGCACTCGGTGGCGGTGGAACCGCGGGGGCGTCCGCCGTCTCCGGATCCACCAGGCCCAGCCTCAGCCGGCCCAGCTCCACGCCCGGCACCTCGGCCGACGCGTGCCGCAGCACCGCGTCGGCCGCCTGTTCGGCCAGCCAGGCCCCGTCCGCCGCTCCGCCCAGCGGAAGCAGCCTGCCGAGGCCGAGCCGTCGCCGTACCGCATCAGCAGTGGTCATTGCTCCAGCCTGCCGCATCCCCGGCGCGAGACGGGGCAAGCGCACTTAATGTGGTCAGCGGAGTCCACCACCGCCCGGAAAGGACGCAAGGCGATGACCGACACCGCACCGCGCAGGCGGCCCGACAACCCCGGCAATGAGCCGTCCGGGTCGGGCGAGGAACTCAGGAAGACTTCAGTGACCAGGCGTGGCGGCGGAGATCCCGGGTCCCGCGGCCGTACCACCATCGCCGACGGAGTAGTCGAGAAGATCGCCGGGCTCGCCGCGCGCGATGTGCTCGGCGTCCACGCAATGGGCAGCGGACTGTCCCGTACCTTCGGCGCGGTCCGCGACCGGGTGCCGGGCAGCGCCAAGTCCAATGTGACCCGAGGCGTGAAGGCCGAGGTCGGCGAGGTGCAGACCGCCCTCGACCTGGAGATCGTCGTCGACTACGGCGTCTCGATCGCCGATGTCGCCCGCGCCGTCCGGGAGAACGTCATCTCCGCGGTGGAACGGATGACGGGTCTCGAGGTCGTCGAGGTCAATATCGCGGTCAGCGATGTGAAACTGCCCGAAGAGGAAGACGAAGAGCCCGAGCCGCGTCTCCAGTAGGCGTTTCAGTAGAGGAGCTCACGATGAGCATGGCTGTGGTCGGCCTGATCGCCGGCATGGCGCTCGGCTTCGCCGGATACTTCGGCGGCTTCGGCGCGTTTCTGCTGGTCGCGGCGTTGGGAGCGGTCGGCTTTGTGGCCGGCCGGTTCCTCGACGGCGACCTCGAACCGGGTGACTTCTTCCGCAGTCGCGACCGCGGCGACCGGCGGCGGTGACACGGCGTGACTGCTGGGGGTCCCTCCATTGAAGGCAGGGGGCGCGTGGCAGCGCGCGAGCGCGGGTCCACGACGATCGCCGACCGGGTCGTCGCGAAGATCGCCGCGCAGGCGGCACGCGAGGCGATTCACGTCGTTCCCGCGGGCGGCACCGCGCCCCAGGCCTCCGTCACGGTCCACCACGAGGTCGCCCACGTCCACGTCAGCCTCGAACTCGACTATCCGTCCGACATCGGCGAGCAGTGCGGCGCCGTGCGTCACCGGGTCGTCGAGCGGGTAAAGGCGTTGGCGGGGATGGACGTGCCCGAAGTGGCGGTGCTCGTCGAGCGGCTGCACTCCGCGCACTCCCGCAGAGCGGCGCAGGGGAGGATCAGATGAGTGAGCCCGTACCGCCGCCGGCGTCGCCGGTGCTCGATCTGGACCAGTCCGCCTCGGCGGCTGCGTACCAGCCGGTTCCGGGTGTCGACGAGGGCGAGGGCGGCAAGGCCGGCCGCTTCTGGTCGGTGCGCCGCGTGCCCGCCGGGCTGCTCGCGCTGGTGGTGCTCGGCGGCGCGGGAATCCTGCTGTACGACGTCGCGGCGGTACGGGCCGACCGCCCGGCCATGCAGTGGCGCCGGGACACCGCCGAACACCTCGCGAAATGGCGGCTCGACGAGCTGTGGGTGCTGACCGCCGCGGCGGCCGCGATGCTGCTCGGCGTCTGTCTGATCGTCATCGCCGTTACACCGGGGCTGCGCGCGCTGCTGCCGATGCGCCGTGACGTGTCGTCCGTACGAGCCGGTCTCGACCGGGAGGCCGCGGCGCTGGTGCTGCGGGACCGGGCGATGGAGGTCTCCGGGGTGCAGTCGGTGCGGGTGCGGATGGGACGCAAGAACGTGTCGGTACGGGCCAGATCGCACTTCCGTGAGCTCGACGACGTACGCGCGGACCTGGACACGGCGCTGGGTGTCGGCATCCGCGAACTCGGCCTGGCGCGGCCGCCGGCGCTGTCCGTCCATGTCGACCGGCCGCCGGCCAAGAAGGCGTGAAAGGGGTGAAGGGGATGGGCGGAAAGCTCCGGGTGATCAATCGCGTGCTGGTCGGCCTCGCCGGTCTGGCGCTGTTCTGCGTGGGCGGGGCGGTGCTCGCGGCGGGTACGGGTCTTTCCGTGCCGTCCTGGTGGCCCTGGTACGGGCCGGGCGATGTGCTGCTGAGCGACGCCGACCGGTACCGCTGGCGCGACGAGGGCTGGTGGTGGCCGGTGGTCATCGCGGTCCTCGCGGTACTGGTGCTGCTGGCCCTGTGGCTGTTCGTCGCCCAACTCCGCCGCGCCCGGCTCGCGGAGGTGCTCGTCGACAGCGGCGACGGCGAGGGCGCGCTGCTGCGCGGCCGGGCGCTGGAGGGCGTCCTGGAGGGCGAGGCGGAGTCCCTGGAGGGAGTCTCCCGCGCCCACATCACTCTGACGGGCCGCCGCAGTACGCCGCAGGCACGGGTGGCGCTGCTCCTGGAGCCCCATGCGTCGCCGGCGGAGTCCCTGACCCGCCTCACGACGGAGGCGGTGGCCCACGCCCGCGACTCGGCGGGCCTGGAGGTGCTCCCGGCGGAAGTCCACCTGCGCGCGGCCTCGCACGGCGCCCGCCGTGTGACGTAGACGGCCCGGCGGCCCGGCCCCGGTCTAGAAGCCGTGCCTCGCGCCGCCGTCCACCGGGAGCATGATGCCCGTCAAGTACGACGCCGCCGGCGACAGCAGGAACGCCGCCGCGCGGCCGAACTCCTCCGGGGCGCCGTAGCGGCGCAGCGGGATGCGGGACTCGTTGGCCGCGCGAGCCGCGTCCGCGTCGCCGGAGAGCGCGTCCAGTTCGCGGACCCGGTCCGTGTCGATGCGGGCCGGCAGCAGGCCCACCACCCGGATGCCCTGCGGGCCCAGCTCGTCCGAGAGCGACTTGGCGAAACCGGCGAGACCCGGGCGCAGCCCGTTGGAGATCGTCAGGCCCGGGATCGGCTCATGGACCGAGCCGGACAGCACAAAGCCGATCACGCCTCCTTCGCCCAGCGCCGCCGCCGACGTACGGGCCAGCCGGACCGCGCCCAGAAACACCGACTCGAACGCCGCCTGCCACTGCTCGTCCGTGTTGTCCGCGGCGAAGCCCGGCGCCGGTCCGCCCACGCTGATCAGTACGCCGTCGAAGCGGCCGAACTGCGTCCGCGCCGCCGCGACCAGGCGCTCCGCCCCCGACGGGTCGGCGTTGTCCACCGCGATCCCGTAGGCGTTCGGCCCGAGTTCGGCGGTGGCGTCCGCGACGGCCTTCTCGTCGCGCCCGCTGATGACGACCTTCGCGCCGTCGGCCACCAGCGCACGCGCGGACGCGTTGCCCAGCCCTCGCGAGGCACCCGTGACGACATAGACGCGGTCCTTCAGTCCAAGATCCATGGACCTATCCTGCATTCTCCGCACGGCTCAGCGCGAGGGCCGTGGTGACCAGAGCGATATGGCTGAACGCCTGCGGATAGTTCCCGAGCTGCCGCCCGTTCACCGGGTCGTACTCCTCCGCGAGCAGTCCGACGTCGTTGCGCAGCGCGATCAGCTGCTCGAACAGCTCCTTCGCCTCCTTCGCCCGCCCCGTCATCAGCAGTGCGTCCGCCAGCCAGAACGAGCAGGCCAGGAACGCCCCTTCGTCCCCGGGCAGCCCGTCGACGTTCGCCGCTGCCGTGCTGTAGCGCCGTACGAGCCCGCCGCCCGCACCGAGCTCGTCCCGTACCGCGTCCACCGTCCCGATCACCCGTGGATCGTCCGGCGGCAGAAAGCCGACCCGGGGGATCAGCAGCGTCGCCGCGTCCAGTTCGGCAGAGCCGTAGTACTGAGTGAAGGTGTTCCGCGCCGGGTCGTAGCCCTTGTCGCACACCTCCCGGTGCACCTCGTCCCGCATCGCCCGCCACCGCGAGCTGTCGCCGCGCAGTTCCGGATGCGTCTCCAGCGTGCGCACGGCACGGTCGGCCGCCACCCATGCCATCACCTTGGAGTGCACGAAGTGGCGGCGCGGGCCCCGCACTTCCCACAGCCCCTCGTCCGGCTCGCGCCACTTGGACTCGAGGAAGCCGAGCAGGCTGAGCTGGAGGTTCCAGGCGTGTATCTCCGCGGGCAGGCCCTTCTGCCGCGCCAGATAGAGGGCGTCGAGCACCTCTCCGTACACATCGAGCTGGAGCTGCTGCACGGCGGCGTTTCCGATACGCACCGGTGCGGAGCCCGCATAGCCCTTCAGCCACGGCAGTTCCGTCTCGGGCAGTCTGCGCTCTCCGGCCAGCCCGTACATGATCTGCAGATCGGCCGGGTCGCCGGCCACCGCCCGCAGCAGCCAGTCGCGCCACGCCCAGGCCTCTTCCTGGTACCCGCCGTCCAGCAGCGCGCCCAGGGTGAGCGTCGCGTCGCGCAGCCAGCAGAAGCGGTAGTCCCAGTTCCGTACGCCTCCGAGCTCCTCCGGCAGCGAGGTCGTGGGCGCGGCGACGATCCCGCCCGTCGGGTGGTAGGTCAGCGCCTTGAGCGTGATGAGCGAGCGGACGACCGGCTCGCGGTACCGGCCCTGGGTCTCGCATCGGGCGGACCATTCGAACCAGTCCTGGAGGCTGGTCTCCAAGGCCTCGTACGGATCGACGAGCTCGGGCCGCGGCTTGTTCGAGGGATGCCAGGTGAGGGCGAACGCCACTTTCTCGCCCGGCCCGACGGTGAACGACGAGACGGTGCTGAGCTGCTGACCCCATGTCTTGACCGGCGGGTCGCTGCGCAGCCACACCGAGTCCGGGCCCGCTATGGCCACCCGCTGGTCGTCCACGCGCCGCACCCACGGCACCACCGAGCCGTAGTCGAAGCGCAGCCGCAGCGTGGCGGTCATCTCGACCGTGCCGCTGACGCCCTCCACGATGCGCATGACATCGGGGGTCGTGTCGCGCTGCGGCATGAAGTCGATGACCTTCACCGTGCCGGTGCGCGTCTCCCACACCGACTCCAGGACGAGTGAGTCGCCGATGTAGCCGCGGCGGGCGCAGGTGCTCGCGCCCTTCGGCGCGAGCCGCCAGTGGCCGTTGTCCTTGTCGCCGAGGATCGCGGCAAAACACGCACCCGAGTCGAAGCGCGGCAGGCACAGCCAGTCGATGGAGCCGTCGTTGCCGACCAGCGCGGCGGTCTGCAGATCGCCGATGAGTGCGTAGTCCTCGATGCGTGGGGTCACGCTTTGCCGTGTTCCCGCGGGAGCCGGAGGCTAAGCAGCCGCACGGCAGGCGGCGGCTAAGCAGTCGCGGGCGCGGGCTCCGGCGTCCGCTGTGCCGCCGCGGCCTGGCGGTCGCGCTTCTCCCGGCGTACGAGAATCACCCAGCCGACCGGCACGCCGGCGGCGAACATCCACCACTGGACCGCGTACGCCATGTGCGTGCCGATGGAGTCGTGGTCGGGTTCCGGGATCTGTTCCGGGCTGCTGCCGGCCGGGGCCGGAGCGGTCTGCTCCAGATAGCCGCCGAGTACCGTCCGCCCCAGCGCCTTCGACTGCTGAGCGCTGCTGATCAGCATGATCTGGCGCGGCGGCAGACCGGCCAGGTCCTTGATGCCGCTGTCCTTGGTCGTCTCGTCGGCCTTGAGGCGGCCGGTGACGGTGATCTTTCCCTTGGGCGCCGGCGGCACGGACGGGAAGGCCTTCTGGTCGGCGGCGGTGGGGATCCAGCCGCGGTTGACCAGGATGGCGCGGCCGTCGGCCAGGATCAGCGGGGTCAGCACATGGAAGCCGACCCGGTCATCGGCGTTGGTGCGGCGGCGTACGACGACTTCGTGTGCGGTGTCGAACGTGCCGGTGGCGGTGACCCGGCGCCAGTACTCGGCGCGCGGGACGACATGCCCGGGGGAGGTGAGCTCGGTCACCGGGACCGGCTCGGCCCGCAGGTTCTCGGCGATCAGCGCGTTCTGCTCGACCCTGCGCTCGTGCCGGTGCAGCTGCCAGAAGCCCAGCTCGATCATCGTCGGGATGAGCACGAGCGCGATGAGGGCGAGGATCACCCACTGCCGGGACAACAGGAAGCGGTACACGGATTCGACCGTACCTGCTGCGGCAGAAGGCCCGGACGGTGGGTCCTGTCCGGGCCTGTCCTCGGTGGCTTGCCGGTCTCATACCTTGTCGACGATGCCCGCCCTCCCCTCCGCGCGGGCGCAGTGTCCGCCGCAGTACCAGTGGCCCTCGACTTCGACGCCCTGGCCGATGATCTGGACCCGGCAGTGTTCACAGATGGGCGCCATGCGGTGAATGGCGCAGGAGAAGCAGTCGAAGACATGCACCGCGCCCTGCGCGTGCACCTCGAAGGACATGCCGTAGTCGTTTCCGCAAACCTCGCAACGTGCCATGCGCCACAGGGTGCGGCGCGCGGTCGTCGAAGAGTGGGCGGCACGCCATGCCGTCACCCGTCTGCCGGGGCCACGTCCCGCAGCAGCTGGGTGAAGGCCGCCTCGTCGACGACCGGTGTGCCGTACGCCTTCGCCTTGACGGTCTTCGACGTCGCGGAGTCCGGGTCGTTGGTCACCAGCAGACTGGTCAGCCGGGAGACGCTGGTGGCGACATGCAGGCCCGCCTCGATCGCCCGGTCCTCCAGCAGCTCCCGCTCGATCGAGGTGTCGCCGGAGAACGCCACCCGCATCCCTTGAGTCAGCGGCTGTCCCGTCCTGTACCGCCCGGGGTTGGGGTAGGGGCAGGCGGGCCGTCTGCGCGAGGGCCGCCAGCTGTTGCGCCCGTACGGGGATCCGTACCCGCCGCCGTAGGAAGACCCGTGCCCGGACTGGCCGTACGACGCCTGGTAGCCGATCCGTGGTGTCGCGGGGGAGTCGGACCACTCGGTCAGCGGACGGCACTCGAGCAGCGGCAGCCGCACTCCGTCGCGGGCCGCGGTGTGCAGCGAGGGCCGGAACGCCTCGGCCAGCACGCGCGCGTCGTCCAGCGCGTGGTGCGCCCGCTGCTGCACGACGCCGAAGTGCGCGGCGAGCGACGCCAGCTTGTGGTTGGGCAGCGGCAGCCTCAGCTCCTTGGCGAGCGCGATGGTGCACAGCCGCTGCCGCACGGGCGCGGTGCGCTCCGCCCGCGCGTACTCCCTGGCGATCATCGACCAGTCGAAGATGGCGTTGTGCGCGACGAGGACCCGGCCGTCGAGCCGGTCGGAGAGCTCACCTGCGACATCTCCGAACAGCGGTGCGCCTTCGAGCACATCGCTCGTCAGACCGTGGATCCACACCGGACCCGGATCCCGCTCGGGATTGACCAGGGTGTACCAGTGGTCCTCGACATTGCCCCGGGCGTCGAGGCGGTACACGGCAGCGGAGACTATCCGGTCGTCGCGGGCGAGTCCGGTGGTCTCTACGTCGACGACCGCGTACCCCTGGGGATACGCGGCCGGCCACGCCGTAGCTGCGGTTGTACGGTCGTCGAGCATGGTCACAGAGAATACGGGCCCGCACTGACAACTCCCGGTCCGGCCGCACCGAGGCGGTGACTTGGGCGCTCCTTCACGCCCTCAGCAGTGCGCTCACCAACGCCCGTACGGACGCGGCGAACAGCTTCTCCGGATCCGCCGGCCGGGCCAGCGCCCGGGCCAGCGCCGGGTCGTGTTCCGCCGTCACCGTGTCCCACAGCTCGCTCTCGCCCGGCGACTGGACCGGCGAGCGCTCGCGGTTGCGTTCGACGAGTACGAAGCCGACGACCTGGAACTGGACGGCGCGCATCGCCTCGGCGGCGCGCGCCCCGCGCAGCCCGGCGGCGTGCACCTCATGGACGAGCGCCTGCTGGGCGGGCAGGAACATCCGTTCCGTGAGCCCCCGTTCATGGACCATCGCGATCAGATGCGGGCGCTCGCGCAGCTCGCGGCGGAGCTTCCGGGCGACCGAGACGATGCGCGCCTCCGGGGTGCGGCCCACTGCCCGGATCGCGCCCATCTCCTCGACCGTCCGCGCGACCAGCGCGTCCAGCAGCGACTCGCGGTTGCCGACGTGCCAGTAGATCGAGGTGACCGCGGTGCCGAGCTCGGCGGCGAGCTTGCGCATCGTCAGTGCCACCGGGCCGTGCTGCCGTACGAGCGCGGCGGCCGCGTCGAGCACCTCGTCGCGAGTGAGGGCGTTGCGCGTCATGGTCCCCCCAATTCCGGTACGTGCACGGCTCTTTACCCTTCATCGCCACCGGTGTAACTGTGTTACAGGCTTCCCGATGAAGGGCGGTACGACATGGCACGCGTACGGTACGGCGCGCGCACCGAGGCGGAGATCGCCGCGGCCCGCGCAGCCGGCTCCAAGCTCCCGGACATCTGGTCGACGGGCGTCGTCGCAGTGTGGGAGAGCGACCCCGACGCGGTGGCGGCCGTGCTGCCGCCGCCGCTCAAGCCCACCGAACGGCCGCTGGTACGGGCGAACATCAGCAAGGTCGAACTGCCCGGCTATCCGCTCGGCGCGGGCTCGGTCGCGGTCGCCGCGCTGCACGACGGGCGCGAGGGCTGGTACCCGCTCGTGATGCCGATGACCCATGAGCGTGCGCTGATCGGCGGCCGCGAGGTGTTCGGCGAGCCGAAGAAGCTCGGCGAGGTGACCGTCGAGCGGGACGGACTGGTCGTACGGGCCGCGCTCGCCCGGCACGGCATCGCGTTCGTCGAGGTGCGCGGCGCGGTCGACGGCCCGCTGCCGCTGCCCGAACCGGCCGAGAAGCTCGACTTCTACTTCAAGTTCCTGCCCGCAGTGGACGGCCAGGGCTTCGACGCTGACCCGGTCCTCGTGCACTGCGTGCGCAACGAGAGGTTCCGCAGGCTGGAAAAGCTGGCCGGCGACGTGGTGCTGCGCGAGTCGGTCTACGACCCGGTCGCCGACCTTCCCGTACGCCGCGTCGTCGAGCTCACCATCGGCGAGAAGACCACCGACCAGAAGGGCCGGGTCGCGGAGCGGGTGAGCGCGCAGGCGCTGCTTCCGTACATCCACCAGCGCTACGACGACCCGCAGCAGATCCTCGACGGACCGCCGGAAGGAAGCGTCTGATGGAGCTGCGCGAAGGACAGGTGGCCGTCGTCACCGGGGCCGCGAGCGGCATCGGGCTCGCGATGGCCCGGCGCTTCGCGGCACAGGGGCTGAAGGTCGTCCTCGCCGACGTGGAGGAGGGCGCGCTGCACAAGGCGGCGGACGAACTGGTCGCGGAGGGCGCCACGTTGCTCGCCCGCACCGTCGACGTGTCGGACCGCGACAGTGTTCTCGCACTCGCGGACGCGGCGTACGACGCGTTCGGCGCCGTCCATGTGCTGTGCAACAACGCGGGCGTCGGCTCCGGCGCCGAGGGCCGGATGTGGGAGCACGAGCCGAACGACTGGGCCTGGGCCTTCGCCGTCAACGTCTGGGGCGTCTTCCACGGCATCCAGGCCTTCGTACCGCGCATGATCGCGAGCGGCGAGCCGGGCCATGTCGTCAACACCTCCTCCGGCGACGGCGGGATCGCGCCACTGCCCACGGCGTCCGTGTACGCCGTCACCAAGGCGGCGGTCGTGACGATGACCGAGTCGCTGTACGCGCATCTGAAGGCGGAGAACGCGCCGGTCGGCGCCTCCGTGCTGTTTCCCGGGCCGCACATGCTGCGCACCGGACTGTGGGAGTCGCACCGCAACAGGCCCGAGCGGTACGCCAAGGAGCGGCCGCGCCGCACTCCGTACCGCAGCCTCGGGCAGTGGGAGACGGCGATGCGGGAGGCCGGACGCGAGGTGGAGTTCACGCCGGTCGAGGAGGTGGCCGCGTTCGTCGTGGACGGGATACGCGCCGGCCGCTTCTGGCTGCTGCCCGCGAGCGACCACAGCGACCGCCAGATCCTGGCGCGTTCGCGGTCCATGCTGGACCGCTCCGCGCCGGACTACCTGGAGAACTTCATCCTCGACTGACCGCCGAGCCGAGCCGAGTCGAGCCGGACCGAGTCGAGCCGCAGCCATCCCGACCCGAGGGGGCATGCCATGACCGACGCGAACGACCCGTACCTGATCATCTCCTCCGACTGCCACGCCGGACTGCCGACCGAGCGGTACCGGCCCTATCTCGACCCGCGCTTCCACCGCGACTTCGACGAATTCCTCGCCGGCCGTGACCGCCGCCGCGCGGAGATGACGCGGCTCGGCGTACGCAACGAGGCCTTCGCGACCAAGTGGTTCAGCGACAACGAGGAAGGTCTGAAGGGCGGTTGGGACGCCGCCCAGCGGCTGAAGGAACTCGACGGCGACGGCGTGGCCGCCGAGGTCGTCTTCCCGGACGCGGACGCCGTCGACAGCCAGACGGCCGCGCCCTTCGGCGTCGGTCTCGGACTCTCCGGCGACCAGGACCCCGACCTCGGCATGGCGGGCGCGCAGGCCCACAACCGCTGGCTCGCCGAGTTCGTCGGACAGAACCCCGACCGGCACTGCGGCGTCGCGCTGCTGCCCGTCACCGGCGAGACGGACCGAGTCGTCGCGGAGATCCACCGGGCCAAGGAGTCCGGCCTCGGCGCGCTGATGATCCCCTCGATGTGGGTGGACAAGGAGCCGTACCACGACCGGCGTTACGACCCGGTGTGGGCGGCCGCGGCCGAGACCGGCATGCCCGTCGTCACCCACTCCGGCGCGGCGCCGCGCCATGAATACGGCGACCATCTGGGCATCTATGTCTCCGAGGTCACCTTCTGGCCGGCCCGGCCGCTGTGGTTCCTGCTCTGGTCCGGAGTCTTCGAGCGGCACCCCGGCCTGAAGTTCGGCGTGGCCGAGTCGGGCTGCTGGTGGCTGCCGAATCTGCTCTGGTTCATGGACCGGCTCTACCTCGGCGCGCACGGCGGCAAGAAGCTGTCGCCGTTCGCCGAGCTGAACCGCCCGCCGAGCGAGTATCTCGACCGCCAGGTATTCATCTGCGCCACCAACACCAAGCGGCGCGAGCTCGCGCAGCGGTACGAGATCGGCGTCGACAACATCCTGTGGGGCAGCGACTTCCCGCACCCCGAAGGCACCTGGCCGCGCACCAGGGAGTGGCTGAAGAACACCTTCCACGACATCCCGGTGGCGGAGACCCGCCGGATGCTGGGCCTCGCCGCCGCGGACGTCTTCGGCTTCGACACCGGCAAGCTCGCGCCGATTGCCCGCCGGATCGGGCCGACGCCGGACGAGCTGGGCCAGTCGGCGGACCAGCCGGCCGTGGAGGCGTCCTGGGCGAGGTCGCGCGAGGTCGGCAGGCACTGGCTGACCGACCACGACTTCCCGGTACTGGGGGCTTCGTCATGACGGACCGCTACACGGTGATCTCCGCCGACTGCCACGCCGGCGCCGACCTCCTGGACTACAGGCCGTACTTGGAGAAGCGGTACCACGACGACTTCGACGCCTGGGCCGCGACGTACGTCAATCCGTACGAGGACCTGCTGGCGGACACCGCCGACCGCAACTGGAACTCGGACCGCAGGATCAGCGAGCTGGAGGCCGACGGGATCGTCGCCGAGGTCGTCTTCCCGAACACCATCCCGCCGTTCTTCCCCTCGGCCTCGCTGATGGCCCCCGCGCCCTCGCGGGAGGAGTACGAACAGCGCTGGGCCGGGCTGCGCGCCCACAACCGCTGGCTCGCCGACTTCTGCTCGCTCGCGCCCGGGCGGCGGGCCGGTGTCGCGCAGATCCTGCTCAACGACGTCGACGAGGCCGTCCGGGAGATCCGCCGCGCCAGGGACGACGGCCTCACCGGCGGGATCCTGCTGCCCGGCACACCGCCCGGATCGGGCCTCGCCGAGCTGTACTCGGCGACGTACGACCCGCTCTGGGCGGTCTGCGACGAACTCGGCGTGCCGGTCAACCACCACGGCGGATCGGCGTCGCCGCCGCTCGGTGAGGAACCGGCCGCCAGAGCGGTGTTCATGGTGGAGACGACCTGGTTCTCGCACCGGGCCCTGTGGCATCTGATCTTCGGCGGGGCCTTCCGCCGCCATCCGGGCCTCAAGCTCGTGCTGACCGAGCAGGGCTCCGGCTGGATCCCGGGCGTGCTGGAGATGCTGGACTACTACCACGGGCGGCTCGTCGCGGCCGCGACCCGCGCGGCCACCGCCGAGTCCAAGTTCGGCGCCGGTCTTGCCGCTTCGATGGGCAAGGGGCCGAGCGAGGTGTGGCGCGACAACTGCTTCGTCGGCGCCAGCTTCATGCGCCCGCACGAGGTGCCGCTGCGCGACCGGATCGGCCTCGACAAGATCATGTGGGGCTGCGACTACCCGCACGACGAAGGCACCACTCCGTACTCCCGCGAAGGCCTCCGCATCGCCTACGCGGGTCTTGCGCGGGACGAGGTCGCGGCGATGGCCGGCGGCAACGCCGCCCGCGTCTACGGCTTCGACCTGGGTCTCCTCGATCCGATCGCGGCGAAGGCCGGCCCGGCTGTCGAGGAGATAGCCGAGCCGCTGACCGAGATCCCGCCGGACGCGACCAGTCCCGCGTTCGCGCGAGGCGGGTCGGTGCGAGTCTGGTGAGGCGGCCTCTGAGACCCTCCCGGGGTGAGTGAACCGACCCATGAAGAGGCCCACGGCGGGGCACTCGGCACACGCCTCAACTGGCTGCGGGCCGCGGTACTCGGCGCCAACGACGGCATCGTCTCCACGGCGGGCATCGTCGTCGGCGTGGCGGGCGTCACGAGCGACCGCGCGGCCCTGCTGACCGCCGGCCTCGCCGGACTGCTCGCCGGCTCCATGTCCATGGCGGCCGGCGAGTACGTCTCGGTCTCCACTCAGCGCGACTCGGAGAACGCCGCGCTGGCGCAGGAGCGACGCGAACTGCGCGAGCAGCCGGAGGCCGAACTCGACGAGCTGACCGACCTGCTGGCGGACCGCGGCATGTCACGCGAGGTGGCCCGCGAAGCCGCCGTCCAGCTCAGCGAACGCGACGCGCTGCGCGCCCACGCCCGCGTGGAGCTCGGCATCGACCCGGACGAGCTGGCCAACCCGTGGCACGCGGCGGGAGCGAGCTTTCTCGCCTTCACCGCCGGTGCGCTGCTGCCGCTCCTGGCGATCGTGCTGCCGCCGTCGGACTGGCGTCTTCCGGTCACCGTCCTCTCGGTGCTCACTGCCCTGTGCCTGACGGGCTGGGGGAGCGCCCGCCTCGGCGCTGCACCGGCCGGCCCGGCGATGCTGCGGAACGTCGCCGGGGGAGCGGTGGCGATGGCGGTGACCTACGGAGCGGGCTCGCTGCTCGGCGCGCTGGGCGTCTGAGGCTCCTGTCCGCGGGCGGTATTGGCAGAAGCCACCAAAGGCAGCTGACAAACTGTCTCGCATACTTGTGGGTAACAACGTCTAGCCGTGCCCGACCGCCGCCTCTACGGTGCTCGCATGCCGAACCTGCCCGATGTCGTGCTGTGGTCGATACCCGCCTTCGTTCTGCTCACCGTCCTCGAAATCGTGATGGTCCGACTCCATCCCGACGACGACGCGGCGGGATACGAGACGAAGGACGCCGCCACCAGTGTCGGCATGGGCCTGGGCAGTCTCGCCTTCGACTTCCTCTGGAAGATCCCGATCGTCGCGATCTACACAGCGGTGTACGAACTCACCCCGGCGCGGGTGCCCGTCCTGTGGTGGACCGTGCCGCTGATGCTGCTCGCCCAGGACTTCTTCTACTACTGGTCCCACCGCGGCCATCACGTCATCCGCATCCTGTGGGCCTGCCACGTGGTCCACCACTCCAGCCGGAAGTTCAACCTCACCACCGCGCTGCGGCAGCCCTGGACCTCGCTCACCGTGTGGCCGTTCTACCTCCCGCTGATCGCGTGCGGCGTGCATCCGGCGGCGCTCGCCTTCTGCTCGTCCGCAAACCTCGTGTACCAGTTCTGGGTGCACACGGAGCGCATCGACAAGCTGCCGAGGCCCTTCGAGTACGTCCTGAACACGCCCTCGCACCACCGGGTGCACCACGCCTCCCAGGGCGGCTATCTGGACCGGAACTTCGGCGGGATCCTGATCGTGTGGGACCGGATGTTCGGGTCGTTCGCGGCGGAGATCGAGCGGCCGGTCTTCGGCCTCACCAAGAACATCGAGACATACAACCCGCTGCGGGTCGCGACGCACGAGTACGCGGCGATCGTGCGGGACGTACGGGCGGCGACGAGCTGGCGGGAACGGGCGGGCCGGATCTTCCGCGGCCCGGGCTGGCAGCCCCGCCAGGCTGCGCCTCAGGTCCCGGAGGCGGCGGCCGCGGAACGTGTCGCGTGACCGCGCCGGAACGACCGGCCGCGGCCGGTCCGGAGACGGCTGCGGGTCCCGGCCCCGCGCCCGGCGAGGTTGCGCCGAACAGGCTCTCCCGGGCCCTCCTCGTCGCCTTCGCACTCGCCGTCGCCGTCGACCTCGGGTCCCTCCTCGCCGACGCCGACGCCGGACACACCGTCGCCAAGCCGCTCCTCATGCCGCTGCTCGCCGCGTACGTCCTGACCCGGCGCGGGCCGGGGCTCCTCGTCGGCGCGCTGCTGTTCGGGTGGGGCGGCGATGTCGCGCTGCTCTTCGACGCCGACATCGCCTTCCTGCTCGGCATGGGCTCGTTCGCCGCCGGGCACGTCTGCTACCTCGTGCTGTTCGGCAAAGGACGTACGCATCCCGTGCTGGGCATCGCGTACGGCATCGCCCTGGTCGGGGCCGTCGTCGCGCTCTGGCCGGATCTTCCCGCCGAACTGCGCATCCCGGTCGCCGGATACAGCCTGCTGCTCACCGCCATGGCCTACCGCTCGTCCCGGCTCGGGCCCCTGGTCGGTCTCGGCGGGGCGCTGTTCCTGGTCTCCGACATGCTGATCGCCACCGGTGTCGCCGATTGGCCGCAGCTGCCGCGCCCCGACTTCTGGATCATGCTGACCTACGTCGGCGCACAGGCCCTGCTCGCACAGGCGCACCGTGAGGGGCTTCGTACCACCGACTGACCAGCAAGGATCCTGCCTCATGCGCGCCACCGTCATCCACGCCCCGCACGACATCCGCGTGGAGGAGGTGCCGGATCCGAGGATCAAGGAACCCACCGGGGCCCCTCCCAGGCCGAAGGCTCTGGGGGAGCATCGGGCACGAGTTCCTCGGCGTCGCGTCCGACGGCGGCCAGGGCGAGGCCGTCCGCGTACCGTTCGCCGGCGGCACGCTCGTCACCCTGCCCGCCGACGCCGCGTCCGACGACCGGCTGCTGACCGCGCTGCTCGCGCTCTCCGATGTCATGGCACCGGGCACCACGCGGCGCTCGGCGCGGGCGTCACCAAGGGCGACCGCAACATCTCACTGCGTGGCGGCGTCGCTCCCGTCCGCGCGTACGTACCCGAGCTGCTGCCGGACATCCTGGACGGCACGATCGACCCGTCGCCCGTCTTCGATCTGACGGTCGGCATCGACGGCGTCCCGGACGGCTACCGGGCGATGGACCAGCGCACCGCGCTCAAGGTCCTCATCAAGCCCTGAAACACGTGCAGAGGGGCCGGACGCGACATCCGCGTCCGGCCCCTCGCGCACTCAACTACCGAGTGACCTACCTACTGAACTACCGGCGAACCGCGTCCAGGGCGTCCACGACGCCCGTTCCGTAGAAGCCGTTCTCCTGCTTGCCGCCCTCGCACACCGCGTCGACCGTGCCGTCGCCGTTGATGTCGTACGGGTTGGTGCAGGCGGCGTCGTCTGCCTGCTTGTACAGGATCGCCTTCACCCCGGCCGCCGAGGCGTACGGGTACGTCGACTTGATGAGCGCGACGACGCCGGCGACATGCGGCGAGGCCATCGACGTACCGGCCTTGTAGCCGTAGCCACCGCCCGGCAGCGTGGACAGGATCCGGCCGTCGACGGCCGGCGCGTCCGGCTTCTGGAAGGCGGTCGAGTCGCCGCCCGGGGCGGAGACGTCGATCACGCCGAGGCCGTAGTTGGAGTACGAGGACTTGAGGTTCTTCGCGCCCAGGGCGGAGACGGTGACAACACCGGGGATCTGGGTCGGAATGTCCAGGCACTCGCTCGGGTTGATGACCCGCTCGACCGGAGTGGTGTCGTTCGGGCTCGTCGTGTCCGTGATCTCGTCGGCGGCGAGGTCGAACCGGGAGTTGCCGGCCGCGGCGACGTTCACCACGCCCTTGCGCTCGGCGTACCCGATGGCGCGCTTGTGCGCCTCGACGAGGGCCTTCTGGTCGTCGTCGTTCTTGCAGTTGAACAGCCACGGGTCGGTGTAGTAGCTGTTGTTGGTCACGTCGACGCCGTGCTCCGCGGCCCAGACGAAGCCGCAGACGACCGCTTCGGTGTAGAAGAAGCCGGGCTGGGTCGAGACCTTGATGCCGGAGACCTTGACGCCCGGCGCGACACCCGTGATGCCGATGTCGTTCTTGGCCGCGGCTATGGTGCCCGCGACATGCGTGCCGTGGTCGCTCTCGTCGGCGGCCGGCCGCCAGGAGCCCGGCGTGGTGTCCGGCTTGCCGGTCACGCAGTTGGCCGACGCATTGACGTCGAAGTTGGGCGCCAGGTCGGGGTGGGTGTCATCGACACCCGTGTCGATGACCGCGACGGTGACCTTCTTGCTGCCCAGCGTCTTCTCATGGGCCTTGTCCGCCTTGATGGCGGGCAGGTCCCACTGCAGCGGCTCGAGCGGGTCCTGGCCGGCCTCCGCCTGCGCCGCAGCGGTCTTCGCCTCCGCGGCCGTAAGCGGGCGCTCGGACTCGATCGCCGTGTCGGTCGCGGCGGCCAGCGGCGCGGTGCGCGTCGCGCCGGCCGAAGTGACGCCCTTGACCGTGCGGATGGTCTTGGCGAACTCCGGGTTCTGCGAGTGAACGACGATGACGCCTATCTGGTCATACGCCATCACTATGGTGCCGCCGGCCTTGGCTATCGCCTTCTTGACCAGCTTGGCGGTGCTGTGACCGCTCTTGACGTTCACCACGTACGACAGCTTCGGACCGTCGGTCGACACCGCGGCGGACGGGAGGTCCGCCGGGGCGGCCGAGGCGGCTCCCGTGGGAAGGAAGCCGAGCGAGGCCGTGAGCGCCAGACCTGCGGGCAGCGCGAGTACGCGCCGTCGTCTGGATCCCAGATGAGCCATGGGTTCTCCACATCATCCGTGACAACCGCCCAGACACCGGGTGCGCATGGGCGGGTACATGACCAGCGAAGCTATCGCCGATCTTGGGCCTCATCAATGTGTTCGAGAAGAAATCGGTAAGAAAAAGGCCGATGTTGAACCGCCTCGGCGTGCTCTCCGTGCCGTTGTCAGGGGGTGGAGCAACATCAATCCACCCCCGACTGTGAGGTCCCCCCATGTCATCACCCATGTCCCAGCCCACCGCACCCGCGTCGCGAGGAGACTCCGTGGCCACCGATGCACCGCCGCCCCCGGGCGGTACGGACACCAGCCCCGCTCAGCCCACGACAGAGCAGTTCGTCGAGGTGCAGGAGAGCGCGGAATTCGGCGAACTGCGCCGCACATACCGCTCCTTCGCCTTCCCGCTGACTGTCGCCTTCATCGCCTGGTACCTGCTCTACGTACTGCTGTCGAGCTACGCCGGCGGCTTCATGGGCACCAAGGTCATCGGCAATATCAATGTCGCCTTTGTCTTCGGTCTCGCCCAGTTCGCCACCACTTTCCTCATCGCCTGGTTCTACTCGCGTCATGCAGCCGCGAAGCTCGACCCCAAGGCTGATGCGATCAAGTCCCGTATGGAGGCAGACCTGTGAGCAACACCCTCCAGTTGGCGGCGGAGAGCGCCACGACCGAGCACCGGCCGTTGATCATCACGCTGTTCGGCCTCTTCGTCGTCGCGACGCTGATCATCACGGTCTGGGCGGGCCGACAGACCAAGAGCGCCGCCGACTTCTATGCGGGCGGCCGCCAGTTCACCGGCTTCCAGAACGGTCTGGCGATCTCCGGCGACTACATGTCGGCCGCCTCGTTCCTCGGCATCGCCGGCGCCATCGCGCTCTTCGGCTACGACGGTTTCCTCTATTCGATCGGCTTCCTCGTCGCCTGGCTGGTCGCGCTGCTGCTGGTCGCCGAACCGCTGCGCAATTCCGGCCGCTTCACCATGGGCGACGTGCTCGCGTACCGCATGCGCCAGCGCCCGGTCCGCACCGCCGCCGGCACCTCGACCATCGTCGTCTCGATCTTCTATCTGCTCGCGCAGATGGCCGGCGCCGGTGTTCTGGTGTCCCTGCTGCTCGGCATCACCAGCGACGCCGGCAAGGTCGCCATCGTCGCCCTGGTCGGCGTGCTGATGATCGTGTACGTCACCATCGGCGGCATGAAGGGCACCACATGGGTGCAGATGGTCAAGGCCGTCCTGCTCATCGCGGGCACGCTGCTGATCACGTTCCTGGTGCTGCTGAAGTACGGCTTCAACATCTCCGACCTGCTCGGAAAGGCAGCCGAGAACAGCGGCAAGGGAGCGGCGTTCCTGGAGCCCGGCCTCAAGTACGGGGCCACCAGCACCTCGAAGCTGGACTTCATCTCGCTCGGCATCGCGCTCGTCCTCGGCACCGCCGGCCTGCCGCACATTCTCATCCGCTTCTACACGGTGCCCACCGCGAAGGCCGCCCGTAAGTCCGTCATCTGGGCCATCGGCATCATCGGCGGGTTCTACCTGATGACCATCGCCCTCGGCTTCGGCGCGGCGGCGCTCGTCGGACCCGAGGAGATCGTCGCCTCCAACAAGGCGGGCAATACGGCCGCGCCACTGCTCGCGCTCCATATCGGCGGCGTCGATTCGGCGGGCGGTGCGATCCTGCTCGCCGTGATCTCCGCGGTAGCCTTCGCCACCATCCTCGCCGTGGTCGCGGGCCTCACGCTCGCCTCGTCCTCGTCCTTCGCGCACGACATCTACGCCAATGTCATCCGCAAGGGACAGGCCACCGAGAAGGAGGAGGTACGCGCGGCCCGCTGGGCGACGGTCGCCATCGGCGTCGTCTCCATCGCGCTCGGCGCGCTCGCACGCGATCTGAACGTCGCGGGCCTCGTCGCGCTCGCCTTCGCGGTGGCCGCCTCGGCGAATCTGCCGACGATCCTCTACAGCCTGTTCTGGAAGCGGTTCACCACCCAGGGCGCGCTGTGGTCGATCTACGGCGGTCTGATCTCGTCCGTGGTGCTGGTGCTCTTCTCGCCGGTCGTCTCCGGCAAGCCCACCTCGATGTTCAAGAACGCGGACTTCTACTGGTTCCCGCTGGAGAACCCGGGCCTCGTCTCCATCCCGCTGGGCTTCCTGCTCGGCTGGCTCGGCTCGCTGTTGTCCAAGGAGGAGCCGGACAAGGGCAAGTACGCGGAGCTCGAGGTCAAGTCGCTCACGGGCACCGGAGCCCACTGATCCGGGCGGCGATCGGACAGTTTTTCGGGTACGGAACGCGGCCGCGTCGTAGAGTCCTACGACGCGGCCGTGCCGCGCTTCGTGACAATCGGGCCGGGGGTGTTGTCACAGGGCTGGCGTAGGCTCGACAACATAGATCCTCAAACAGCTGGGAGGGGGCCCACAGTGCTCATTGACACCTATGGCCGTGTGGCCACTGACCTGCGTGTTTCGCTGACCGACCGGTGCAATTTGCGGTGTTCGTACTGCATGCCGGAAGAAGGGCTGCAGTGGCTCGCCAAGCCGGATCTGCTCAGTGACGACGAGATCGTCCGGCTGATCCGCATCGCCGTCACCGACCTCGGCATCACCGAGGTCCGCTTCACCGGGGGAGAGCCGCTGCTGCGGCCCGGCATCGTGGGCATCGTGGAGCGCTGCGCCGCTCTCGAGCCGCGGCCCGAGATGTCGCTGACCACCAATGGCATAGGACTCAAGCGCACGGCAGCCGCGCTGAAGGCGGCCGGCCTGAACCGGGTCAATGTCTCGCTCGACACCCTGCGGCCCGACGTCTTCAAGACCCTCACCCGCCGCGACCGGCACCATGACGTCCTGGACGGTCTGGAGGCGGCCCGTGCCGCCGGTCTCACCCCGGTCAAGGTCAACACCGTGCTGATGCCGGGGCTCAATGACGACGAGGCCCCCGACCTCCTCGCCTGGGCCGTGGCGAACGACTACGAGCTGCGTTTCATCGAGCAGATGCCGCTCGACGCCCAGCACGGCTGGAAGCGCGACGGCATGATCACCGCGGGCGACATCCTGACCTCGCTGCGCACCCGCTTCACGCTCACCGCCGAGGACGACGCGGCGCGCGGTTCCGCGCCCGCCGAGCGCTGGCTCGTGGACGGCGGCCCGCACCGGGTCGGCGTCATCGCGTCCGTCACCCGCCCCTTCTGCTCCGCCTGCGACCGCACCAGGCTCACCGCGGACGGCCAGGTGCGCACCTGCCTGTTCGCGCGCGAGGAGACGGACCTGCGGGCGGCACTGCGCTCGGAAGCGCCGGACGAGGAGATAGCCCGCATCTGGCGACTCGCGATGTGGGGCAAGAAGGCCGGCTCGGGCCTCGACGACCCGTCGTTCCTGCAGCCCGACCGCCCGATGTCGGCGATCGGCGGCTGAGCCGCAGACTCCGGGCGTACAGTTCGGATGCAGAAGAGTGGGGCCGCGCCCTGCCAGGCACGACCCCACCAGGCCCGTCCGTGAGGACGAGCCGGCTGACCGCGCGAACGGTCAGTTATGTGTCACCCACGGGTCCAGTCACAGGTCGTGGCGCTTCCACCACCCGCTGATCACGTCGGCCAGGAGCCGGCCTGCCAGCGCTGAGAGGAAGCTCCATAAGACCTGGGCTGGGCCCTTTTCCTTGCGATGCCTTCCCTCGTTCATGCACATCCTCCGGAGCATCCGTGTGCGCAGCACAATGCTGCGAACTGTGATGCCGATGCCCTGAGTTGTACGGCGATCGGTGGTCGACGTCGGTGCAAACAATGTCACGGGGTATGGAGTGCGGTGCACTGGAACTTCATGATTGATCTGAGCTTTTCTTGAGCTTTGGGCCTTCGACTCGACCGAAGGCTGCCTAGGGCCTGTCGTCTGGATCAGGCCCTAGGGGCTCTCCCGCTCCCACTCGTCGAGCGGCACGACATCCTTCAGAAAGCCGCGCAGGCTGAGGAAGTTGGAGAGGTGCTCGCGGTGCTCGTCACAGGCGAGCCAGGTCTTGCGGCGCTCCGGAGTGTGGAGTTTCGGGTTGTTCCACGCGACCACCCAGACGGCGTCGGCGCGGCAGCCCTTCGCGGAGCAGATCGGGGTCTCGTCACTCACTTTTGCGTCTTACGTCGTACGGAAAAAGGTGACCACATGGCGACGCCGAGCAGCCACGGGGGGAGCTGCCCGGCGTCGGTCCGTCGCTCCGACGGGGGATGCGGAGCGCACACGAAGTATGTCACGGGGAATGGGGTCAGGTGCACTGGAACTTCATGATTGATCTGAGCTTTTCCTGAGCTTTGAGCGCCCATGGATCAGCTCTGCTCCCGCTCCGGGACGTCCTTCGCAAAGGCGTCGGTCTCGGGCCGGGATTCCGCGGCGGATTCCGTCGAGGAGTCGGCCGGCGAGTCCGGCGCGGGCTGGTCGGCGGGCTGGTCGGCACGCTGCTCGGGACCCGGAGCGATCATCGGGCGGGACGGCGCGGGCACAAACGTCGGCGGCAGCGAGGGAGCGTTCTCCCGGCCCGCGTTGGCGATCACCACGGCGACGTACGGCAGCACCAGACCGAGCACCAGAGCCACGATGGCCACATGGCGTTCCACGTTCCACAGGGTGGCGGCGAGGATCACCGACACGGTCCGTACCGACATCGAGATCACATAGCGGCGCTGCCGGGCGCGCACATCGTCGGCGAGTCCCTGCCGCGCACCGGTGATCCGGAAGACCTCCGCGTGTCCATGCTTCCGCATCGCGCTCCACCACCCGATTTCCGTGCCGGACGCACCCCGGTCCCGACGTGTTCCACCGTACGCCGCCACTGCGACGCCTACGAGAGCGGGTCCCCGCCGTACCGCGTATGGCGCTGCCCGGCATGCGTCGTACGGACGACGGGCCGAGACTGGCGGCGTAACTGCTCACGTGGAGCCGTAGAGAGCCGTACGAGGAGGCAGCCATGGGCTGGTTGTGGGCGATCATCGTGGGTTTTGTGCTGGGCCTGATCGCCAAGGCGATCCTGCCCGGGAAGCAGCACATTCCCCTCTGGCTGACCACCATTCTCGGCATCGGCGGCGCGGCGCTGGGCAACTGGATCGCGATGGGCCTCGGCATCGACGAGACCAGCGGCATCGACTGGGGCCGCCATGCGCTTCAGCTCGGCGCGGCCGTCCTCCTGGTGTTCCTGGGAGAGATGGCGTACATGGCGGCGAAGGGCAAGAAACAGCAGGCGTAGGCCGTGGCCTGTGCTCCGCCCCGGAACTCCGGGGCGGAGCACACGTATGAACGGTCAGCCGCCGGTGACCTCGACCGCGGCCAGGTTCTTCTTGCCGCGGCGCAGCACCAGCCAGCGGCCGTGCAGCAGATCCTCCGGCGCGGGCACCGCGTCGTCGGCCGTGACCTTGACGTTGTTCACGTAGGCCCCGCCCTCCTTCACGGTCCGCCGGGCCGCCGACTTGCTCGCCACCAGGCCGACCTCGGCGAACAGGTCCACGACCGGAGCCAGCTCGGCGACCCGGGCGTGCGGCAGCTCGGCGAGCGCCGCCCGCAGCGTCGCCTCGTCCAGCGCATCCAGCTCGCCCTGACCGAACAGCGCCTTCGACGCGCCGACGGCCGCCGCGCACTGGTCGGCGCCGTGCACCAGCGTCGTCAGCTCCTCCGCCAGCGCACGCTGGGCCGCGCGCGCCTGCGGCCGCTCCTCGGTCAGCCGCTCCAGCTCCTCGATCTCCGCACGGGACTTGAAGCTGAAGATCCGCAGGAACTTGGAGACATCGCGGTCGTCGGCGTTCAGCCAGAACTGGTAGAACGCGTACGGCGTGGTCTTCTCCGCGTCCAGCCACACCGTGCCGGACTCCGTCTTGCCGAACTTCGTGCCGTCCGCCTTGGTGATCAGCGGAGTTGCCAGTGCGTGCACCGCGGCATGCGGTTCGACCCGGTGGATCAGATCGGTGCCCGCGGTGAGATTGCCCCACTGGTCGCTGCCGCCGGTCTGCAGCACGCAGCCGTACCGCCGGAACAGCTCCAGGAAGTCCATGCCCTGAAGGATCTGGTAGCTGAACTCGGTGTAGCTGATGCCCGCGTCGGAGTTCAGCCGCCGGGCGACCGCCTCCTTCGCGATCATCTTGTTGACCCGGAAGTACTTGCCGACGTCGCGCAGGAAGTCGATCGCCGACAGGCCCGCCGTCCAGTCCAGGTTGTTGACCATGGTCGCGGCGTACGGACCCTCGAAGTCGAGGAACCGCTCGATCTGTCCGCGCAGCCGCCCCACCCACTCCGCGACGACGTCCGGCGCGTTGAGCGTGCGCTCGGAGTTCGGCTTGGGGTCGCCGATGAGACCGGTCGCGCCGCCGACCAGGCCCAGCGGGCGGTTACCCGCCAGCTGGATCCGGCGCATGGTGAGGATCTGGACCAGATTGCCCAGGTGCAGGCTGGGCGCGGTCGGGTCGAAGCCGCAATAGAACGTGACGGGACCGTCCGCGAACGCCTTGCGCAATGCGTCCTCGTCAGTGGACAGGGCGATCAGCCCACGCCACTGCAGTTCGTCGACGATGTCCGTCACGGCTCTCGCGTCTCCTTCGATGTTCGTACGGGTCTGTGCCCGAGGTTATACGCCCTGGCTGACCGAACTCATATTGAAATCCGGGACCCGGAGCGCGGGCATCGCGGCCCTGGTGAACCAGTCGCCCCACTCGCGCGGCAGCGTCTTCTCGGTGCGCCCGGCCTCCGTCGCCCGCGACAGCAGATCGACCGGCGACTCGTTGAACCGGAAGTTGTTCACCTCGCCGACCACCTCGCCGTTCTCCACGAGATAGACGCCGTCCCTGGTGAGCCCGGTCAGCAGCAGCGTCGCCGGGTCGACCTCGCGGATGTACCAGAGGCAGGTCAGCAGCAGTCCGCGGGCGGTCGCCCGGACCATCTCGTCCAGCGAACGCTCACCGCCGCCGTCCAGGATCAGATTCCCGGCCGCGGGCGCGACCGGCAGCCCCGTCAGGGCGGCGCTGTGCCGGGTGGTCACCAGGTGCTCCAGCTTTCCGTCCCGCACCCACGGCGTCGCCGACAGCGGCAGGCCGTTGTCGAAGACCGAGGCGTCGTCGCCGGAGGCGTGCGCGATCACAAACGGCGCGGACTCCAGACCCGGCTCGTTCGGGTCGCTGCGCAGCGTCAGCGGCAGCCTCGAGAGCGTCTCGCCGACGCGGGTGCCGCCGCCCGGCTTGGAGAAGACCGTACGGCCCTCGGCCGCGTCCCGGGCCGCCGACGACCAGAGCTGGTAGATCAGCAGATCGGCCACGGCGGTGGGCGGCAGCAGGGTCTCGTACCGGCCGGCGGGCAGCTCGATCTTGCGCTCGGCCCAGCCGAGGCGCTGCGCCAGCTCCGCGTCCAGCGCCGCCGGGTCCACGTCCTTGAAGTCCCGCGTGGCCCGCCCGGCCCAGGCGGACCGGGACCGGTCGGGCGACTTGGCGTTGAGCTCGAGCGTGCCGTTGGGCTGGTCGTGCCGGAGCAGCAGCCCGGTCGACGTACCGAGATAGGTGGAGGTCAGCTCGTGGTTGGCGAAGCCGTACAGCTCCCGACCGCCGGCCTTCGCGCGGGCGAAGGCCTCGCCCAGCGCGGGCGCGAAGTCCGCGAAGACGGCGGACGTCGTCTCGGCGGGCGCGTCGACGAAGTCGGGCGACGCCTGGACGCCGGTGACGAGCGGCTGCGCGTCCTCGGCGGGTTCGGCTCCACGGGCGGCGTCCTCGGCGGCGCGTACGAGCGGTTCGAGGTCCTCGTTGGTGACGGCGGACCGGGACACCACTCCGGACGCGGTGCCCTCCTTGCCGTCGACGGTCGCGATGACGGTGAGAGTGCGGCCGCGGGTGACGCCGTTGGTGGTGAGCGCGTTTCCGGCCCAGCGGAGGTTGGCGGAGGAGTGCTCGTCGGCGATGACAACACAGCCGTCGGCGGTGGACAGCTCCAGAGCCCGCTCGACGATCTCGTGCGGCTTGCTGTTACGGCTCATCGACCGGCCTCCTGCGTCGTGTTGAGACTGTGCTTGCCCGGGGGGCGACCCCCGGACCCCCGGCAGATCTGGTGGCGCGCGCTCATCGACCGGCCTCCTGCGTCGTGTTGAGGATGTTCACGCCCCGGAACAGGGCCGACGGGCAGCCGTGGGAGACCGCCGCCACCTGGCCCGGCTGGGCCTTGCCGCAGTTGAACGCGCCGCCGAGCACATACGTCTGCGGGCCGCCCACCTGCTCCATCGAGCCCCAGAAGTCCGTCGTCGTCGCCTGGTACGCGACATCCCGCAGCTGACCGGCCAGCTGTCCGTTCTCGATGCGGAAGAACCGCTGCCCGGTGAACTGGAAGTTGTACCGCTGCATGTCGATCGACCACGACCGGTCGCCGACCACATAGATCCCGCGCTCCACGCCGCCGATCAGATCGTCCGTGGAAAGACCGCCCGCAGCCGGCTGCAACGACACGTTCGCCATCCGCTGCACCGGAACATGGCCCGGCGAGTCGGCGAACGCGCAGCCGTTGGAGCGGCCGAGTCCCGTGAGCTTCGCGATCCGGCGGTCCAGCTGGTAGCCCACCAGCGTGCCGTCCTTGACCAGGTCCCAGGACTGCGCCTGGACGCCTTCGTCGTCGTAGCCGATGGTGGCAAGACCGTGTTCGGCCGTGCGGTCGCCGGTCACATTCATCACCGACGAGCCGTACGCCAGCTTCCCCAGCTGGTCGAAGGTCGCGAACGACGTCCCCGCGTACGCCGCCTCGTACCCCAGCGCCCGGTCCAGCTCCGTGGCGTGGCCGATCGACTCATGGATGGTCAGCCAGAGATTCGACGGGTCCACCACCAGGTCGTACCGCCCGGCCTCGACGCTCGGCGCGCGCATCTTCTCCGCGAGCAGCTCCGGGATCCGCTCCAGCTCGGAGTCCCAGTCCCAGCCCGTGCCGGTCAGATACTCCCAGCCGCGGCCCACCGGCGGCGCGATCGTCCGCATCGAGTCGAACTCGCCGGTGGTCTCGTCCACGGCGACCGCGGTGAGCTGCGGATGCAGCCGCACGCGCTGCTGCGTCGTGACGGTGCCCGCCGTGTCCGCGTAGAACTTGTTCTCCTGGACGGTGAGCAGCGAGGCGTCCACATGCGCCACTCCCTCCGCACCGAGCAGCCGTCCGCTCCACTCCGCGAGCAGCGAGGTCTTCTGCTCGTCCGGCACCTCGAACGGATTGATCTCGTACGCGGAGATCCAGGTCTTCTCCGCGTGCACCGGCTCCGCGGCCAGCTCCACACGCTCGTCGGAGCCCGCCGCCGCGATCACCTGCGCGGACAGCTTGGCCATCGCCACCGCCTGCGAGGCCACCTTCGCCGCCGCGTCCATGGTCATGTCGACCCCGGAGGCGAAGCCCCAGGCCCCGCCGTGCACCACCCGCACCGCGTATCCGAGGTCCGTGGTGTCCGAGGAACCGGCGGGCTTGGCGTCGCGCAGCCGCCAAGCCGCACTGCGTACGCGCTCGAAGCGGAAGTCGGCGTGGTCGGCGCCGAGCGCACGCGCCCGGGCGAGCGCCGCGTCGGCGAGCGCCCTCAGCGGCAGCGCCGTGAAGGCTTCGTCGATGGAATGAGGCACGGATGTCTCCTGTCGTCGAGACGGGTCGTCCCCGATCATGTCGCGCCGGAGTGGTGGTTGCCCAGCGTCTTTCTGTAGGGACCCGACAGTGACGAGCCAAAGGCCCTGTCAGGGACCGATTCTCCGCGGGGCGGACGGGACCGATAGTTTGCGTAGGTACCAGCCCGCTATCGAAAGGGTGATCCGTTGAGCCGCTCGGTTCTCGTCACCGGAGGAAACCGGGGCATCGGCCTCGCCATCGCCCACGCGTTCGCCGATGCAGGCGACAAGGTCGCTATCACGTACCGCTCCGGCGAGCCGCCGGCCGCCCTGACCGAGCTCGGCTGCCTGGCCGTCAGGTGCGACATCACCGACTCCGAGCAGGTGGAGCAGGCTTACAAGGAGATCGAGGAGAAGCACGGTCCGGTGGAGGTGCTGGTGGCCAACGCCGGTGTCACCAAGGACCAGCTGCTGATGCGGATGTCCGAGGAGGACTTCACCAGCGTCCTCGACACCAACCTCACCGGCACCTTCCGGGTCGTCAAGCGCGCCAACCGCGGCATGCTGCGCGCCAAGAAGGGCCGCGTCGTGCTGATCTCCTCCGTGGTCGGCCTGCAGGGCTCTCCCGGGCAGGCGAACTACGCCGCGTCCAAGGCGGGTCTCGTCGGCTTCGCCCGCTCGCTCGCCCGTGAGCTGGGCTCGCGGAACATCACCTTCAACGTCGTCGCTCCCGGTTTTGTCGACACCGACATGACCCGGGTGCTGAGCGATGAGCAGCGCGCGGGCATCGTCGCCCAGGTGCCGCTCGGCCGCTACGCGCAGCCCGAGGAGGTCGCCGCCGCGGTGCGCTTCCTCGCCTCCGACGACGCCTCGTACATCACTGGAGCCGTCATCCCTGTTGACGGCGGATTGGGCATGGGTCACTGATCACCATGAGTGGAATCCTGGCCGGCAAGCGCATTCTCGTCACGGGCGTCCTCACCGAGGGGTCCATCGCCTTCCACGCCGCCAAGGTGGCGCAGGAGGAGGGCGCCGAGGTCATCCTCACCGGCTTCGGCCGGCTCACCCTCGTCGAGCGCATCGCGAAGCGGCTGCCCAAGCCCGTCCCCGTCATCGAGCTGGATGTCACCAACCAGGAGCACCTGGACGGCCTGGCGGACAAGATCCGTGAGCACTCCAGCGACGACTCCGGACTCGACGGCATCGTGCACTCGATCGCCTTCGGCCCGCAGGGCGCGTTCAACTTCCTGGAGGCCGGCTGGGACGACGTGTCGACCGCCGTGCAGGTCTCCGCGTACTCCTACAAGTCGCTGACCATGGCCTGCCTGCCGCTGATGGAGCGAGGCGGCTCGGTCGTCGGTCTCACCTTCGACGCGACGATCGCCTGGCCGAAGTACGACTGGATGGGCGTGGCCAAGGCGGCGCTGGAGTCCACCAACCGCTATCTCGCGCGCGACCTGGGCCCCAGGAACGTCCGCTGCAACCTGGTGTCGGCCGGTCCGCTCAAGTCGATGGCCGCCAAGTCGATCCCGGGCTTCGAGGAGCTCGCGGACGTCTGGAACCACCGCGCCCCGATCGGCTGGGACCTGGCCGACCCGGAGCCGGCCGGTCGCGGTGTGGTCGCTCTGCTGTCGGACTTCTTCCCGCGCACGACGGGCGAGATCGTGCATGTGGACGGTGGCGTCCACATGATGGGCGCGTAGGACGCTTTCGGCGCTGGTCACCCGCGGGACGGCCGTCCCGCAGGTGGACCGCCGGGCCCCGGCCCCCGGGCCCCCACGCCCCGCTCCCCGCAGCTTGCGGGGAGCGGGGCGTCGCCCGTTCGGGTGCGAGCGCGCGCGGCGAACGGCTCCAGCGGCGAGGCTGGACGTAGCAATCCCCCTTGTGGTGCAGCCGCGGCTATCGCGCCGCAGTACGGCCGAGGAGGTCCTGCTTGTGCATAAGACCTGGCGCTCCGCGCTCGTACTGGCCGCCGTGACCGTCCTGTTCTGGCCCACTCAGAACGCCGTCTCCCAACAGCACCGCCAGCACCGTCAAGAGCCGAAGCCGCCGGTCTACGAGGCCGACTGCCGCACCGAGATCGACGGCTCGCGGGCCGTCGCGTACTGCCACAACCCCTATCCCGCCATCGACCGGATACGGCTGCACGTCGAGTGCGCCCGCTGGTGGGACATCGACGTCGACGGCGCTCCCGTCGAGATCGGCCCGGCCGGGTATCTGGAGCTCACCGAGCGCTGCTGGAAGGAGATCAGTGCGGTCTGGGTCAGCCACCAGCCGCTTCGGGACTCCGCAGGCACATGAACGGATAGCCCGCCGCCTCCGACGCCGCCGTGTCGCCGTCGCCCGCGCGGATCGCCTCGACCAGCCGCGCATGGTCCATGTGGTTCTCCGGGCGCAGTTCGCGGCCCACGTCGTCACGCAGCCAGTCCCGCAGCAGATCGACGAGGTCGGCGTAGAGCTCGATGAGTACGTCGTTGTGCGAGGCGGCCACCACGGCCAGATGGAAGGTCGCGTCCGCGGCGACGAACGTCTCCGCGTCGCCGCCGTCCCACGCCTCCTCGCGGCGTGCGAGGAGCGCGTCCAGCTGCTTGAGGTCGCGGGCCGTACGCCGCTGCGCCGCCAGCCGCGCGGCCGACGACTCGAGTGTCGAGCGGACCTCGGCGATGTGCCGCGGGTCGGCCTCGGAGAAGCGGCGGTGCATCACACCCGCCAGCTCGCTCGTCGCCACGACATAGGTGCCGGAGCCCTGCCGGATGTCCAGGAGCCCGTTGTGCGCGAGCGCCCGGACCGCCTCGCGGACGGTGTTACGGGCCACGCCGAGCTGCTCGACCAGTTCCGGCTCGGTGGGGATCCGTGAGCCGACCGGCCACGCGCCCGAGGTGATCTGGGTCCGCAGCTGCGCGATCACCTGGTCGGAGAGCCCCGAACGCCGGGGAGAGGTCAGCGACATCGTGCTCCTTGGTTCAAGGCCTGACTGACGTCTTGGTTCAAGACTGGACAACCAATCATCCCATGATTCTATGATGGGGCCATGCCTTCGCACCCCGCTGTTTCGGACCGTACCTCTGTGGGCTCCTCCGTGGAGTCCACAGACGCCACCCGCTGCACGGTCTGGCTCACGCGGCTCGTCATGGTCGGCATCGTCCTCGCGGCGCTCAATCTCCGTCCCGCCATCACCAGCCTTGGCGCGCTCCTCGAAGAGGCACGGACCGGGCTGCACATGAGCGGCAGCGTGGCCGGCGTCCTCACCTCCGTGCCGCCGCTGTGTTTCGCGGTCTTCGGCATCGCGGCCCCCCGGCTCGCCCGCCGCTTCGGCTCCGGCGCCGTCGTCTGCGCGGGCCTGGCCGCCATTGCCGCCGGACTGCTGATCAGGCCCTTCGCGGGCGGTACGGCCGGGTTCCTCGCCGCCAGCGCGCTCGCCCTGATGGGCATCGCCGTCAGCAACGTCCTGATGCCGGTGATCGTCAAGCGGTACTTCCCCGACCGCGTCGGCTCGATGACAGGGCTCTACTCCATGGCCCTGGCCCTCGGCACCGCCGTCGCCGCCGCGGCGACCGTCCCCATGACCGAGGCCCTCGGCGGCAGTTGGCGGACCGGGCTCGCGGTCTGGGCGCTGCTCGCCGCGCTCGCCGTACTGCCGTGGATCTTCCTGGTCCGGGACCGCAGCGCAGCCGTCCGGACCGGGACGCCCGGCGCGGCCGCGCGGGAGGGTCGGGGCCCGCGGGTCACGCGCAGCCCCACGGCCTGGGCGCTCGCCTGCTTCTTCGGGCTCCAGGCCACCGGCGCGTACATCACGATGGGCTGGATGCCGCAGATCTTCCGCGACGCGGGCGTCCCGGCCGGAACGGCCGGCGTACTGCTCGCCGTGACCATGGTGATGGGCGTGCCGCTCGCCTTCGTCATCCCGCGGCTTGCCACCCGGCTGAAGAACCAGGGCCCGATCGTGGTCGCACTCGGCCTGTGCGGACTGACCGGCTACGCGGGCCTGTTCTTCGCGCCGGCGGCGGGAGCCTGGGCCTGGGCGGTGCTGCTCGGGATCTCCAACTGCGCGTTCCCGCTGGCCCTCACCATGATCGGGATGCGCTCGCGGACGGGCGCGGGTGTCGTGCGGCTCTCGGCCTTCGCGCAGTCCACCGGCTATCTGATCTCCATCCCCGGACCGCTGCTGGTGGGCGTGCTCTACCAGCACAGCGGCGGCTGGGGACTGCCGATCGCGCTGATGGCGGGGTTGATCGTGCCGCAGATCGTGGTCGGGATTCTGGCCGGCCGGGACCGGACGATCGAGGACGAATGCTGAGATGCGAGACTGACTCCATGCCTGTGCTCGACCCGAACCCCCCGAACGGCCAGAAGAAGCTCCTGCTCGTCTTCGGCACGATGATCGCCGTCACGATCGTGATCGCCGTCATCGCGTCCATCGCCTCGCCGTGACGCCCATCGCCCGGCTCCGACCTGTGCGTTGATGCTGTCCACCCGCACGATGACGCGAGTGAGCCGAAGGGGCGCGCGGGTGTCGAAAGGGAGGCCGGCATCGATGTGCGGCTACCGCCGCGCGGGCGGAGGTCCCGAGGAACGAGGGATCGAGCACGATCGACCGTCGGCACACGCTTGAAGCGCCCCGGAGGCGAACCGAGCGCCAGAAAGGGGGGCTAGCACCACCAACCCTTAGGGGGTCAGGGTCAGGGTGAAGTAGGTGGGTCACCGGATGGGGAAGCGTGCTCATGATCCGTAGGTTTGAAGCAGTACACCGCAGACCCACGGAGCCACGGAGGCGGCCATGCCGGCCCACACGCACACCCGGTCCCACGCCCAGGGCAGTGCCGACAGCCGGCTGCCGTGGTGGGCCCTGGCCCTGCCCGTGCTCGCCTTCGCCGTACTGCTTGTGCTGATCGCCGATCCGGCGCAGGCGCGGGCCGCCGGTGGCGACCCGGCCGTCGGCCAGATCATCGAGCACCTCCAGCACACGCTGTCCCGCTAATGGCCGTTCATGACCCGGTGACGGGTCGGCCGACGGATTCACCCGTCGTGGGGGAGCCCGTCAACACCCTGCGCCCGTTGGCTCATTTCATGCGAAGCTGGGGTGCATGAGCGTCGCCGTGTCTTCCGGAGGGACACCCCCCGGACCTCCCGAATCCCGCAGGATCGTTCTCCTCAGGCATGCGAAGGCCGACTGGCCGCAGGTGCCCGACCATGAGCGCCCGCTCGCCGAGCGCGGCCGGAAGGAAGCCCCGGAAGCGGGCCGCAGGCTCGCCGAAACCGGGATCGCCTTCGATCTGGCGGTGTGCTCGACCGCGACCAGAACCCGCGAGACGTGGAAGCTGGCCGTGCACGAGCTGCCGCACCGCCCGAAGACGGTGTACGAGGAGCGGCTGTACGAAGCCTCGCTCGGAGACCTGATCGCGCTGCTGAACGAGACCCCGGACGAGGTCAACGACCTGCTCGTGATCGGCCACAATCCCGGAGTGCACGCGCTCGCGGACGCGCTTGCGGGCAAGACGGAGGGTGACGCCCTGGCGCGGATGACCCAGAGCGGGTTCCCGACGGCGGCCGTCGCGGTCGTGGGCTTCACCGGCTCCTGGAAGTCCCTCGAGCACGGCGTGGGCACACTGCTCGAGTACTGGGCGCCCCACTCGTAAACAGCCGTCACACCTGTCCGGCCATGAATCCAGCACATGAATCGGCCCCGGCGCGAACCGCGCGCCGGGGCCCTCGTACGTCCGCCGCCGACGCGGTCAGTGCTCGGCGCCTTCGCCGTCCGCGGCCTCGACCTCTTCGCGGGTGATCCCCAGCAGATACAGAACGGTGTCCAGGAACGGCACATTGACCGCCGTGTGCGCGGCCTTGCGCACCACCGGCTTGGCATTGAACGCGACACCGAGCCCGGCCGCGTTGAGCATGTCCAGATCGTTGGCGCCGTCGCCGATCGCCACCGTCTGCGCGAGCGGCACCCCGGCCTCCGCGGCGAACCTGCGCAGCAGCCGCGCCTTGCCCGCCCGGTCCACGATCTCGCCGACGACCCGGCCGGTGAGCTTTCCGTCCACTATCTCCAGCGTGTTCGCCGAGGCGAAGTCCAGCCCGAGCCGTTCCTTGAGATCGTCGGTGACCTGCGTGAACCCGCCGGACACCACGCCCACTTGATAGCCGAGACGCTTGAGCGTACGGATCAGGGTCCGGGCGCCGGGAGTCATCCGGACCTCCGTGCGGACCTTGTCCACCACGGAGGCGTCCAGCCCTTCGAGCAGCGCCACACGGGCGTGCAGGGACTGCTCGAAGTCCAGCTCTCCGCGCATCGCGGCGGCCGTGACCTCGGCGACCTTGTCCTCGCACCCCGCGTGAGCGGCGAACAGCTCGATGACCTCGTCCTGGATCAGCGTCGAGTCGACGTCCATCACGACCAGGCGCTGGGCCCGGCGGTGCAGTCCGGCCGACACCACGGCCACGTCGATGCCCATTCCGGCCGCCTCGGTGGCGAGCACGGTGCGCAGCACTTCGGTCTCCGTACCGGACACCGCGAACTCCACGGCGGTGACGGGATACTTGGCGAGCCGGAAGATACGGTCGATGTTGCCGCCGGTGGCGGCGATCCTGGTGGCGACGGCCGCGGTGGACTCGGCGGTCAGCGGATGCCCGAGCACGGTGACATGCGAACGTCCGCTGCCGCGCGGCCGGTTGTCGCCCGTGCCGGAGATGATCTCGGCCTGCAGTTTCAGCGACTCGGCCCAGCCGTGGACGGTGGCCCGCAGCTCACCCTCGGTGGTGGCGCCGCCGACGGGCGCGGTGACGAGGACACAGAGGACGAGTCGGCCCCGGGACACGACCTGCTCGATGTCGACGACGTCGACGGAGTAGGCGGCGAGTGTGTCGAAGAGCCCGGCGGTGATCCCGGGACGGTCCTTCCCGAAGATCTTGACGAGAAGGGTGCGTACGTCGGAGTTCTGCGTTGCGCTCATGGTTCCTCCACCGTATCCGGCGAAGGTTACGTCGAGACGGCGCGTCCCGAGTGCCGGACAACCCGCCGGACAACCCGCCGGACAACCCGCCGGGCTGCACCCGGGCCGCCCGCACCCGGGCCGCCCGGCCTGGCCAGGCCGCTAGCGGCCCGTCCGTGGCCTGCCCGGCGGCCGCGGTGGCGGTGGGCCGTCTTCCGGTTCCGGCGGGGGCTTGGGGCGCGGCGGCTGGGTGGGCATCGGGCCCGCCATCGTCGGGGCGCCGTGGAGGCCGGGCGGCGGGCGCAGATACGGGTTGGTGTCGGCGTTCGCCGGCCGGTACGGCTCCGCCGGGTGGTACGGGCCGGGCCCTTCCACCGGAGCCACCGGCTCCGGGCGGCGGCCCCGAGTCGCGTACACCAGCAGCGCGCCGAGACCACCGGCCACCGCTCCCCACCCGGCGCCCAGCAGCAGTGCCATGCCCAGTTGGCCGTGCAGCTCGATGCCCGCGCCGAAGGCGTCGAAGCCGAGCACCGACAGCGACGCATCGGCCGACACATCCGTCAGCCACACCAGCAGCGGCAGCGTCAGCGCCGTCACCGCGCCGAGACGGACCGCGCACCGGCCCGCGAAACCCGCCGCTCCCAGGCCGCCGACCGGTGTACGGGAGGCCGCCAGCACACCGGCGTAGAGCATCATCACCGCCGTGGCAACGGCCAGCAGCCAGACCCGTTGGTCCAGCTCGGCCAGCCCGCCCACCGTCACCGGCTCGTCCGCCGAGACCGCCAGCAGCTCGTCGAGCGGATCCGGCAGCAGCTTCGCCAGCTCGCCCGTCGCCTCTCCGTCCCACGGCACAAAGAGACCGAGCGGGATCCCGAGCCATACGCCGTTGGGGGCGCCCAGCAGCGCCGCTCCGGCGATCCTCTTCGGATGGTCGTCGCCGATCGCCGCATACGCCGCTGCCGCGTACCCGGCGAGCACCGCGACCAGCAGGACCGCCACCATCGCGGAGGCCGCGGGCCGCACGGCCTTCGCCACCGCCTGCCACACGGCCGCGCGCGGCAGCGGCGAACGCCGCGAGGCGAGCAGCGAGATCACCAGCACGCCCAGCACCCAGAACAGCGCGCCCGCCAGCGAGTCCGCGGTGTTCACGCTGAAGCCGACCGCCGCCTCCGCGTCCGCCAGATCGCCCAGCCGGTCCGGCAGCAGCCCGCCGATGTCACCGATGTCGCCGAGTCCGGGAATCTCGACGCCGTCCGCGCCGCCGCCGAGTCCCGGCACCTGGCCGGCATCGAGCCCCAGCTGCTTCCCGTCGATGGTGATGACGTCATGGCCCGCCCACGCAAGACCGCCGACGGTCGCCACGAACAGCACCACCACGCCGCCCGCCCGCGCGGCGAGTTCGGTCACCGAGATGTACGGCCCCGACCGCCGCAGCGAACGTAGAAAGAAGTACGCCAGGAGCAGTGCGCCGACCAGTCCCACTCCGAGTGGCGTGATCTCGACGGCGGTCGTCGCCTGTGCACCCTCCAGGCCGAACGCCGACACGTCGCCGCTCGGTTTTACCGACCCGTTCACCGCGAGTACCACCACGGCCGCGGTCATCGGCGCGAGATCGCCCGCCGAATCCGCGCCCAGCAGATGCAGTCCGAGTGCCGCGGCACCGGCCATGCCCACCAGTGACCAGCTCACCGCGGCGATCGACGCCAGCACCACATCGACCCAGGGCACCTTGTCGCCGCTGCCGCTCGCATCCATCCGGACCCCCCGATCCCTGCTGGGTTTGCCCCAGTTGTCCCCAGTCGCGCATGATCCGTACGGACTGATGGGTGCTTACTACTCTCCGGGCGTGTTTCTCCTCCGTCAACGGGCAGCCGGAACGCGGTCTTCACAAGGCCCGACTTTCGGATACGGGACCGCGCCTGAAATAGTTCCCCACGATGTTCGCCATCCCTAGACTCCCTGTGATGGGAGCAACCCGGGGGACAACTAGTGGGGCATGGAGTGCCGGAACTCGTACTGGAATTGAGCGGAAGGACCTGGACCCTCGATCCGTCCAGGTCATACACCCTGGGGCGTGATCCGCAGGGCGACCTGGTGATCGACGACGCCAGGGTCTCGTGGCGCCATGCCAGCATCAGCTGGGGCGGGCGCAGTTGGGTGATCGAAGACCACGGCAGCACCAACGGCACTTACGTACAGGGCCAGCGAATCCATCAGATGGAGATCGGCCCCGGCTCGGCCGTGCACTTGGGCAACGCCACCGACGGACCGCGGCTGAATCTCACCGGTGCCGCGGCCGGGGCGTACAGCGCCCAGGGCGCGGCCCCGCAGCAGCAGGCGGCCAAGCAGCAGGCCCCGGCCCACCAGGCCCCGGCCCAGCAACCGCAGCAACAGGGCTGGCAGCAGCCACCCGCACAGGCTCAGGGACAGCAGGGCTGGCAGCAGCCGCAGGCACATGTGCCGCAGCAGCAGGGACCCGGCTCCGGCGGACTCGCGGGGGCTCCGCCGGTGTACGGGGACCGCAGCCCGACCACCTTCCACCAGCTCGCGCTCGGCCGGGTCATGGGCATCGGCCGTGCGCTCGAGAACGACCTGGTCGTCTCCGACCTCCAGGTCTCGCGCCACCACGCCGAGTTCACGGCCACACCCGACGGCCGTTTCCAGATCCGTGACCTCGGATCCCACAACGGCACCTACGTCAACGGCCAGCCGATCGCCAAGTCCGGCACCGTGCTGCTCGGTCCGAACGACATCGTCGGCGTCGGTCACTCGACCTTCCGTCTCGTCGGCGACCGGCTCGAGGAGTTCGTCGACACCGGCGAGGTCTCCTTCTCCGCCCGCCATCTGACGGTGACGGTCGACGGCGGCAAGCAGATCCTGCGCGACGTCTCCTTCGGCGTCCCGGAGAAGTCGCTGATCGGCGTCATCGGCCCCTCGGGCTCCGGCAAGTCCACCCTGCTCAAGGCGCTCACCGGCTACCGGCCCGCCAACCAGGGCGACGTCCTCTACGACAACCGCAGCCTCTACAAGCAGTTCGCCGAACTGCGTCAGCGCATCGGTCTGGTCCCGCAGGACGACATCCTGCACAAGGAGCTCACCGTCCGGAGGGCGCTCAAGTACGCGGCCAAGCTCCGCTTCCCCGGCGACACCGCGGACGCCGAGCGCGAGGCCCGTATCGACGAGGTGCTGCGCGAGCTCAAGCTCGACATCCACAAGGAAAAGAAGATCACCTCGCTCTCCGGCGGTCAGCGCAAGCGCGTCTCCGTCGCGCTGGAGCTGCTGACCAAGCCGTCGCTGATCTTCCTGGACGAGCCGACCTCGGGTCTCGACCCGGGCATGGACCGCGATGTCATGCAGCTGCTGCGCGGCCTCGCGGACGACGGCCGGACCGTCCTGGTGGTCACGCACTCCGTGGCCGAGCTGGCGCTCTGCGACAAGCTCCTCGTCATGGCGCCCGGCGGCTCGGTGGCGTACTTCGGCCCGCCGGAGGAAGCGCTCAACTTCTTCGGCTACAGCACCTGGGCCGATGTCTTCTCGGCATTCGAGAACTACCGCGACTACGACTGGGCGGGCCGCTGGAAGGGCTCGCAGCACTACCAGATGTACGCCGCGGACATCGACGCCGTCGCCGCGCAGTCGGTGAGCATGCCACCGCCGCAGCAGATGCGCCCGCCGAAGCCGCAGAGCTGGGGCTCCCAGCTGTGGACGCTGATCCGCCGGTACTCCTCGGTCATCGCGTCCGACAAGGGCTTCATGGGCCTGATGGTGATCCTGCCCGCGGTGCTCGGCCTGGTCAGCGTGGTCATCCCGGCGAAGTTCGGCCTCGCGCCGCCCACCCCGCCGAACAAGTTCAACGGCGACGCCGGCACGATCATGCTGATCCTCGCGGTCGGCATGTGCTTCTCGGGCGCGGCCAACTCCGTACGAGAACTGATCAAGGAACGGGTCATCTACGAACGGGAACGGGCCACCGGCCTGGCCCGCTCGGCGTATCTGATGTCCAAGGTGATCGTCCTCGGCGTGATCACGGCCATCCAGGGCGTCATCATCTGCGGCATCGGCTTCGCGACCCGCGAGCTGCCCGCGGAGGGCCTGATCATGCCGCCGGCCGTCGAGATCTGCCTCGTGGTGATCGCGCTCGGCTTCACGTCCATGATGTTCGGCCTGGTGATCTCCTCGCTGGTGAAGACCGCCGAGAAGACCATGCCGCTGCTGGTTATGTTCGCCATCGTCCAGGTCGTCTTCACGGGCATCCTCTTCCAGGTCTACGGTTCGCCCGGCCTGGAGCAGTTCGCCTGGCTGATGCCGTCCCGCTGGGCCATCGCCGGTGCTGCCGCGACGCTCGACCTGTCGCACCTGATGCCGCCGTGGGACCCGAACAAGCCGGACGACCTGGACCCGCTCTGGGAGCACACGGCAGGCCAGTGGGGCATGAACATCACGATCCTGCTGGTGATCGGCGTGCTCTGCGGCATCGCGGTGGCCCGGCTGCTGCGCCGCCACGAGCCCGAGGTCATGCGCAAGTAGGAGCGTTCAGGACACGCCGAAGGGCGGCACCCCGTGCGGGGTGCCGCCCTTCGGCTACTGCCGAGCCTCCGTCAGGTGGGCTCAGTAGGCGCTGTCGACGTTGTCGATCGAGCCGTAGCGGTCGGCGGCGTAGTTGGCCGCGGCGACGATGTTGGCGACCGGGTCGTACTGGCTGTTCTTGGTGCCGGCGACGTGGTAAGCGTCGAAGGTCGGCTTGATGACCTGCAGCAGGCCGATGGACGGGACGCCGTTGATGGCGTTGATGTCCCAGTCGTTGATGGCGTTCGGGTCGCCACCGGACTCACGGATGATGTTGCGGTGCAGGCCGTCGTACGTGCCCGGGATGCCGTGCTTCTTCATGATGGACAGCCCTTCCTTGATCCAGCCGTCCAGGTTGTTGGCGAAGATCGGCGTGCGGGCTGCGGCACGGCTGGCGGCCTGGTCGCCGGAGCGCTTCTTGGCAGCGGCCTTGGCGGCCGCCGTCTTCTTCGCGGCGGCGTTGGCCTTGGCCGCGACGTGCGCCTTGTGCTTGGCGTGGGCGTTGGACTTGGCGACGACGTGCGCCTTGTGCTTGGCGTGGGCGTTGGACGTCGCCACGACGTGCGCCATGTGCCTGGCGTGCGCGTTGGACTTGGCAACGACGTGAGCCTTGTGCAGGGCGTGCGCCTTGGCGGCGTCGGCGGCCGAAACCTGCTCGGCGGCGTTCGACGCAGCCAGGTTCTCGGCCTCGGCGGAGTTGCCCGGCACGAGAGAGAAGGTGAGGGCTGCGACGGCGGCGGCGGCGATACCGGCGATCGAGACCTTGTGGGTCTTGGTCAGGCGGGTGCTGGACGCGGACATACAGTCATACCTCGTTCGAATAGCGGGAGTCGCTCAGGCCGGGTGGCGCTGCGCCTGCTCGGCGGGCGACGGCTGCAATTCTTAGCGCCAGCAAAATGCCCTGGCAAAGGTGTGACGTACGATCCGCGATAGTGGATCAGGGTGTCCGAATGACCCCGTTTCTCCAGCTCAGTCCCCGCTCATCCGCCCTTTTTGTCTCCACTAGGGAGCCTCGTAAGTGATCTGCGTCCTATGCGCGGCCTCACATCGGGCGAGTAGCGGTCTCACCATGCGTTGCGTCAGCAATTCAAAGAGTGAGGGATATTGCCCGGAAGTATGAGGTGGCTGTCGCCGAACTCGTGCCAGAGATAGAGCCGACGGAGCGCCTCCTTGTACGCAAGGCCGAGCGCCTCCCGTCCCGCGATGGCCTCCAGCATCAGAAGGTGTGAGGCCTCGGGCTCGTGCAGGCCGGTCAGCAGTCCGTCCACGGCCCGTACGCCGCGCTCGGGAGTGATGACCAGATCGGTCCAACCGGCGGCCGCCCGGACCACCCCGTCAAGCCCGGACGCCGACTCCAGGGCACGCACGGCCGTCGTCCCGACCGCCACAATCCGCCCGCCGCCCGCCCGCGCGGCATTCACCAGCCATGCCGTCGTCGCCGGGACCTCGAAGCGCTCCGGATACGGCGGCTCGTGCGCCTCCGCCGACGCCACACCGGTGTGCAGGGTCACCGGAGCGAACTGCACGCCCCGGCTCACCAGCTCCGCCACCAGGCCCGGAGTGAAGGGCCGGGCGGCACTCGGCATCTCCGCAGACCCGCTGCCGTCCGCGGACGGCAGCGCGAAAACCGTCTGATAGGCGGACAGCGGCTGGTCCTGCGCCGTGTACCGGTAGCGGATCGGCCGCCCGTAGCGGCGCAGCAGCCCCGGCACCGCAGTGGACACCGACGCCCACCACAGCCGGTCCCCGCCCGCCGCCAGCGGCTCCTCCAGTACGAGCCGCTCGCCTCCAGGAAGCCGTACGGCCGCTCCCGCGGGGCCGCCTGCGCGCCGCACAGTGCTGCCGTGGCCGTCCGGGCAGCGCAGCTCCACGGCCCACCGGCCGTCGTCGCCGCGGGTCGAGAAGTGCACGACGACCGCTTCGCCGCCGACCCTCCCGTTGACGGCGGCGGGCAGCGTGGGGGAGGTGTTGACGACCAGGACGTCACCGGCACGCAGCTGCCCGGGAAGGTCGCGGAAGGCGTGATGGGAGACCCGGGTGCCGCGTGAGACAAGGAGCCGCACGTCGTCCCGGCCCGAACCGCGCACTTCGGCCGGCACCCGGGCTGACAGTTCCTCGGGCACCCACAGCGCCTCCAGTGAGCCTCCTGACCCGGACCTCACAGCTCGGCCCCCAACGCCGGAGCCGCATACCGCCCGCTGACCGGCCGCTCGTCCAGCAGCCGCAGGAAACCGGGCACCACGGACTGCGGCGACGGGCGCGGATCGTCGTCGTCCGGTACGGCCGCCGCGTACAGATCCGTCTGCATGTCGCCCGGATCCACCGCCCACACGCGCAGCCGAGGCTCCTCGACCCCGAGAACCGCGACCAGGTGGTCAAGGGCCGCCTTGGAGGCCCCGTAGCCGCCCCAGGTCTCGTACGCCTCCGCGGCCGCGTCCGAGCTGACCGCGATCACCGTGCCCGCGTCCGCCGCCCGCAGCAGCGGCAGTGCCTCCTGTACGAGCCCCAGCGCCGCGACCACATTGGTCTCCAGCGCCGCCCGCAGCCCCTCCAGCGGCAGCGCGTCCAGCCGCAACAGCGGCTCGGCGCCCAGCGCGCTCGCATTGCTCACCAGCAGATCGAGGCCGCCGAGCCGGTGGGCCGCGGCCAGCAGCTCCGCCCGGTGCCCGGCATCGGTGACGTCCCCGGCCACCGCCACCACCCGCGTCCCGTGCGCCTCCACCTTGTGTGCGCTCTCCCGCAGTACGTCCGCGGTCCTGGCACCCAGCACCAGATCCCAGCCCCGCTCGGCGAGCGCCGTCGCGAGAGCGTGCCCAAGACCCTTCGAAGCCCCTGTGATCACCGCAACCGGCATGACGTCCATCCCCTTGTCCGAGTCTTGTCCGCGTCGATGACCCCAACGTAGAAACGCCACCGCCCTCGCCGCCTCGTGCCCGGGACCCCATCCGGCAAGGCACTTCGACCTAGGTCCTTGGCCCTGAGCGGCTGCGTCCCCGGCCCGATACGGACTGTCACACCCCGCAGGTACGGTGAGGTCATGAGCCACCGACCGAGCTCCGGCCTCGCCGCCGTGAGCACCGCGCTCCTCGCGATGAGCAGGCATCTCGAGGTGCGCGACGTGCTGAAGACGATCGTGGCCTCGGCGCGCGAGCTCCTGGACGCCGAGTACGCGGCGCTGGGCGTCCCGGACGACCACGGCGGCTTCGCGCAGTTCGTGGTCGACGGCGTCAGCGACGCCCAGTGGAAGGCGATCGGCCCGCTGCCACGGCAGCACGGCATCCTCGCCGCGATGCTGAGGGACGCCCGGACGGAGCGGCTGGCGGACGTACGTAAGGACCCGCGCTTCGAGGGCTGGCCGTCCGCCCACCCGGACATGTCCGACTTCCTGGGCCTGCCGATCAGAGACGGCGACGAGGTCATCGGCGCGCTCTTCCTCGCGAACAAGAGGTGTCCGAAGCCCGACGGGAGCTGTGGCTTCACCGCCGAGGACGAGGAACTGCTCTCGATCCTCGCGCAGCACGCCGCGATAGCCCTCACCAACGCCCGGCTTTACGAGCGCAGCCGCGAGCTCACGATCGCCGAGGAGCGCTCCCGCCTCGCGCACGAACTGCACGACGCGGTGAGCCAGAAGCTCTTCTCGCTCCGGCTCACCGCGCAGGCCGCCGCCGCTCTCGTGGACCGCGACCCGTCCCGCGCCAAGGGCGAGCTGCAGCAGGTCGCCGTGCTTGCCGCCGAGGCGGCCGACGAACTGCGCGCCGCCGTCGTCGAGTTGCGTCCTGCGGCTCTCGACGAGGACGGCCTGGTCAACACGCTCCGTACGCACGTCCAGGTCCTCGACCGCGCGCACAGCGCCAAGGTCACCTTCGACACCTGCGGCACCCGCGCCCTGCCCGCGGCCCAGGAGGAGGCTCTGCTCCGCGTCGCCCAGGAGGCCCTGCACAACGCGCTGCGGCACTCCGGCGCGGACCAGGTCGATGTGGTCCTGGCACGCCGCGGCCCGGGTGCCGTCCTCAGCGTCACCGACAACGGCAAGGGTTTCGAACCGCGCTCGGTCCGCCGGGCCGGCCGCCATCTGGGACTCGTCTCGATGCGCGACCGGGCCGGTGGCGTCGGCGGAAAGCTCACCGTGCAGTCCGCGCCGGGCAAAGGCACGACCATCGAGATGGAGGTCCCCGGTGGCTGACAAGATTCGGGTCCTGCTGGTCGACGACCACCAGGTGGTCCGGCGAGGACTGCGTACCTTCCTGGAGATCCAGGACGACATCGAGGTGGTCGGCGAGGCCGCGGACGGAACCGAAGGCATCGCCCGCGCCGAGGAGTTGCGGCCCGACGTCGTGCTGATGGACGTCAAGATGCCCGGCATGGACGGCATCGAGGCGCTCCGCAAGCTCCGCGAACTCGACAACCCGGCCAAGGTGTTGATCGTCACCAGCTTCACCGAACAGCGCACCGTGGTCCCGGCGCTGCGCGCCGGAGCGTCCGGGTACGTCTACAAGGACGTCGACCCGGAGGCGCTGGCCGGCGCCATCCGTTCCGTGCACGCGGGCCATGTGCTGCTCCAGCCGGAGGTCGCCGGGGCGCTGCTGTCCCAGGACGACCCGAGCAGCGGCACGGGTCGCGGCGGCACGCTCACCGAGCGGGAGCGCGAGGTCCTCGGTCTGATCGCCGACGGCCGGTCCAACCGCGAGATCGCCCGGGCGCTCGTGCTGTCCGAGAAGACGGTCAAGACACACGTCTCGAACATCCTGATGAAGCTGGACCTGGCGGACCGCACCCAGGCGGCACTGTGGGCCGTACGGCACGGTCTTGCGGGCTGACGGCCGGGTCAACCGGACCGTCTCCCTCCGATCTGAGATTCATACTGTCGGGTGGATGTCACCCGTCCGGCGCATCCTGATCGACTCGGCGCCGTTCTCCATGGCGTGCTGCGGCGGACTGCCGCAGCGATTGCCCAGGAGGATTTCGAAGTGAAGAACCTGAAGAAGGCCGCTGTTCTCACCATGGTCGCCGGCAGCCTGGTCGCCGCCGGTGCCGGTGTCGCGTCCGCCACCAACGGTGCGCACGCCGAAGGCGCGGCGGTCGGCTCCCCGGGTGTTGCCTCCGGCAACCTGATCCAGGCCCCGGTCCACGTCCCGGTGAACGTCGTGGGCAACAGCGTCAATGTGATCGGCCTGCTGAACCCCGCGTTCGGCAACCTCGGCATCAACGGCTGACGTTCCGCGGAGCCGGTGAACGGCCCCCGGGGCCCGGGCAATCACCTGGGCCCCGGGGGCCGACCCTTCCTGACGCGCCCCGCTGGGCTGGGCTTCGCGTCAGCGCGCCCCGCGCTCCCGCTCCTCCACATACGCGTTGTACGCGGCCACCTGCGCCCGTCTCGCCACCCGTTCCACCGGCCGCAGCAACTCACCGCGCGCCGCCATCTCGGACGCGCTCACCGCACCGCCGTGCCCGTTCTCGTACGCCACCGAGACCAGCAGCGCGACCCGCTGAGCCAGCTCCAACACCCGTACCGCACGCGGCGGATACCCGGGAGCCAGCGCCTCGCGGCCGCGCTCCGCACGAGCCCGGTAGGCGTCGATCGCCGCCTCCGCCACCGGACCCGACGCCGCCACATCGAGCTGCGACAGCGCGTCCGTCGCCTCCCGCAGCGCCTCCGCCAGCTCCCGCTCCGCCTCCCCGAGCGACGGCACGTCCGCCGGCGGGGCCTCGCGCACCGGCAGACAGTGCCAGGCCACCTCCACATGAACGTCTCCGGCGGGCCCGGCTTCGTAGACCTCGGGCACAAGGCCGTAGGCCGCGCCCGTGGCGACGACGGCCTCCTCCGAGTCGAGCGCCCGCGCGTTGAACTCCGGCGGGCCGCTGAGCCCCAGTGGATGCCCGGGCGCGGGGAGCGCGACCCGGTACCCGGTCACCCCGAGCGTTCGCAGCCGCCCCAGCGCGAGCGTGAGCCCGACCGGGGCCGCTTCGCCGGGGAGCCCCTCCACCCGGTGCACCGCGTCGTCCGCGACGATCGCGAGCGCCGCGTCGTCCGGCGATACAAGTCCGGCCAACAGGGCATTTCCCCATGCGGCCAGTCGTCCTGAGCGTGGTTCGGAAAGCATGGACCCAGCCTAGGGACCGGGCCGGGGGGCGGGTCCACCCGGCCGGTGGCGTAGGTTTTCCCTGGAAGCTGTGCCCACAGGTGCATAAAGCACCCAAATGCCTCAAGACGATTGCATGGGGAGACAACGCGCTCATGAGCGATGTACTGGAGCTGGTGGACGTATCCGTGGTCCGCGACGGACGCGCTCTGGTGGACGATGTCTCCTGGTCGGTCAAGGAGGGCGAGCGCTGGGTCATCCTCGGCCCCAACGGCGCGGGCAAGACCACCCTCCTCAACATCGCGTCCAGCTACCTCTTCCCGACCACCGGCACGGCGAGAATCCTGGACGAGCGCCTCGGCGCCGTGGACGTCTTCGAGCTCCGCCCCCGCATCGGCATGGCCGGCATCGCCATGGCCGAGAAGCTGCCCAAGCGCCAGACCGTGCTGCAGACCGTCCTCACCGCCGCGTACGGAATGACCGCCACCTGGCACGAGGACTACGACGCCGTCGACGAGGAGCGGGCCCGCGCCTTCCTCGACCGGCTCGGCATGACGGACTACCTGGAGCGCAAGTTCGGCACGCTCTCCGAGGGCGAGCGCAAGCGCACCATGATCGCCCGCGCCATGATGACCGACCCCGAGCTGCTGCTCCTCGACGAGCCGGCCGCGGGCCTCGACCTCGGCGGCCGCGAGGACCTGGTCCGCCGTCTCGGCCGGCTGGCCCGCGACCCATACGCACCGTCCATGGTCATGGTCACGCACCATGTCGAGGAGATCGCGCCGGGCTTCACCCATGTCCTGATGATCCGTCAGGGCAAGGTGCTGGCCGCCGGACCCATGGAGACCGAGCTCACCTCCCGCAATCTCTCGCTCTGTTTCGGCCTCCCGCTGCTCGTCGAGCGCAACGGCGAACGCTGGACCGCCCAGGGCCTCCCGCTCGGCTGACACTCCACTCACTGCCCGGTACGGCCAACAGGCCCCGCGGGCACGGCTGTCCGGATCCCAACGGCGCCGTCGCCCCCTGTCCCCACGACGACCGGCGGACCTACCATGACCATGTGGAAATCGACGCGTGGGTGTGGTGGCTGATCGGTGCTGTCGGACTGGGCATTCCGCTCGTCCTGACCGCCATGCCCGAATTCGGAATGCTGTCCGCCGGAGCGGTCGCCGCGGCCGTCGTTGCGGCACTGGGCGGCGGCACAGTCGCCCAGGTACTCGTCTTCGCCGTGGTCTCCGTCGCCCTCATCGCCGTCGTACGGCCGATCGCGACCCGTCACAGAGCCCAACGCCCGCAGTTCGCCAGCGGAGTCGACGCGCTCAAGGGCCGCCAGGCGGTCGTGCTGGAAAGGGTCGACGGCAGCGGCGGCCGTATCAAGCTCGCCGGTGAGGTCTGGTCCGCGCGCGCACTCGACGCCACGATGACCTTCGAGGCCGGACAGCAGGTCGACGTCGTCGAGATCGATGGAGCCACCGCCGTAGTCATGTAAGACAACCAGCCCGAACGCCCCCCAGACCAGGCCATGTTCTGGGAAACTCGATCATCACACTCATCCGGCAGCGAAGGGCACAGGGAACGCGATGCAACCGATCATCATCGTCCTGATCATTCTGGTGGTGCTGGTCTTCATCGCACTGATCAAGACGATCCAGGTCATCCCGCAGGCCAGCGCCGCCATCGTCGAACGGTTCGGTCGATACACCCGCACCCTGAACGCGGGCCTGAACATCGTGGTCCCGTTCATCGACTCCATCCGCAACCGCATCGACCTGCGGGAACAGGTCGTTCCGTTCCCGCCGCAGCCGGTGATCACGCAGGACAACCTCGTGGTCAACATCGACACCGTCATCTATTACCAGGTGACCGACGCCCGGGCCGCCACGTACGAGGTCGCCAGCTATATCCAGGCGATCGAGCAACTCACCGTCACCACCCTGCGGAACATCATCGGCGGCATGGACCTGGAGCGGACCCTGACCTCCCGCGAGGAGATCAACGCGGCCCTGCGCGGCGTCCTCGACGAAGCCACCGGCAAGTGGGGCATCCGCGTCAACCGCGTCGAGCTCAAGGCGATCGAGCCGCCGACCTCCATCCAGGACTCGATGGAGAAGCAGATGCGCGCCGACCGGGACAAGCGCGCCGCGATCCTCACCGCCGAGGGCATCAGGCAGTCACAGATCCTCACCGCCGAAGGTGAGAAGCAGTCCGCGATCCTGCGCGCCGAAGGTGAGGCCAAGGCCGCGGCCCTGCGTGCCGAGGGCGAGGCCCAGGCCGTGCGTACGGTCTTCGAAGCCATCCACGCCGGCGACCCGGACCAGAAGCTGCTCTCCTACCAGTACCTCCAGATGCTCCCGAAGATCGCCGAGGGCGACGCCAACAAGCTCTGGATCGTGCCCAGCGAGATCGGCGACGCGCTCAAGGGCCTGTCCGGAGCCTTCGGCAACCTCGGCTCCGGCGGCGGACCCGGGTTCAACACCGGCAAGGAGCGGCGCGAGGAGCCCCCGGTCGACTGACGCGCCTCGGTGATCAGGCATGATCGGTGCAGCAGGCACCGATCATCGAGGGGCACAGCGTGACCATCTGGGAGATGCTCGCCGTCTTCGCCGCGGGCATCAGCGCCGGCACGATCAACACCATCGTCGGCTCCGGAACGCTGATCACCTTCCCGGTGCTCCTCGCCACCGGCCTCCCGCCGGTCACGGCGACCGTCTCCAACGCCCTCGGCCTGATCCCCGGCTCGATCAGCGGAGCCATCGGCTACCGCGCCGAGCTCAAGGGCCAGCGCGACCGCGTTCTGCGCCTGAGCGTCGCGGCCGCGATCGGCGGCATCTGCGGAGCCGTACTGCTGACGACGCTGCCTGCGACGGCCTTCGAGACCATCGTGCCGGTGCTCGTCGCGCTCGCCCTCGTCCTGGTGGTGCTGCAACCCCGCATCGCCCGCGCCGTCCAGCGCCGCCGCGACCGCAACGGCACCGACGCGCATCCGGACGGCGGCCCGCTGCTCTTCACCGGGCTGCTGCTCGCCAGCGTGTACGGCGGCTACTTCACCGCGGCACAGGGGATCATCTACCTCTCGCTGATGGGCATGCTGCTCGACGACACCCTGCAGCGCCTCAATGCCGTCAAGAACGTCCTCGCCGCCGTCGTCAACAGCATCGCCGCGCTCTTCTTCCTCTTCGTCGCCGACTTCGACTGGACGGTGGTCCTGCTGCTCGCGGTCGGTTCGGCGATCGGCGGCCAGTTCGGCGCGAAGATCGGCCGCCGCCTGCCGCCGGCGGCACTGCGCGGCGTGATCGTGGTGGTCGGCACTGTCGCGATCGTCCAACTGCTGCTCCGCTGAGACGCCAGGCGCGCGACGCCACCCGGCACAACGCAAAAGAAGAGCCCGCCCTCGTCGTCCGAGGGCGGGCTCACGACCCGATCAGGCGTTACGCCGCGGGCTGCGCCACCAGCCAGCCCGGCAGCTCCGACCGCTCACCGGCGCGCATTCCCAGCAGCATCGCGTCCGCCGGAGACGGCACGAACGGCTGGTGCAGCAGCGGCATGCCCGCCTGCTCCGGCGTACGGTCCGCCTTGCGGTGGTTGTCCTCGGCGCACGAGGCAACCGTGTTCAGCCAGCTGTCCTGACCACCGTGCGACCGCGGCACCACGTGGTCCACGGTCGTGGCGCGCCTGCCGCAGTACGCGCACCGGTGCTGGTCCCTGACCAGCACACCCCGCCTGGACCACGGCGCCTGTCTTCGGAACGGCACCCGGACATATCTGCAGAGCCTGATCACCCGCGGCACCGGAAGATCGACCGCGGCCGCACGCACACGAAGTCCGGGGTGGGCCTGCTCGACGACAGCCTTGTCCTGGAGCACCAGCACCACCGCACGGTTGAGTGTCACCGTCGACAGCGGCTCGAAGCTCGCATTCAGCACCAGCGTGTCCCGCATCTCGCCCACCTCCCGTTCGCCTGCCCAGCCCCTGTTGCGGGCCTTGGGCTCGGATCAACTCTGGCCGGGCGCGCCGAGATGGACAACGCAATAAAAGATGCCCTGCCCTGATCTCTCCAAGACCAGGGCAGGGCAAACAACAAACGAACGGTCAGTACGAACGGTCAGTACGAAGACTCAGTGCTTCGAGGGACCTTGGTACTCAGCGATCAACTGCGCGCGGGCAATCGTGTGGAACCGCAGATTGAAGCCCACGACAGCGGGTGACACATCCGCGTCCGGCCCGAGCTTCTCGCTGTCCACCGCGTACACGGTGAAGACGTAACGGTGGTTCTCACCCGCCGGCGGAGCGGCGCCGCCGAAATCCTTCGACCCGTAGTCGTTACGGACCTGAACGGCGCCGTCGGGCAGCCCCTCGAACTTCCCGGAGCCCGCGCCGGCCGGCAGCTCAGTCACCGACGCCGGAAGGTCGAAGAGCACCCAGTGCCAGAACCCGCTGCCCGTGGGCGCGTCCGGATCGAAGCACGTCACGGCGAAGCTCTTGGTCTCCGCCGGGAAGCCCTCCCAGCGCAGATGCGGCGAGGTGTTGCCCGCCGCGTAGACCTGAGCGTCCTTCAACACCGACCCGGGCGCGATGTCGTCGCTCACCACCGTGAACGACGGCACCGCCGGAAGAAAGTCATGCGGAAGAGGCGCCCTGTTGAGCTCGGTCACGTCTGAACCTCCGATTCGGCTGTTCTGCCTGCCTGCCGGAACCGAGCCTAGGCCCTGGCCTAGAGCCAGTTGCGACGCCCGCCGACATCCGCGAGCCACTGGTTGAGGAAGGCCGCCCAGTCGGTCGACTGGAAGTCGTGGTGGCCGACCTTGAAGGCCTTGTACGAGTCACTGCTCTCGCTGAACAGACCCGGCTTCTTGTCCATCTCCACGATGACGTCCATCTCGCGGTCGTCCGCGACGAACGTCAGCTCGACCTGGTTCAGCCCTCGGTACTGCTGCGGCGGGAAGAACTCGATCTCCTGGTAGAACGGCAGCCGCTGCCGCGTCCCACGGATGTGCCCGCGCTCCATGTCCGCGTTCTTGAAGCGGAAGCCCAGCTGGATGAAGGCATCCAGAATCGCCTGCTGCGACGGCAGCGGGTGCACATTGATCGGGTCCAGATCGCCCGAGTCCACGGCCCGCGCGATCTCCAGCTCCGTCGTCACACCGATGTTCATCCCGCGCAGCTGCTGACCGGCGATGCTCGTCACCGGCGTCTCCCACGGAATCTCCAGCCCGAACGGCACCACATGCACCGCACCGGCCCGCACCTCGAACGCGCCGCCGAGCCGCTGCTTGGTGAACTCGATGTCCTGCTTGACCTCCTGCTCACCGCCCTCGACCTCGACCCGCGCCTGAAGACCGACGGAGAGTCCCTCGATCCCCTGATCAACCGAGCCGCCCTGGATGCGTACCTCACCCTGGACGACACCGCCCGGCACGACGTTCTGCTCGGTGAGCACCGTCTCGACGGAGGCGCCCCCGGCGCCCAGGCTGGCGAGCATCTTCTTGAAGCCCATGACTCTCCTTCTACGTCCCTCTAGGTCCTGACCCCTACATACGCCCGACGACCGTAGTCGGTTCCCCGGTACCCTCGGACGCCATGATCGAGAGCCCCGACCGTACGCCGTTGCCCCGGGAGTTCTTCGACCGCCCTGTACTGGAGGTCGCCCCCGAGCTTCTTGGCTGCACCCTTGCACGCCTGACCGAAGACGGACCCATCGAGTTGCGCCTCACCGAAGTGGAGGCGTACGCGGGTGAACTCGACCCCGGCTCCCACGCTTTCCGCGGTCGCACCGCACGCAACGACGTGATGTTCGGTCCGCCCGGTCATGCGTACGTCTACTTCACCTACGGGATGTGGCACTGCCTGAACGTGGTGTGCGGCCCCGAGGGCACGGCGAGCGGCATCCTGCTGCGCGCCGGCGAGATCCGGGTAGGCAGCGAACTGGCTCGCAAACGTCGATTCTCGGCCCGTCATGACAAGGAACTGGCCAAAGGCCCGGCCCGCCTGGCCACAGCCCTCGACGTCGACCGCACCTTGAACGGCACCGACCTCTGCACCGGCCCACCGGCTCCCTTGTCCCTGCTCACCGGCACCCCGCCGCGGCTTGACCAGGTACGCAACGGCCCACGCACGGGCGTCGGCGGCGACGGCGCCCACCACCCATGGCGCTACTGGATCGACACGGACCCGACGGTGAGCCCATACCGGGCCCACGCGCCTCGCCGCAGGGCAACTTGACTCGTCCTCCCGGGACGCCTAACGTAGCCCGAGCCGCTTGAAACGGGCCCTGCTGTTCAGCAACCCGAAGCGGCCATCCACTACTCACGATCGACCCAAATCGGGTGCGATTTCGGCATGCCGAAATTCGCCCGTTGAACTCAATTATGAGTTGCTACGGGATTCGGCTAAAGTAGTGAACGCGCCGAAAGGCAAATGGCTTCTCCAACGGCCATTGGATTGAATTCCGAACCGGAAACGGTAGGGAAAACGGTCTGGTAAGGTTGGAAACGCAAGA
>NZ_JBIRTX010000018.1:0-129019 GCF_044334895.1 Streptomyces sp. NPDC020681 | reverse complement strand
TCGCCGCGTTGTCGTCGGTCGGCATGGCTCCGCCATGCCTCCCTCCTCCGCCTTGCGATCCACGGCACCAGAGCCCGCTCACTGATCCGGCCTGATCCAGACGAAAGGCCCTAGGCAGGCGCGGGGCCGCCTACCCGGCGCGCGGGGCCGCCTACGAACCCTTCGCGGAGGTGAGCCCCGTCAGCCTGCCCAGTACGTCGACTTCCGAGCCCGAGGCCGTGGGTACGATCACCGCCTGGCTCGACACCCGCTCCTTCGTGACCGTGTTCGTCACCTCGCCGGTCAGCAGCGCCTTCACATCCGGGTGCACCTTCATCCGTACGCCCTTCGCCGCGGTCTGCCGCTCGAAGTTGCGCATCGTGAAGAAGACCAGCGCCCCGCCGTCCGCCGTCACCAGCCCCAGCGGCGCGAAGTCGTCGCTGTCCAGGGGCTGGTCGATGTACTGCGTCGACATGCCCGGCAGGTTCGCTTCCTTCTTGCGGGACTCGCGCCAGCCGGAGGTGTGCGGCCCGTCCTTGAAGTGCTCCGGCTTACCGGTCTGCATGTACGAGGTGTAGTCCTCGCTCAGATTGCGCGGAGCGACCGCGAACGACGCGCTGTCCGCCGGGACCGGCTCGGCGAAGCCGTCGCCGTCGATCTTCAACTCCGGGATACGGGCGGGGGAGAGGATCGTCAGATACGCCGCCTTCCACACCTCGTCCACACCGTTGCGTACGAAGACAAGGACCCAGCGGTTGTCCGTGACGCCCTGGTCACGGTCGCGGTTGGAGTCGACGTCGGCGAGGAAGAACCGCGGCCAGCCCGCCTTCTTCGGGATCGTGTACTTCGCGTCGGTCAGCTCCAGCGGCACATGCTGCGGGTTGCCGTCGGGGTAGTTGACGCTGCGCGCCTTGAGCCCCGCCTGGTTGATCGAGCCGAGCGCGCCGGTGACCCGCTCCGCGTCGAGAGCCGGGTCGTACGCCTTGTCCGCGGCGTTGTAGGCGGCGGTGAACTCCTTGAGCGCCTCGGCCGCTTCAGCCTTCGTCGCCGCCGGTACGACTTCCAGTTCCCCGTGCACCGTCACGCACCCGCTTGCCGTCAGCGCCAGGACCGTCATCGTCACGAGCCCCGTCGCCGACCGGCGCCGCCTGCTCACCGGCTGCGGCATTCCCACCCGAATCGGCCTTCTCATCGGTTGCCTTCTGCTCCTTGACCCCCACTGACCACCCGAACCCTACCGGGGCCAGGAAGAGCGCGAGTGTCGGGACCAGATACAGGGCCCACACCGTGACCTGGAGGACGGTCGGATTCGGCTGGAAGTTGAACACGCCCTTCAGCAGCGTGCCGTACCAACTGTCCGGCGGGATCGCCGTGCTGATGTCGAAGGCCTTGTTCGCCAAGCCGTCGAGGATCCGGGCTTCCTGGAGGTCGTGGACGCCGTACGCGAGCACACCGGCCGCCACGATCACCAGCATGCCGCCGGTCCAGGTGAAGAACTTGGCGAGGTTGATCCGCAGCGCGCCCCGGTAGAACAGCCAGCCCAGCACGACCGCCGTGGCGATGCCGAGCAGCACACCGATCAACGGGGCCTGCGTGCCGCCGTCGTCGGTGGCCGCCCGGACCGACGCCCAGACGAACAGCGCCGTCTCCAGACCCTCGCGCCCCACGGCCAGAAACGCGGTGGCGACCAGCGCGCCGGTGCCCATCTGCAACGCGGCGTCCAGCTTGCCGTGGAGCTCGGCCCGCAGATGCCGCGCGGTGCGCCGCATCCAGAAGACCATCCAGGTCACCAGGCACACGGCGATGATCGACAGCGAGCCGCCCAGCAGCTCCTGCGCCTCGAAGGTCAGCTCCTGCGAGCCGTACTCGAGCGCGAAGCCGAAGCCGAGCGAGATCGCGACCGCGACCCCGATGCCGATCCAGATCGGCCGCAGTGCGTCACGCCGCCCGGTCTTCACCAGATACGCGACGAGGATGCAGACGACCAGGCTGGCCTCCAGGCCCTCGCGCAGTCCGATCAGATAGTTGCCGAACACGTCGGGTCCCTTCGGTTCAGGAGAACAGCGCCCGGCCCCACCAGTCGTCCTCGCCGCGGACGCCCGGCGGGACGGCGAACAGCGCCGAACCCACGTGCTGGATGTACTCGTTCAGGAAGTCCTTGGCGGCCAGCGAGCGCTGCACCGGGACGAAACCCTTGTCCACGTCGCGCTGGTACGCGAGGAAGAACAGGCCCGCGTCCAGGCGGCCCAGGCCGTCCGTGCCGTCGGTGAACGAGTAGCCGCGGCGCAGCATCTTCGCGCCGCCGTTGGTGTCCGGGTGCGCGAGCCGCACATGCGCGGTCGGCAGCATCGCGGGCAGGAACGGCTCGTCGCGCTCCTTGGCCTTGCCGACCGCCGCACCCTCGCCCTTGTCCCGGCCGAAGATGTCCTCCTGCTCCTGGAGCGGCGTGCGGTCCCAGGTCTCGATGTTCATCCGGATCCGGCGGGCCACCAGGTACGAGCCGCCGGCCAGCCACGCAGGACCGTCCTTCTCGGACACCCAGACGTGCTTGTCCAGTTCGGCCCGGTCGGTGCCCGAGATGTTCCGGGTGCCGTCCTTGAAGCCCATCATGTTGCGCGGGGTCTGCGCGTCCGGCGTCGTCGACGAGGTCTTGCCGAAGCCGAGCTGCGACCAGCGGACCGCGACCTTGCCGAAGCCGATCCGTGCGAGATTGCGGATCGCGTGCACCGCGACCTGCGGATCGTCGGCGCAGGCCTGGACGCAGATGTCGCCGCCGCTGCGCGTCGGGTCGAGATTGTCGCCGGCGAACTTCGGCAGCTCGGCCAGACCCAACGGCTGCTTGCCCTCAAGTCCGAAGCGGCCCTTGGCGAACAGTGACGGGCCGAAGCCGATGGTCAGGGTCAGCCGGGACGGCTTGAGACCGAGCGCCTCGCCGGTGTCGTCCGGCGGGGCCTCCGCGAGACCGCCGTACGCGCCCTCACCGACCGCCTGCCCGGCCGTCATCCGCTCCGCCGCCCGTGTCCAGTCCTTCAGCAGCTGGACGAGCTCGGCGCGGTCCTTGGTCTTCACGTCGAACGACGCGAAGTGCAGCCGGTCCTGCACGGCGGTGGCGATGCCGGCCTGGTTGGCGCCGTGGAAGGGGACGGCCGCGCCGCTCGCGGCGGCGTTGACCGTCCGGTCCCCGCCGGTCAGCACGGCCGCCGTGCCGCCGGCCGCGGCGGCACCCAGCGCGAGCCCGGCGCCGCCCCAGCCGAGCAGCGAACGGCGCGACGGCGCACGGGTGTTGCTCTCCACGGCGGCGTCGCTCACTTCCGGCGTGGGCTTCTCGTCCTGCTCGGACATGTCGGTGCCCCTTACTACTTCACTACCGCGGCGGCGAGCTTGGACAGCGGCTCCGCGAGCGCGTTCACCGCGTCGCTGAGCTCCTTGCGCTCCGCCTTGCCGACCTTGTCGTACGAGGTGAACTCGTACGAGGACGTGTCCTTGCGGTACTTGTCGAGCAGCGTGTTCAGCGCCGCGAACTGCTTGTCCAGCTCGGCGACGAGCTTCGGATCGTTCTTCGTCGCGACCGGCTTCAGCAGCTCGTGCGACTTCTGCGCACCCTCGACGTTCGCCTTGAAGTCGACCAGGTCGGTGTGGCTGTAGCGCTCTTCCTCACCGGTGACCTTGCCGGTGGCGACCTCGTCGAGCAGCTCCTTGGCGCCGTTGGCCATCGAGGTCGGCGTGATCTCGGCGGTGCCGACCTTCTTCTGCCAGTCGGTCAGGTCCTTGATGAGGAGGTCGGCGAGCGCCGTCTCGGCGGGGCCGAGCTTCTTCGTCTGCCACAGCGCCTTCTCGAGGATGTGCCAGCCGGTCCACTTCTGGCCCTTCTCCACGCCGTCCTCGCGCAGGTCGACCTTCGGGTCGATGTCGCCGAAGGACTCGGCGACCGGCTCGGTGCGCTCCCAGCCGATGCGCGAGTCGGCGTACGCCTTCTTCGCGGCCTCGATGTCGCCGGCCTTGACGGCGTCCGCGAAGACCTGGGCCTTCGGCAGCGTCTCATCGGCCTGCGCCTGCACGTACTTGCGGTACGCGGCGACCGCGGCGTCCATCTCCGGGCTGCGCTTGACGGCCGTGCCGCCGCTGGCGCTGACCTTCTGCCGGATGCCGTCGCCCTTCATGCCGGGCTTGCAGGCGATCTCGTACTCGCCGGCCTTCACCTCGGCGGTGAGACTCGCCTTGGTGCCGGGGCCGATGTTCTCGCGCTCGGTGACGATGCGGTCGTCCGGGAAGAGGATGTAGACCTCGGTGACCTTGGAGCCCTTGTTCTCGATGTCGAGCTGGACGTGCCCGGCCGGGAACTCCTTCTTCGACACCTCGCAGGAGTCGTCCTTGGCGGTGACCTGGATGGCGTGGTCGCCGCCCTTGGCGTCGCTCTTCTCGGCGCACCCCGTGACGGCGGTCAGGGCCACCGCGGTCGCTGCGGCGGTGACAACGGAGAGACGGACGGCTCGCATTCGGGCTCCACAGAGGACGAGTACCGGAGCGGTACGGAGGGGGTGAGGCGGCCCTAACTTAACCGAGCCTTACCTCACCGATAACCGTGCGTCCAGTGATTCATCTCTCAAATCACCGCCGTGGACACGGTGGTGTCACGGCGAGTTCAAGCCGAGGTCAAATCAGCCGCTTCGGTACCACCAGCGGCGCCCCGGTCCGCGGATGGGCCAGCACCTCGACCGGCTGCCGGTAGACCTGGCTGAGCAACTCCTCCTCCAGCACCGCGGCCGGCGGCCCGTCGGCCGCGATCCGTCCGTCGTGCAGCACGGCGACCCGGTGCGCGTACGCCGCGGCGAGACCGAGGTCGTGCAGGACGACCACCACGGCGTCACCGGCCGCGGCCCGCTCGCGGCAGATACGGAGCACCAGTTCCTGGTGGCGCAGATCGAGCGCGGCGGTCGGCTCGTCGAGCAGCAACAGCGGGGCGCGCTGGGCGAGTACGCGGGCCAGCGCGACCCGGGCGCGTTCGCCGCCGGAGAGCGCGGCATAGGGCCGCGCGGCGAACGGGCCGACCTCCGTGGCGTCCATGGCGGCGGCCACCGCCGCGTCGTCCTCGTCCTCCAGGGCCGTCCCCGCCCACGGCGCGCGGCCCATCCGGACCACCTCCGCCACCGGGAACGGGAAGGAAAGCGTGGCGGCCTGCGGCAACACGGCCCGGCGCAGCGCGAGTTCGGCCGGCGACCAGTCGGCGACCGGCCGCCCGGCGATCCGTACGGTGCCCGCGGCGGCGGGCAGATCGGCGGCCAGCGCGGCCAGCAGCGTCGACTTGCCCGCGCCGTTGGGCCCGACGAGCGCCAGCACCTCGCCGGCGTGCGCGGCGAGATCGATCCCGGCGAGTACCTCGCGCTGCCCGAGCCGCACATGGAGCCCGGCGGTCTCGGCGAGAGCGCTGCCGGTCACGTGCGGAGCGGGCAGCTCGCGGCCGCGGGCGGCGAACAGTGTCTTCAGCGGGGTCATCAGCGCCTTCATGCCCAACCACCCTGCTTACGACGGGCCCTGCGCAGCAGCAGGAAGAAGAACGGGCTGCCGAAGAGTGCGGTGAGCACGCCCAGCGGAAGCTCGGCCGGCTGCGCGACGGTCCGCGCGGCCAGATCGCCGGCCACCAGAAGCAGCGCGCCGGCCAGCGCGCTGCCCGGGATCAGGAACCGGTGACCGGAGCCGTGCGCCATCCGCAGCAGATGCGGGACGAGCAGGCCGAGGAAGGTGATGACGCCGGCCACGGCGACGGCGGACGCGGTGAGCAGCGCGACGACCAGCACCAGCACGAGCCGCAGCCGTTCCACGTCCACGCCGAGGTGCCGGGCGGGCCGCTCGCCGAGCGCGAGGAGGTCCAGTTTCCGTGCGTAGAACGGCGCGACGGCCAGACCGAGGAGCGCGCTCGGCAGCACGGCGAGCACCTTGGGCCAGGTGGCCTGCGAGAGCGAGCCGAGCTGCCAGAAGGTGATCTGGGTGATCTGCGCGTTGTCGGCGAAGAAGATGAAGAGACCGATCAGCGCGCCCGCGAAGGCGTTCACGGCGATGCCGGTGAGGATCAGCGTGATGACCTCGGTACGGCCGCCGGAGCGGGACAGCACGTACACCAGCAGCACGGTCGCGAGCCCGGCGACGAACGCGCACGCCGTCACCGTCCAGTTGCCGAGGAAGCTCAGCCCGAGCGCGATGGACGCGACGGCGCCGACGGCCGCGCCGGAGGAGATCCCGATGATGCCGGGCTCGGCGAGCGGATTGCCGAACACGCCCTGCATCAGGGCCCCGGCGCAGCCGAGCGACGCTCCCACGAGCAGCGCGAGGACGACGCGCGGCAGCCGCACGTTCCACAGCACGCTCTCGCCGACCCGGTCGAGTGCATGTCCGCCGAGCCCGGTGCGGTGCTGGAGGGAGGCGAGGACATCGCCGAGGGGAATGTCGTACGCCCCGGTCCCGGCGGCCGCGAGCGCGAGCGCGACGAGCGCGACGACGAGCCCTCCGGCGAGCAGATACCCGCGGGACTGCGGGGTTTTGCCGAGTGGCCCGCCGGCCGCGGAAACCCCGCCCGGCGGGGGCGGGTTGGGACCGGCCTTCCTGTCCGGGGCCGGGGTGGAACTCCGGTCGTCGGGACCCGCCTCGCCGGAGCATGGTCCACGGTCCGGGTCCTGAGGCCCGGGCCCGGCGGCCCGGGTCTCTTCCGCGGAGGTGGAGGACATCCTCAGCTTCCGTTCGCGTAGAGCTGGTCGACCAGCGTCTTCAGCACCTGGTCCGTGCGCGGGCCGTAGTTCAGGATCACTCCGTCGTCGACCGAGACCACCCGGCGGTCCATGCCCGCCGGTGTCTGCGCCACGCCCGGAAGCTCGAGCAGGCCGTCGATCCCGCCCACCGACTCGAGCCCCTCCGTCATCACCAGCAGCGCATCCGGCGCCGCCTTCGCCAGCGCCTCGCTCGTCAGCGGCGTGAAGTCCTTCGTCAGGCCGGACTCCTGGCCCGCGTCCACCGCGCCCGCCGCCGCCAGCAGGGACGGCGCACCCGATTCGCCGCCGCCGATCAGATAGACCGAGGCGGAGCCCCGCAGATACAGGAACGCGACCCGCGGCTTCTTGCCGTCCTTCGGCTTCGGGATGTTCTTCTGGACCGCCTCGATACGGCTCTGCGTGCGCTTGTTCAGCTCGTCGCCCGCCGCCTTGACGCCCAGGGCCGCGGCGACCGCGTCGATCCGCGGCCCCACATCGGCAAGGGTCTTGCCCGGCTTGACCAGCACGACCGGGACGCCCGCGGCGCGGATCTGGTCGATGGCCTCCGCAGGGCCCGTGAGGGGTTCGGCGAGGACGACCGTCGGCTTCAGCGACAGCACGCTCTCCGCCGAGACGCTGTGCGCCCGGGTCACCACCGGCAGCTTCTTGGCCTGCTCGAAGGTGGTTGCGTTGTCGCGGGCCACGACCTGCTTGCCGAGGCCGAGCGTGAAGACGATCTCGTTCAGCGCCGGGGCCAGCGGCACGATCCGCTCGGTGGACGCGACGGTGATCTTCTTGCCTTCCGCCGACGTCACCGTGACCGGCACCTTGGGCCGGGGTGCTGCGGCCAGTGGCTCGACCCGGTTGGCCGGTGCGCCGGCCGTGGCCGGCTTCTCGTTCGCGGTCGGTCCGGCGTCGTCCGTGCTGCCGCAGCCCGTGGCCGTCAGAGCGAGGGCAAGCACGGAAACCACCGCACCGGCAAGGCGAGTTGTGCGCACCGAGGCACCTTCCTCTTGTTCGTTGTCTAACGCGGTCGGCCGCAGTCTGCCATGAGCTGCGGCGCAGTCGAGTTGAGGTTCTTGCCGCCGGAGCACTTTCGGCCCGAACTGGAGGTAGCTTAGGTTAGCCTTACCTCATTCGCCAGGTCGTCGACGGGTGTCGCCGACGTACTCCGGGGGGAAACTCATGCTGCCGTCCAGACGGGCGCGCACTTTCGCCGCAGCGCTTCTCGCGGTGCTGCTCGGAGCCCTGCTCCCGGCCCACGCCGCCCACGCGGCGGACCGCCCGGTGCAGGGCGGCAGGCTCGACTGGGGCATCAAGTCCTCGTTCCAGTCGTACGTCTCCGGGCCCATCGCCCACGGCAGTTGGACGCTGACCGGCGGCGCGGCCACGGTCGGCGGCAGTCAGTTCCGGTTCCACTCCGCCAAGGGCTCGTACGACCCCGGCACCGGAGCCTTCGAGTCCGGCTTCTCCGGCGGAGTCCACTTCGTGGGCCACCGGAAGCCGGACGGCTCGCACGAACTGGACCTCACCATCAGCCGCCCCGCCGTAAGGATCTCCGGCGGTCGCGGCACGCTCTACGCGGACATGGTCAGCAGGTCCAGATCGACCGGCAGGGTCACCTCGTCCAGCCGCGTCCCGCTCGCCGCGCTCGATCTCTCCGGCATCGACATGCGGGGCGGCAGCAGCCCGGTCGCGCTCAACGACGTGCCCGCGACGCTGACTTCGCAGGGCGCCGGGGCCTTCGCCGGGTACTACACCGCGGGCACGCCGCTCGACCCGGTGAGCCTGAGCGTCGATGTCGCACCCGCTCCGGCCCGGCAGAAGCCCTCGCAGCAGAAGCCCTCGCCGCGGCCGACAGCACCCGGCAGACCGGCCGCGGGCGGCTTCAGCGACGCGGCCGTGGACTGGGGCGTGCGCCGCACCTTCCGCGAGTACGTCACCGGCTCCATCGCCCAGGGCAAGTGGACGCTGTCCGGCGGTGCGCTGGACGGCGGTGCGCTCTTCCGCTTCCCGCAGGGCAAGGGCACGTACGACGCGAAGCGGCAGACCCTGGACGCGGCCTTCGCCGGAACACTCCGCTTCACCGGCACCGACCTCGATCTCGGCCTGACCAAGGTCACGGTCCGGGTCACGTCGGGCGGAGGCACGCTGATCGCGGACGTGGCCGAGGCGGGCCGGACCACGAAGGCCGTCCCTCTGATCACCTTCCCCGCCGAGGACTTCACGCCCCGGAACGGACTCGCCGCACTCACCGAAGCCCCGGCGACCCTCACCGCCGCGGGTGCCAAGGCCTTCGGCGGGATGTACAAGGCGGGCACCGCGATGGACCCGGTGTCGCTCGCCGTCGCCGTGGACGCCACGGCGCAACTGCCCGCGCTGCCGGACCTGGGCAGCGACGTGGCGCCGTCGCCGTCGCCTTCGCCGAAGGCCACGTCCGCGGCCACCGCGTCCGCGGCCGCAAGCTCTTCCTCCCGTACGGCGACGTACATCGCCACGGGCGCGGGTGTGCTCGCCGCCGCGGCGCTTGTCCTGTATGTCGTCCGTCGCCGCCGTACCACCCCCAACTGACCAGCCCCGAGGAGACAACCGACCATGTCAGCCACCCGCCGTCCCATCACCCGCGCCGCGGCCGTCGCCACGGCAGCCGCGCTCGGCGCAACCGCCTTCGCCCTTCCGGCGATCGCGGCCGGCAACGCTCCCGCCGCGCCCGGTGCTCCGAAAATCGAGCTGAAGGACGGCACGCTGGAGTGGGGCTTCAAGGAGTCCTTCCGCAAGTACGTCACCGGGATGGCGATGGGCACGATCGTCGCCGCGGACGGCGCGAAGCAGGCGGCGGGGAACGGTCCGTTCACCTTCACGGACGGCACCGGCACGTACGACACGGGCACCCACGCCACCGACACCGCCTTCAAAGGCAGCGTGCTGTTCTCCTCCAAGGCCCACGGCTTCGACATCAAGCTCGCCGATGTGAAGGTGGTGACCGAGGGCAAGGGCGGCAGCATCCAGGCGGACGTCACGCTCAACGGCACGACGCAGGACGACATCGCGGTCGCGAAGCTGGACCTGACCAGCGTCCCGCCGGGGCAGGGCGAGGGCGGCGCGATGGTGTTCAAGAACATCCCGGCCACGCTGACGGCGGACGGCGCGAAGGCGTTCAACGGCATGTACAAGGAGGGGGACGCGCTCGACGCGGCGACGCTCTCGGTCAAGCCGGCGGGCGGCCCGTCGAGCCCGAGCCCGACGCCGAGCGCGACGGCGACGGCGACGCCGACGCCCACCGCCTCGGCCACCCCGACCCCGACTCCGACCGTGTCCGCCACCGAGACGCCCGCCGCCGAGGAGGGCGCGATCGTCGACGGCAACCTCGACTGGGGCGTCAAGAAGAGCTTCCGCGACTACGTCACGGGCCCGATGGCCCACGGCAAGGCCGAACTGACCGACGGCGCGACGAAGTCCGGCGAGGGCTACCGCTTCCCGAAGGCCAAGGGCTCCTACGACGCCGAGAAGAAGTCCCTGGTCGCTTCCTTCGACGGCGGCGTGCGCTTCCTGGGCCACCTCACCAACGGCCAGTACGTGCTCGACCTTTCGCTCACCGGTCTCGAGGTCGAGGTGAACGGCACGACGGGCACGCTGGTCGCGGACGTCACCACCAAGGACCGCGAGACGCAGAAGGTCTCCACGTACAAGAACCTGGGCATCGCGTCGCTGACGGTTCCGGCGGGCGGGCTCGAGGCGGACGGGGACGTGGTGCGGCTGACGTCCGTCCCGGCGAAGCTGACGGCGGACGGCACGAAGGCGTTCGGCGGCATGTACCGGGCGGGCGAGGCCCTGGACGCGCTGACGGTCGCGGTCTCCCTGACGGAGGACGCGGAACTCCCGTCGCCGTCGCCGTCGTCCGGGTCCACGGCCGGCACGTCGGCCGGCGGGTCCACGGGCGGCTCGTCGACGACGGGCGGAGGCGGCACGGTGGGCGGCGGCACGGGCGGCTCGCTGGCCACCACGGGCGCGGGTGTCCCGGCCGCGGAACTGGCCACGGCCTCGGCGCTGGTGGCGGTGACGGGCGCGGCGGTGGTCGTCGCCGTCCGCCGCAGGGAGTCGGCCCGGGCCTGATCCGCTGCCGGGGCGCGAGGCGCGGGGTCCGGGGCGGAGCACCGGTTTCATGACACCGGTGCTTCAATGCCCGGGTGAACGAACGCGACGTGCTCGACGTGCTCCAGGTCTTCTGCGGGGGCGACGGGCAGTACGGCAACCCCCTCGGGGTCGTGCGCGACTCCCGCGCCTATCCCGACCAGGCGTCCCGGCAGGCGCTCGCCGCCCGACTCGGGTTCAGCGAGACGGTGTTCGTCGACGACCCCGAGCGCGGGGTCGTCGACATCTACACTCCCGGGCTCCGGCTTCCGTTCGCCGGGCATCCGCTCGTCGGCGCCGCCTGGCTGCTCGATCTGGAGGCGGTGAATCCGCCCGCGGGCGAGGTATGGGCCCGGCACGACGGCGAGTTCACCTGGATCACCGCGCGCGAGGAGTGGGCGCCGCCGCGGACGCTGCGGCAGTACGGGTCGGCCGCGGAGGTCGACGCGCTCGACGTGCCGCCACCAGGTGAGTGGATCTACGCCTGGGCCTGGGAGGACGAGGCCGCGGGCCGGATCCGCGCACGTGCCTTCCCGGGACGCGGCGACGGGATCGACGAGGACGAGGCGACGGGAGCCGCGGCGCTGCTGCTCACCGCGCGTCTCGGCCGGGCCCTGAACATCACTCAGGGCCGGGGTTCGCAGATCCTCACGGCCCCCGGCCCCGACGGCACCGTGGAAATCGGCGGCCGCGTCAGACTGGTCATGCGCTGAGCGGGCCCGTTCTGTCCGCACTGCAGGCGGCCCCCAGCTCCCTGAACACCGCACCGTTGAAGTCGAACGCCCTCTTGCACTCGTCCACGATCCGCTGCTTCTCCAGATCGTCCGCGTCCACGGCGTCCAGCAGCTCCCGGTAACCCCGCTTGAAAGCCGCCGGGTTCGGGATCTGCTCGAAGACGTAGAACCGCACTCCGTCGCCCTTGCGCGCGAAGCCCCAGGTCTTCTCCGCCTTGTCGCGGATGATCTGGCCGCCCGAGAGGTCGCCGAGATACCGCGTGTAGTGGTGCGCGACATAGCCCGCGGGCCAGGTCTTCGCGCACTCCTCGACCCGTGCCGCGTACGCCCGGGTCGCCGGCAGCGGCGACAGCCCTGCGCGCCAGTCCGCACCCAGCAGATGCGCCAGATCGCGCTCCAGCTCGGCCGTGCGCATCAGCTCCGGCTGGATGAAGGGCCCGGCAACCGGGTCGTCCTTCAGCGACTGGGCCGCGTCCTCCAGCGCCCGGTACACGAACCACAGCTGCTCGGTGTAGCGCGCGTACGACGCGACACCGAGCCGGCCGCCGAGCAGGTCGCTCATGAAGGTTGAGGTCTCCGCCTCGGTGTGCTGCTCGTGCGACGCGACACGAATCAGCGTCGAGAAGGGCGTAGCGGCGGACGTACCGGTGGCGGTGGCATCCAAGGCGGGCCTCCTGGGAGGGTTTCGGTCGTGGCTGTTGCCACCACCGATCATTCTACTTAGGCTTACCTAAGTCAATGTGTTCCCGACGTCCTGTCGGTAAAAACCCTACCCGTCGAAGCACTCACGGCAACGTGAGAATTTCGGCCCCGTTCTCGGTCACCACCAGCGTGTGCTCGAACTGCGCCGTCCGCTTCCGGTCTTTGGTCACCACGGTCCAGCCGTCGTCCCACATGTCGTACTCGTGCGTGCCGAGCGTCAGCATCGGCTCGATGGTGAAGGTCATGCCGGGCTGCATGACCGTCGTCGCGTGCGGGGCGTCGTAGTGCGGGATGATCAGCCCGGAGTGGAAGGACGAGTTGATCCCGTGCCCGGTGAAGTCGCGGACCACGCCGTACCCGAAGCGCTTGGCGTACGACTCGATGACCCGGCCGATCACATTGACCTGGCGGCCCGGCTTCACGGCCTTGATGGCGCGGTTCAGCGACTCACGGGTGCGCTCCACCAGCAGCCGTGACTCCTCGTCGACGTCGCCGCAGAGATAGGTGGCGTTGTTGTCGCCGTGCACGCCGTTGATGTACGCGGTGACGTCCAGGTTCACGATGTCGCCGTCGCGCAGGACGGTGGAGTCCGGAATGCCGTGGCAGATGACCTCGTTGAGCGAGGAACACAGCGACTTGGGGAAACCGCGGTAGCCGAGCGTGGACGGATAGGCGCCGTGGTCGCACATGAACTCGTGCGCGACCCGGTCGAGTTCGTCCGTGGTCACACCGGGCGAGATGTGCTTGGCGGCTTCCTGCATCGCCTGCGCGGCGATACGACCGGCGATGCGCATCCGCTCGACGGTCTCGGAGTCCTGGACCTCCGGCCCGGTGTACGGGGTCGGCGCGGACTTCCCGACGTACTCGGGGCGCCGGATACTGCCGGGAACGGAGCGGGTGGGGGAGATCTCCCCTGGTACGAGGAGCGACTGGCCAGACATGCCAGCGAGTCTAACCAGGGGGTGTGGGGCAGCATGGCGGGAGAGGAAGGAGCCGACGATGGCCCTGTTCAAGAAGCGCACGGTCGGAAAGCCGGGCGAGTGGTACTACTGCCTGCAGCACAAGAAGGTCGAGGAAGGCCCCGAGTGCCCGGCGAAGGACCGCTTCGGCCCGTACGCGACCCGTCAGGAGGCGGAGCACGCGATGGAGACGGCGCAGGAGCGGAACCTGGAGTGGGACACGGACCCGAAGTGGCACGACAGGGCGGGCGCGCCGGACGACGACCAGACGTAAAAGATGTGGCGGGGGCGACGGGGGCCGCGCCCCCGTCACCACCGCGCCGGCGGTGGGGCCGTCAAGTGGTCGGCGAGGCGGGAGAGCCGGTCCCGGAAACGCCTCCGGCCCCGCCCCACCGGCCCGCTGTTCTCGCCCGCCGCCGCGCTGACCAGGTGCTGCACCGTGTCCAGATCGACCTCGTCCCGCTCCGCGGCCACCGTCAGCGCCTCGTGCGCCAGAGCGTGCACCTCGGCGTCACCGCCGTCCAGGGCCAGCACCATCGCCCCGGCCCGCCGCGCGTCGTGCACCCGCTCCATCAGCTCGGCGTCGGGCCGCTGCGGCGCCACCACCAGCAGCGTCTCGCCGCGCCGCGCTCCCTGAAGCCTGCCGAGCCCGACCGCCAGCTGCTGCGGATCCCCGGGCCGCACCCGGTGCCGTACGAGCGTCGGCGCCAGCTCCGGGCGGCCCGACCAGGCCGCCTCGTCCACCAGATGCGCGGCCAGATGCCACGGCTCGTACTCCGCGGTGCCCACCAGCAGCAGCCCGCCGCCCTGCGGAACCACCGACGACCGCAGCACCCCGGCGAACCGCCGGGTCGCCGCCGGCCACTCCGTGCCTGCCAGGACTTCGCGCAGCAGCGCGACGCGTACGGCATCCATGGCCCCGCATCCTGCCGCAGCCGCCGCTCGGGCGGGCCGGAATGGCCCCGGCTCACCCGTTCGGTAGCCGGATACCTGCAAGTAAGGTCGGCTGCATGACTTCTCCTGACAATGCAGGCACCGACAACACAGCCGCCGCACCGAAGCCCGCGGCGAAGGATCCCTGGGACCTCCCTGATGTGTCCGGCCTGGTCGTCGGCGTCCTCGGCGGCACCGGGGACCAGGGGCGCGGGCTCGCGTACCGGCTGGCCAGGGCCGGGCAGAAGGTGATCATCGGCTCCCGGGCCGTCGAGCGCGCCGAGACCGCCGCCGCCGAGCTGGGCCTCGGCATCGAGGGCGCCGAGAACGCCGAGTGCGCACGGCGCAGCGATGTGGTGATCGTGGCCGTGCCGTGGGACGGGCACGCCAAGACCCTCGAAGCGCTGGGCAAGGAGCTCGCGGGCAAGCTGGTCGTCGACTGCGTCAACCCGCTCGGCTTCGACAAGAAGGGCGCGTACGCCATCAAGCCGGAGGAGGGCAGCGCCGCGGAGCAGGCCGCCGCCCTGCTGCCCGACGCACGTGTGACGGCGGCCTTCCACCACCTGTCCGCGGTGCTGTTGCAGGACGTCTCGATCGAGGAGATCGACACCGATGTGATGGTGCTGGGCGAGTCCCGTGCGGACACCGACATCGTGCAGGCGCTGGCGGGCCGGATCCCCGGCATGCGCGGCGTCTTCGCCGGCCGGCTGCGCAATGCGCACCAGGTGGAGTCGCTGGTCGCGAATCTGATCTCGGTGAACCGCCGCTACAAGGCTCACGCGGGCCTGCGCGTCACCGACGTGTAGCCGGCCGCGGGGCATGGTGGACACTGATGTGCGTCATCAGTACCCGGACAGGAGCCGTAACCCATGCCCCGCCTTGCTCTCTATTCCCTTGTCGTCTGCGTGCTCGCGGTCGCCGCGGCCGTGGTCTCCTTCGCGCAGGGCAGCTGGCTCGGGATCGTCTGGGTGCTGCTGGCCGGGCTCTCGTCGAACATGGCGTGGTTCCACGTCCGCCGGGCGAGGGCGGGCCGCGAGACCGCGGCCGGCTGACGCTACTGGCTGACCAGCGACTCGCAGAGTTCGGGCGTCCCCTGCCAGAAGCGGTAGTACTCCAGGCCGCACGCGGTCTCCAGCTCGCTGACGCCGAGGCCCCGCAGGATCGTGTCGACCGCGTCGAAGAACGCGCCGTTCACCTCGGGGATGAACAGGCAGCCGAAGACGGCGAGCAGGCCGAACGGCGCGTACGGCTCGACCTTGCGGCGGATGTTGTACGAGAGCCAGGGCTCTATCACGCCGTACCCGTCGAGGCCCGGCACCGGCAGGAAGTTCAGGATCGCGGCGGTGATCTGCAGCAGCGCCAGGAACGCGAGCGCGAAGCGGAACGCGACCGGCACGCCGTCCAGCGCGTCCAGCCAGAACGGCGCGGTGCACACGGCCGCGAACAGGACGTTCGTCAGCGGGCCCGCCGCCGAGATCAGGCTGTGCTTCCAGCGCCCCTGGATGCGGTTGCGCTCGATGAAGACCGCGCCGCCCGGCAGGCCGATGCCGCCCATGATCACGAACAGTACGGGGAGCACGATGCTCAGCAGCGCGTGCGTGTACGCGAGGGGGTTGAGCGTCAAGTACCCCTTCGTGCCGATGGAGATGTCGCCGCTGTGCAGCGCGGTGCGGGCGTGCGCGTACTCGTGCAGACAGAGCGAGACGATCCACGCGGACGTGACGAAGAGGAACACGGCCAGACCGATGCTCGCGGAGAAGTCCGTCCACACCGCCCAGCCGGTCACTGCCATCACGGCGACGATGCCGAGGAATACGGGACTGATTCCCCGGCCGCTGTGGCGGGAAGTGGCCGTGGTCATGGGTGCGGCTCCTGAGAGGTCCTGGCAAGGCGGCGGGATGTGCGGATCGACCGTACCGGCGACACGAGGGAAACGTCCCTGGGGTCTCCGCGGTTCCATGGCAGCGGGGACAATGGTCCGGTGCGCTACCAGGTACTCGGCACCACTCAGGTCCTGAACGACGACGGGACGTCCGTCGCGCTCGGCGGCTCGCGGCTGCGCGCGCTGCTGGCGGTACTGGCGCTGCGGGCCGGGCGTACGGTCCCGGTCGGCATCCTCGTCGACGAGGTCTGGGACGGGGAACCGCCGGCGGACGCGGTCGCCGCGGTGCAGGCGCTGGTCGGCCGGCTGCGGCGGGCGCTCGGGCGCGAGACGGTCGCGTCGGCGGAGGGCGGCGGCTACCGGCTGTGCGCGGAGCCCGACGATGTGGACCTGCACCGGTTCGAGCGTCTTGCGGGGGAGGGCGCGCGGGCGCTGGAGTCGGGCGACGCGGTGAAGGCGGCGGCGCTGCTGGACGACGCGCTGGCCCTGTGGCGGGGCGAGGTGCTTGCGGACCTCCCGGTCCGTACGGCCGAGGCCGCCCGCTGGGAGGCCCGCCGCCTCGACGCCCGCCGGTGCCGCCTGGCGGCGGCCCTGGATCTGGGCCGCGCCGAGGAAGCCCTCCCGGAACTGGTCGCCCTCTGCGAGGCCCACCCGATCGACGAACCGCTCCAGGCCCTCCGCCTCCGCGCCCTCCGGGCCACGGGCCGCCCGGCGGCGGCACTCGCGGCGTACGAGTCCTTCCGCCGCACCTTGTCGAGCCGCCTGGGCACGGACCCCGGCCCGGAGCTCCGGGCGCTGCATCTGGAGCTGCTGTCCCCGGAAGCGGGACAGCCGGAGCCGGTGCCTCGCCGGTCCGTGGCGGAACCGCCGCGCGGGAACCTGCGGGCCCGTCTCACCTCCTTCGTCGGGCGGCGCGACGACATCGTCGCCATCCGCGAGGACCTGACGCGCGCCCGCCTCGTCACCCTCCTCGGCCCCGGCGGGGCCGGGAAGACCCGGCTGTCGCAGGAGGCCGCCGAGTACGCCGCCGCGCACGCGTCATGGCCCGACGGTGTGTGGCTCGCCGAGCTCGCGCCCGTGGACGACCCGGACGACGTTCCCGAGGCCGTCCTCACCGCGCTCGGCGCCCGCGAGACCGTGCTGCGCGGGGCTGGCGCGGAGGAACTGCGGGCCGCCGAGGGGCACGGGGACGACCCGCTCGTACGGCTCACCGAGCACTGCTCACGTCGACGCATGCTTCTGCTGCTGGACAACTGCGAACATGTCGTCGCGGCCGCCGCCGCCTCGCCGAGCGGCTGCTGGAGCACTGCCCTGGCCTCACCGTGCTCGCGACCAGCCGCGAACCTCTGGGCGTGCCGGGGGAGTTGGTGCGACCGGTCGACCCGCTCCCCGACCCCATGGCGCTGCAGCTGTTCGCCGACCGGGGCGAGGCCGCCCGGCCCGGCTTCCGTATCGACACGGACAAACCGGCCGTCGTCGAGATCTGCCACCGTCTCGACGGCCTCCCGCTCGCCATCGAACTCGCCGCCGCCCGGCTGCGGATGCTCACGCCGCGCCAGATCGCGGACCGGCTCGACGACCGCTTCCGCCTGCTGACCAGCGGCAGCCGCACCGTACTGCCGCGTCAGCAGACCCTGCGTGCCGTCGTCGACTGGTCCTGGGACCTCCTCGACGAGTCCGAACGCGCCGTACTGCGCCGTCTGTCGGTCTTCGCCGGCGGCTGCGACCTGCCCGCCGCCGAGGCCGTCTGCGGTGAGGGCGCGCTCGACCTCCTCGGTTCCCTCATCGACAAGTCGCTGGTCGTCGCCGCCCCCACCCCCGACGGCCAGATGCGCTACCGCCTCCTCGAAACCGTCGGCGAGTACGCCGCCGAGCGGCTCGACGAGGCCGGCGAACGGGCCGCGGTGGAGCGCCGGCACCTGGTCCACTACCGGGAGTTGGCGCGGACCACCGACCCGCTGCTGCGCGGCTCCGGCCAGCGCGCCGCCATCGATCTGCTCCAGCTCGAGTACGAGAACCTCAAGACCGCGATCCGCCGTGCCGTCGCCGCCCGCGACGAGCAGGAGGCGCTGCATCTCGTCCTCTCGCTCTCCTGGTACTGGCAGATGCGCGATCTGCGCAGCGAGGCCCGCCACTGGGCCACCGCCGCGGGCGCGCTCGGCCCGGACCCGTTCCGGCCGCCGGCCGAACCGGCGCCGCCGGTCTTCGAGCGGTTCACGGACGCGCCGCCGCCGATGTCCCCGGAGCTCCTTCAAGAGGCACGGCGCTGCGTCGCGCTCATCCGGATGGTGTTCATGAACCACAGCATCGACGACTGGATGTCTCCGGACAGTCTGGAGTGGGTGCGCAACGTCACCCGGGTCTACAGCCCGGGCCTGCCGCAGACCTGCCATCCGCCGGCCTCGCTGTGGTTCTTCGCGGTCCTGCTGACCGGCGACGCCGAGGAGTTGAGGCGGCTGCTCGACCTGACCGTCGAGGCCTGTCGCAGGTACGGGTACGACTGGGGCCTCGCCACCTCGCTCCAGAGCCGCGCACAGGTTCTCGCCAACCGCAGCCTCTGGGCCGGAGACGCGGCCAGGGACGCCGAGGAGGCGCTGGAGATCTACCTCCGGCTCGGCGACGCGTGGGGCGCGGCCGAAGCGCTGTCCGCGCGCGGCGAGGCGTGGGAGCGAAGCGGTGAATTCGCGCTCGCCGCCCAGGACTTCACGTCCGCCGTCGAGTACGCGGAGCAGATCGGCGCGCAGGCCCAGACGGCGGTGCTGCGCTCCCGGCTCGGCGGCATCCTGATGGAGATGGGCGAAGGTGATCGCGGCGAGGCGATGATCCGCGAGGTGCTCGCCGAGCACGAGGGCGCGGAGAACGAGTCGACCACCATCGCGCGGCTGTATCTCGCGCTGTGGCTCGGCCGCACCGGCCGCCGAGATCAGGCGCGCGCCGAGGTCGAGGCGCTGCTGGAGCAGTTCAAGTCGAGCACGCTCGCGATCTTCGAAGGCATGGTGATCGGTTTCCTCGCCTGGCTGGACCTCGGCGACGGCCTGCACGAGGTGGCGCTGGAACGGGCCGGCAAGGCGCTGAGCATGGCGCGGGACCCGCTGACCCTGATGGTCGCCCCGCAGATGGCCTCCATCCACATGGTGGTCGCGGCGAGCGCGCTGGTGAAGAGCCGGCCCGAGCGGGCGGCGGACGCGGCCCGGCTGATCGGCGCCTCCGACGCCGCGCTGCCGGCGGGGCACTTCCCGGCGCCCACGTACGAGAAGGAGAACAGGGCGGAAGGCGAGGCGGCCGTCCGCGCCGTGCTCGGTGACGAGGCCTATCGCGCCGCGTACGCCGAAGGCGGCAGCCTCACCATTGACGAGGCCGCCGCCCTCCTGTGACTCCCGCGTGATCAGGTCTTCTTGCGGAACTTGGCGACCGCGAGCGGAGCCGTGACCACCGTGATCAGCGCTGCCCAGCCCAGCGTCATCCACACCGAGTGCGCGACCGGACCGCCGTTGATCAGACCCCGGGCCGCGTCCGCGAGATTGGACAGCGGGTTGTAGTCGGTGAAGGACTCCAGCCAGCCGGGCATCGTCGTCGGCGGCGCGAAGATCGACGAGCCGAACTGCAACGGCATCAGTACGAGCATGGCCACTCCCTGGACGGCCTGGGCCGTCTTCATGGTGAGACCGAGCAGAATGAAGATCCACATCAGTGAGGCGCCGAAGACCATCGACAGGCCGATCGCCGCGAAGAGTTCGAAGACCGAGGTCTTGATCTCCAGGCCGAGCAGAAAGCCCATGGCCAGCAGGATGGTCGTGGCGACCATCATCCGGCCCACCTCGACCACGATCTTCGCGATCAGCACCGACGAACGGGCGATCGGCATGGACCGGAAGCGGTCCATCACGCCCTTCTTGAAGTCGTCGTTGACACCGGTGCCGACGGCCATGGCGATGTTCATGCCCATCATCGCCATCAGGCCGGGGATCACATAGTTGACGTACGCGTCCTGGTTGCCCTTGCCGGAGATCGCGCCGCCGAAGACGTACACGAACAGCAGCGTGAAGATGATCGGCATCAGCACGGCGTCGAACATCGACTCCGGGTCCTGCTTGATCTGCAGCGCGTTGCGGCGGACCAGTGCGCCGATGTGGCGCAGATTGGCGCGCAGTCCGATCCGGCCCTCGCCGGCCGGCACGGTCGTGACCGGGGCGGGCGCAGGGGCCTTGGTGGCAGTTGCCGTGCTCATGCGGCGACCTCCTCGTCGATCGTGTCGGACTCGGCCGAGGCGGGCGCCTTCTCGCCGGTGATGGCCAGGAACACCTCGTCCAGGCTGGGCAGATGGGTGCCGATGTGCGAGATGCCGAAGCCGTGCGAGCCCATCAGGCCGACCACGGCGGTCAGTTGCTCGTCGGTGAGGATCGGGACGTACAGCAGGCCCTCGTCGGGCACGACCGTCGCGCCTGCGACGCCGTCGAGGCCGGACTCGCCGAGCGCGCGCGCCATCGCGGACAGCTGCGCCGGATCGCTGGGCCGGATCTGCAGCGTCCGGCCGCCGACCTTGGCCTTCAGCTCGTCCACGCGGCCGTTGGCGATGACCCGTCCGCGGTCGATGACCGTGAGCTCGCTCGCGAGCTGCTCGGCCTCCTCCATGTACTGCGTGGTGAGCAGCACCGTCGCGCCTTCCGCGACCATCCGCTGCACCTCGTCCCAGACCTCGTTACGGGTCCTGGGGTCCAGGCCGGTCGTCGGCTCGTCCAGATACAGCACGGACGGCTGCCCGATCATCGAGGCGGCGAGGTCGAGCCGACGGCGCATGCCGCCGGAGTACTGCATCGCGGGCCGCTTCGCGGCGTCCGTGAGCGAGAAGCGCTCCAGCATCTCGTCGGCCCGCCGGCGGGCGTCCTTGCGCGGCAGGTCGAGCAGCCGGCCGATCATGTAGAGGTTCTCCCAGCCGGAGAGCTTCTCGTCGACCGAGGCGTACTGGCCGGTGAGGCCGATGGTGCGGCGCAGCTGCCGCGGCTGCCGCACCACGTCGTAGCCCGCGACGACGGCGGTGCCGGCGTCCGGGGTGATCAGGGTGGAGAGGCAGCGTACGAGTGTGGTCTTGCCGGCGCCGTTGGGTCCGAGCACACCGAGCACGGTGCCTTCGCGGACATCCAGGTCCACGCCGTCCAGCGCTTTGGTCTCGCCGTAGTGCTTGACCAGCCCCCGCACCTGGACGGCGATCCCCTTGCCGCCGTCTGGGTCCTTGTCGATTCGCGTCATGGGCTCAACCATGCACGGCGCCACCGACAAGCCGCCTACAGGGGGCCGACAGGCGGGCGACGGCCGGGCAAGCAGGTCACCTGCCGGGCCGTGGCTCCGTGGGCCGTGGCTCCGTGGGCCGTGGCTCCTAGGTCGGCTTGGCGTACGTGACGAAGCCGAGCCAGTCGAGTATGACGACGGGCTCGTCTCCGACCACCCAGGCGTCGTGGCCGGGCTGGACGTCGATGAAGTCGCCGGGGCGTATCTCCTCGGTCCCACCGTCGTTCGCGACGACCTTCATCCGGCCGCTGAGGACATAGCCCACATGGTGCGACTGGCAGCTGTCGGTGCCGACGATGGGCTTGACGTGCTTGGACCACTGCCAGCCCGGCTCGTACACGGCCCGGCCGACCAGCGAACCGTCTTCAGCGCTGACAAGGTCGACCCTGCCCATTTTTTCCACGAACGGGCGGGTCTCCTGCGGGGAGTCGAAGGGCTTGCGCACGATTCCGGCCATGACGAACGCCTCCGGGCGAGTGAAAAAGGAACTCCCCGAGTCCGTTTTCAGGCTACGCGTCGGGTCTCCGGCGTGCCTTCGGTGGACTTACGGTCCTGACGCGTTCAGCGCGCCCACGCGCCGGACAGCCCGCCGATGGGGGATGTCGGCGGGCTGTCGGTGGTGCCGGAGTGGCTCAGTGGAAGGTGTGCTCCTCCTGCGGGAACGCACCGCCGACGACATCGTCGGCGAACGCCTTGGCCGCGTCGCCGAGCGTCTGCCGCAGATTCGCGTACTGCTTGGTGAAGCGCGGCACCTTGCCGCCCGTCAGACCCGCCATGTCGGTCCAGACGAGGACCTGGGCGTCCGTGTCCGGGCCCGCGCCGATGCCGATGGTCGGGATGTGCAGGGACCGGGTGACCTCCGCGGCCAGCTCGGCAGGGACCAGCTCCAGGACGACGGCGAAGGCGCCGGCGTCCTGCGCCGCCTTGGCGTCGTGCAGCAGCCGGTGCGCGGCCTCGTCGCTGCGGCCCTGCACCCGGTAGCCCATGGTGTTCACGGACTGCGGGGTCAGGCCGAGATGCGACATGACGGGGATGCCGGCCTGGACCAGCAGCTCGGTCTGGGCCAGCGAGCGCTCGCCGCCCTCCAGCTTGACCGCGCCGACGCCCGCGTCCTTGACCAGCCGGGTCGCGTTGCGCAGCGCCTGGACGGGGCCTTCCTGGTACGAGCCGAAGGGGAGGTCGCCGACGATGAGGGCGCGCCTGGTGCCCCGTACGACGGCGGCGGAGAGCAGCGTCATCTCGTCCATCGTGACGGGCACGGTGGTGTCGTAGCCGAGATGGGTGTTGCCCATGGAGTCGCCGACGAGCATGACCGGGATGCCGGCCTCGTCGAAGACGGACGCGGTCATCGCGTCGTATGCGGTGAGCATCGGCCACTTCTCGCCGCGCTCCTTGGCTGCGGTGATGTCGTGGACCGTGATGCGGCGAGTGCCCTTTCCGCCGTACAGCGTCTTGCTGCTGTCGGTGGGCTTCTGGGCAGCCTGAAGCGTCATGGTGAACGGCTCCTTCGTCATCTCGAGGCACCCTGACGGCGTCCCCGGATCACGTCCATGGTGGCACCAAGTGCCGTCAGGGGGGAAGGGGACCCGTCACGTTCTCCCCTGACTTTCGATACGAGACGGTCTCGTATCGAAATTGAGTTACGCTGTCGCCATGACGACCCCGTCCGGCAGACCCGCCCCGCCGCGGATTCCCGAAGCCGTGCACCGCCGCAGGTGGGCGATCCTCACGGTCCTGATGTTCAGCCTGATCATCGTCGTGCTGGACAACTCCATCCTGGGTGTGGCGGTCAAAACGATCGCCAGCCCCCCGCCGCACGGCCTCGGTGCCACCCAGAGCGAGCTCGAATGGGCGATGAACTCCTACACGCTCGTCCTCGCCGGGATGCTGTTCACCGCCGGCCTGGTGGGCGACCGTATTGGCCGCAAGAAGGTCCTGATCTTCGGCACCTTGCTCTTCGGCTTCGGCTCGGGACTCGCCGCGCTGTCCGGCTCACCCGCCGAGCTCGTCGCCTACCGGGCGCTGATGGGCTTCGGCGCCGCCTTTGTGATGCCTGCCACGCTCGCCGTGCTGGTGCAGGTCTTCGAGCGTGACGAGCAGCCCAAGGCCATGGGGATCTGGGCGGGCAGCGTCGGCGTTGCGATCGCTGTCGGCCCGGTCACCGGCGGACTGCTCCTCGACCACTTCTGGTGGGGCTCGATCTTCCTGATCAACGTGCCCGTCGTCATCATCGCCGTGGTCTGCGTCGCAATTCTGGTGCCGGACTCCAAGGACCCGAACCCCGGCGGGCTCGACCCCCTCGGCGTCGTGCTGTCGATCGTCGGCCTGCTGCTGCTGGTGTACGGGATCATCCACGCCGGCGAGCTGGGCGACTTCACGGCCCGGTCCGTGGTGGGCCCGGTGGTCCTGGGGCTCGCCGTGCTCGTCTGCTTCGTCCTCCACGAGAGGCGCAGCAGGCATCCCGCCCTCGACATGGGGTACTTCAAGAAGCCCGCCTTCACCGCAGCCGTCACCGCGGTCGCGCTCGTCTTCTTCGCCCTCATGGGCCTGACCTTCTTCTCCGCGTTCTATCTGCAGAGCGTGCGCGGCTACAGCGCACTGCGGGCCGGGCTGCTCATCCTGCCGATGGCCGTGGCACAGATGGTTTTCGCGCCGCGGGCCCGGCTGGCCGTGGCGCGGTTCGGCACCCGGGTCACCTGCGCGGCGGGCATGCTGCTGATCGCGGTCGGGTTCATGGCGTTCGCGCTGTTCGACACCTCGACCCCGGTATGGGTGATCGAGCTGGCCTTCCTCGCCCAGGGCGTGGGCATGGCACACGTCTCCACGCCGGTGACCTACCTGGTGGTGCAGTTGCTGCCGCGGGAGAAGGCCGGCTCGGGCAGCGCGGTCAACAACACCTTCCGCCAGATCGGCGGCGCCCTCGGGGTGGCCGTACTCGGCTCGCTGCTGGCCACGCGCTACCGCAGCGGGATCGAGGAGCACCTCGGCGCGCTGCCCGCCGGGGCACGGGATGCCGCGGGCGAGTCCATCGAGGCCACCTTCGCCGCGGCGGAGAAGCTCGGCCCGGCGGGCAAGGCTCTGATCGGCCCGGCGAACGAGGCCTTCCTCGACGCCATGCATCTGACGTCACTCTGCTCGGCGGCCATCACCGTCGTCGGTGCCGTGGTGGTCGGGGCGTTCCTGCCCGGCCGGACGCGCGCGGGACCGGACCGCCAGGACCCCGAACGCGTCCCGGAGACGGCGGCGCGCGACTGACCGCCCGGCGTGCGCGACTGCTCCGCCCGGAGCCGACCCGGGCTTCGGGCGGAGGCGGGGAGAATGGGAAGGACAGGCGAGGGCGGGACACGGAGGGGGCTGGACAAGGTGAGGGAGGGAGCGAACGTGCCCCTGAGAGAGCGGCAGCAGATGGAGCGGCAGCAGGCGGAGCAGCGCAAGAACCCAAGGCGAGGGCGGCCCCGCAGCGAGGCGGCCGAACGGTCCATCGTCGAAGCCGTCGTGGGGCTCCTCGAAGGAGGCGTCCCCATATCCGAGCTGTCCATCGAGCGCATCGCCCGCACCGCCGGGGTCGGCAAGGCCACCATCTACCGCCGCTGGGAAGGCAAGGAAGCCCTCCTTCTCGACGTCGTACGGTCCATCGAACCGGTCGCTCCGCCGCTGCCCGGCACCTCCGTGCGGGACGACCTGGTGGCGCTCGTCGAGATGCTGCGCCGGCGCGGTCTCGCCAAGCGGTCCTCCACGCTCCTGCACAACGTCTTCGCGCAGATGAAGAACTATCCCCAACTGTGGGAGCTGTACCACCGCACCGCAGTCGCCCCCCGCCGTGAACTCATGGAAGCCGTCCTGCGCCGCGGCATCGAGAACGGCGAGATCCGTGACGACCTCGACGTCGATCTGCTCGGCGATCTCTTCGTCGGCCCGATGCTCGTACGGACGGTGATGCGTCCCGACACCACGCCGGGTGAGGGCAGCGCGGAGCAGATAGTCGACGCGGTACTCGCGGGCGTACGTCCGCCCGGCTGACGCTCGTTGAGCTCGCCCGGGCTCCGTCCGGCGTCCCGCCCGAAGTGTGCGTGTTCTGTCACAGCGCCCCTACCTGCGCCGATACGCGGAACCCCGCGCGCAGCCCTGTCGTCCTCGAGACAGTACGGCCGTTTCAGAACGGCGGAGAAAGTACCGTCATCGCCTAGTGTCGACGCCGAGGCTGGTGTGACGGCAAGGCAGTGAGGACAGCTCCATGGCGCAGGCTTACAAGACGGAGACCGGGAACGGCGGCCCGGCGGACCGGCGCGGCGGATCCCGGGTCCGCGGCCTGCTGGAGTCCTGGCGCGGTGACAGAGGCATCTGGCGACGCGGCATCTGTCTGGCCGTCTTCGCCGTCCTGATCGCCCTGTTGATGATTTTTCATGCCCAGATGCCCAACCGCATCGGGAACTTGGGAAGTCTCGCGGAGACGTTTCTGCCGTGGCTCGGCGTGTTCATTCCGGTGCTCCTCGCCGCCGCGGTGTGGCGGCGTTCGGCCACCGCGCTGATCGCCCTGCTGCTGCCGACGATCGTCTGGTTCAACCTGTTCGGCGGGCTGCTCACCGACAAGTCGACGGCCGGCGGCGATCTGACCCTCGCCACGCACAACGTGAATGCGGACAACCCGGACCCGGAAGGCACGGCCAAGCAGGTCGCCGCCTCCGGCGCGGACGTGCTGGCGCTGCAGGAGCTGCCGCAGGGCCAGGTCGCCACGTACGAGAAGGCGCTGGCGGCCACGTACAAGTACCACTCGGTGCAGGGCACGGTCGGGCTGTGGAGCAAGTACCCGATGACCGACACCGAGCCGGTGTCGATCCGTCTCGGCTGGACCCGGGCGATGCGTGCCACGGTGCAGACGCCGGACGGGACGGTGGCGGTGTACAACGCGCACATGCCGTCGGTACGGGTCAAGCTCAACGCGGGCTTCACGGCCACGCAGCGCGACAACAGCGCGGACGCGCTGGGCGAGGCGATCGCACGCGAACCGGTCGGCAAGGTGGTCCTGCTCGGCGACCTCAACGGCACGATGAACGACCGCGCGCTGCGCGCCGTCACCTCCCAGATGCGCTCCACGCAGGGCGCGGCCGGCGACGGCTTCGGCTTCAGCTGGCCCGCGTCGTTCCCGATGGCGCGGATCGACCAGATCATGGTGAAGGGCGTGGAGCCGGTATCGTCCTGGACGCTCCCGCAGACGGACAGCGACCACCTGCCGATCGCGGCACGCATCGAGCTCTGACGGGCCCCGGGCCGAAACCCGCCGTTCACTCGCGGGAACAAAGCGCGTGAGACACTTTGTTCCGCAAGAGAACTTATCCGGGTGAAAGGTCTCCCCATGCCCTTGGCGCTATTGGCGCTCGCCGTATCCGCCTTCGGCATCGGCACCACCGAGTTCGTGATGATGGGCCTGCTGCCCAACGTCGCCGACGACCTCGGCACCTCCGTCCCCACCGCCGGACACCTCGTCTCCGCGTACGCGATCGGCGTCGTCGTCGGCGCTCCGCTGCTCACCGCGCTCGGCTCCCGCATCCCGCGCAAGCGGATGCTCCTGCTCCTGATGGCGCTGTTCGTCGTCGGCAACCTCGCCTCCGCGCTCGCGCCCGGCTTCGGCTGGCTGATCGCCGGCCGCGTCCTCGCCGGACTCCCGCACGGCGCGTTCTTCGGCGTGGGCGCCGTCGTCGCGGCCCGGCTGGTCGCCGACGGGCGGCAGGCGCGGGCGGTCGCGACGATGTTCCTCGGCCTCACCGTCGCCAACATCATCGGCGTACCGGCCGCCACGCTGCTGGGCCAGAGCCTCGGCTGGCGCGCCACCTTCCTCGTGGTCACCGTCATCGGCCTGGTCGCCATGGCCGCGCTCGCCCGGCTCGTTCCGTACGTGCCGGTCGAGGCGCACCAGAGCCTCGGCCGCGAAATGCGCGCACTCGGCAACCGCCAGGTGCTGCTGGGCCTGCTGACCGCGGTCTTCGGCTTCGCGGGCGTCTTCGCCGTCTACTCCTACCTCGCGTCCATGACCACCGAGGTGATGGGCTTCGGCGAGTCATCCGTCACTCTCGTCCTCGCGCTGTTCGGCATCGGCATGACGCTGGGCGCACTGGCCGCGGGCCCGCTGACCGACCGGGCCCTGCGGCCCACGCTGTACGGATCGCTCGCGGCCCTCGCGCTCGTCCTGGTCGCCTTCCGCTTCACGATGCACATCCAGTGGGCGGCGCTGACGACGGTCGTCGTGCTCGGCGCGGTCGGCTTCATGACCACCACACCGCTCCAGATGCTGGTGATGAACAAGGCCAAGGACGCTCCGACGCTCGCCTCCGCCTCCAACCACTCCGCCTTCAACCTCGCGAACGCGGGCGGCGCGTGGCTCGGCGGCACGGCCATCGCCGCGGGCTGGGGCTGGACGTCCCCGACGCTGGTCGGCGCGGTCCTGGCGGTCGTCGGCCTGGCGATCGCCGCGACGGCCGGACTGCTGGACCGTACGGACGGCACGGGCCGTACGGAGAAGGGGGCCTCCCGCGTCGTCGCAGGAAGCCCCCGTACTGCTGACCAGCAGGTCAGTGCGTCGTCTCCCGCCAGCGGTTCGTGATCGGCAGCCGGCGGTCCTTGCCGAAGCCCTTCGCCGAGATCTTGGTGCCCGGCGGGTACTGACGTCGCTTGTACTCCGCCGTGTCCACCATCCGTAGCGTCTTCGCGACCAGTTCCTCGTCGAAGCCGGCCGCGACGATCGCGTCCTTGCCCTGGTCCCGGTCCACGTACAGCTCCAGGATCCGGTCCAGTACGTCGTAGTCCGGCAGCGAGTCGGTGTCGACCTGGCCCGGGCGCAGTTCGGCGCTCGGCGGCTTGGTGATCGAGGCCTCCGGGATCGGCGGGGTCTGGCCGCGGTCCTCGGCGGCGCGATTGCGCCACTTCGCGAGCCGGAACACCGTCGTCTTGTAGACGTCCTTGATCGGCCCGTACGCGCCGACCGAGTCGCCGTACAGCGTCGAATAGCCCACCGCCAGCTCGGACTTGTTGCCCGGCGCGAGCACGATGTGGCCCTCCTGGTTGGAGAGCGCCATCAGCATGGTGCCGCGCAGCCGCGACTGCAGATTCTCCTCGGCGAGGCCGGTGAGGGTGAGTGAGCCCATGTACGCGTCGAACATCGGCTCGATCGGGACCGTGCGGAAGTTGAGCCCGGTGCGGCGGGCCAGTTCGGCCGCGTCGCCCTTGGAGTGGTCCGAGGAGTACTTGGACGGCATGGAGACGCCGTACACGTTCTGCGCCCCGAGCGCGTCGCAGGCGATCGCGGCGACGAGCGCCGAGTCGATGCCGCCGGACAGGCCGATCAGCACGGACCGGAAGCCGTTCTTGGCGGCGTACGCGCGCAGGCCGACGACCAGCGCTGAGTACACCTCCTCCTCGTCGTCGAGCCGCTCGGCGTAGCCGCCGGCCAGCTCGGCCTCGTACGCGGGCAGCGGTTCCTCGGAGAGGACGACATGGTCGATCCGCAGACCGTCGTCGACCACGCCGGAGGGGATGTCGCCCGCCGCCGGGAGATCCAGGTCCAGTACGACGCTGCCCTCCGCGAACTGCGGTGCGCGCGCCACGACTTCGCCCGCCGCGTCGACCACGATCGAGTCGCCGTCGAAGACCAGCTCGTCCTGCCCGCCGATCATCGCGAGGTACGCGGTGGTGCAGCCGGCCTCCTGCGCCCGCTTGCGCACCAGCTCGAGCCGGGTGTCGTCCTTGTTCTGCTCGTACGGCGAGGCGTTGATCGAGACCAGCAGCCCGGCGCCGGCCGACCTGGTGGCGGGCACACGGCCGCCGTCCTGCCACAGGTCCTCACAGATCGCGAGCGCCACGTCGACGCCGTGCACCCGGATCACGGGCATGGTGTCGCCGGGCACGAAATAGCGGAACTCGTCGAAGACGCCGTAGTTCGGCAGATGGTGCTTGGCGAACGTCAGCGCCACCCGGCCGCGGTGCAGCACGGCCCCGGCGTTGCGCGGGGCGCCCGCGGGCTGGCCGTACCTGGGCGCCGCGGACTCGGAGCGGTCCAGATAGCCGACGACGATTGGCAGCTCGCCGAACCCTTCGTCGGCCAGCCGCGCGGCGAGGGCCCGCAGCGCGGCCCGGGACGCTTCCACGAAGGACGGCCGCAGGGCCAGGTCCTCCACGGGATAGCCGGTCAGCACCATCTCGGGGAAGGCGACGAGATGCGCCCCCTGCTCGGCGGCGTGCCGGGTCCAGTGCACGATCGCCTCGGCGTTGCCGGCGAGATCGCCGACGGTCGAGTCGATCTGATTCAGAGCGAGGCGTAGTTGAGGCACGAGGCCCAGTGTAATCGTCTTTCTGACGCGATGTCCTGGTGCTGCGGTGTGGGGCGCCCCACTCCTGGGGCGCCCCAGGTGGCTACCTCTGGTATCCGAGCACCGTCATCATTCCTGCTTCCGCGTGGTAGACGTTGTGGCAGTGGACCATCCACAGGCCCGGATTGTCCGCGTCGAAGTCCACGGCCAGCGTCTGGTTCGGCAGCACGATCGCGGTGTCCTTGCGGGGCCCGCTCCGGCCGGCGGCCAGCGCGAAGGTGTGGCCGTGCAGATGGACCGGATGCCACATCGTCGTCGTATTGGCGAAGACGAGCCGGACCCGCTCGCCCGCACGGACCGCCAGCCGCCGCTCGGGTGCGTACGGCTTCCCGTCGAAGGCCCAGTCGTACTTCGCCATGCCGCCGGTGAGCTCGACCCTGACCGTGCGGTCCGGCTTCTTGGCCGGCAGTGCCACGGACTCGGCCGCGCGCAGCCGGCCCGCGGTGAGCACCCGCCCGGACAGCTCCTTCGGCCGCACGGACGCGTCCGGGGCCGAGCCGCCGCCGGTGCGGAGCACGGCCAGCGCGGTCGCGTTCTTGCCCTCCGCGGCCGCGGCCAGCGGAAACACGCCGTCGCCCGCGGTGACCAGCACGTCGTACCGCTCACCCATGCCGAGCAGCAGCGCGTCGGTCGTCGCGTGCTCGACGGGGAAGCCGTCGGTGTGGGTCACCGTCAGCTCATGCCCGCCGAGCGCGACACGGAAGGCGGTGTCGCCGCCGGCGTTGATCAGACGCAGCCGGATCCGGTCGCCGGGCTTGGCGGTGAAGACCGAAGGGGCTTTCGCGGTACGGCCGTTGACGAGATGGTGCGGGTGGGCGACATCGCCGGCGTCGCCGCCGAGGAGTTCGCTCCGGGCGCCCATGAGCATCCGTGACGGCCCTTCGGCGCCGGCCTTCGGCATGCTGTGTCCCTCATGCCCACCGCCCGACGCCATCCCCTTGCGGAGCTCGTTCAGCACGGAGTCGGGCGTGGACCCGTCCACGCCGTCGACCCAGTCGTCCAGGACGACGACCCACTCCTTGTCGTACCGCAGCGGCTCCTTGGGATCGTCGACGACGAGCGGCGCATACAGACCGCGGTCCTGCTGCACGCCGGAGTGCGGATGAAACCAGTACGTGCCGGGGTGCGGCAGCGCGAACCGGTAGGTGAACTCCGCCCCGGCCTTCACCGGCTGCTGAGTGAGCCCCGGCACGCCGTCCATGTCGTTGCGCAGCGTGAGCCCGTGCCAGTGCGTCGAGGTCGGCTCCGGCAGATGGTTGGCCAGAGTCAGCTGGAGCGTGTCGCCCGCCGTGACCCTGACCTCCTGCCCCGGCAGCCGGTCGCCGTAGGCCCAGGACTTGACGGTACGGCCGCCGCCGAGATCGAGCGTCGTGGTGGTGGCGGTGATCCTTGCTTTGCGTACGGACCCGGTGCCGGTGCCGCGGGCGGCTTCGGCGTCGGCGACCTCCTTGTCGTCGGGCGCGACGAATTCCTTCGTGGCCGGGCTGGAGCAGCCGGCGGCGAGAGACGCTGCCGCGGCTCCGAGGAGTGAGCGGCGTGTGATGTGCGTGGACATGGGTGAGTGCACCTCGTGGTCTTGTCGTTCGGGCATGCGGACGGGAGCGGTGTGCGCTCCTAGATCCGCAGAACCGACAACTGGGCGAGGCGAGTTCGGGGTGGGGGACGCTGTGGCGGCGTGAGGTGCAGCCCGGGCCCGAGCGGAGCTGCTGCGTGGTGTGTGTCGCCGAACCAGGCGACGGCGGCGGGCAGTTCGACGCCCCAGCTGCCGAGGACGGCGAGACAGACGGCGGCGGGATTCAGATGACTGGGGGCTCCGCCTCCGGATTCCCGCGCCTCAGACTCCGGCGGTGCCGGAATCGCGAACTCCGGCGCGGCGTGCGGCGCGGCATGCTCCGTCCCGTGGGACGGCGACGGATGCCCCACCGTATGCATCGTCGCGATGCCGAACAGCAGGGCCACCAACAGCCCCCACCGCCCGCACCGTCCGATCGCCATGATCCGTAGCCTACCCCCACCGGGTATCCACCCTCCGCGCCCCCACACCCCGCATGACAGGCTGGCCGCAGACAGCCGGCCGGCAAGGACCGGCAAGGAGAGGAACACGGTGACCTTCGTACGCATCGGAGGCGTACCGCACCACGTGGTCGTCGAGGGTGACGGACCCGTCTGTGTGCTGAGCGCCGGGCTCGCCATGAGCTGGTTCGACTGGGATCCCGTCGTGCCCCTGCTCGCACCCCACCGCACTGTCGTCCGTTTCGACCGCCCCGGGCACGGCCTGAGCGGACCGGCCGCCGTACGCCCCTCGGCCGCCGGCGAAGCCCACCGCATCGCGGGCCTGCTCGACGCGCTCAGCCTCCAGGGGCCCGCCACCGTCGTCGGCCACTCCATCGCCGGATTCCACGCGGAGGCCTTCGCGCGCCTCCACCCGGACCGCACCGCCGCCGTCGTCCTCGTCGACACCAGCATCGAGGAGCACGCGCGCGTACCTGCCGCCCCTGCGCTGCGTACCGCCGCCGCCCGCGCGCTCGGCAGCGCGCTCAGCGCCGTCGGCGCGCCCGCCGCGCTCGGGCCGCTCACCCGCCGTGCGACGGTCCGCCTGTCCCGTACCGGCGGCGGGGATCCGGCTCCCGCCGCGCTCGTACGCCGCTGTTACTCCACCTCACGCGTCATGCAGGGCGCACTCCTGGAGAACACGCACTACCGCGCGGTCGCCGCCGAACTCCTCGCGCTGCGCGAGCGATACGCACTGCCGGACGTTCCGGTCACCGTCCTCGCCGCGACGGCGGGCGGGCGGCGCTGGACCGCACGGCAGCGCGCACTGGCCCTGCAACTCGGCGCCCGGTTCGCCGCGGTCGGCCCGGCCGGCCATCTGATGATGCTGGACCGTCCGGACGCCATCGCCCGCGCGGTACTCGAGGCCGATCCGTACGGCGCACGCGCGCCCCAGCAGGCTCCGCCGGCTCAGCCGGTCGCGTAGACCCGCTCCACCCACGCGGCGATCTGCTCGTCGGTCAGATGCTGCGCCAGGTCGGCCTCGCTGATCATCCCGACCAGCCGCTTGTTCTCGATCACCGGCAGCCGCCGGATCTGGTGGCCCTGCATCTCCTGCAGCACCATGTCCACGTCCGAGCCCGCGTCGATCCAGCGCGGCGTGCCCTTGGCCATGTCGCCGGCGGTGATCTGCGCCGGGTCGTGCCCCATGGCCACACAGCCGATGACGATGTCGCGGTCGGTGAGGATGCCGCAGAGCCGGTCGTTGGAGTCCGCGATGGGAAGTGCGCCCACGTTCAGTTCGCGCATCAGCTGCGCGGCCCGGTCGAGGGTCTCGTGCGAGGGGATCCACTGAGCCCCGGGGTGCATGATGTCCTTGGCGGTGGTCATGGGGTTCGTACCTCCTGAGTGCCGTACGGCGCCCCCGAGCAGAACCCATTGTCATTGGGCCGTTCGGAGTACGCGACTGGAGCGGCCGGAGTACGGAACCCATCGGAAGGAGCCCGCGGGCATGGCGCGGCTGACCCTGCGGATCATGGGCCGGGAGCTGCCCGGCAGCGCGTGCGGCGACTACCGGCATGTGCATGTCGGCACCCAGCGCGGCAGGGAGCCGGACCAGCTGGTGCCCGCCGACGCCTCCGAGGCGGTCTTCGAGATTCCCGTCGAGACCCTCACGGCGGCCGACGGCACGGCCGACTTCCGCGGGCCGTACGTCCAGGGCCGGCGCGGCGAGCGCTTCGTCTATCTGACCTGGGGCGAGCTGCCGCCGGGCGGGGAGTTCGCGATGTTCCGGCGCGCGAAGCTGTTCCTCGCGGACCTGCCCGAGGAGGCGACGTCCGGCGGTACGGCCGAGACGGCGCTCGGCCTCACGGACGCCTGCGGCATGCCGCTGTGCGCGGCGGTCCGTCCGCCCCGGATCGCATGGACGCTCTCCGGAGCGGACGGCTGAACCGCCGGCGGCACGACCTAGGGCCTGTCGTTCGGATCTTGCCGGGCTCGCGTGCCCTGACACGCACATCTGCTGCGTTGTCGTCAGTCGCCAATGCTCCGCAGTGGCTCCTTCCTCCGCCTTGCAGCTGCACGCGCCAGACCCCGCTCGCTGATCCGGCCTGATCCAAACGACAGGCCCTAGGCGAGAGGCTCCGCGCCCCGCTTGCGCAGCAGGTCCACCATCAGCCGGACCTCTGACTGCTGGGCATCGACCATGCCCTGCGCCAGGGCCTTCTCCGTATCGACCGTGCAGAGCTCCACACAGCCCTTGGCCATGCTGATCCCGCCGTTGTGGTGGACGATCATCAGCCGGAGATACTCGATCTCGGCCTGCTTGCCGCTCGCCCTGCCGAGCCGCTCCAGGTCCGCCCTGGTCGCCATGCCCGGCATCAGCGACCCGTCCGCGGCCTGATGGCCACCGTGGCTCCCATGAGCACCGGACGCCATCCAGTCCATCGGCTCGCGGTCCGCCTCGACCTTCGGCAGCCCCCACAGGTCCAGCCAGCCCAGCATCATGCCGCGCTGATTGGCCTGCGTGTTGGCGATGTCGTACGCCAGCCGGCGCACTTCCTCGTCCTTCGTACGGTCCCGGACGACGAACGACATCTCCACCGCCTGCTGGTGATGGACCGACATGTCGCGCGCGAAGCCCGCGTCCGCCGAATCCGCCGTCGGCGTGCCGGAGGCAGCGGAGTCGTCGCCCCGACCGCCCGCGGAGGACACCGTGGCGGCCCCCGCGAACAGCAGCGCGAGCACGACCGCCGTGATGGCCGCCCAGTGCGTACGGGACATCCGGATCACTTGCCGGCCAGACCGCCGGTGCAGGCCGCGCCCGGCTCAGGAGTCTGCGCGCCCTGCACGTACTTGGTGAAGAACTGGCTCACCCGCGGGTCGTCCGCGCTGTCGACGGTGAGCTGCTTGCCCCAGGCGCTCAGCATGATCACGCCGGTCTGGTCCTTGACCGGGCTCATCAGCGAGTACGGAGTGTCCTTCACGCGCTTGGTCAGCTTGGTGACCTCGGCGGCGGGAGCCTTGTCGTTGTACGTCACCCAGACCGCGCCGTGCTCCAGCGAGTGCACGGCGTTCATCTCGGCGACCGGCTCCTTGTAGACGTCGCCGTTGCAGTTCATCCACGCCTGGTTGTGGTCGCCGCCGACCGGGGGCTTCATCGGGTACTTGACGGCCTCGGTGACATGGTTGCGGCCGAGCTTCTTCGCGTCCCAGGTCTTCTCGCCGGTGACGGGAGCCTTGGCCTCGGCGACCTTCTGCTCCTTCTTCTCCGACTCCTTGTTGAGCACGTACACGCCGAAGCCGACGAGGCCGGCGACGACCACGCCGCTGATGGCGATGGTGATGATGCGGCCACGGCGCTCGCGGGCCTTCTCGGCGCGGCGCATTTCCTCTATTCGGGCGCGGCGGTCGTTGTTGCGGGAAGCCATGATCAGTGTCGTCCTTCGTCAAATGCGTCAGATGATGGGGGGTCAGGGGTGGCCGAGCGGGGCGGCCTAGGTTCGTAGCACTTGAAGGACGTGCAGGTCAGGGGCGCGCGGCTGGGCCTGGGACGGGTGCTGCGGACCGGTGCCCGGGGGCTGGTCGAGACGCGGAGGCTGCGCGCCCGCGTCGAGCGGCGCGGCGGGCGGCGGCGCGGTGAGCACGGCGGGGCTGACGAGCGGGAGCAGCCCGCAGGCGCCGTCGTCGTACGGACAGCTGTACGCGGCTTCCGGGCCGTCCGACGCGGACCGGGAGGCGGACGTGGACGCCGAGAGGGACGCCGAGAGCGACGCCGACCGGGACGCCGACCTGTGGTGCCCGGCGGACATGTCATGCTCGGCGGGCGGGCTCAGACAGATGAAGAGCGCACCGAAGAGCGTCGCCACGGCACCGAGCAGTGCCGTGGGACGCACGGTGCGTGCGATGAGGCTGAGCCGCGGACCCCCCATGGCGGCGATCGTAGTGGGCGAGCCGGAGCCGGTGAACCTCAGGTTCATCACCCGGGGACCTCAGGCTCGTCACCTCGTGACACCTGCCCCACAATGGGCCTCAGCCCCGGTTTCGCAACCTGCCTGAAACGCACGGATGGGATGCTCGCGGGAGCAGGCGGCTTGACCAGCAAGGATTGGGTGGAAATGGATAAGCAGCAGGAATTCGTGCTCCGTACGCTCGAAGAGCGCGACATCCGCTTCGTTCGCCTGTGGTTTACCGATGTTCTCGGCTTTCTGAAGTCGGTCGCGGTGGCCCCCGCCGAGCTGGAGCAGGCCTTCGACGAGGGCATCGGCTTCGACGGCTCCGCCATCGAGGGCTTCGCCCGTGTATACGAGTCCGACATGATCGCCAAGCCGGACCCGAGCACTTTCCAGATCCTGCCGTGGCGCGCCGAGGCCCCGGGCACGGCGCGGATGTTCTGCGACATCCTGATGCCCGACGGCTCGCCGTCCTTCGCGGACCCGCGCTTTGTGCTGAAGCGGATCCTCGCCAGGACCTCGGATCTGGGCTTCACCTTCTACACCCACCCGGAGATCGAGTTCTTCCTGCTGAAGGACAAGCCGCTGGACGGGTCCCGCCCGGTGCCCGCGGACAACTCCGGCTACTTCGATCACACGCCGCAGAACGTCGGCATGGACTTCCGCCGGCAGGCGATCACGATGCTGGAATCGATGGGCATCTCGGTGGAGTTCTCCCACCACGAGGGCGCCCCCGGCCAGCAGGAGATCGACCTCCGCTACGCGGACGCGCTCTCCACGGCCGACAACATCATGACGTTCCGCCTGGTCATGAAGCAGGTCGCGCTGGAACAGGGCGTCCAGGCGACCTTTATGCCGAAACCGTTCAGCGAGCACCCCGGCTCCGGAATGCACACCCACCTCTCGCTCTTCGAGGGCGACCGGAACGCCTTCTACGAGTCGGGCTCGGAGTACCAGCTCTCCAAGGTCGGCCGCTCCTTCATCGCGGGCCTGCTCAAGCACGCGGCGGAGATCTCGGCCGTGACGAACCAGTGGGTCAACTCGTACAAGCGCATCTGGGGCGGCTCGGCGCGCAGCGCGGGCGCGGGCGGCGAGGCTCCCTCGTACATCTGCTGGGGCCACAACAACCGCTCGGCGCTGATCCGGGTCCCGATGTACAAGCCGGGCAAGACGGGCTCGGCCCGGGTCGAGGTCCGTTCGATCGACTCCGGCGCGAACCCGTATCTGACGTACGCGGTCCTGCTGGCGGCCGGCCTCAAGGGCATCGAAGAGGGCTACGAACTCCCGGCGGGCGCGGACGACGACGTCTGGGCGCTCTCGGACGCGGAACGCCGGGCGATGGGCATCGAACCGCTGCCGCAGAACCTGGGCGAGGCGATCACGCTGATGGAGCGCAGCGAGCTGGTGGCGGAGACGCTGGGCGAGCATGTCTTCGACTTCTTCCTGCGGAACAAGAAGCAGGAGTGGGAGGAGTACCGCTCCGAGGTGACCGCGTTCGAGCTGCGGAAGAACCTGCCGGTTCTGTAAGCGCAGGTCAGGACGGTTGTCGCAACTGAACAGCACGTAGGGCCGGCGGTCGTGAACCGTCGGCCCTACGGCGTCTGTGTGGCCCTGGGCCGTCTCTGGGCCGTGCGGCGCCGAGCCTCGCTGTCGCGCTGGGCGGGGGACTGCCGCGCGGACGTCGGGAACCTCGCAAGACTCGCCGATCTCAGGGGGCAGAGAGACATTGGTAGAGGAGGGGTACCGGCAGGCGAAGGCCCAAGGTGCATGTGACCTGGACAGCCGGCCCAGGGGCGCCGGGCCGCTGTGCGGGTCGGCGGCTGACACGCAGAATCGAGGCGATCATGCGTGCCGTGACGGTGGTACCCGGGAAGAGCGGCTCGCTGGAGCTGAGTGAGGTCGCGGAGCCGGAGGTCGAGTCCGGGTCCGTGGTCGTGGAGTCGCTCGCCGTCGGGGTCTGCGGCACGGACGCGGAGATCGCCGCCGGCCAGTACGGGTGGGCGCCGCCGGGGAGGGACCGGTTGGTCCTCGGACACGAATCCCTCGGCCGGGTTGTCCGCGCCGGCGCTCGAGGTCCCGCCGTCGGCGACCACGTGGTGGGCATCGTCCGCATGCCTGACCCGGAGCCGTGTCCGAACTGCGCGGTGGGCGAGTGGGACATGTGCTCCAACGGCCGCTACACGGAGCACGGGATCAAGGAACACGATGGGTTCATGGCCGACCGCTGGCGCAGCGATCCCGACTACCTGGTCAAGGTGGACCCGGAACTCGGCGTGGTGGGGGTGCTGTTGGAGCCCGCTTCAGTGGTCGCCAAGGCGTGGGAGCACCTTGTCGCCATCGGCCATCGGACGTTCTGGGACCCTCACGTGGTCCTTGTCGTCGGTGCCGGGCCGATCGGGCTCCTCGCGGCGCTCCTGGGCCGGCAGCGGGGGTTTGAGGTGCATGTCCTGGACCGCGTCACAGCAGGCCCGAAGCCCCGGCTTGTCGAGGCGCTCGGCGCCCAGTACCACACCGGAGCGGTCAACGACCTGGGGCTGAACCCCGACATCGTCGTCGAGTGCACCGGCGTGCCCGCCCTGATCCGGCAGTCGGCCGAGGTGGTCGCCGCGGGCGGGCTCGTCTGCCTCACCGGCGTCGGCTCGCTGACGGGCGGGTCCGCCGGCGGCATCGAGGACGGGCTCGCCACGTCTGCCGTTCTGCGGAACCTCGCGGTCTTCGGCTCCGTCAACGCCAACCGCCGGCACTACTACCTGGCCGCCAGGGAGCTCGCCCGAGCCGACCGGGGCTGGCTGGAGGGACTTGTGACACGGCGGGTCGCCCCGCACGACATCCATCAGGCCCTGGACCGGGAGCAGAACGACATCAAGGTGATCGTCGACTTCACGTCCTGAAGGAGTTGAACGACATGGCCCAGACCGACTACCCGCCGATCTCTGACTACGCGTTCCTCAGCGACTGCCACTCCGTGGCGCTGGTGAGCCGGGATGCGTCGGTCGAATGGGCGTGCTTCCACCGCTTCGACGGGAGATCGGTCTTCGCCCGCATACTGGACCGGGACCGTGGCGGCTACTTCCGCATAGCCCCGGTAGGACAGTTCACTGCCAGCCGTCGCTACCTGCCGGACACGAACGTGCTGGAGACCCGCTTCGACACGGCTACCGGAGTCGTCACGGTGACGGACTGCCTGCCGGTGCGTGAGGACCTCACCCGCCCCGGCCGGGTCGAGCGGCGGCCCCCGGACGGACTGCTGCTGCGCACCGTGCGCAGCGAGTCGGGCACCGTCGACGTGGAGCTGGAGTTCGCCCCCAGGTTCGAGTACGGGATGACCGTCCCGTACATGGAACTGAACGACGAGGATGTGGTCGTGGTCACCGGTGGCCCGGACTCCCTGCTTCTGCAGAGCGGGCTGGCACCGCTCAAGGTCGACAACCTCGGCAACTGCACTGCGCGGGCGACCCTGACGGAGGGTCAGGTTGCACACGTGGCTCTCTCCTACGCGCAGGCCGGTGCGCTGACCATCGAGCGCTATTCCCCCGTCGACCTGAACGGCAGGCTGGCGGAGACCGTGACGTTCTGGACCAACTGGGCCGCGCGGTGCACCTATCAGGGCCCCCACCGGGATGCCGTGGTGCGCAGCGCGCTGGTGCTCAAGGGACTCATCTACGACGAGACCGGTGCCCTGGCTGCGGCCCCCACCACTTCGCTCCCCGAGGAGATCGGTGGAGAACGCAACTGGGACTACCGTTACACCTGGCTGCGCGACTCCTCGGCGATGCTGGGCGCTTTGGGCGCCCTCGGGTATACGGAGGAAGCGGAGGGGTTCGGTACCTGGCTGCTGCGCACGACCGCAGGCCGGGCCGAGGACCTGCAGATCATGTACGGCATCGGCGGTGAACGGCTGCTGCACGAGGCCGGCCTGGACCATCTGGAGGGCTACCGCGCCTCAAGCCCGGTCCGGGTGGGAAACGGTGCGTGGGACCAGTTCCAGCTGGATACGTACGGCGAACTGATGGAAGCGACGCTGCTCCTCCTGAAGCTGCGCGGCCAGCAGATCATCGCCCCGCGCGGCGAGCGGTTCCTGCGCGACGTGGTGGACCTCAACATCAAGCGCTGGCAGGAGCCCGATGAGGGAATCTGGGAGATCCGCGGCGGGCGCCGGCATTTCGTCTTTTCCAAACTGATGGCATGGGCCGCTGTCGACTGCGGCATCCGCCTCCTCGACATGGCCGGCGAGCTGGCTCAGGAGCCGGGGTTGCGGGAGCGTTGGGAGGAAGCCCGCCAGGAGATTCGGACGACTCTGGAGACCAAGGGAGTTGACCCCAAGACCGGTGCGTTCCTCCAGGCGTTCGACCACGACGAACTCGATGCATCCTCGCTGCAGGTGAGCCTGCGGGGCTTCCTGCCGGGGAACGATCCCAGGATCCTCGCCACGATCGACCGGACGGAAGCCGAGTTGACCCGCAACGGACATGTCTACCGCTACGTAGGGGCGGACGGCCTGTCGGGCGAGGAGGGCTCGTTCGTCTTCTGCACCCTGTGGCTGGCGGCCGCTCTGGCACGTGCCGGCCGCACCGAGAAAGCAGAGAAATACCTGGCCGGCGTCCTGGACTGCGCCAACGACCTCGGCCTGCTGGCGGAGGAGATCGACCCAGACACCGGGGAGCTGCTCGGCAACTTCCCTCAGGGGTTCAGCCATCTCGGAGTCATCTCGGCAGCCCTGAACCTGGCCTACGCCCAATCCGGAGCCGACGCGCCCTGGCCTCCCCAGAGGTTGGGCAGAGACGAGGACTGAGCCGCCCGGCGGCTCGGCCGGCTCTCACGGCGTGGGCGTTCGCATGATTCGACCGCGCAGCAGTTCCGCGCACATGAAGGACACCACCGAGGCAACGACGAGGACGGGCATCTGCGCCACAGCAACAGGCCCCAGGAGCAGTGTCGCCAGGACCATCGCCGCGATCGGGAGGCGCAGTACCGCCGCGCAGGCTGCTGCCAGTCCCACAGCCAGCCCGGATGCCAAGCCGAAGCCGGGCAGCGGCGAGCAGAGCACGGCTACGGCGATTCCCGTTGCGTCCGCCGGGTCAGGTGGTCGGCAGGTCCTCCGCAGGCAGCCGGCCCGCGCTCACCGCGTCGACCAGGGCCTGATGGTCACGCTCGTTCTGGTCGGCGTATGCCTCCGCGAACGCCGCGAGCGCCCGGTCGAACGAGTCGCCCTTGCCGAGGTATGCGGCGATCGCGACCCGGTCCCCGGAGCGTGCATGCGCGCGAGCCAGCGTGAGCCCGCACAACTCGCCGAACGCCTGCATGGCCGTCGGCCACATCCTCTCCGCAATGGCGACCCCCTTCCAGTCACGCAGTTGGCGGACGTAGAAGTCGCGCTGTTTGCCGTCGATCCCTTCCACCCGCTCCCAGCCGAGGAAGATGTCGCTGGCGGCTTGCATCAATCGCTGGCCCGAGACCACCCGCTCGCCCTGATGGCTGTACTGGCTTGCGCCGACGTGGGCGGCGAGTACGGAGGTGTCGGCCTCCTTGGCCTGCAGGAAGAGCGGGTCACGGCCGTCCTGGCCGAGGAGTAGGAAGATCCAGCAGCGGGTGCCGACGCTCCCGACGCCGACCACCTTGCGGGCGACGTCCGCCAGCTTGTAGTCCGCCAGGAGCGCGCGCCGGTCGGACGGAAGAGTACGGCTGTAGCGCTCCACGAGGCCCTGGAACTGGCGCTCCAGCGCGCTGCGCTCGACGTCTGGCAACAGGTCGCCGATTGGCACGAGAAGCGGGGGGTCGGCCGCGATCCTGGGCCGGCCTTCGACCATCTCAGAGAGCTTGTCGAAGACCTGCAGGCTGTCGCGGGTGCGGGCCTTGGCCAGCGCCCTGCCCAGTTGCTTCTGGCCGCGCTTGTGGAGGAGGTCCACGGTAAGGGCCTGGAGGCGTTCTGCGTCGATCTTCGCGTACCAGACGTCGAGGTTGCCCATGCCCGCAAAGCGCCTCATCGCCTCGCGGTACGAACGCACCGTGGAGGTCACGATGTCGGCGCGCTCGGCGTCGTCGAAGCCGTTCGCCCGGCCCGCGATGACGAGACTGGCCGACAGCCTCTTGACGTCCCATTCCCAGGGGCCCGGCAGTGTCTCGTCGAAGTCGTTGATGTCGAACATCAAATCGCGCTCCGGCGAGGCGAGCAGCCGGAAGTTCAGCATGTGCGCGTCCCCGCACAGCTGGGCCCTGATCCCCGAGTCCGGGCTGTCGGCCAGGTCGGACGCCATGATCGCGGCTGCGCCCCGGTAGAAGCGGAATGGGGACTCGGTCATCCGGCTGTAGCGGATCGGCACGAGCTCGGGGACCCGTGACGCGGACTGCTCCTCCAGGATGGCCAGCGGGTCCGGCCTGCCCGACGACGGCTGGTACGCGGCGTGCCCCGAGCGGGGTGAGCGGCGTCTGGCTTCCTTGCCGAAGGCCGCGCGCTCCTCGCGTGTGGCGTCCGGAGCCATCCTCATCGCTGTCTTCGAGGTCGAGTCCTCGGGCATCGAAGGCCTCCTGTCTGACCCTGCGGGTGTCGTGGCACCCGGCGCAGCGCCCGCCGGCACCGGCGGTCCTGCGTAGGCCGGCCGAGGCGTGGGCGCTGCCGGGTGGGTCTGTTGTCAGCCCTGGGTCTGGGCCTCGGCGTCGGCCACGGCGATGGAGATGCCGAGTGCTTTGGCGATGTTGCTGCCTGCCGTCATGACGCGGGCCGTGCCCACAATGGGGGCGATGGCGACCAGGACGTCCTGGAGCTGTTCGGCGGTCATGCCGGACTTGAGAGCAGGGTCGAGGTTGGCGACGTAGGAAATCGGCGGAGCGTCCGAGGCGGCGAGGGCCGCGATGCGGGTGAGCATGAACATTTCCGGCGTCAGCCCGCACCGCTCGATCGAATCGACCGTCATCGCGGCCAGGGTGTCCAGAACAGGGGTTTCAGAGGCTGTGGCCATGGCGGATGGATCATCTCCTGTTGGTGTTGCCGACGCGACTGAGCCGCGGAAGCGCTGGCTCCACATCGGTACAGCGCCCCCTGTTCGACCGTAAGTCCGTTCCGAGCGGGTCGCCTATCGAGCGGGATCACCCGAGGCGCGGGCTGCTGCTGAGGCAGCCGGACGAATCTGGTGGGACGCGGCGACGGCCGACGCCGGCCGGCAGGCGAACCGGGTGCACTGGCGGAGGCGAGGCCGCTGCCGCCGGAGCTGGTGCGTGCGATCGGATCGCCGTTCTTGTAGGAGTACTTGGCGTGCGACTCCGCCCTGTCACGCCTCCGAGGTCTTGAGCCCTCTGCGTCTGCGTCTGCGGACCACGATCACACCCACGGCCACCATCCCGGCCCCGGCCCCGGCCGCGATGCCGAGCACGACGGGGATGCCCAGGACGCCGGGCACGAAGCGGATGGCCTGTGTGTCGAGTGAGCCGTCCAGACACGGGCCTTCCTCGAACCACGGCTCCTCCGGCGGATGCGGGGGTGGCGGTATCTGGTCACCCGCGGACACGTGGAGGTAGGCGAGGCCGTCGGAGGGACCGGAGTCGGCCTTCACCCGCAGCCTCAGCTTCTGCGAGTCGTCCAATCCGCCCGTTGTCAGCGGGGCGTCGCGGAGACGATCCCAGTGAACCGGCCGCCAGTGTCCCTGTGAGTCCCGGTACTCGATCCTGGCGCCGGGCATGCTCCTTCGCGGCTCTTCGGTCCTCCCGAGCTTCCGGTTGTAGACGGCCGCGTGCCACCTGAAGTCGTTGCGGCCAGGTGTCTTGTGCTTGCCCGTGATGTGCACGGAGAAGGTGTGCCAGCCGCTGCCGTCGACGATGTTGCGGGGTGCGCCTTCGAAGGCGAATTCGAACGGCGGTACCACAGGCAGGTCCGGGTGGTGTGTCCAGTTGCACCAATGCAGTGGGTCGACGGACTTCGTGTCCGCGTTCCCCGGCGGGGCTGCGGCGAGCAGTGTGGCGGCGGTAACGGCGGCGACAGCCATGGCTCTGCCTGCCTTCATGATCCCCTCCAGGCGTGGCGACACGTCGCAGAGGAGACCTACGACCTGGGTGAATGGTTGTTCCCGGGCGCCCGGGACGCGGGTTTTGCGGCGAGACGGCCACCCGCCACGACCTGTAGCCGCCATGATCGCGACATCGACCTGAGACCAACGGCAGCGCAGGGCCTCAGCTTTTTCAGGCCTTGGCGCCGAGGATCTCCATGTAGTGCGGGTTGGTCATGATGCCGAGGACGTTCCCGAAGGGGTCGACCACGGAGGCGGTGACGAAGCCACCGTCGCCGTGGGCGGTCAGCGGCTGGTACTCCTTCGCGCCCTTGGCGAGCAGCTTCTCCAGCGTCCCCTCCAGGTCGTCGACCGCCCAGTACATGACGGCTCCGCCCGGCGCGCTCTGGCCGTTTCCCTGGCCGCTGGGCGCGTACTTCGCGTCGACCAGGCCGAGCTCGTGCTGGTAGTCGCCGATGCGGAACTCGGCGTATCCCGGCCGCTCGAAGTACGGCGCGATGCCGAGCACATCGGTGTACCAGGTCTTGGCCGCGTCCAGGTCGGCTGCCCAGAAGTTGACGGTGGCGAATCCTCGCAGCATGACGGTGTCCTCTCGTGGATTTCGTGTGCACGAGGCTAGCCACGAACTAGGTCAGAATCTGTCCGCATTCGGCATCGTGTCTCCGGGACACTTCCGTGCGGATGCGAACCCCGTGGTGTGCGGTGACCCTGGAACGTGTGGGGGCTCATGCAGGGAGAGGAAGACCAGATGTCCATGATGGACAAGCTCAAGCACATGCTGAAGGGCCACGAGGAGCAGGCCGACAAGGGCGTCGACAAGGCCGGCGACATGGCCGACGACAAGACGCAGGGCAAGTACAGCGGCCAGGTCGACCAGGGCCAGGACAAGATGAAGGACCAGTACGGCACGGGCGGCGAAGGCAGGCCGCCGCAGCAGTAGGCGCGACGGCGCTGCTGTCACTTTCGCGCAGGCCCGGGCCAAGGCGTTCTGCCCTGACCCGGGCCGCGCGCATGCTCCTACTCGATGCGCGAGACGTGCGCGATGTTCGCGCGATCGTCGGGATCAGGGCTTGCCTCGCCCGCGAACCACGCGTCGAGGATCTCCTTGAGCAGCGGCTCGGAGGTCAGCCGCAGGCTCAGCGCGAGTACGTTCGCGTCGTTCCAGCGCCGGGCGCCGTCCGCCGTGTACGCATCGGTGCACAGCGCGGCCCGCACGCCCGGCACCTTGTTCGCCGCGATGGACGCTCCGGTGCCGGTCCAGCAGCACACGACGGCCTGCTCGGCCCGCCCGTCCACCACGTCCCGCGCGGCGGCCTCCGAACACGCCGCCCACTCGGCATCGTCCCCGGCCCGCAGCGCCCCGTGCGTCAGCACCTCGTGCCCGCGGCCGCGCAGCTCCTCGACGAGGGTGCGGGCCACGGGTTCGTCCATGTCGGAGGAGACGGAGATCCGCATGTACCCGAGCCTAGGCCTCGTCGCCGCCCGGCCGCAGCGCCTCGTACAGCGGCTTGGTGGCCCGTACGCGGTACTCCTGCACGGCCCAGGCGTTCCCGTCCGGGTCCGCGAAGTGCATAAAGGTCCCGCCGTCGCCCGGAGCGATCTCCATCGGGTCGGTCACCTCGACGCCCCGCTCGACGAGTTCGGCGTGTGCGGCCTTGATGTCCGCGACGACGAGCTGAAGCCCGATGTACGACCCGGGCTCCGGCGCGCGCCCGTCGGGAGTCGGGATCCCCTCGCCGATGACGATGGAACACCCGGACCCGGGAGGCGTCAGCTGGACGATCCGGGTCTCGTCGGTGACCCGGGTGTCGATGTCGACGTTGAAGCCGACCTTGTCTCGGTAGAACTCCTTGGCCCGGTCCACGTCACTGACGGGTACCACGATGACTTCGAGCGTCCAGTCCATGCCGGTGCCTCCTGGGCGGTCAGCGGTTGGCGGCGTATGCGACGAAGTCTGCCCATACGTGGGGGGCGATTGCGAGCTGTTGGCCGGTTGTGTTCTTCGAGTCGCGTACGTGGACGGTGCGGGGGGTGGTGGCGACCTCGACGCAGTCGGAGTTCACGTCGCTGCTGCTGTAGCTGCTCTTGAACCACCGCAGCTCGGACTCAACGCTCATGTCTCTCCCAGCACTTTCTCGAGGAAGGAAAGCGACTCTCTCGGCGTGAGCGCCTGCGCTCGGATGCTTCCATACTGCATTTCCAGGAACTGCACTTCCCTCGGTACCGAGATCAGTCGAGAGACGTTCAGTACCTCCGTGTACCCCAGCGTGATGCCGCTCCGGAGTTTGAAGATCCGGAATCCGCCGTCCAGTCCGGCATGATCCTCGCAATCCGTCGGCATCACCTGGATCTCGACGTTTCGCAACTGCCCTACCTTCAACAGGTGTTCGAGCTGGCGTCGCTGCACCATTCTGCCTCCGAGCGGGCGGCGGAGGGTCACCTCGTCCTGGACGAAGCTGAAAACGGGCAGGGTCTTCGACTCGTCGATGATCTCCTGCCGCGCCATCCGGGCGCCGACGCCCCGCTCGATGGTGTCTTGCGAGTACAGAGGCCGTTTCATACCAAACAGCGCCCGCGCGTATTCCTCGGTCTGCAACAGCCCATGGACAACGGAATTGTTGAACGCGCCGAGTTCGACGGCCTCCGCTTCCAGCTTCGCCAGATCCCGGATCTGCTTCGGATACCTCGCCTCCGCCACGTCCTTCTGCATCGCGATGATCTTGCCGCCCGCGCCCAGGACGTCATCCGCCCTCTGCAGATACACATCCTTCGGCACTCGCCGCCCACGCTCCATAGAGGCGACCTGCTCCTCGCTGTACCCAATCGCCTCGCCCAACTCCGCCCGCCGGAGCCCCGCCGCCTCCCGCCACGCCTTGAGCTGACGGCCGACCGCCCTCAGGACCGCCCCGCTCTCGTCGTCCCAACTCTGCTGCTCCGTACCGTCGTCCATCCCGCCGCCCTCCACCCGTCCGCACTGCCCAGAGGCACCCGGACCCCGCCCGGACAGTTACGCTGCGTACCGACTCCATTGCTGTTCAGCGTAGGCGCGCGCGGCCACGCTGAGTGACGTGAACCGAGAAATCACCCAGACCGCGGCGTCTGTACGCCACTTCACCGTGCTGCTGTCTTCCACGCGCCAGGAATGCGGCGCTGCACGGCCGGGTTCCGGGCCGCGACGTCCGCCTGACGCTCACGGTCAGCGACTCCGGCACGGTACGCATCGAGGAGGCCCGCCGCGCTGCAAGACAGTCTGGGCACGGTCTGGGCACGGTCTGGGCCGAGATCGACTACCGCCCGTCACGCTGACCGGATCGAGGTCCCCACGCCCCGGTGCACCGCACCACAGGAGGGCTCGCCATCAAAGACTCAAGACCCCTGGCAGAGAACCCGGCTCCACGTCTGAACGGTCGCCGGTGGAGGGTCTGGAACGGGTCTGGGGCCATTTCCGCAATGCCCGGCGCCGGCCGACACGGCGTCAGCCGATCGTCTCCAGGTGCTCAAGGAGAGCAGAGATCGACTGCCGCATGTCGGCCCGGTCGCAACCGCTCAGTCACGCCATTTGATGTTGCATCCCAAGCTCGGTTGGTGCGGTTCCGGGACGGCCTCGCCCGCGAGAACCAGTCTGATCGCGGCGGCCAGGCTCTCGCCGGTGACCGGCTTGCCGTTCCCCGGAGTGGATTCGTCGAGACGGCCGCGGTAGGCCAGCTTCTTCTCGGCGTCGTAGAGGAAGAAATCCGGCGTGCAGGCCGCGTTGTACGCCCGTGCCACATCCTGGGATTCGTCGATGAGGTACGGGAATGTCCATCCGGCGCGTTCGGCCTGTTCGCGCAGTCGGCCGGGGCCGTCGTCAGGGTAGGCCACTGTGTCGTTCGAGCAGATGGCCACCACTGCCAGCGTCGGAAACTCTGCGAGCGTCTCGGCGAGCCCGCGCTCCACGTGCTTGACGTAAGGGCAGTGATTGCAGACGAACATGACGAGCAGGGCCGGTGCTTCCGCATAGTCGCCGAGGGAGACGGTTTTACCGCCCAGCTCGGGCAATGAGAAATCGGGCGCTGGAGTGTCGAGCGGGACCATCTGAGAAGAGATGCGAACCATGGGGAGAAGGATAGAGGGACCAGGACGCTCCGCGGCTGTCCGCGGACACGGCGTCAGCCGATCCTCTCCAGGTGCTGAAGGAGAGCTTGCGCCACTACGTCGGCCCCGCCTACGGCTGGGAGTACCCACTCCTCGTCCCTGCCGGCTTCCATCGCCTGCCCCGTGCTGAACCGCAGGAGCCCCGGCGCGGGGATGAGGCCGTCTCGTACCCACATCGCGAACTTGGCCGCTTCGACGGCCGTCGCCGCGGCCAAGGTGATGACACCGCACTCCGGCACGGGTGTCTGAGCGTTCCCTTCCACCCAGATTCCCGTCTCGATCTCTACTTCGAAGTCGACCGCGTCGGTGGCTCGAAGACGACTGGTGCGCAGCTTCGTAAAGGCGCCGGGAAAGGACTGGGTGAGTGCATGGACAAATCCGTCGACTGTCATGTGCCATGAGGCGGCGTCGTCCACCGGTGGGTGAAGGATGAACGCCGTTCGGATTTCGCTGTGGTCGGTCATGCTTCCTTCTCCCGTGTTAAGACACGTAGCGCGAAGTGCCGTTGACACCATGCCTGGGCGGTCTCCAGGAACCGCCGCGTCAGCCTTCCGGCACATAGTCGCGTTACCTGTAGTGCTCGCACAGATCAGCTGCCGTTTGCCCGGCGCCCGGATTGGTGATGCAAGTCATAGGCGTTCCTGCGGCGAGTATTCGGGTTGCCCGCGAATGTGGCGATTCGCGCGTATGGACGGTCTATTGCAGGTGTCTCTAGCGTCATCCCTTGCTCGCACGTGGTGATCGTGTGCGCGCCTTGGGGAGGGGCTGGGGATGTTTCGGCGTGGGCACGTGCGTGGGAGAAATGAGAGATCTACCCGTTGGATGGCCTGGGGGCTCGCGACCTTGATGGCTGCGGGGACAGTGTCCGCAGCGGGTGCGTTATCCGTGCCTGCTGCGGCTGTTGCAAGACCGGCGACTGCGTCCCCGGCCGCCGCGCCAGGGGCGGGTTCCGGGCAGGTGTCCGAGGAAACCGCCTCGGCCGAAGCGCGTCGTACGGGCAAGAACGTCGAGGTGACGTCGCTGCGGGGCGAAAGCCGCGATGTGTTCGCGACCCCCGATGGTGCGCTCGAGGCGCGGGAATACCTGCGCCCGGTTCGTACGCGAGTGGATGGCGAGTGGCGTTCCATCGACACGACCCTGACGCCGACGAAGGCGGGGATGGTGTCTCCGAAGGCCGCGTCGGTAGGTCTGGCGTTCTCCGGGGGCGGCGACGGCCCGCTGGTGCGGATGGAGCGTGCGGGGCGGACCCTCGAACTTTCGTGGCGCAACGACCTGCCGGCACCGACGCTGGACGGCGACACGGCCACCTACCCCGACGTCCTGCCGGACGTGGATCTCCGGCTCGCGGCGAGGCCCGAGGGCTTCACCCAACTTCTGGTGGTCAAGTCGGCCGAGGCCGCGAAGAGCACGGAACTCGCCCAACTGCGGCTTCAGTTGGCGGCGAAGGGTCTGGCGGTGCGCGAGACCACGAGCGGCGGTCTCGAGGCGGTCGACAAAGGCGCAGGCGGTGTCGTCTTCGAGGCGCCCACCCCCGTGATGTGGGACTCCAGCCCGGGTGGGCAGAGTCCGGCGTCCGCGCAGCAGAGCACGGCCTCCTCCCAGCAGGCGGCCACCGGGGCCGGAACGGCAGCGAAGTCCGCATCAGCCGAGTCGATGAGGGACGCGGCTGAGGCGGAGTCGGCCGGGGAGGAGCCCGGCGCCGGCGAGTCGGGCCGCCTGGAGCCGGTCGGCGTCGACATCGCTCCGGGCGGGGGCGAGTTGGTGCTCACCCCGGACCGAGGCATTCTGACGGATCCCGAGACCGTGTACCCGGTCTTCATCGACCCGCAGTGGTACACGCCCAAGGCTTCCGCGTGGACCATGGCATCCAGGTACTGGGCCAGTTCCCCGCAGTGGAAGTTCAATGGCAACTCGGACGCCGGCCTCGGCTACTGCGGCTGGTCGTATTGCGCCCCGTACGACGTGAAGCGGCTCTTCTACCGGATCCCGACGACCAAGTTCGCCGGTCGGACCATCCTGTCCGCGGAGTTCGTCGTCCGGGAGACACACGCAGCGTCCTGTGAGAACCGCGAGGTGCAGCTCTGGCGCACGAAGGGCATCTCCTCCTCCACCACCTGGAACTCCCAGGACAGTTCGGACTTCTGGCTCGACCACATCCAGACCCGCAGCTTCGCCCACGGCTACGACGGCTGCGCCTCCGCGGACGCCGAGTTCGATGTGAAGGGCGCGGTCGCCACAGCAGCAGCCAAGAACTGGCCCGACATCACCTTCGGGATGCGGGCCAGCAACGAGTCCGACCGCTACACCTGGAAGCGGTTCTCGGACGATGCCTTTCTGCGGGTGAAGTACAACCGTCCACCGCCCCGGATCGGCACCTCGCAGCTGACCATGGACCCGGGCGGCCCCTGTGTGAAGTCCGACAAGATGGTGCGGATCCGCTCTGCCGCGACGGTACGCGCCAACGACGTCACCGACCCTGACGGGGACCCGGTCTCGGTGCAGTTCCAGGCGTCATGGGACGCGGGTGACGGCGGCGGATGGAAGGCCCGGTGGACCTCGGCAACGACGACGAGCAAGAAGAGCGGTTCCGACTTCTCGATGCCGCTGCCCAGCAGCATTCCGAAGAACAAGCATGCCGACTGGCACGTCCGGTCCTGGGACGGGGCGCAGTGGTCGCCGTGGAGCTGGCAGAACGCCAACGGCTGTCACTTCATGTACGACACCGCTGTACCGGCCGGTCCTTCGATCACCTCGGCGCAGTATCCGCCGTCCGACGTTGCTGATCCGGATGATCCTTGGTGGGACGGGGTGGGCCGGTACGGCACCTTCACCATCGACTCCTCCTCGTCCGACGTCAGCAAGTACTGGTTCGGCATCAACACCTCGCCCAGTAGCGCGCACACGCTGACCACTTCAGGCGGCGGCGCGAAGACGATGTCGTTCATGCCGACCAAACCGGGTGTCAACTTCATCACGGCGCAGGCCTTCGACGCGGCGGGCAATGGCTCCGAGCCCCGCACGTATACGTTTCGGGTCCGGGCGGGCCAACCGGACCGGCTGTCCTGGCAGATGGACGAGACCTCCGGCATGACCAGCGTGGCCGGAGCCGGCGGCGCCTGGCCCGCTGAACTGCGCAACGGGGCCGCAACGGGTGGTGAGGGAGCGTCCGGCACCGGGCTGGCGCTGGACGGCACGGACGACTATGCGGCCAGTAGCTCACCGGTACTCAACACCGCCAAGAGCTTCTCGGTGTCCCTGTGGGCGAAGCTGCCCTCCGACAAACCCGATGCTGCGACCACCGCACTCTCCCAGCCGGGTCAGCACCGCAGCGGTTTCGAGCTGTACCACTCGTCGGCGGTGGGTGGCTGGGTGTTCCTGCGGCACAGCACCGACTCCGCCACCGGTACGGAAGCGATACGAGCCACTCAGCCGGCCTGCGCCAGTGGGGACACAGCATGTGCCGCCGCGCGGCTGGGCACATGGACGCATGTGGTGGGGGTCTTCGACTACCCCAGCCAGCTGCTGAAGCTGTACATCGACGGCAAGCTGGTCGGCACCGCCCCGATCACCACCAACCCTTGGGACGCCCGGGGCGGCACGATCCTGGGTGCGGCCTCCCATGAGGGGACCGTGAGCAGCTTCTTTCCCGGTTCGCTCGACGACGTCCAGCTCTTCGATTACCAGCTCAATGAAGCCCAGGTGACCAGGCTGGCCGCCAAGCAACCGGTGGACACCAACCGGCCCGCGAAGCTGGTCTGGCCTTTGGACGAGGCCGTCGGTGCCACCTCGGTGACCGGGCGGGCCCAGGCCGCGGATGCGGTGCTCCGCGGCGGCGCCGCACCCGGGGTGACCGGGGTCAACGGGCGAGCTGTGACCTTCGATGGCGTCGACGACTACGCCACCACCGGCCGTCCGGTTCTGAATACCTTCCACAGCTTCGCGGTGGCGGCCTGGGTGCGTCTGCCCAAGGACAAGGAAGCCAGGGCGATGGCGGCGGTCACGCAGGAGGGCGGGTTGCGGCGGGGTTTCGAGCTCTACCACTCCTCGGCGCTGGGCGGCTGGGTGTTCTCGCGGCCGGAATCCGACACCGCGGATGCGCCCCTGTTGCGCGCCACCCAGACCGCCTGTCAGGCCAACACCAACTGTGCCGCCGGCCGGTTCGGCGAGTGGAACCACGTGGTGGGCGTCTACGATTCGGACGCCTCGAAGATCCGGCTCTACGTCAATGGCGTATTGCAGGCCAGCACGGCGTTCACCAGCCAATGGCTGTCCACCGGCCCGGTCGTCCTGGGCAGTGGGCTGACCACGACGGGCGGGGTGAGCAGCACGCTCAAGGGCGACATGGACGACGTGCGGCTGTACGACAGGGCCGTGTCCGATGACGAGGTGCGGCAGCTGTTCAAACAGCGTCCCCTGGTCAACGCCCGCTGGAAGTTCGAGTCGGCCACCGGCAGCCCGGCGGTCGCCCCGGACGCCTCCGCCGCGGGAGTCGGCATGACCCTGAACAACGGAGCGGCCATCGGATCCGGCTGGGTCGACGGCGGCGTGACATTGGACGGCGTCAACGACTACGCGGCGACCGCGTCCGGCAAGGTGACCACCGACACCTCCGCCAGCTTCACCATCAGCGCCTTTGCCCAGGCGGCGGCCCAGCCCACCGGCAGCGTCTCGCTGCTCAGCGCGCCGGGCACCAACAAGAACGCCCTCGCGATCCGGTACGTACCGAGCGGCACGCCGGACACCGATGCCGGCCGCTGGCGAATCGAGATGGCCGAAGCGGACACCACCGACGCCGCCGCCACCCGCGTGGACAACCGACAGTTCTACAGCGTGCAGGACTGGAACCATCTGGCAGTGGTCTACGACGGCTTCGCCCACGAGGCGCGGCTTTACGTGAACGGCCAACTGGAACAGGTGTCCTGTGTGGATGCTGACGCGAACGGCGAACCGGATGTCGTGGGCTGCGCTGACGCGGACTCGTCCGCCGAGAACGTGCTGACCTTCCCGGCTGTCCAGAACCTTCAGCTCGGCCGGGCCAAGACCGGCACCAGCACCTGGGGCGAGTACTGGCCCGGTGCCGTGTCGGACCTGTGGACTTTCCAGGGCGCGCTGACCGACACGCAGATCTCGCACCTCGCGCGCGGCCTGCCGGGCACCGACACCACAGTGCCCTCGGGCGACTGATCCCGTTCCGCCAACCCGCAGCTCCTTGCGCCCCGTTGACAGAGCTTCCGCCTGCCACGGCCCATGCCATGCGTCCGCAGTGAGGGATGAAGAACAACGATGAACGGTAGAAGAAGCAGTCGGATGCGGGCCATACGCCACCGTGTCGCCCTCTGGTCCGCCACGCTCATGGTCGCGACCCTGCTGCAAGCCGTGGCGCAGCCGGTCGTGGCCGCCGACAGCGGCAAGGGCCGCCCCGATCTGCCCACGGCGGAGCGGCCGGTGCCCGTCACGGCGGTGGGAGGCATCCCTCGCACGCTCATGAAGGGATCACGGACTCCGCAGGAGAGGCCTCGCGCGGAGTGGCCGAAGGCGGCATCCGCTGTGGTCGAACTGCCGGACATGGCAAAGGCAACGCCAAAGGGTCGTTTCTCATCCCACCCGGTCAGGGCCGGCGACCTGCCACTGATGCTGGATGTGTCCGGCAAGAAGGGCGCGAAGGCGGCCAGTGGAGCGGTCGAAGCCCGGGTGCTTGGCCACCAGGCCGCGGAGCGTGCCGGCTCGGACGGACTGCTGTTCACTCTGAAGTCCAAGGACGCTGCCGGGCCTGGTGTCGTGAGGGCCGAGCTTGACTACTCCTCCTTCGCCGGGGCTTTCGGCGGCGGCTACGCCTCCCGGCTGACCCTCGTCGAGCTGCCCGCCTGCGCGCTGACAACCCCCGAGAAGGAACGGTGCCGCACCTCCCGACCGGTGGCCGGGACGGTCAACGACACGGAACAGCAGACCTTGACCGCCGACGCCGTACCCTTGAGCGCCGCTGGAGCGACCGTCCTCGCGGCGGTGGCGGACGAGGAGAGTGCTGCCGGTGACTACAAGGCGACGCCGCTGTCGCCGTCGGCAGCTTGGAGTACCAGTCTCAACACCGGCGACTTCAGCTGGTCGTACGACATGCCGGCACCCCAGGTCCCGGGCGGGCTGACGCCCAGTGTGGGCCTGTCGTATTCCTCGGGAGCGGTCGACGGCCGCACCGGGAACAGCAACAACCAGTCCTCCTGGGTGGGTGACGGCTTCGATATGTGGCCGGGCTCCATTGAGCGCCGCTACAAGGGGTGCGCGGACGACGGGGTGGAGAACGCGGACGGCGGCAAGCCGGGCGATCTGTGCTGGGCCTACGACAACGCGTTCATCTCGTTCAACGGCAAGGGCGGCGAGCTGGTGCCCAACGGCACCAACTCCTTCAAGCTGAAGAACGACGACGGCACCAAGGTCCAGCGGATTTATGGCACCAGCAGCGACGTACGGTCCAATGGCGCCCGGGACGACGAGTACTGGAAGGTCACCACTCCGGACGGCACCCAGTACTACTTCGGCTACAACCGGCTGCCCGGCTGGGCCGGTGGCAATGAGACAACGGACTCCACCTGGACCGTGCCCGTCTTCGGCAATGGTTCCGGCGAGCCCTGCCACGCCTCGACGTTCGCCGACTCCTGGTGCCAGCAGGGCTGGCGCTGGAACCTCGACTATGTCGTCGACCCGCTCGGCAACGCCATCGCCTACTACTACGACAAGGAAGAGAACTCCTACGGCCGCAACCTCAAGGCCGCGGACAACACCCGCTACACGCGCGGCGGATACGTCGACCGTGTCGAGTACGGCCTGAAGAACTCCTCGATGTATACGACCAAAGCGCTCGCCAAGGTCGACTTCACCAGTGGCGAGCGCTGTATTCCCGACGCGCAAGCGGACTGCGACTCGATCGCCAACGACCAGTTCTACTGGTATGACACCCCGTGGGATCTCAACTGCACAGCGGTCGAGGGCTGCGACAAGGGCCGACTCTCGCCGGTGTTCTTCACCCGTAAGCGGCTGACCGGTGTCACCACCCAGGTCCTCGAAGCGAACACGTACAAGAACGTCGACTCGTGGGCGCTCACCCACCGTTGGGGCATGGCCGACACCGACTACCAACTGCTGCTCAACTCCATTCAGCGCACCGGGCACACCGGCACCCCGGCGATCAGCCTGCCGAAAACCACGTTCTCCTACACTCAGCTCGCCAACCGCCTGGACAAGACCGGCGACGGCTTCGCCCCGTTCATCAAGGACCGGCTGTCCACCATTGCCGATGAGGCGGGTGGCCAGATCGACGTCGGCTATTCGGCCCCGGTCTGCGATTTCGACGCCCTGCCGACCCCGCAGACGAACACCACCCGCTGCTTCCCGCAGTACATCGGCGGTGATTCGACCGTCGACCCGACTCTGCACTGGTTCAACAAGTACGTCGTGGCCACGGTGACCGCCACCGACCGCACCGGCGGTTCTCCGGACCAGGTCACCACGTACAACTATCTGGGTGGCGCGGCCTGGCACTACGACGATGACGACGGGCTGACGAAGGAGAAGTCCAAGACCTGGTCCCAATGGCGGGGTTATGGCCAGGTACGGGTCCAGACCGGTGGCCAGGGCGGCGCCGCCGCCATGAAGTCGCAAGCGGACAGCTACTTCCTGCGGGGCATGGACGGCGACCGGGCAACTCCCTCCGGCGGCACCAAGGACGTCACCGTCCCGCTCGGCGCCGGCGAGGGCGACCCGATCACCGACCATGATTCGGCGGCCGGTTTCGGCTACAAAACGGTCAGCTACTCCGGCCCGGGCGGCAAGGTACTGGCGAAGACCGTGAACCGGCCCTGGCATCACGAGACCGCGAAGAAGGTCCGCGACTGGGGCACGGTAACCGCCAACTTCAGCGGTACCGGCAGCACGAAGAGTTGGACCTCGCTGGACGACGGCGCCGGCATCGACTGGCGTACCACCTCGAGCGACACCACTTTCGACACGATCGCCGGACGCGTCACCCAGACCGACGACCAGGGCGACACGACCACCGCCGCCGACAACAAGTGCACCCGCACCACCTACGCCACCAACGCCACCGCCAACATCCTCACCCTGCCCTCCCGCGCCGAGACGGTCGCCAAGGCGTGCGAGGCCGCCACCGACCGTGCCAAGGACGTCGTTTCCGACGCGCGCACCGCCTACGACGGCGGCGCCTACGAAGCCGCGCCCAGCAGAGGCCTGGCCACCGCGACCGCTCTGCTCAAGTCGCACGACGGCACCACCGCGAGCTATGTCGAGGCCGGTGCCACCTACGACGCGTACGGCCGCAAGCTGACCGAGACCGACCTGACCGCGACCGTCACCGTCACATCCGGCACGCTCACCCGCACCGCCCGCGCGGACGGCCGGACCACCACCACGGTGTACACCCCGGCCACCGGCTTCCCCACCTCCGCGAAGGTGACCACACCGCCTGCGACGACCGGCGACGCGGCCACCGCACAGTCGACCACCGTCACGCGCGACACGCTGCGCGGACTGCCGCTCACCCAGACCGACACCAACGGCAAGGTCACCCAGCACGCGTACGACGCGCTCGGCCGCTCCACCAAGGTGTGGCTTCCCGACCGGCTGGTCAGCCTCACCCCGCACTATGAGTTCACCTACACAGTGATCGACGGCCAACCGATCGCCGTCGGCACCAAGACCCTCGGCAACAACGGCGCCCAGCGCACCTCGTACACCCTCTACGACGGATTCCTGCGCCCCCGCCAGACCCAGGACCCCGGCCCGACCGGCGGCCGGCTGCTCACCGACACCTTCTACGACGAACGCGGCCTGACAGCCAAGGAGTTCGCGCCGTACTACGCCACGACCAAGCCATCGACGACACTGGTCAAGCCACAGGACGCGCTGGCGGTGGAGACCCAGAACCACTTCACCTACGACGGCCTGGGCCGACAGACCGAGTCGCGGCAGATCGCCGGCAACGGCGACGGCGGCAAGGTTCTGGGCATCACAACAACGATCCACGGCGGCGATCGCACCACGGTCATCCCGCCGGTCGGTGGCACCGCCACCACCACGCTGACCAATGCCCGCGGCCAGACCACCGAATTGCGCCAGCACCACCAGCGCACCGTGAACTCCGGGTACGACACCACCAAGTACGCCTTCAGCCCGGCCGGTTCCTTGTCGAAGGTCAGCGACGCTGCGGGCAACAACTGGACGTACACCTACGATCCGCTCGGCCAGCTCACCGAGTCCACTGATCCGGACAAGGGAACCGTCCAGTACGGCTACGACGACCGGGGCCGGCTGACCTCCACGAAGGACGCGCGCAACACCACCCTCGCCTACGCCTACGACGGCCTCGGCCGCAAGACCGAGCTGCGCGAAGGCTCCGCCACCGGCACGCTGCGCGCCCAGTGGGTGTACGACACGATCAGTGGAGCCAAGGGCTACCTGGCCGAGTCCACCCGCTACAGCGGCGGCCAGGCATACACCTCCAAAGTCGTTGCCTACGACCGTCTCTACCGGCCGCTGCGCACCACCATCACCGTGCCGTCCACCGAGGGCGAACTCCAGGGCACCTATCTGACGGGTACGTCCTACAACGTGTCCGGCCAGGTGGCAGGCGTCGGTTACCCCAAGGCCGGTGCACTGTCCGCGAGCAGTGTGGTGTTCTCCTACGAGGACGACACACTGCGGCTCACAGGGGTCTCCGGCAGGGAAGGCGTGGCGGCGAAAGCCAGCTACAGCCTCACTGGCAAACCGCTCCAGTTCGAGCTCTCCAACAGCGGCGGCAAGCCCGTCTGGGCCACCAACACCTATGAATGGGGCACTCAGCGCCTCGCCACCTCCCGGGTGGACCGCCAGGACGTCGCGGGCGTCGACCAGGCGAACACCTACCGCTACGACGAGGTCGGCAATGTGCTCTCCGTGTCGGACGTCTCCCGCGACGGCACCGACACCCAGTGCTTCACCTACGACCATCTGCGCCGGATGACCGAGGCCTGGACCCAAGCCACGACCACCTGCGCGGGCGCCCCGGCCGCCGGGACGCTCGGCGGCCCCGCCCCCTACTGGCACTCCTACACCTACGACAAGGTCGGCAACCGGCTCACCGAGAACCAGCACGACATCTCGGGCGACGCGACGAAGGACGCCAAGAGCACCTACAACTACCCAGCGGCGGCGGGCGCGCAGGCGCACACACTCACTTCGGTGGCGACGACCAACGCCGGTGTCGAGACGCTGGACAGCTACACGTACGACAAATCGGGCAACACAACGAGCCGGGTGCAGGGCAGCGGCAGTTCCCAGACCCTGGAGTGGGACGCGGAAGGCCGACTGGCCAAGGTCACCGAACCGGTGGAGGGCGGCCCCGCCAAGGTCAGCGAGTACGTCTACGACGCCGACGGCAACCGCCTGATCGCTCGTACCGCGACGGAGACCACCCTCTACCTCGGCAGCACCGAAATCACTCTGGCCGCAGGCACCACCACGCCTAAGGCCACCCGCTACATCGACCTCGGCGGCGGCCACCAGGCCATCCAGGAGGACGACGGATCGGTCTCCTTCACCCTGGCCGACCACCACGGCACGGCCCAACTCGCCGTCGACGCAGCTACGCAGAAGATGTCCCAGCGCCGCACCCTCCCCTTCGGCGACACCCGAGGCGAACAGCCAACTGACTGGCCCGGCACCAAGGGTTTCGTCGGCGGCACCAACGACACCTCCACGGGCCTGACGCATCTCGGCGCCCGTGAATACGATCCGGCCACGGGCCGATTCATCTCCGTGGACCCGGTCATGGACCTGACCGATCCCCAGCAGATCCACGGCTACACCTACGGCAACAACAACCCGCTCGCCTTCGCCGACCCGTCGGGCCTGGAACCGCATGGCGACGGCAACAATTGCTGGTACGACCTCTCGGAGTGTTCGTCCGAAGTGCAGGACTCAGTCGGCTACGACAAGGGGACCGGCAAGGTCGACCCGAACAATGCCGGCAAGGGCGGGAAAAAGAACAAGGGCGGCGGCAACAAGAGTTCGCAGCCGTCCAGGACGGTCAACATCACCGAGAAGAACGGTGACGTCTTCATCGAGGATATGCGCGTCCCGACGGTCCGCGAACTGCATGCCCTTTTTCCGCAGTACGACGCGGAGAAGCAACTTTCGCAGTGGGCGAAGGGCAAGTGCCCACCCTCGAGCAAGAACAAGGACTTCTGCGGAGCCGCCGGAGCGCTCGGCCTGCTCGAATACGAGAAGACCTGGTTCGACAACCTCATGGTCAACCTGATCGTCCCTGACTTCGACTCCTGGAAGAGCTGCCTGAGCGGCGACAGTCTCGGGGCCTGCGGCTGGGCCGCCACGGATCTGCCGGTGGCCCGTGTCTTCAAGGGCCTTAAAGTCTTCAAGGTCACAGAGGCCTGTAAAAACAGCTTCGTCCCCGGTGTCGAAGTCCTGATGGCTGACGGCTCGACCAAGCCCATTGAAGAACTCGAGCCCGGTGACGAAGTCATGGCTACGGATCCGGAAACCGGGGAGACGACAGCCAAGCAGGTCACAGCAACCATTTTCACCAAGGACGACAAGGAGTTCGTCAAGCTTGGTGTGATGACGGACGATGGCCTTCGGGTCATCACCACTACCGACCATCATCCCTTCTGGTCTCCCTCGGAGGGAGCCTGGTTGGACGCCGGCGAACTCAAGCCGGGCATGACGCTCCGTTCCGAAGACGGCACGACGGCTACGCTCCGGAACAGCCGCAATTACGAAGCCCACCAGGACACGTACAACCTCACGGTTGCCGACCTGCATACGTACTATGTGCTGGCGGGGGCCACGCCGGTATTGGTGCATAATGCGGGTGGCGACGATCCTTTGCCAACCCAATTGCAGGGCAGGAATCAGCCTCTGACCAACAAGCAAGCGGCGGATCTCGCTAAGTATCTGAGCTACAGGAAGACCAACTTCAGGATTAAGGGGCAGACGGTTTTCACCAACGGGAAGACGTTTATCTCGCAAGACATTGGCGACGGCAACGGCTCGCACAACGGTGGAACCTGGAAGATCGCTAAATCTGTAGAGGACTTGGGATCAAAGGCTACGAGGACGGCCACTACGGACGCCCTATTGAACAAGATCGGTTGTTGATCGAGATGGTTAACCGAAGCGCCGATGACCAGGAATTTTACTGGAGTATCGAAATTCCGGGTCTCACTCAGGGGCAGGCTAACGAGTTGCTGTCGATTGTCCGTGACAGCGCGATGGGGCTCGAGCCGATTTTGGTCAACCCGGAAAAGTTTCTGACGCTCCACATTGACCGAGCTACCGCAAAAGCCCTGAGGGTAGGATTGCTTTCAGTCGAACCCAATCCGATCGTTGATGGTGTAAGGGAATCAGTCGACGATTGGCTAACTTCTGCTGGTGAGGATAGCGGCTGACCGAATGCTGCCACCAACGCCATCCGCAGCCCGCTTTGCGGCGTCTGAATTCGATCCAAATTCGGGAAATCCGCTCCCTGGCAATAAGGGGAAGCCGATTTCTGGGTGTAGGCTCGGGGGATGCTGATGACTAAATGGGTGATAGAAGAGTTCGATCGTGGGTCGGGCCAGCTTCGCGGGCGCCATAGACTCGCGGGGCTTTCGGACGATGATGTGAAATCTTTGCTGGGGTTGACCGATCTTGGGAGTGGGGATCTCTACGATATTCCCGAAGCTTCTCTTGCTGAGCTCTCCCTTCGATTTGGCTTGCCGGTGCTTCCGAAAGAGTTCGAATATCTGCTCGGGCGAGAGTCTTGACTCTTCCAGGAGCGGATGACCGGACGGCATGGTTCACGCCTATGATCAATCGCTGGACGAGTTCAACAGTATCTTCAGTTCAGTAAATTGAGTTCACATGTATCGAAGAGTTGGCTTCAGGAGTTCGGGTGATAGCTATCATCGCCGTTGGCACTGACCGTCGGGGCGTCGGGTGGTCGCCCAGGGGTCCAACTCAGGCTTCACGCACCGACGTTCGGCGACCATGCCCTGGAGATCCCGTGCAAGCCGGTCGCCTAGCATGCCGGTCATGGCCATGTTCGTGCACTTGACGTCGGCGGCCAACGCGCCGCGCATCCGACGGTCCGGGATCCGCGCGGCCAGCTACGGACAGGGTGGTGCGCGCGGGGTGTACTGCTTCCCGGTGCTGCCGTCGTACACCCTCACCCACCAATGGCTGCGTGAACTTGCCCGGTTCGGCAGCCGGGGAGGGCTTGTTGCCGTCCACGTGCGATTGGACGACGCCCAACACGTGCTGGTCGGGCGCTATACCGACCGGGCGCGGGACGCCCAGGCCACCGTCCCCGCAGCCGAGGCGGTGCGGCGGATCGTGGCAGTGGACGACCCGCGCGGGTGGGAGGTGTTCGTACCCCGGGCGATCCGGCCGCGCGAAGTGCACCGGATCCGTACCGCGCCACAGGTGGTGGGCTGGCGGTATGTGCCCGACGCGCACGGCGTCCCTCCCTGCACCTGTTTCGGGTGCAGGGTGCGCGGTGGATACGGGGCGCGGCGGCTGCGCGAGCGGTTGCCGCATCCGCTGGACGGGCCGCCGCCACCAGTCAGGGTTCTGCTCGCCAGGGTCGCGGCAGCCGGCGCCCCGGGAGACCCGGCCGCGTTGCGGGAGGCACTGCATTGGTTCGGCATGCGCAGGCGGGGGCCGCTCGCCCAGTTGACCCGCCTCGCTGCCCACCCCGACCCCGGGGTGCGGGAGGATCTGGTGTGGGCGGTCGCGCGCTGGTCCACCCCTGGAGTCGCCGAGTTGCTGGACGGTCTCGCAGACGACCCGGACTCCGATGTTCGGGACGCGGTGGAGGCGGTCCGAGCGTCCGGGTGATCACGCCCCCTTGCGGTTCGCGGCAGCAGTCAGGCCGCTGGGGCTGCGCCTCGGGCCGCACCGACCCTCAGGCCGACCGCACTCACCGATCACCCAACGGCCCCGGCGCCTCCTGCACCACCCACCCGTTCCCGTCCGGGTCCTTGAAGAACATGAACGAGTTCCACGTGTCGCCCTTGCTCTCCTCCCACGTTCCCGTCTCGCTGACATGCTGCACGTTGCTGATTTCCACGCCGCGGTCCGACAGCTCCGCATGCGCCGTGTAGATGTCCGTGACGCACAGCTGGAGGCCCTGGAGCGAGCCGGCGGGCATTTCCGTCTGGCCGGGGGCCGGGGGGAGGCCGCTGGAGAGGGCGATGGAGCAGCGGGAGCCGGGTGGGGTGAGCTGGATGATGCGCATGCCCGGGCCGATCGTGGTGTCCGTGTCGACCTTGAAGCCGCAGGCCTCCTCGTAGAAGGTCTTCGCCCTGTCCATGTCCGAGACCGGGACAACGATTACTTCGAGCGTGTACTCCATCGGTGCCGTTCCCTTCCCTGAGTGCCGAACCAAAGCGTGAATCAGCCGGTGAACTGCCAGCGCGTCTGGGCGTACGGGTCCTTCGCGAAGCCGAACGCCGTGCGCGGCTCCACCCGGAACACCAGCGCCTGGCCGGCCGGGTGCCTGAACGCCCCGTTCGCCACCTCGAACTCCCAGTCCTTGCCGTACTTCTCGACGTACGCCCCGGCCAGCGCGCGCAGCCGCGTCTCGTCCGTGAGGCGCACCGCCTCGCCCTCGATCACCAGGTCGTAGCCCTCGGTCAGGCTGTTCGCGCCCGTCGTGAGGACCACCTCCTGATTGTCGCGGAGATTCTTGGCCTTGCGCTCGTCGGGGCCCGTGCAGAAATGCAGTGCGCCGTCCTGCCACACGCCGATCAGCGGCGTGACATGGGGTCGGCCGTCGGGGCGTACGGTCGACAGCCAGTAGACCTCGGCGGCGCGCAGGCGCTCGACCGTCGAGGGCCAGTCCGCCGCGGCGGCCTTCGGGTCGCTGTAGCGTGCATCCAGTTTGGGCTGGGGGATCGTCCCGGGCATGGCGGGTCCTTTCGCGAGCCGGCTCGTTCAGGTTGCTGAAGGTGGTTGCTGAAGGTGGTTGCTGAAGGTGTTGACCGCCGGGCCCTCCCGTACTCATCGGTCCCCGCCAAGGTCGCCGACCGCGCGGGTCCTCTTCGCGCCCCTCCGGCTACGCTCGAACAAGGACCTTGATCGCAGGCAGACGAGGGGAGACCGCGGAATGTCGGTGTCGGTGCCGGGACGCAGAAGCAGTACCTTCACTCGACTGCTGCGGCACGGCTTCACCGATCCCGCCGCCGCCGAACGGCTGATCAACCTTCCCGAGATGGCGTCCGTACGTTCCGACTCCGTCCTCCTCGACGCCCTCGGCGCCGTCGCCGACCCCGACCTCGCGCTCCGGTCCTTCGTACGTCTCGTGGAGGCCCAGGAACCCGCCTCCCGCCATGTGCTCCTCGACACCGTGATCACCGCGAAACCGCTGCGTGACCGGCTGCTCGGGGTGCTCGGCGCGTCCGAGGCGCTCGGGGACCATCTGGCCCGGCACCCGATCGACTGGCAGGCCCTCGTCACGTACGAGGCCGTGGATCTGCACCCGGGCGTCGAGGAGTTCGAGCGCGGGCTCGCCGACGCGACCGACCCCGTCTCGCTGCGGATCGCCTATCGGCGCTGTCTGCTCGCGATAGCCGCCCGGGACGTCTGCGGCACCATCGACGTCGCGCAGACCGCCGCCGAACTGGCCGACCTGGCCACCGCCACGCTGCGCGCCGCGCTCGCCATCGCCCGCACCGCCGCGCCCGACGACGCGGCCCTGTGCCGGCTCGCGGTCATCGCGATGGGCAAGTGCGGCGGCCACGAGCTGAACTACGTCTCCGACGTGGACGTCATCTTCGTCGGTGAGCCCACGGACACGGCCGACGAAGGCAAGGCCATTCAGGCCGCGACCCGCCTCGCTTCGCACCTCATGCGGATCTGCTCCGAGACGACGGTCGAGGGCACCATCTGGCCGGTGGACGCCAATCTGCGGCCCGAGGGACGCAACGGCCCGCTGGTACGCACGCTCTCCAGCCATCTCGCCTACTACCAGCGCTGGGCCAAGACCTGGGAGTTCCAGGCGCTGCTGAAGGCCCGCGCGGTCGCCGGGGACCCCGCGCTCGGCGAGGAGTACATCGAGGCCGTCTCGCCGCTCGTGTGGCAGGCCGCCGAGCGCGAGAACTTCGTCACCGACGTGCAGAAAATGCGCCGCCGCGTCGTCGACAACATCCCCGTCGCCGAGGTCGAGCGCGAGCTCAAGCTCGGACCCGGCGGCCTGCGGGACGTCGAGTTCGCCGTACAGCTGCTGCAGCTGGTGCACGGACGCAGCGACGCCACGCTGCACAGCGGCAGCACACTGGAGGCCCTGCAGGCGCTGGCCGCCGGCGGCTATGTCGGCCGGGTGGACGCCGCGCAGCTGGACGACGCGTACCGCTTCCTGCGCGCGATGGAGCACCGCATCCAGCTCTACCGGCTGCGGCGTACGCATCTGGTGCCCGAGCAGGAGGCCGACCTGCGCCGGCTCGGGCGCTCGCTCGGGCTGCGTACGGACCCCGTCGCCGAGCTCAACAGGGAGTGGCGGCGGCACGCGTCCGTCGTCCGCCGGCTGCACGAGAAGATCTTCTACCGGCCGCTGCTGGACGCCGTCGCGCAGCTCACGCCCGGCGAGACCCGGCTCAGCCCGAAGGCCGCGGGCCAGCGGCTCGAGGCGCTCGGATACGCCGATCCCGCCGCCGCGCTCCGGCATCTGGAGGCCCTGTCCTCCGGAGTCACCCGCAAGGCGGCGATCCAGCGCACCCTGCTGCCGGTGCTGCTCGGCTGGTTCGCGGACTCGGCCGACCCGGACGCCGGACTGCTGGGCTTCCGCAAGGTGTCCGACGCGCTCGGCAAGACGCCCTGGTATCTGCGGCTGCTGCGCGACGAGGGCGCGGCCGCGGAGAACCTGGCGCGGGTCCTGTCCGCCGGCCGCCTCGCGCCCGACCTGCTGCTGCGGGCGCCCGAGGCGGTGGCCATCCTGGGCGACCCGGAGGGGCTGAAGCCGCGCGGCCGGGACCATCTGGAGCAGGAAATACTGGCGGCGGTCGGCCGCGCGGAGACGGCGGAGGGCGCGGTCGCGGCGGCCCGTGGCGTACGCCGCCGGGAACTGTTCCGTACCACCGCGGCGGATCTCATCGGCTCGTACGGCACCGAGGAGAGCCCCGCCGAGCCGGACACCGGCGCGCTGGTGAACCAGGTCGGCAACGCGGTCACCGACCTGAACGCGGCGACGCTGTCCGGCGCGCTGCGGGCGGTCGTGCGCGCGCAGTGGGGCGACACGCTGCCGACGCGCTTCGCGGTGATCGGGATGGGGCGCTTCGGCGGGCGCGAGCTGAGCTACGGCTCCGACGCGGATGTCCTCCTCGTCCACGAACCGCGCGAGGGCGTGGACGAGCAGGAGGCGGCGAGGGCGGCGAACACGGTCGTCGCCGAGATGCGCCGGCTGCTCCAACTGCCCACGGCGGACCCGCCGTTGCTGATCGACGCGGATCTGCGGCCGGAGGGCAAGAGCGGCCCGATGGTCCGTACGCTCGCCTCCTACGAGGCGTACTACCGCCGCTGGTCACTGGTGTGGGAGGCGCAGGCGCTGCTGCGGGCGGAGTCGATGGCGGGCGACGCGGATCTCGGCCGCCGGTTCATCGAGCTGATCGACCCGCTGCGCTACCCGGCGGAAGGCCTCGGCGAGGACGCGATCCGCGAGATCCGCCGCCTCAAGGCCCGGATGGAAACCGAACGCCTTCCGCGCGGCGCGGACCCCACGCTCCACACGAAGCTGGGCCGCGGCGGTCTGAGCGACGTCGAGTGGACGGTCCAGCTGATTCAGATGCGCCACGGCTGGGCCGAGCCGGGCCTGCGGACGACCCGCACCCGCGAGGCTCTGGCCGCGGCCCATGCGGCGGGCCTGCTCACGACGGAGGACGCCCAGATCCTGGACGAGGCATGGATCCTCGCGACCCGCGTCCGCAACGGCGTGATGCTGGTACGCGGCCGCCCCGGCGACACCTTCCCCTCCGACGGCCGCGAACTGGCGGCGGTCGGCCGCTACCTGGGATACGGGCCGGGCCACGTCGGGGACATGCTGGACGACTACCGCCGGATCACCCGCCGGGCACGGGCGGTGGTGGAGGTGCTGTTCTACGGGGCGTGAGCCGGCTAGCGCCGCGCCCTGGCCGCCAACCGGGCCGCGCTGAACCGCGGCAGCAGCCGCACCTCTTCGTCCGGCCGTTCCACCCGCTGCGGCAGCCGGTGCGGCGTCGCCCGGTACCAGGCGTAGGAGAGCGCGAAGCCGAAGGCCAGGCAGAGCATGCCGCCGACCGCGTCCAGCCAGTAGTGGTTCGCCGTCGCGACGATCACGACGAGCGTCGCCACCGGGTACAGCAGGCCCAGGATCTTCGCCCACGGCGTGGCCGCCAGCGCGAAAATGATCAGGCCGCACCACAGCGACCAGCCGATGTGCATCGACGGCATCGCCGCGTACTGGTTCGACATGTTCTTCAGGTTGCCGGAGGCCATCGAGCCCCAGGTGTGATGGACCAGGACCGTGTCGATGAAGTTCTGGCCGGGCATCAGCCGTGGGGGAGCGAGCGGATACAGGTAGTAACCGACCAGGGCCACAGCCGTGGTTGAGAACAGCACCAGACGCGCCGCGGCGTAACGGCCCGGATGCCATCGGTAGAGCCAGACCAGCACGCCGATCGTCACGATGAAGTGCAGCGTCGCGTAGTAGTAGTTCATGGACACGATCAGCCATGTCACCGAGTTCACGGTGTGGTTGACCGAGTGCTCGAAGGCCAGGCCCATCGACCGCTCGATGTCCCAGATCCAGTCGGCGTTGCTCAGCGCGGCCGATCGCTGCTCCGGTACCGCATTGCGGATGAGTGAATACGTGTAGTAACTGACCGCGATCAGCAGGATCTCGAACCACAGACGTGGACGGCGCGGCGACCGGATCCTGCCGAGCACGGCAGGCTTCGGTGCCGGGCGCTCCTCGTCCACGATGGGTGGCGGGGTGGTGGCCGTCCGGCCTTCCAGTGTCTTCACGGTCGCTTCACCCATGGGGAGAGAGTCTGCCAGATTCGCGTCCCACCCTGATCATCCCTCGGTCTGGTTCGGGGCGCACCCTCTCCACCTTATGGACTAGCTCCTGCCCCGGATCCCTGCGGGGGTCGCTGTACGGGTCCCGAGGCGGTCGAGCCCCGTACGACCAGCTCCGGCATGAACACAAATTCGCTGTGCGGCGCGGGGGTCCCGCCGATCTCTTCCAGCAGGGTCCGGACGGCCGCCTGGCCCATGGCCTGCACCGGCTGCCGGATGGTCGTCAGCGGCGGGTCCGTGAACGCTATGAGCGGCGAATCGTCGAAGCCCACCACCGACATGTCGCGCGGCACCCTCAGGCCGAGACCGCGGGCCGCCCGGATCGCGCCGAGCGCCATCATGTCGCTGGCGCACACGACGGCCGTGCAGCCGACACCGATCAGCGCGGTGGCCGCGGCCTGGCCGCCTTCGAGGGTGTAGAGCGAGTGCTGGATCAGCTCTTCGGACTCCTCGGCGGGGAGGCCGAGTTGGGCCTCCATGGCCTGCTGGAAGCCCTCGATCTTGCGCAGCACGGGAACGAACCGCTTGGGGCCGACCGCGAGGCCGATCCGGGTGTGACCGAGCGAGGCGAGATGGGTCACCGCGAGATGCATCGCCGCCCGGTCGTCCGGGGAGACGAAGGGGGCCTTGACCTTGGAGGAGAAGCCGCCGAGGAGGACGTACGGGACGCCCTGGCCGCGCAGCTGGTCGTAACGCTGCATGTCGGCGGTGGTGTCGGCGTGCAGGCCCGAGACGAAGATGATGCCGGAGACCCCGCGGTCCACCAGCATCTCGGTGAGCTCGTCCTCGGTGGAGCCGCCGGGTGTCTGGGTGGCCAGCACCGGGGTGTATCCCTGCCGGGTCAGCGCCTGGCCGATGACCTGGGCGAGCGCCGGGAAGATCGGGTTGTCGAGCTCCGGGGTTATCAGGCCGACCAGGCCCGCGCTGCGCTGCCGCAGGCGCACGGGGCGCTCGTATCCGAGCACGTCGAGCGCGGCGAGTACGGATTCGCGGGTGGCGGCGGCCACACCGGGCTTGCCGTTGAGCACGCGGCTGACTGTGGCTTCGCTGACCCCCGCCTGGGCTGCGATGTCGGCAAGCCGTGCGGTCACGGGATTGGACTGTACCGGTCGCATGTCAGATTGCCCACCACGCGCAGGAATCGGCCGGAATACGGACCGTGTCTGCCGGGGCCTCAAGCGGCTCGGAGGAGAGCACCAGACGTCCTGGCAGCGGGAGTTCGATCATGGATCCGGTGGTGTTGAGGGTGCAGATCAGGCCCGGACGGGACAGCGCGAGCAGCCCTTCGGGGCCCGGCAGCCAGCGCATCGGGCCGGACGGGAGCTCGCGCCGCAGGGCCAGTGCGGAGCGGTAGAGCTCCAGCGTGGAGTACGGGTCGCCGGTCTGCGCCTCGACGCTCAGCCCGGCCCAGGCGGGCGGCTGCGGCAGCCAGCTGCCGCCGGTGCCGAAGCCGTACGAAGAGCCCTCGGCGGTCCACGGGATCGGCACCCGGCAGCCGTCGCGGAAGCCGTCCTGGCCGGCCGCGCGGAAGAAGGCGGGGTCCTGGCGTGCCTCGTCGGGCAGGTCGGTGACCTCGGGCAGTCCGAGCTCCTCGCCCTGGTAGACGTACGCGGAGCCGGGCAGCGCCAGCATCAGCAGCGCGGCGGCACGGGCCCGGCGCAGGCCCTGCTGTCCGCCGCCGTAGCGGGTGGGGTGGCGGACCACGTCGTGGTTGGAGAGCACCCAGGTCGTCGGGGCTCCGACGGACGCGGTGGCGGCGAGTGACTCGTCGATCACGTCGCGCATCGCGGCCGCGTCCCACGGGCACCGCAGGAACTGGAAGTTGAAGGCCTGGTGCAGCTCGTCGGGGCGCACGTACAGCGCGAGCCGGTCCGGGCTGGGCGCCCAGGCCTCGGCGACGCCGATCCGGTCGCCCGGGTAGGAGTCCAGGAGCCGGCGCCAGGCGCGGTGGATCTCGTGGACGCCGTCCTGGTCGAAGAAGGGCAGGGTCTGCGAGCCGATCAGCTTGGCCTGTTCCTTGTGGCCGATGTCCGGCAGTCCGGCCGCCTTGACCATGCCGTGGGCGACGTCGATGCGGAAACCGTCCACGCCGAGGTCCAGCCAGAAGCGCAGCACGGACGCGAACTCGTCGTGCACCTCCTGGTTGTCCCAGTTGAGGTCGGGCTGCTCGGGCGCGAAGAGATGCAGGTACCACGCGCCGTCCGGGGTGCGGGTCCAGGCGGGGCCGCCGAAGACCGACTCCCAGTCGTTGGGCGGCAGCGCGCCGTCCGGGCCTTTGCCCGGCCGGAAGTGATAGCGCTCGCGGGCCACACCCCTGTCCTGGTCCGCGAGCGCCGCCTGGAACCACGGATGCCGGTCCGAGGTGTGGTTGGGCACGATGTCGACGATCACTCGCAGGCCCAGCTCATGGGCGGTGCGTACAAGATCGTCCGCGTCGGGGAGGTCTCCGAAGAGAGGGTCGACGGCCCGGTAGTCGGCGACGTCGTAGCCGCCGTCGGCCTGCGGAGACGCGTAGAAGGGCGTGAGCCAGACGGCGTCGATGCCGAGCTCCGCCAGATGCGGCAGGCGCCGGGTGGCGCCGCGCAGATCGCCGATGCCGTCGCCGTTGCTGTCGGCGAAGGACCGCACGTACACCTGGTAGATGACGGCATCGCGCCACCAGTCCCGGCCCTCGGTGGAAGAGCTTGCAGACTGCGGTGCCTCGGCTGTCGCGGGGGCGGGAAGGCCGACGGCGGAGTCGAGCTGGCGGGTCATCTCGTGGGTCATAGAGGGTCCCTCTCGGACGGTCCGGGGCGGGGGGACGTACAACTAACGAGGTCAACGTGGGTGCGGGCGGGTGGTGACGGTGCTCCGGGAACCAAAATAACAGCCGTGCAAGACCTTGCGAAAGGTGTTGCAGGTCGCCCCGGAGGCCGTGGAACCGGAGAAAGAGCCGCCGTCAAGCGATCCGTTGGCAACTGTCAGGACACGTGGATGTAACGATCCCCCGCTCTTGCAGAAAATTGCCGCAAGGTCTTTCCACTCTCTTTCGTCCTTGTTACGTTCCTGCCGAACCCGGCGCCGCGAGGGAGCGGTCGGCAGGGGGCCAGTCGCCTCCGCCATCTCGGGCATCTCTGAAGGAGTTCACATGCGGCGTGGCATAGCGGCCACCGCGCTGGTAGCGGCACTGGCACTGGCAGCGACAGCGTGCGGCGGGGACGACAGCGGCGACAAGGCCGCCGGCCCGGTCACTCTGACCTGGTGGGACACCTCGAACGCGACGAACGAGGCACCGACCTACAAGGCGATGATCGCGGAGTTCGAGAAGGCCAACTCCGACATCAAGGTCAACTACGTCAACGTCCCGTTCGACCAGGCGCAGAACAAGTTCCAGACTGCGGCCGGCAGCAAGGGCGCTCCCGACATCATCCGCGCCGAGGTCGGCTGGACCGCCTCCTGGGCCAAGTCGCAGTTCCTCGCCCCGCTCGACGGCACGGACGCGCTCAAGGACACCGCGGACATCACTCCCTCGCTCCTGAAGCAGGCCCAGTACGAAGGCAAGACCTACGGCGCTCCCTTCGTCACCGACTCCGTCGGCCTGATGTGGAACAAGGAGATCCTTAAGAAGGCCGGCTTCGACAAGGCCCCCGCCACCTGGGACGAGGTCAAGGCGGTCTCCAAGGCGGTCAAGGACAAGGCCAAGGTCGACGGCTTCCAGCTCCGCGCCGACGCCTACTTCGAGCTGCCGTTCCTCTTCGGCGAGGGCACCGACATGGTCGACGCCGCCTCGAAGAAGATCACCGTCAACTCGCCCGAGGCGGTCAAGGCCGTCGAGCAGACCAAGTCGCTGCTCTCCTCGCCCGGTGTCTCCAAGCTCGACGTGACCGCGGACTCCTACGCACACATGCAGGACGCGTTCATCAACGGCAAGGTCGCGATGATCCTCCAGGGTCCCTGGGAGCTGACCAACATCTACAAGGGCGCCGCGTTCAAGGACAAGGCGAACCTGGGCATCTCGAACGTCCCGGCCGGCTCCACCGGCAAGGCCGGCGCCCCGACCGGCGGCCACAACCTCTCCGTGTACGCGGGCTCCGACAAGTCGAAGCAGGAAGCCGCCCAGAAGTTCATCGGCTTCATGACCTCCGGCGCCACCCAGGCCAAGATCGCGCTGAAGAACGGCACCCTGCCGACCCGCACCTCCGCCTACACCGCTGAGGTCAAGGCCACCGCGGGCATCACCGAGTTCCAGCAGATCCTCGCGAGCTCGGCCCAGCCGCGGCCGGAACTGCCCGAGTACAGCTCGCTCTTCGCCGACCTCGGCACCAACCTGACCAAGATCCTCTCCGGTCAGGTGGACACCAAGAAGGGCCTGGACACCACGGCCGAGTCTTACAAGAAGCTGCTGAAGGACTTCTCCTGACGCTGCCGCCCGTGGGGGGGGGGGGGGGGGGGCGCGCGCCGGGGCGGCGCCCCGCCCCCCCCCCCCCCCCCCCACCACTGCGTCGCACACCCGCTTAAGAATCTGTCGTAAAGGTGTCGAAGATGACCGTCGCCGTCGAGGGCGGAAGCGATAAGACCCGGCGTGGCCCTGCGCGAAAGCCCGGGCCGATCAGCCGTATCAGGCAGTCGTACAACCGCAATTGGTACGCCTGGGCCATGGTTGCCCCGGTCGTCGCGGTCATCGGCGTGCTGGTGCTCTACCCCCTGTGCCGCGGCGTCTATCTGTCGCTGACCGACGCCGACTCCACCAATGTCGGCCGTACCATCGGCGTCAACAAGATCCCCGACAGCTTCTCCTGGGTCGGCTTCGACAACTACTGGGAGATCCTGTCCGGGGCCGACAACCAGTTCTGGCCCCACTTCACCTGGACCATCGTCTGGACGATCGTCTGTGTGGCCCTGCACTACAGCATCGGCATGAGCCTGGCCCTGCTGCTCAACCGCAAGATGCGCGGCCGCACCTTCTACCGAATGGTGCTGATCCTGCCCTGGGCGGTGCCCACCTTCGTCACCGTCTTCGCGTGGCGGCTGATCCTCGCCGACGACGGCGGCATCCTCAACACCACGCTGGAATGGGCCCACTTGCCCACCCCGGCCTGGCTCAGTGAGCCCTTCTGGCAGAAGACCGCCGCCATCATGGTCAACACCTGGGTCGGCGTGCCCTTCATGATGGTCTCGCTGCTCGGCGGACTGCAGTCCATCCCGCAGGAGCTGTACGAAGCGGCCGAGGTCGACGGCGCGACTCCCTGGCAGCGCTTCCGCTTTGTGACGCTGCCCGGCCTGCGCTCGGTCAGCTCCACGGTCGTCCTGCTCGGCGTCATCTGGACGTTCAACCAGTTCGTCGTCATCTTCCTGCTGTTCGGCAACACCTCGGGCACCGAGGCACAGATCCTCGTGACCTGGGCGTACCGCCTCGGCTTCGGACAGGATCCGCGCGACTACGCGGGCTCCGCCGCGTACGGCGTCATCATCCTGTCGATGCTCATCGTCTTCGCCTCCTTCTACCGGCGCTGGCTGGCCCGCAACGAGAAGGCCGTCTGACGGCCGCCGCGGACAAGGAACCAGCCATGACGAAAGAGAGGGCAGCCACCCCCATGAGCACCACCGCAGATGTCCCGGTCGCGGACGGCGGACCGGCCGCCGCCGCCCCGCCCCGCAAGCCCGCGACGGGCAGGCGGCAGCTCAAGCGCGGCGAGCGCAGCCGTGCCGCCTCCGTACTCGTCCACGCGGCGCTGATCTTCGCGAGCTTCATCGCCGCCTTCCCTGTCGGCTGGATCGCCTGGATCTCGCTCGGCCCGGACAAGTCCGACTTCCTCCACCCGGGCGACATCGCCGGCAAGATGAGCTTCGAGAACTACTCGGCGGTCCTGAACGACACGTCGTTCCTCCAGTGGTTCGCCAACTCGCTGATCGTCGCGCTCGGCACCTGCTTCATCGGCGTCTTCATCGCCGCCAGCTCCGGCTACGCGGTCTCCCGGATGCGCTTTCCCGGACACCGCCAGCTGATGTGGACCTTCCTGGTCACCCAGATGTTCCCGGTCGCCATCCTCATGGTGCCGCTCTACAACATCCTGGCGAACCTCGGTCTGCTGGACACCTACTGGGCGCTGATCCTGGTGTACTGCACCACGGCCATCCCGTACTGTGCCTGGCTGCTCAAGGGGTACTTCGACACCATCCCGCACGAGATCGACGAAGCCGGCCGCGTCGACGGCCTCACCCCCTTCGGCACCTTCTACCGGCTGATCCTGCCGCTCGCCCGGCCCGGTCTCGCGGTGGCCGCCTTCTACACCTTCCTCACCGCCTGGGCCGAAGTCGCCTACGCGTCGGTGTTCATGCTCAGCGAGGACAAGTACACCCTCGCCATCGGCCTGACCACCTTCATCAGCGAGCACGACACCCAGTGGGACCTGATGGCCGCGACCTCCGTGCTCATCGCCATCCCCGCGTCGCTGTTCTTCTACCTGGTCCAGCGCCACCTGGTCACCGGCCTCACCGCCGGTGCCGCCAAATCCTGACGTGTACGCACCGGGGCACCCGGCCCGACAACCGGCCGGGTGCCCCGGTCTTGCCCGAACGAGCCTCCAAGGGATCGAGAATGACCCAGTACCTGGCCGACGCCCAGCACCACGCCGACCGGACCGCTTCCGGTGACTGGTGGAGAAGCGCCGTCATCTACCAGGTGTATCCGCGCAGCTTCGCCGACGGGAACGGCGACGGCATGGGCGACCTTCCGGGCATCCGCAGCCGGCTGCCGTATCTGAAGGATCTCGGCGTCGACGCCGTCTGGCTCAGCCCCTTCTACGCGTCGCCGCAGGCGGACGCCGGCTACGACGTCGCCGACTACCGCGCCATCGACCCGATGTTCGGCGGTCTGCTGGACGCCGACGCGCTGATCCGCGAGGCCCATGAGCTGGATCTGCGCATCATCGTCGACCTGGTGCCCAACCACTCGTCCGACCAGCACGAGTGGTTCCAGCGCGCGCTGCGCGAGGGCCCGGGATCCGCGCTGCGCGAGCGCTACCACTTCCGCCCCGGCAAGGGCACGAACGGCGAACTCCCGCCCAACGACTGGGAGTCCATCTTCGGCGGCTCCGCCTGGACTCGTATACAGAACCCGGACGGCACCCCGGGCGACTGGTATCTGCATCTCTTCGCGCCCGAGCAGCCCGACTTCAACTGGGAACACCCGGCCGTCGCCGACGAGTTCCGCTCCATCCTGCGTTTCTGGCTCGACATGGGCGTCGACGGCTTCCGCATCGACGTCGCGCACGGCCTGGTCAAGGCCGAGGGCCTGCCCGATCTGGGCTCCGGCGACCAGCTCAAGCTGCTGGGCAACGATGTCATGCCGTTCTTCGACCAGGACGGCGTCCACGAGATCTACCGCGCCTGGCGCACCATCCTCGACGAGTACCCGGGCGAGCGCATCGCGGTGGCCGAGGCCTGGACCCCGACCGTCGAGCGCACCGCCAACTACGTACGCCCCGACGAGCTGCACCAGGCCTTCAACTTCCAGTATCTGGGCACCCACTGGGACGCCGCCGAGCTGCGCGCCGTCATCGACGTGTCGCTCGACGCCATGCGGCCCGTCGGCGCCCCGGCCACCTGGGTGCTCTCCAACCACGACGTGACCCGGCATGCCACCCGCTTCGCGAACCCGCCGGCCGGCACCCAGATCCGCGAGGCCGGCGACCGCGAACTCGGCCTGCGCCGGGCCCGCGCCGCCACCCTGCTGATGCTGGCGCTGCCCGGCTCCGCGTACGTCTACCAGGGCGAGGAACTGGGTCTTCCCGATGTGACCGACCTGCCCGACGAGGTGCGCCAGGACCCGGCGTTCGGCCGCTCGGAGGGCCAGGACGGCTTCCGCGACGGCTGCCGGGTGCCGATCCCGTGGACCGTCGAGGGCTCTTCGTACGGCTTCGGCACCGGCGGCAGCTGGCTGCCGCAGCCGTCCGAGTGGGGCGGGCTGAGCGTCGAGGCGCAGACCGGCGACCCGGAATCGACGCTGGAGCTGTACCGCCGCGCGCTCGCCGCGCGCCGCGCACACCCGGCACTGGGCGCGGGCGACGCGGTCGAGTGGCTGGACGCCCCGGAAGGCGTGCTCGCCTTCCGCCGTGCCGGCGGCTTCGTCTGCACGGTGAACACGACGGGCCAAGCCGTACGGATCCCGGCGCACGGCCGTGTTCTGCTGGCCAGCGTCCCGGTGGAGCCGGCCGGCGGTGAGGCCGAACTGCCCGCGGACAGCACGGTGTGGTGGACGGTGTGACGATTCCCCCGTCGCGGGGCGAGCCGCGAGGTGGGCCGTCCGGCAACGAGATCTCGCGGGGTGGCGCCGTCCTGACCGGCGCCGCCCCGCGGCTCGCGGACATCGCGGCCCAGGCGTCGGTCAGCGAGGCCACCGCGAGCCGGGTCATCAACGGCAAGTCCGGGGTGGCCAGCGGCACCCGCCGGCGGGTGCTCGCCGCGCTCGACGTGCTCGGATACGAGCGGCCCGTACGGCTGCGGCAGCGCAGCGCCGGCCTCATCGGCCTGCTCACGCCCGAGCTGACCAACCCGATCTTCCCCGCCTTCGCGCAGGCCGTCGAGCAGGTCCTGGCCGGGCACGGCTACACCCCGGTGCTCTGCACCCAGCTGCCGGGCGGCGCGACCGAGGAGGAGCTGGTCGAACAGCTCCAGGAGAGCGGCGTCAACGGCATCGTCTTCCTGTCCGGGCAGCACTCCGACACCGCGGCCGACCACAGCCGGTACGCCGAACTCGAGGACCGCGGCATCCCGTTCGTCCTCATCAACGGATACAGCGAGCGCATCAACGCGCCCTGCGTCTCCTGCGACGACCGGGCCGCGATGCGGATGGCCGTGCACCATCTCGCAGAGCTCGGCCACGAGCGGATCGGCCTCGCGATCGGGCCCGTCCGGTACGTACCGGCCGGCCGCAAGGCCGAGGGCTTCACCGACGCGCTCACCGGCATCCTCGGCTACACCCCATCGGCAGCCGAACAGCTCGTTCAGCGCTCGCTGTTCAGCCTCGAAGGCGGCCACGCGGCGGCCGGCGCGCTGCTCGACAAGGAGTGCACGGCCATCGTCTGCGGCAGCGACATGATGGCGCTCGGCGTGGTCCGGGCGGCCCGGGAACGCGGCCTCGACGTGCCGTACGACCTCGCGGTTGTCGGCTTCGACGACTCGCAGCTGGTGGCCTTCACGGATCCGCCGCTGACGACGGTGCGGCAGCCGGTGAAGGCGATGGCCGCGGCGGCGGTCGGCGCGCTGCTGGAGGAGTTGCAGGGAAGTCCCGTACAGAACACGGAGTATGTGTTCCAGCCGGAACTCGTGGTGCGCGGCACGACGGCGCAGGCGCGCCGGTAGGCCGTGTCCTCCCAGACATCCGGTGACCGGACCGGCCGGCCGGGCGCGTGGGCCCGGCGTGCCGGACCCTCGGCCGGCCGGCCCGGAGTCTTCGTTGAAAGTAACACCACTGCAAAACTTGCGAAAGGTCTTGCAGTGAGGAAACGGCAAGATTTCTGCGGTGCGACACCGGTGTGTCCAAAGGGTTGACCCGAGGCCGGGAGGCTCGTACGGTCGCGACCGCAATAACTTTCTGCTTTCTTGCAGCAAGAATCCCCAGCACCACAACGGCCTTACGGGCATGGCGCGTTGCCGGCGAAGGCTGCACCGTCACCCGCACTTCCCCCACACATGCACAGCGTTGTGCAGGAGGAGATATGGCCAGCAGATCTCTGGCTGCCGCACTCGCCCTCGCGGCGGGCGCGGCAGTCGCCGTCACGGCGCCCTGGGGCGCCGCGCAGGCGGCACCGCCCGGCGTGAAGGACGTGACCGCCGTCCTCTTCGAGTGGCGCTTCGACTCGGTGGCGAAGGCGTGCACGGACACGCTCGGCCCCGCCGGTTACGGCTTCGTCCAGGTCTCGCCGCCCCAGGAGCACATCCAGGGCGGACAGTGGTGGACCTCGTACCAGCCCGTCAGCTACAAGATCGCCGGCCGGCTCGGCGACCGGGCCTCCTTCGCTGCGATGGTGAACACGTGTCACGCGGCGGGCGTCAAGGTCGTCGCCGACTCGGTGATCAACCACATGGCGGCCGCGGACGGCACGGGCACCGGGGGCTCGTCGTATACGAAGTACACCTACCCCGGCATCTACTCCGGCGCGGACATGGACGACTGCCGCTCGCACATCAGCAACTACCAGGACCGCGGCAACGTCCAGAACTGCGAGCTCGTCGGGCTCGCGGACCTGGACACGGGCGAGGACTACGTCCGCGGCCGTATCGCCGCGTATCTGAACGACCTGCTCTCGCTCGGCGTCGACGGCTTCCGCATCGACGCGGCCAAGCACATGCCGGCGTCCGACCTCGCGAACATCAAGTCGCGTCTGTCGAACCCTTCCGTCTACTGGAAGCAGGAGGCGATTTTCGGGGCCGGGGAGGCAGTCTCACCGAGCGAGTACCTCGGCTCGGGCGACGTACAGGAATTCCGGTACGCGCGGGACCTGAAGCGGGTCTTCAACAACGAGAACCTCGCGTATCTGAAGAACTACGGCGAGGGGTGGGGGTACATGGAGTCCGGCAAGTCCGCGGTCTTCGTGGACAACCACGACACGGAGCGCGGCGGCGACACGCTGAACTACAAGGACGGCGCGAACTACACGCTGGCGAACGTGTTCATGCTGGCGTGGCCGTACGGCGCGCCGGACGTCCACTCCGGGTACGAGTGGTCGGACCGCGACGCCGGGCCGCCGAACGGCGGGACGGTCAACGCGTGCTGGCAGGACGGCTGGAAGTGCCAGCACGCCTGGCCGGAGATCCAGCGGATGGTGGCGTTCCGGAACGTGTCCCGGGGCCAGTCGGTCACCAACTGGTGGGACAACGGCGGCGACGCGATCGCCTTCGGGCGGGGCGACCGGGGCTTTGTGGCGATCAACCACGAGTCGTCGTCGCTGACGCGGACGTACCAGACCTCGCTGTCCGCCGGTAACTACTGCGACGTGCAGGCGAATCGCACCGTCACGGTGAACTCGTCGGGCCAGTTCACGGCCACGCTCGGCGCGAACACGGCACTTGCCCTGCACACGGGCGCACGCACCTGTTAGTCCCGGGCCCCCGGGGTGCCCGCGCCACCGAGCGCGGGCCCCCGGGGTTGTGCCCACGTTCCGCCCCGCGGAACGACTGCCCACAAACCAGAAGGAGCACCACCCGGTGGTCACCATCACCTCCCGCGGCGCAGCCGTCGCCGTCGCGGCCGCGCTGTTCGCCGCGGTCATACCCGGGTCCGCCGCCGTCGCGACGGCGAAAGCGCCGCCCCCGCCCCCGTCCGACCGCGCGCTCGCCGCGCAGCCCGCGCGGCACGACCTCACCCGCGAGCAGTTCTACTTCGTCCTGCCCGACCGGTTCGCCAACGGCGACACCGCCAACGACCGTGGCGGACTGACCGGTTCGAGGCTGGAGACCGGTTACGACCCCGCCGACAAGGGGTTCTACCAGGGCGGCGACCTCAAGGGGCTGACGAAGCGGCTCGAGTACATCAAGGGCCTCGGCACCACCGCCATCTGGCTTGCGCCGATCTTCAAGAACCGGCCGGTGCAGGGCGAGGGCAAGGACGCGTCGGCGGGGTACCACGGGTACTGGATCACCGACTTCACCCAGGTCGACCCGCACTTCGGGACCAACAAGGACCTGGAGACCCTGATCGACAAGGCCCATTCCAAGGGAATGAAGGTCTTCTTCGACGTCATCACCAACCACACCGCCGACACCGTCGACTACGCCGAGAAGAAGTACGGCTACCGGCCCAAGGGCGCCCATCCGTATCTGGACGCGACCGGCCGGCCCTTCGACGACCGGGCGGGGGTCCCGAAGGTCGACGCGGACTCGTTCCCGTACACCCCGAAGGCCACCGGCACGAAGGTGCCCGGCTGGCTCAACGACTCCACCATGTACCACAACCGCGGCGACTCCACCTTCGCCGGCGAAAGCTCCGAGTACGGCGACTTCTCCGGGCTCGACGATCTGTGGACCGAGCGGCCCGAGGTCGTCGACGGGATGGAGCGGATCTACCAGAAGTGGGTCCGCGACTTCGACATCGACGGATTCCGCATCGACACCGTCAAACACGTCGACCTGGACTTCTGGACGCAGTGGGCGACCGCTCTGGACGACTACGCGAAGAAGCAGGGCCGGCCGGACTTCTTCATGTTCGGCGAGGTGTTCTCCGCGGACACCGCCATCACCTCCCCGTACGTCACCCGTGGACGCCTCGACTCCACCCTCGACTTCCCCTTCCAGGACGCGGCCCGCGCCTACGCCTCGCAGGGCGCGTCCGCCGACCGGCTCGCCAAGGTCTTCGCCGACGACTACCGCTACACCACCGACAAGGCCAACGCCTATGAGCAGGTGACCTTCCTCGGCAACCACGACATGGGCCGCATCGGCACCTTCCTCAAGCAGGACAACCCGAACGCCGACGACACCGAACTGCTCAGCAGGGCGCGGCTCGCCAACGAGCTGATGTTCCTGAGCCGCGGCAACCCGGTCGTCTACTACGGCGACGAGCAGGGCTTCACCGGCGCCGGCGGCGACAAGGACGCCCGCCAGACCCTCTTCGCCTCCAAGACCGCGGAGTACCTGGACGACGACCAGCTCGGGACCGACCGCACGCACGCCTCCGACGCGTACGACCCGGCTCATCCCGTCTACAAGTCCATCGCCGCGCTCTCGAAGCTGACCCGCGAGAACCCGGCGCTGCGCGACGGCGTCCAGCAGGAGCGGTACACCAAGGACTCCGTCTACGCCTTCTCCCGCACGGACGCGAGCGCACGCACCGAGTACGTCGTCGCCGCCAACAACGCCGCCACCCCGAAGACCGTCACCTTCGCCGTGGACTCCACCGACTTCCGTACTCTCTACGGCGGTTCGGGTGCTGTGCGGGCCGCCGACGGGAAGATCACCGTCACCGTGCCCGCGCTGTCGTCGCTGGTGCTGAAGGCCACCAAGGCCCTGCCTCAGCCCGCCGCCGAGCCGACCGTCACCCTCAAGGCCCCGGCTCCCGGAGCCACCGGCACCGTCGACATCACCGCCGACGTCGACGGCGGCGGCCTCAACCGCGTCGTCTTCGCGGCCCAGACCGGCAACGGCACATGGCACACCCTCGGCACCGCCGACCACGCCCCGTACCGCGTCACCCAGCACATCGACGCCAAGGTGGCCGCCGGAACCCCCATCCGCTACAAGGCAGTTGTGGTGGACACCGCGGGCCGCACCGCCAGTGACCGGGCCGACACGACCGCCGGCCAGGCCCCGCCGACCCAGAAGCCGGTGGCGGTCGAGCGGGACTACGCGGTCGTCCACTACCAGCGGCCGGACGGCGAGTACGACGGCTGGCAGCTCAAGTCCGGCGACCAGCAGGCCGCCTTCACCGGGCGGGACGCGTACGGCGCGTTCGCCTGGGTCAAGCTCGCCGAGGGCGCGACGAACCTCCCGTACACCGTCGAGAAGAACGGCGCTGCCGACGGCCCGCAGCGCACCGTCGACCTCGCCCGCACCGGCCAGGTCTGGATCGCCCAGGGCAAGGACGGCCAGTCGGACACCGCGCCCGACGGCGCGTATCCGCCGCAGGACAAGACCAAGGCCCTGCTCCACTACCACCGGCCGGACGGCGACTACGACGGCTGGGGACTGCACACCTGGACCGGCGCCGCCAACCCCACCGACTGGTCCAAGCCGCTCCAGCCCGTCCGCTCGGACGCGTACGGAGTGACCTTCGAGGTACCGCTCGCCGCCGGGGCCACCTCGCTCAGCTATATCGTCCACAAGGGCGACCAGAAGGACCTGCCGAGCGACCAGTCACTGGACCTGGCGACATACGCCAACGAGGTCTGGCTGCTGGCCGGGCAGCCGAAGTACCTGCTGCCCCAGACCGGCGGCGCCCCGTCGCTCGATCTCGCCAAGGCCGAGGCCCAGTGGATCGACCGGAACACCGTCGTCTGGAAGGTGAAGGCGACCGAGGCCACCAGCCAGCAGCTGGTGTACGCACAGAACGGCGGCATCTCCGTCGTCGACGGCGCGCTCAGCGACGAGGGCCGCTGGCTGCGGCTGGCACCGTCCGCGCTGACCGAGGCGCAGCAGGCCAAGTACCCGCACTTGAAGGACTATCCGGCCTTCACCGTCGACCCGCGTGACCGCGACCGGGTACGGGAATCCCTGCGCGGACAGCTGATCGCCACCCAGCGGGCCGCGAACGGCGCGCTGCTCGCCGCCACCGGCGTCCAGATCCCGGGTGTCCTCGACGATCTGTACGACGCGACCGCGGCGAAGCTAGGACCGGTCTTCCGCCAAGGGCGTCCCACCGTCTCCCTCTGGGCCCCGACCGCACAGCAGGTGGCCCTCGAACTCGACGGGAAATCCGTCGCGATGAAGCGCGACGAGACGTCCGGCGTCTGGTCGGTCACCGGACCGAAGAGCTGGAGCGGCAAGCCGTACCGCTATGCCGTGAAGGTCTGGGCGCCCGGCGTCCAGAAGATCGTCACCAACCGGGTCACCGACCCGTACTCCACCGCCCTGACCACCGATTCGGCCCGCAGCCTCGTCGTCGACCTCACCGACCCGAAGCTCGCGCCCAAGGGCTGGTCGGCCCTGAAGAAGCCGGCGGCCGTGCCGCTGCGGGACGCGCAGATCCAGGAGCTGCACGTCCGCGACTTCTCCGTCGCCGACCGGACGTCGAAGCATCCGGGCCAGTTCCTCGCCTTCACCGACCGCGAGTCGGCCGGAATGAAGCATCTGCGCGCGCTCGCCGCGTCCGGGACGTCCTACGTGCACCTGTTGCCCGCCTTCGACATCGGCACCATCCCGGAGAAGAAGTCCGACCAGACCGTCCCCGACTGTGACCTGAAGGTCTATGCGCCCGACTCCGAGGAGCAGCAGGCCTGTATCGCGAAGGCCGCCGCGAAGGACGCGTACAACTGGGGCTACGACCCGCTGCACTACACCGTCCCGGAGGGCTCGTACGCCTCCGACCCCGAAGGCACCCGCCGCACGGTCGAGTTCCGGCAGATGGTCCAGTCGCTGAACGCCACCGGCCTGCGCACGGTCATGGACGTCGTCTACAACCACACCGTGGCGAGCGGCCAGGCCGACAAGTCCGTACTCGACAAGATCGTGCCCGGCTACTACCAGCGACTGCTCGCCGACGGCACCGTGGCCACCTCCACCTGCTGCGCCAACACCGCGCCCGAGAACGCGATGATGGGCAAGCTGGTCGTCGACTCGATCGTCACCTGGGCCAAGGAGTACAAGGTCGACGGCTTCCGCTTCGATCTGATGGGCCACCATCCGAAGGCGAACATCCTCGCCGTCCGCAAGGCGCTCGACGAGCTGACGCCCGCGCGCGACGGCGTGGACGGGAAGCGGATCATCCTCTACGGCGAGGGCTGGAACTTCGGTGAGATCGCCGACGACGCCCGCTTCGTGCAGGCAACCCAGAAGAACATGGCCGGGACGGGCATCGCGACCTTCTCGGACCGGGCGCGCGACGCGGTGCGCGGCGGCGGACCGTTCGACGAGGACCCGGGCGTGCAGGGCTTCGCGTCGGGCCTGTTCACCGACCCCAACTCCTCGAACTCGAACGGCACTCCGGCCGAACAGAAGGCGCGGCTGCTGCACTACCAGGACCTGATCAAGGTCGGACTCAGCGGCAATCTCGCCGCCTACACCTTCACGGACACCGCAGGCCGGACGGTCAAGGGCTCCGAGGTCGACTACAACGGCTCACCCGCCGGATACGCGGCCGCTCCCGGCGACGCGCTCGCCTACGCGGACGCCCACGACAACGAATCCCTCTACGACGCGCTGGCCTTCAAGCTGCCGGCCGCCACCTCACCGGCCGACCGGGCCAGGATGCAGGTGCTGGCCATGGCGACCGCGGCGCTGTCCCAGGGGCCCGCGCTCTCGCAGGCGGGTACCGACCTGCTGCGTTCCAAGTCGCTGGACCGCAACTCGTACGACAGCGGCGACTGGTTCAACGCGATCCACTGGGACTGCCGCGACGGCAACGGCTTCGGGCGCGGCCTGCCGCCCGCGGCCGACAACAAGTCCAAGTGGTCCTACGCCAAGCCGCTGCTCGTCGCGCCGACGCTCACGGCCGGCTGTCCGCAGATCGACGGCACCTCGGCCGCCTACCGCGATCTGCTCACCATCCGCACCACCGAGCAGGCGTTCAGCCTCGGCTCCACGGACCAGGTCCAGTCCGCGCTCTCCTTCCCGCTCTCGGGCAAGGAGGAGACTCCGGGTGTGATCACCATGGCACTCGGCGACCTGGTGGTGGTCTTCAACGCGACACCGGACACGACGAGCCAGCGCGCCGAGGCGCTCGCGGGCCGTCCGTACGCGCTGCACCCCGTCCAATCGGCGGGGGCGGACTCTACTGTCAAGCAGGCGTCATACGCAGTCAGTTCCGGAACCTTCACCGTTCCGGGACGCACTGTCGCCGTCTTCGAACGGAGGTGAGCCCCGCGGCGTTACGGTGGGCGAATGGACGGCACCACCGTGCTGGTGGTGGACGACACCGATGCCAACCGTTACGCCATGGGCGCGGTTCTGCGCAGGGCGGGGCATCTGGTGATCCCCGCCGCAACCGCCGGCGACGCACTGGTCGAGCTCGACATGAGGCTCAAGGCCGGTGCGTTGCCGGACGCCGCGCTGGTCGACGTCGGGCTGCCCGACATGACCGGCTTCGAACTGTGCCGCCGCATGAAACAGCTTCCCGTCGTCGCGACCATGCCGGTGGTGCACTTCTCCGCGACAGCACTCACTCCGCACGACCGCACCCGCGGCCTGGACGCCGGGGCCGAGGCGTATCTGACGGTCCCCGTCGAGCCGGAGGAGATCCAGGCCGTCATGCGCGCCGCGCTGCGCGGGGCCCGCTCCCGGCACGACGCCGAGGCGCAGGCCGAACGGATGGCGCAGCTGGCCGCCGCGACGATGGAGGTGCACACCGCGCGCTCCCTGAAGGAGCTGGCCGACGCCGCGACCGCCGGGGCCGCCCGGCTCGTCGGCGGACCGGCTGTCGCCCTCGCCCTCGACGCCGGCGGCGAACTGCACGTGGGGCGCACGGGACCACACGGCCCCTGTCCCGACGACAGCGCCCGTACGGCCGCGGCGCGGCTGCTCCGCCGAGCGATGTCCGCACGCACCGGCGTACACAGCCTGGTCGCACCCGCACCGCTGTGGCCCACCGGCTTCTTCCGGCGCGGCCTCGCCGGGGACGCCCGGCTGCTGCTCGCCCGCAGCCGCGACGATCAGCCGCCCGTCTGCCTGGTCACACCCGCCTGCCGCAGGACCGACCCGGACGCCGTGCTGCTGCTCACCCAGCTCGCCCACGCGACGGCACTGGCCGCCGAGTCGTTGCGCACCTCGGCCGAGGAGCGCCATATCGCGCTCACCCTCCAGCACAGCTTCCTGCCGCAGCAGCTGCCCGGGATCCCCGGCGCCGAGATCGCCGTCCGGTACGTCCCCGCCTCCACACAGGCCGAGATCGGCGGCGACTTCTACGCGGCCCTGCCCACCCCGCACGGCATCCTCGTCGGCGTCGGCGACGTCGTCGGCCACTCCCTGGACGCGGCGACGGTGATGGTCGAACTGCGGCACGCGCTGCGCGCCTACGCCACCGACGAGAGCGATCCGGCGGTGCTGCTGCACCGCCTGGACCGGATGCTCCAGCGCTACCACCCGGAAGCCACCGCCACGGTCTGCCTCGCCCTGATCGACTCCGAAGGCGGCGGCCTGCGGATCGCGAACGCCGGCCACATCCGCCCGCTGGTCGTCTCCGCCGAATCCGGCGCGTCCTACGTCCAGACCTCGGGCCCTCTGCTGGGCCTCGGCCTGGACCGGCCAGGCCCGACGCAGGCCCAACTGGCGCCCGGAGACCGGCTGTTGCTGGTCACGGACGGTCTCATCGAAACCCGCGGGACGGACATCACGGTCTCCCTCGAACGCCTCCGCCACGCCGCGGCCCAAGCCCCACCGGGCGTCTCACCGCTCTGCGACACCCTGCTGGAGTGCTTTGGCACCCGCGAGGACGACGTGGCCCTGCTGGCGCTTCAGCTGACCCGTGCGTAAGGGTGGGGACGACCACCGCCCGATCACGTGCTGGAGCGCCCGATGCCGCAGATCACCGTCGACTACTCCGAGAACCTGGAATCCGCCTTCGACCGCCGGAGCTTCGCGCTCGCCCTGCACCCGCTGATCGCCGAGACGGTCGACACCAGGCTCTCCGCCTGCAAGACCCGCTTCCGCCGCGTCGACGAGACCGTTGTCGCCGGCGGCACGCCGGACGACGCCGTCATCCACATCGGGATCGCGCTGCTGCCCGGCCGCGAACCCGAGCTCAAGGCACAGTTGTCGGAGGCCGTCCTGGACCTGCTGGCCGACCACCTCAAGGCGGGCGTCGAACCGGTGCTCTCCGCCGAGGTGCGGGACCTGGAGCCGTCCTACCTCAGGCGCTGAGCGGGCACCCGGTCCAGCGCGGGCGCGATCGACATCAGCCGGCCGACGAGATCGCCGAACGGCCCGTCGGCCGGCTCGTCCTCGAGAATGCGCACCAGCAGGCCCGCCATCTCCTCGTCGTACGCGGCACTCACCGCGGTCAGCGCCGCGAAGTCGTGCACCAGCTGCAACTCCAGCTCACCGCGCGGAATCCCGCGCCCGTCCAGCCAGATCAGCGCGGTCGACTCGGCGAGCGACACCCAGGACCGCACGACCAGCCGCAGCCGCGGCGACGGAGCCTCGATCCCCAGATGCGCCAGGATCTGCTCGTACGCCGCCTGCCGCACCTCGTCGATCATCGCGTTCGTCGTCGACGAGCCGACTGCGGGACCGCCGCGCATCAGTGCCGAGAAGCCCGGGCCGTGCTCCTCCACGAAGTCGAAGAACCGGCCCATGACCCGCAGCAGCCGTGCGCCGAGCGGCCCTTCCGGCGGCTCGTGGAACCTGCCGGCCAGTTCGTCGGCGGCCCGGCGCAGCGCGGCCTCGTACAGGCTCTGCTTGCCGGGGAAGTAGTGATAGACGAGCGGCCGCGAGATGCCCGCGGCGGCGGCTATCTCGTCGATCGAGACATCGTCGGGGGAGCGGGAGCTGAACAGCTCGAGCGCCACGCCGATCAGCTGCTGCCTGCGCTCATCGACGCCCATCCTGCGGCGTACCCCGGTCGTCATGCGAACACCCTAACGGGCGCCGTCTACAGGTCCAGCACGAGCCTTCCGCCCCGGCAGCGAGATACGCAGATCAGCATGGAGTCCGTACGTTCGGCGTCGGTGAGGAGTTCGTCACGGTGGTCGATCTCGCCCGCCAGGACGTGCTGTTGGCAGGTTCCGCAGAATCCCTGCTCACAGGAGTACGAGAGATCCGGCACTTCCGCGCGGACCGCGGCGAGCACCGACTGGTCGGACGCGACCTGCACCGTACGGCCGGAACGGCTCAATTCGACCTCGAACGCGCTGCCGTGGGCGCCCGCGGCCGTGAACCGCTCCAGATGCAGCGCCGGTCCGTCCGGCAGCGCGGCGGCGACGGCGTCCATCAGCCCGTCCGGGCCGCAGCAGTAGACGGCCGTCTCCGGCGGGATGCCCGCGAGGAACGAGAGGTCCGGCAGGCCGGCCTCGTCCTCGGCGACGACCGAGACCCGCTCCCCGCCGAGCTTCTCGATGTCGTCCAGGAACGGCATCGAGGCGATCGACCGCCCGCAGTACAGCAGCCGCCAGTTCGCGCCCGCGGCCTCAGCCGCGCGCACCATCGGCAGGACGGGTGTGATGCCGATGCCGCCCGCGACAAAGACATAGGCGGGCGCGACGGCCAGCGCGAACCGGTTGCGCGGACCGCGGATCTCGATCTCCGTGCCCTCGTGCAGCTGTTCGTGCACCTCGCGCGAGCCGCCCCGGCCGTCCTCGATCAGCCGGGTCGCCACGGTGTACGTGTCGGTCTCGGCCGGATCGCCGCACAGCGAGTACTGCCGCACCAGGCCCGAAGGCAGCACCAGGTCGAGATGCGCGCCCGGTTCCCAGCGCGGCAGGTCCGTGCCCTCCAGACGCAGTTGGACGACGCCTTCGGCCGGCGAGGTGCGCTCGGTGACCACGACACGGCGGGCGGCGGTGGCCCCGCGGCCGCGGCCCGAGACGGGCACGTCCAGCGCGGGCATCGGCCACAGCGGAGAGGCCGCGATCCGGCGGCGCATCGCCCGCCTGGCGAGCAGGGCCGCGCCCGCGACGAGTACGACAGTGCGCAGTGCGGGCATGTCAGTGGGCTCCGTTCGCGCCGGGCGATGCGGCGAGATAGGCGACCGCCTGGGCCGTGCTGCCCTCCTGTGAAGGGTTATAGGCGCGGCTCAGATAGCGCGGAATCGAGCGCAGCATGTCGGACGTCGACGGCAGCACGCCCTCGTGCCCGGCCCGGTGGAAGTCCTTGAACGTCGCCTTGCCGGCCGGCAGCGTCGGGTCGTTCTCCATGAAGAAGCGGGTGCCGCGCTGCCAGAGAAAGACAAGCGCGGAGAAGGCGGTGGCCCAGGTCCGCACCCGCCGGCGGTAGCCGCCGTCGAGATGCATGAACAGTTCGAAGGCGACCGAGCGGTGCTCGACCTCCTCCGCGCCGTGCCAGCGGAGCAGGTCCAGCATGGTCGGATCGGCGCCACGCCGGTCCAACTCCTCGGCGTTGAGCACCCAGTTGCCGAGAAAAGCGGTGTAGTGCTCGATCGCCGCGATCAGCGCGACCCGCTCCAGCAGCCACCACTTGCGCGCCTTGCCCGGCGGCAGCGTCCGGTCGCCGAGCAGCTTCTCGAAGAGCCAGTCCACCTGCGCGGTGTACGGCGTCGGATCAAGTCCGAGCTTCTTGAGATGGGGCAGCACATCGTCGTGGGCCTGCGAGTGCATGGCCTCCTGCCCGATGAAGCCGATGACGTCCTCGCGCAGCCGGTCGTCGCGGATGTACGGCAGAACCTGCTTGTAGACGTGCACGAACCAGCGCTCGCCGGCGGGGAGAAGCAGATGCAGCACATTGATGGTGTGGGTGGTGAAGGGGTCGCCGGGAACCCAGTGGAGCGGTGTCTTCTCCCAGTCGAAGGAGACCTTTCGGGCCTTGAGCGTTATGTGCTCGGACGCGACCGGGGCCGGGTGCGTATTAGACATGGCGTCAATGTACTGACGAGTAAGCTCGCGCGACAGGGGCGTGCGCAGATTTTCGGGACGCCGCGGTGGCCAGGGTCCGAGGGTCAGTGCAGCGCACCCACCCGGCTGCCGTCCGACAGGCGGCCGTTCAGTTCCGCCCGAGCCCCTTCCTTCGCCCGCACCGCCAGCAACTGGCCCTCCGCGCTGCCGTCCACACCGCCGGACGTCGCCAGCGAGGTGAACTGCCTGCTGCCCGCCGCGAGTACGTACCAGCTGCCGGCCCGCGACTTCCACAGCACACCGGCCAGCACCTTCGGATCGCCGACCCCGCAGGCCGGCGAGTCCTCGGCCCGCGCCGCGATCGCGCCTGGCGTGCTCGGCGGTGTCCCGGGCGCGTGGAACTGCGCCATGACCCGGCTGCCCGTCCCGCGCCAGGTCTCGGCGCGCGTGCACAGCCAGGCCGCCGTGCCATTCGACTCCGGCAGCCGCTGCTGGGCGTACGGCCACAGATTGACAGCGCGAACGCCGTGCGTCCGAACGCCGGGCAGCAGACAGGCCGTCCGCGCCCACGCGGCGCGCTCCGCCTTGCTCGCGATGTCCTTCGGCGCGGCGGGCGTGCCGAACGTGAGCCGCGCCGGAGTCAGTTCGCCGAGATCGGTCAGCACCCGTGCGGCCGTGCCGTCGTGCAGTTCCAGTACGTCCCAGGTCCGGCAGTCCCGCGCCTGCGCCGGGCTCGGCAGCGGCGTCGTCAGCCCGTCGGTGTCGCGCTTCAGCGGCCGTGGCTCGCTCGCCGGGTCCAGCAGATCCCGTGCGGACGCCTGGTGAACCCAAGGAGCCGTCAGATAGCGGACATTGCTGTCCGTGCGGCCGACCACCAGCGCACCGGCGGACGCGCTGTCCGCCCCGTCCGTACGCGCGAAGTCCAGGGCCACGCCGCCGGGGCCGTCCAGCGGCTCGGCGTAGCGGATCACCCGCAGCCCGTCGTGCAGCAGCACGACCCGCGCCTGGTCGACCTCGCCCGCATACAGCAGCTGCGGCGGGCCCATCGGCGGTCCCGGCGGCGTGCCGGGCGTCGCGGAGACCTGGACCAGGCTGCCGGGCCTCGCCCAGACCGCGAGCGCCCGGCGCAGCAGCGCGCGGTCGCCGGTGAGCGCGCCGCGTGCGGGCCAGACCGAGAAGTCGGTGCGGGAAGAGCTCTGCCATGCGGTGTCGGAGACGCGGGTGACATGGGCCGGGTCGAGGGCGGCTTCGAGTGCGGGGTTGCGTGCGTACGGCGGCGCGGCGGCGCCGTCCGGGCCCCAGCCGTCGCCCGGCAGGCCGAGCAGCGCGCCGCACACCGCGAGAGCGGCGGCCGCCACCAGCGCCGCCTTGGCGTGCTGGCGGCGGCGCATCAGATCGGTGGGCCGGGCCTGGAGCGAACACGGGTCGAACTCGGGCGACTCGAGCAGCGCAGGGACGCCGGGCCCCATGCCGTCCGCCTCGGCGAGCGCGGCGTGCGGGTCCGGCACGCCCGCCGCCGTCAGCACCTGGCGTACGTCGGCGTCGGCGAGGCCCTCCAAGCCGCGCAGCACATACGCCGCCCGGGCCGGTCCGGAGAGCGCGGAGAGCCGCTGGTCCAGGGCCAGTTCATCGGCGCCGCCGGAGCGCGGGAACACCCGCAGCCCCCACACGTGCGGCAGCAGCGGCGGCAGCTGGGCCCGCTTCGGCCAGGCGAGGCGCTTCAGCGGAAGCCCGGCGTCCAGCGCCTGGCGCAGCACCCGGCCACGCACATACAGGTAGCCGGGGTCGGCGTCGCCCTGCGCGTGGTTGGAGGGCGGGATCGCGGATTCGGCGTCGCCGGGGTTCGCCGGGCCGGTGCGCCCGCGCGGCAGCGAGCGCTGCGCGAGCGCATGCGCGGTCAGCACACGGCGGTTGCGGCCGAGGGACGGGGGCAGCACGAGATACGCGATCCGCACCAGCCGCTGGTAGTGCTCGACGAGGGCCGCCTCGGCCTGCTCGAGCTCGACACGGCCGGGGGCCGGAGCGGGAGCCGACGGGGCGGGGGAGGTGACGACATCCTGTGGGCGCACGTTCAGCAGAACGAGCGAATGGTGCTATCGGTCACCGGCCCACCGCGGGTCGATCATTCTCGGTCGATCCCGGTCAACCATGGGCAGCGCGACGCATCAGGCAGCGGCGGAGAGCCGGGTGCGGATGGCCTCGATCGACGCTGCCGGCACACCGAGTCCGTCGCGTACGTACGCCTCCATCGTCCCGAAGCGCGCGTCGACCTCGTCCAGCGCCGCCGCCAGATACTCCGGCAGCACACCGATCACCGCGAGCGCGGTCTCCGGGTCGCCGCCCTGGGTGATGAAACCTTCCACGAGCGGAGCGAAGGCCAGCCGCACCGCCGGGTTGACGGACAGATATTCGGCCTCGACCGCTTGCGGCGTCGCGCCGAGCAGGGTGAGGACGAGGGTCACGGCCCAGCCGGTGCGGTCCTTGCCCGCGGTGCAGTGACAGAGCAGCGGCAGCGCCTCGGGGCCCGCGAGTTCGTCGAGGAAGGCGCGGTAGGCGTTGCGCGCCGATTCGGTGGTGACAAAGGCGCGGTAGGTGTCGGCGAACAGCTTCCGCGCCCGGCCGCCGCCCAACTCGCGCTCGGTGGCGACCGGATCGGCCAGCACGGACCTGAGCTGTGCCGCGGCCGGCATCCGGCCGGACGCGACCTGGTCGGCGAGCACGTCGGCGAGCAGCAGCCGGCCCCCGGCGGGCACCCGGTCCGGGCGGGCATGCCGCTCGGCCCCGGTCCGGAAGTCCACGACCGTACGGATGCCGAGCGCGGCCACGGCCGGATCGGCGGCCGGGTCGAGCCGGTCCAGCTGCCCGGAGCGGAACAGCAGACCGGGTCGTACGGCACGGCCGCCGGTCAGGGGCGTACCGCCGAGATCGCGGAGATTGGCCACGGTGGTGGCGGGGATCGCGGTCATGGCGGGGTGGCTCCCTGACATCGGCGGCTGTGCTTTATGTCCAGGAAGATACCTTTTCTCAGGTATTTCTATGGTGCCGTGACCGACCAGCCGCTGAACTGGACCGTGCCCCTGGCTCCGCCACCGCCGTTCGCTGCGGTCATGAACAGCCCGACGTCCTGCACGGACGCCGCGCCCGGCACCGACACCGTGGCGACCGTGCGCCAGGTCGCGCCGCCGTCCGTCGAGCAGGCGCCGGTGAACGACGTCCCGGCGCCTCGGGTGAGCCGCAGCAGCACCGGAGCGGCGACGCCGGTGATGCGTCGGTAGGTGTCGAGCGTGCCGTCGCGGTTGGTGTCGTACGACAGCACGACGCCCTGGCCCGGTGTCGCCGACAGATTGAGGAAGCCCAGGTCGCGCGGGGTGTCCAGACTGTTGCGCACGACGATCCCGGCGCGGGCCCAACTGCTGGTGTTCTCCTGCGCGTCCACCCGCAGCACCACGCTGCTGCCCGGCTGAAGCGCGCCTTCGCGATAGGCGGTGCCGAAATGGGCGGTGGCCCGCCACAGGTCGGTGCCCGCGCCGTTGATCGCGCAGCGGTCGCCGAGTTGCCCGAAGACGGCGGCGTTGTTGGTGTAGGTGCGCCACTCGGGAGCGAGCGGCGAGGCCACGTGCAGACTGCTCCTCTGCGTGACCGTGACGCGCTCCTCGCCGCGTGGCCCGTACTGCGTGCGCAGCTCGTACGGCATGGGCTTCAGCGGCTCGGTCAGTTGTTCCGAAGGTGCCGTGACTCTCCAGGAAACGCTTCCGGTGCCGCCCGCGGGCACGGACGCGAGATGCGTCTCGCCCTGGGGCTCGGCGTCCAGGCCGGTGAGGCCGAAGTCGACGCGGCCCGTGGGACGCAGGCCGCTCAGATTGTGCAGGGCCGCCGTGACGGTGGAGACGCTGCCGGGCGTGAAGGCCGGCGGATCCGCGGTGACCTGGACGAAGCCCTGGTAGGGCGCGGTGGCGAGAGTGTCGTACACACGCCGGGCGGTGCGGTACGCGTCGCCGGTCGGCCGCACCGGGTAGGCGCGCCGGTCCTTGGTCCACGCCTCCTCGGCCGGGTACCAGTCGAAGGACTTCGGCGCCCGGCCCTCGGCCAGCGCCGCGGCCTGCTCGTCGAGAAAGGCCTCCCACTGCGGCACATGGACGTCGTTGATCAGCCCGTGCCAGTCGCGGTTGGCGTAGTTGCTGAGCTCGTCGGCGGCGGCCCGGTCGGCCCAGGTGGTGATCAGCGCACGGGCGGTGCGCTCCAGCACGACCGCCTCGTCGGCGCTGGTGGCCAGCCGTTTGGCGTCCTCCAGCCACGGTCCGAGCAGGAACTGGCGGTGGCAGCCCGCCATGGTGTCGCTCAGCCGCATCAGCTTCAGCCACAGCGCGGACACGGCACGGAAGGCGTCGACGTCCTTGTTCTGCAGGGCCGTGCGCAGCGGGCGCTGGAGCGTGCGGGAGCGGTTGGCGAGTGCCTGGCGGGCCAGATCGGTCACATCGTGGCGGTAGGCGTCCGAGTCGCGCAGCGACGGCCGGACGTCGAGGAGCGCCGCGAATGCCCGGTCGAAGTGGGCCGGGTCGAAGGCCGTGACGGTGGCCGAGGTCATGCTGGGACGGCGGCAGAACAGCGAGTCGAAGGGGCGGCCGTCGGTGCTGGTGAGCTTGTACGCGGTCGCGGCGAGCGCAACGAAAGCGGTGCGCGCCGAGCGGTCGCCGCCGCCGTAGCGGATCTCGGCGTACTCCGCGAACCAGGCGTCCCGGTCGATCCGTTCCTCGCGCCAGGCCAGCTCGCTGAAGAGCTCCAGCGCCACGGGATCGCGCTCGGCGGCCTCCGGCATGTACGCGGTGCCGGCCAGCGCGCTGTCCGGTTTGTTGCGCCAGGCGGTGAACTTGGCGGTCCACCGGTCGGTGTTGGCGCCGATCGTCGTACGGCCGCCGAAGTTCGGGATGGTGCCGAAGGCGTACGGAGCCCCGCCCCAGCTCGCCTCGCGGTCGGTGACCGAGTCCAGGTCGGAGATGCCGTCGACGATCAGCACCCGGTCGGTGTCGATGGCGTCGAGGAGCGCCCGGCGCGGATTGGCCTGCCAGCCGAGGATCACCCAGGTCGCGCCGGGCCGGGCGGTGCGCAGGGACTTCTCGACCGCGCGGGCGGCGTCCGCCACCGGGACGTCCCCGGCGGTGCCGCCCTCGTGCAGCAGGTCCATCTTGAAGTGGCCGACCTCGCCGAACAGTTCCGCCTGGTGCCGGTAGAAGGCCGCGGCGACGTCGGCGAAGCTGGTGGTACGCGGGTCGAGCCAGTCGGGCCGGCGCAGCCCGTTCCAGCGGCCCTGCGGGATGACGCGGGCGTCGCCGGGGTTACGGGCGACGAAGCCGTCCGGGACCGTGCCGAAGTAGCCGGGCAGGACGGGATGCATGCCGAGCTCGCGCATCCGGTCCGCGATCCGCCGTCCGAGGCCGGCGCGTCGGGCGATCAGCTCCGGCGAGAGCGGTCCGCCGTACTCGCTCATGTTCTGGAGCAGCCACCATGCCTGGTGGGAGGGCGCGGGCAGCCAGGTGCGGGCCTCGGCGTCGGAGTAGCCGAAGTCCATCAGGAGCCGGTGGTAGACGGCCTCCTGGCCGGCGGTCACCAGCACCTCGTTGCAGCCGTGCAGCGCGAGGACGTCGAGCAGCCGCTCCCAGCGCGCCCAGTCGGCGTACGGCGCGGTGTAGCCGTCGTGCGTGTCGTTGTACGCGAACCGGTGCGGGACGGTCGCGGAGCGCTCCAGCGGGGTGCGGGGTGCGGGCAGCCGCAGCGGCAGGTCCAGTTGGCTGCCGGACCAGGAGATATGGGCCCGGCACACGTACTTGAGGTACCAGTGGACGCCGGTGAGGAGCACGGCGGGGGAGGTGCCTTCGACCTCGATACGGCCGGTGGAGCCGGTGACCCGGAAGCGCTCGGGGCCGGTCACCGGGCGCAGCACGAACTGCCCGGCATGGCGCGGCAGCAGCCGCTCGAGGGCCGCGCGGGCGGGCGCCACGGCGAAGGCGGCCGGCGGCTCGGACGGTGTGGGGACGTGGGGGACGTCGGGGGCGGCGGCCGCGGCGGTGGCGGGCAGAGCCGCGGCCGGGGTGCCCGGGGCAAGGGCCGCGCCCGCGCCGATCGCTCCCGCGGCGCCCAGCACCGTACGTCTCGACAGCTCGAACATCAGCGCTCCTCCGTGTTGCTCACGTGACGACAGGTGCGTGCAGTGGCGGAGGTTACCCGTCGTTCGGGCGCACAAAAGGCCGCTGAAGGGGCACGATGGCCGGATGCGGACGAGTACGAACACAGGCGCGAGGCGGACCGCCCGCGCAGCAATGGCAGTTATGGCGCTCGCCCTGGCCGCGGCCTGTTCCTCGGGTGACGACGGCGATGGGCGTGGCGAGGACAAGGCCCCGAAGACGGTCACGGGCACGCTGGAGCAGATCGCGGCGCAGGCCGAGTGCAAACCGAACATCCAGACGGACGCGAAAGAGCTGCGGCAGGCGAACTGCACCACCGGCGACGGCAAGTACGTGCTGGCCACCTTCGCCACCGACCGCGGTCAGCGCGAATGGATCAACGAGGCCAATGACTACGGCGGCTCGTATCTGGTCGGCCGCAAATGGGTCGCCGTCGGCGACGAGAAGGTCGTGACGGCATTGCGCGCCAGGCTCGGCGGCACGGTGGAGACCGGCACGCAGCACACCTCGGGCGGCACCGAGGGCCACGAAGGCCACACGGCAAGCCCCACCGCGAGCCACACCGGCGACCACTCCGGGCACACGGACGACCACTCCGGGCACTGAGAAAGCCGAACGGCCGGATCGGCCCCCCGGGTGGGGGGCCGATCCGGCCGGTCGGTCAGTGGGTCAGGTGCATCTGGTCATCCGCATGGGTCACTTGCACCTCTGACCGCTGTTGATGCAGTTCACCACCTTGTTCATCAGGTTCTCGTCGAAGACGTTGATGAAGTCGCCGTGGTCCGTGATCGGCTTGTGCAGCTGCTCGGGGAAGGAGTCGACCGCGAACACCGAGGGGTTGTCCCCCTCAAGGACCGGCGGAGGAACGTCATAGACGATCCGCTGGACCAGCTGGGGAATGGCCTGGAAGCCATCGCCGCACTGGCCGTTCTCGTCCGCGAACGCCACATGCGTGCGGTGATTGGCGCTGTCGGTGTTCTGGCCGTCCCAGCAGCTCTGGAACTTGAAGGAACGTACGACCTGGCTGCCTTCGGGGCAGATCGGGTACTTGTCCTTCAGCTGACGGTCCTCGAATCCGGTGCAGCTCCAGGAGGCATTGGCATTGGCATCGCCATTGACGAACGCCTTGGCGTCACCCGTGATGATCCGCAGGAAACGGGGCATGGCCGTCACCTTGCTGACCGGGTTGCCGACGAAATTCAGCGTGACCTGCGAAGGAGTCTGAATTTCACCGACGTTCTGGTCATTGCCGCCGCCGTCGGCCTGGGCGTCGTTCTCGTCCTGGCCGTTCTGCAGTCGCAGCACGGGCCAGTAATAGGTCGACTTGTCGCCCTGGTTCACGCAGGTGGTTTCACCGTTGGCAAGATCGTCGTCACTGGCGAATGCGTCATTGGCCTGGTTGCCGACGTAGTCGTGCATATGGTGCGCGCCGTTGGCGACACCAGGAGCAACGATCACATTGTCCGGATTGAACTTGCCGTTCTGGTTCGTGCCACAACTGGTGGTGAACTTGCCCTTGGAGCCGCTACGGCGCTGCTGGGGATTCTGGACATTCGGCTCCACGGACTGGATGTCGACGAAGTCGCCGGCCTCGGGGCCGTTTCCGGCCTGGCCGCCGTTTCCGTCGTTACCCTGATCGTCGCCCTGACCGTCTTCGTTGCCGCCCTGGTCATTGCCCTGATCGTCGTTCTGTCCGTCGCCTTGGCCGTCGTCGTTCTGGCCGTCTTCGTTCTGACCGTCGTCCTGGCCGTCGTTGTTTCCGTCGTCCTGGCCGTCTCCCTCATTGGTCTCGTTGTCATCGCCCCGCAGAGCGCAGGGCGCGAGACTCTCCATGCCCTGCGGCCGCTCGCCGTTCCGCCCGATGGCGATCACGATCCGCTCGATGCTCGCCCGGCGCTTGTCCTTCAGCGGAGTGAGAATCGCGTTCTCGGCCAGCTGGGGATCGCGCTCGATCTGCTCCTTCTGGTCGGCGAATCGCTGGTATGCCTCGGTGATCTGGCTGTCCATCGTGGCCAGTTCACGGTCGACCTCCGGGCGTGACTGTTCCGGCACATTGTCCGGGAGATCGTTGGCGACCTCGGGGCAGTCGATTGTCGACACCTGGCGTCCGGCGTTCTCGGTCTGTTTAGTCTCTGGACCGGACCAGCCTTCGTGGGCGGATGCGTAATTGACCGCTACTAGCCCACCCCCGCCCAGGATCAGAGCGGCCGAGGCGACTATCGCCCGGTTCGCCAGCGTCGAGCGTTTTCTCGTTTTGCGTCCCATGGAACTCCTCTGCTTCGTTGTCGGGTGTGGGTTAGGGGGGTTCCCGACAGAGGGAGAAGCGCGTCGTTCCATACGGGTGGGGCTCATGGGGTGTTCAAAGGGAGCTGGAATTCGTAGAAATCTCCATTGCCAAATCCGGCGTACCGTACCGAAGTTGGACGCAGGATCCTCAGGCGTCCTGCTGGCCGCGGTCCAGGTAGGCGAGCACCGCGAGCACCCGGCGGTTGTCGTCGTCCGAGACCGGCAGGCCCAGCTTCGCGAAGATGTTGGACGTGTGCTTGGCGACCGCCCGCTCCGTCACCACCAGCTGTGCCGCGATCGCCGCGTTGGAGCGGCCCTGCGCCATCAGCTCCATGACCTCCCGCTCGCGCGGCGTCAGACCGCCCATCGGCTTGTCCTGCGAACGCCGGGACAGCAACTGCGAGATCACCTGCGGATCCATCGCCGTGCCGCCGGCCGCCACCCGCCGCACCGCGTCGATGAACTGCTCCGCGTCGAAGACCCGGTCCTTGAGGAGATAGCCGACCCCGCCGTTGCCGTCGGCCAGCAGCTCACGCGCGTACAGCTGCTCCACATGCTGGGAGAGCACCAGCACCGGCAGCCCCGGCCGCGCCCGCCGTGCCGCCAGTGCGCACTGCAGCCCCTCGTCCGTGTGGGACGGCGGAAGCCGGACGTCGACGACTGCGACGTCCGGCTCCAACTCGGCGAGTGCCTTGGTCAGTTCGGGCCCGCTCTCCACCGCGGCCAGGATCTCGAAGTCGAACGCCTCGAGCATGCGCACCAGTCCGTCGCGCAGCAGGAAGAGGTCTTCGGCTAGAACAACTCGCAAGGGATCTCCATGGTGACCATGGTGGGGCCGCCTGCGGGACTGCTGACGGCGAGTACGCCGTCGAATGTACCGAGTCGGCGTTCGATGCCGCTCAGGCCGGAGCCGGAACCTATCGTCGCGCCGCCCTTGCCGTTGTCCGTGATGGAGATGCGCAGCGAACCCTCCGAGTACGACACGTCCACCCACATCCGGTCCGCGCCCGAGTGCTTGACCGCGTTGGTGAGCGCCTCGCTGACCGCGAAGTACGCCGCCGACTCCACGGGCGCCTCGGCCCGGCCGTGCAGCTCCACGTCCACCTCGGTCTTCACCGGCAGCCGCAGCGCCAGGGCCTTCACCGCGTCGCCGAGCCCGCGCTCCGCCAGCACCGGCGGGTGGATGCCGCGGACCAGGTCCCGCAGCTCGGTCAGCGCCTCCGCGGAGGACTCGCGCGCCTTGGAGATCAGCTGCTTTGCCTGCGCCGGGTCCTTCTCGATGAGCGCCTCGATGGTGCCGAGGTTCATGCCCATCGCGACCAGCCGGGCCTGCGCGCCGTCGTGCAGATCGCGCTCGATACGGCGCAGTTCGGCGGCCGAGGTGTCCAGCGCGTCGTGCCGGGTCTCGGTGAGCCGGTCGATGCGCTGCTCCAACTCCTGCTCGTGGCCCGGCGCGAGCATGGCGCGGGTCAGCCGGAAGTGCGAACGGATCAGGATGTGGTTGATGTTCATTCCCACCGTCATCCAGACGAGCCCGAGCAGCGCAGCGGCGGCGGCCGTGCCCCAGCTGGAGACCGGCACGAACGTGTACCAGTACGTGCCCTGGGCGTCGACGATCGGCTGCCACAGACCGGCCAGCAGCACCAGGCCGAACAGGCCCTCGAGCAGCAGCGCCGGAGCGAGGAGCGTGACGACCGCGCCGGCCGTCATGTCCACCAGCAGCCACTGCATGTCACGCCAGGTGGCCGGGTCCTTCAGCATCAGCGTGCAGCGCTCCACCTGGCCGGTGATGCCGCTGCGCATGTCCCTCGGGAAGGGGCGGTACGGGACGGGAATCCGGATCGACGACCACTCGGCGGCCAGCAGCCGCCGCCGGTTGGCATGCCAGCGCACCAGCTCCAGTACGGCGGGAGTGGTGAACACACCCACACCGATCGGGATCAGTGCGATGGAGACCACCGCCAGGACGAAGAGCGTGATCGATCCGACCAGTGCCAGCAGCGCCAGCGCCAGTCCTTGTGCGCCGGCCACCAGGGCCACACGTGCCTTCGTCGCATTCATCGGATTCCCCTCGTTGTTCGGTCTCAGGCACAAGTGTGGCGGGAGTACACGTGCGGCGGCACTGGGCCCCGACACCGAGTGGGGGTGTATCTAGCACCACCCCGGTGACCTCGCCCTACGGCTCCGAGGGAGGGGGTCTTGGCGGCTGTGCCGCGGCCCCGCCGGTTTCTAGCGTCGTACTCGACTTAATCGGCGCTCAACTCCGTGGAACCTGGGGGCGAAAGACCATGAGGCGCAACCTCGCGGCACGTATCGGTGTGTGGAGCGCACACCATCGGAAAACGGCGATCATCGGCTGGCTGCTTTTCGTCGTCCTGGCCACCGCCGTCGGCGGGGCGTCGGGCATGGTCGAGATGTCCGCGTCCGAGCAGGGCACGGGCGACTCCGCGCGGGCCCAGAAGATCCTCGACGACGCCGGCCTCGACCAGCCCGCCGGAGAGCTCGTCCTGGTCAGCAGCGAGAAGCCCGGCGGCTGGAAGGCCACCGCACGCGAGCTGGCCGCGGCGATCGGCGAGACGGGCGAGGCCCAGAAGATCGAACCGCCGCTCGCCTCCAAGAACGGCAAGGAAGCCCTGATCCGGTTCGAGATCAAGGGCGATTCGAAGACGGCCGCGGACCGGGTGCAGCCCGTACTGGATGCCGTACGCGACACCGGAGAGGCCGCGGGCCAGGGCGTCGAGGTCCATCAGTTCGGGGCGGCGAGCGCCGAGAAGTGGCTCGGCGACCTGCTCTCCGAGGACTTCCAGAAGGCCGAGTTCACGGCGGTGCCGCTGGCACTGGGCATCCTGCTGGTCGCCTTCGGAGCGGTGGTCGCGGCCCTGCTGCCGGTCGGCCTCGCGCTGACCGCGTGCATGGCGGCCTTCGGCCTGCTCTCGCTCGCCAGCCACCAGCTGCATCTCTTCCAGACCACCTACTCCGTGATGTTCCTGATGGGCCTCGCCGTCGGCGTCGACTACTGCCTGTTCTACCTGCGGCGCGAGCGCGACGAGCGGGCCGCGGGCCACGACGCCGACACCGCCCTGCGGATCGCCGCGGCGACCAGCGGGCGCGCGGTCCTCGTCTCCGGCATCACCGTGATGCTGGCGATGGCCGGCATGTTCCTGTCCGGGCTGATGCTCTTCAAGGGCTTCGCCCTCGCCACCATCCTCGTCGTCTTCATCGCGATGCTCGGCTCGGTGACCGTGCTTCCGGCGCTACTCGCCTGGCTCGGCGACCGGATCGACGCCGGCCGCATCCCGTTCCTCAACCGCCGCCGCAGGAAGGGCGTCCACGAGAGCGGCGCGATCGCGGGCGCGGTGCTGAAGCCGGTACTGGCCAGGCCGAAGCTGTTCGCGTTCGCCTCGGCCGCGGTGCTGCTGGCGCTGGCGGCGCCCGCGATCGGCATGAAGACCGAATCGCTGGGCATGGAGAAGCAGTTCGGCTCCGACGCGCCGCTGTCGGTCGCGTACAAGGAGATCACCGGAGCGTTCCCCAGCGGCCCGGAGCCGGCGCGGGTGATCGTGAAGGCCGACGACATCACGTCCACCTCCGTGCAGGGCGGCCTTGCGAAGTTCGGCCAGGTCACCGTGCACAAGGCGCAGAACGTCGCCGAGATCGAGGTCGAACTGGCGGGCAACGGCACCGACGACCGCTCGAAGAAGGCACTCGCCGAACTGCGCGACAAGACCGTGCCCGCGGCGTTCGACGGCACCGGCGCGACGGTCTACGTCGGCGGTGAACTCGCCGAGTCCGTCGACTTCAACGACCAGCTCAAGCGCGGCATCGTGCCGGTCTTCGCCTTCATCACGGCCGTGACCTTCCTGCTGATGCTGTTCTGCTTCCGCTCGTACGTCATCGCCGTGACGTCGATCCTGCTCAACCTGCTCTCGGTGGCCGCCGCGTACGGCGTGATGGTCGCCGTCTTCCAGCACGGCTGGGGCGCGTCGGCGCTCGGCACGGAGGCGGTCGGCGCGATCGAGAGCTGGATGCCGCTGTTCGTCCTGGTGGTGCTGTTCGGACTGTCCATGGACTACCACGTGTTCGTGGTGTCCCGGATCCGCGAGGCGCGCGACCGGGGGACGGACACGCGCACCGCGATCAACGAGGGCATCCGCCGCACGGCGGGCGCGGTGACGGGCGCGGCGGCGATCATGGTCGCGGTGTTCGCGGTCTTCGGCACGCTGTCCATGCAGGACATGCAGCAGATGGGCGTGGGCCTCGCGGTGGCGGTCCTGCTGGACGCGACGATCGTCCGGATGGTGCTGCTGCCGTCGGTGATGGCGGTCCTGGGCGAGCGCAACTGGCGCACGCCGCGCGGCCTGCGCCGGCTCCCGCGTCTGGAGCACGGCGAGGAGGAGCCGCCGCCGGCTCCTCGTCACGCGGCACCGGCGAGCGCGACCCGATAAGTTCGCGCGCGGCCGACTGTCTTGCGGGCTTCGCCCCGGACCCCCGTGCGGGGTCCGGGGCACCCTCATGTCAGAGCCCCAGCACCTTCGCCTCGACCTCCGGCGCCAGGCCCACCGCCAACCGGTCCGAACGCTGCGGCACCGCGCCGCCCAGAGACCGGATCCACGCCCAGGTGTGCGACACCGTCTCCTCGACCGGACGGCAACTCAGCCCCGCCCCAAGCGCCTTCCGGACATCCTGCGCATGGATCGCGTTGTACAGCTCCGGCTGCTCCTCCTGCGGGATCCAGATCGGCAGGTCGGTCCACGGCTCGACGCCCGCCTTCAGGACCGCCTCCGCCGGTGTCCACCGCAGCTCGGCCGACGCGCCCGTTTCTCGCACGCACGCGTCCAGCAGCTCGCCGATCGTCGTGTGCCCCTGCTCGCTCACCAGGTTGTACGGCCCGGAAAGCCTGCGCTCGGCCGCCGTCAGAACCCACTCCGCGAGGTCGCGTACGTCGATGCACTGCAGCGCCGTGTCCCGCGGGCCCGGCGCAAGGACCGGGCCGCCGCGGGCGATCCGGCTGAGCCACCAGGGCAGGCGGCTCTCCCACGGGCCGAGGATCAGGCCCGCCCGCACCAGCAGCGAGCGGTCGTCGCCGAACGTGTCGAGTACGGCGAGTTCGCCACCGCGCTTGGCCTCCGCGTACGGGACGTCGACCGCGTCCGGCGACGCGTCGACCACCGGACTGGTCTCGTCGAAACCGACCGCCGGCGGCCAGGCGTACACCGAGCAGCTCGAAATGTAGACATAGTGACCGACGCGGTCCGCGAGCAGCCGGGCCGAGTCCCGTACGGCATACGGCGCGGCCGACCAGGTGTCGACCACGAGGTCCCACTCGCCGTCGGCGAGCGCCGCAAGGCCGTCCGGAGCCGTCCGGTCACCGGTCAACGCCCGTACTCCGTCCGGCACTTCACTCCGCCCGCGGTTGAAGACCGTGACCTCCCAGCCGCGCGCCAGCGCGGCCTCGACGACCGCGCGTCCGACGAACACCGTGCCACCCAGAATCAGAAGTTTCATGCCGTCGACTCTGCCCCGCAGGATCGCGCCGGTACAGAAATTCTGCTGCCAGGAGAGGAGAACCGGACCAGGCATGGCAGCATGTGCGAACCATGACGGATGCCCGGTCGCCGATGCGCGCCTTGCGTGCCGCGATGTTTGCGGCGGTGTGCACCGCATTGGCGGCGGTGGGGCATTCGTTCACATCTGGTCATGGTCTTCCGCCGGCCGTGCTGTTGCTCGCCTTCGCGCTCACCGCGGCGGCCGGCTGGCTCGCGGGCGGCCGCCGCCGGGGCGTGCCGTCGATCGGCGCCGGACTGCTCGCCGTTCAGGGCTCGGTGCATCTGCTCTTCGCCGGCGCACGGCTCCGCGGCGCACCGCCGAACACTCACGACCACACGGCCCTTGGCCCCGATGCCATGGCGACGGACACCATGTCGACCGCGTCCATGTCGGCGGACACCATGTCGCTCGGGACCATCTCCGCCGACACCATGGCCGCGAGCACCATGCTCCACTCCTCCGCCGGCATGCTCGCCGGCCACCTCCTGGCCGCCGCGGTCTGCGCCCTCTGGCTCGCCCGCGGCGAAGCCGCCTTCTTCCGTCTCGCCGAGGCCATCGGCACCTTCGCCTTCACCCCGCTGCGGCTGCTGCTCACCGCCGTACGCCTGCCCGACACCCCGCGGCCCCGGCTCCGGCACCCGTCCGGCACCGCCCGCCGCCGCAGCGTCGTCCTCGGGCACACCCTCGTGCGCCGCGGCCCGCCCCCGTGCCGCGCATCTCTCGCCACGGCCCCTGGAGCAGCCGTCTGACCTGGGGCCGGATCCCCACGTCGACCTCAACTCCCCAGGACAGTCATGGCCATCGACGCCCCGTCCCCATCCCCGTCCCCGTCTGCGTCCACCGAGACCGAAACCGAGCAGCAGACCGCTTCAGCCTCTTCGGGTTCCACCTGGAGCGCTCTGCGACCCCTCGTCCTGCGCATCCACTTCTACGCCGGTCTCCTGATCGCGCCGCTGCTGCTCGTCGCGGCCGCCAGCGGACTGCTCTACGCCCTCTCCTTCCAGGCCGAGAAGATCATCTACAGTCATGAGCTCGAAGTCCCGGTCGGCGACCGTGTCCTTCCGCTCGAGGCCCAGGTCGAAGCCGCCCGCGAGGCCCGTCCCGACGGCACCGTGACCGCGGTCTGGCCCGCCGCCGAGGACGGCGCGACCACCCGGGTGCTGATGAGCGCGCCCGGCATCGCAGAGGGCAAGTCGCTCGCCGTCTTCGTCGATCCGTACACCGCGGACATACGCGGCGAACTGCCCTCCTACGGCAGCTCCGGCGCGCTCCCGCTGCGCAGCTGGCTCGACGGACTCCACCGCGATCTGCACCTCGGCGACTTCGGCCGCAACTACAGCGAACTGGCCGCCAGCTGGCTGTGGGTCGTGGCGCTCGGCGGCCTCGTGCTCTGGCTCGGCCGCAGGCGGGCGGGCAAACGCGCGCTGATCCTCCCCGAGCGCGGCTCCAAGGGCCGCCGCAGGACGCTCTCCTGGCACGGCTCGGTCGGCCTGTGGGCCGTGACCGGACTGGTGCTGCTCTCCGCCACCGGACTGACCTGGTCGCGGTACGCGGGCGAGAACATCGGCGCCGTCCAGGACCAGCTCGGCGGCGCCACGCCCACCGTCTCCGCGACCCTCGACCCGGCCGCCGGCACGGGCGACAGCCACGAGGGCCACGGCAGCGCAACGGGCGGCGAGCACCAGAACACAGAAGGCCCGGACGTCGGCATCGACAAGGCCCTGGCGTCGGCCCGCGCCGCCGGGATCGACGGCAAGCTCTCCGTCGTGCTCCCGGCCGAGGGCAGCGGCTATGTCATCAAGGAGACGGACGCCACCTTCCCCGTCCATCTCGACTCCGTCGCCGTCGACCCCGCGAACGGCAAGGTCATCGACGAACTCCGCTTCGCCGACTACCCCTTGCTCGCCAAGCTCACCCGCTTCGGCATCGACGCGCACATGGGCGTCTTCCTCGGCCTGGCCAACCAGCTGGCCCTGGCCGCGCTCGCGTTCGCGCTCATCATGCTGATCCTGTGGGGCTACCGGATGTGGTGGCTTCGCCGGCCCACCAAGGAGCGGAAGCTCGGCGGCGGCAGGCCGATACCGCGCGGCGCCTGGCGCAAGGTGCCGCTGCCCGCCCTGCTGCCGCTCGCCGCGGTGACCGCGGTCATCGGCTGGTTCGTGCCGCTGCTCGGCATCAGCCTGCTGGCGTTCCTGGTGGTCGACCTGGCGCTCGGAGCGGTCGCCAGGTCCCGCTCCCGCGCGTAGACAGACGCCAGGGCCCGGCCCCCGCATGGGGACCGGGCCCGGACCGTCAGCTCACGGAGCGTACTTGTAGCCGACCCGCCGCACGGTCTGGATCGTACGGCGGTGCTCGGCGCCCAGCTTGCGGCGCAGCCGGGCCACATGGACGTCGACGGTGCGGCCGTCGCCGACATGCCCGTAACCCCACACCGTCGTCACGAGCTGGTCGCGGGTGTGCACCCGGTGCGGATGCGCCACCAGATGCGCCAGCAGCTCGAATTCGAGATAGGTCAGGTCCAGCGCCCGCCCGTTCACCACGGCGGTGCGCTCGGCCGTGTCGATCCGCACCGGACCGTCGCCGGCCTGCTCCGGCTGCTCCGGTGCGGGCTGCTGATCGGCCGGTACGAGGACGAGATAGCCGACCATCGGCGGGCGGCCGGGCAGGCTGGGCAGATTGTGCTGCGGCGCGGGCAGCCAGGTCGCCCCCGGCGGCAGGAGCTCCGCCACGTCGACGAAGCTGCCGAGCGGCACCACCTCGTCACGGTCGACGGCGCGGAGTCGGTGCCGGCCCGTGGTGGGCAGTGAGGTGACAGACGGAGCGGGGACGGCGGAGAAGGATCGGGAGTTCGCCATGAGAGGTCAGCTCTTTCGCGCGGAGGAGTCGTCGAGTCGGAAAGACGGACGTACGTCGTGCGCGCTGGCCGAAGACCGGGATGAGCGGCTTTAGAGGGCCTGCGCGTTCACCGCGCGGCAACACACCCGGTCGAAGTCGTGGTGCTGCCGGGAAGGCCAGAACGGCTCGAGGTCGCTGCGACCTGTCACGGGGTTCTCATAGCCGGCCATGGGGCCATTGAAGCAGATGAACGCGGTGTGGAGCAGGGCCCCTCTCACAGGCCGAGACGCGGATCTCGTCAAAGTCCCGTCAACGCCGCCGTCATGTCCGCACCGCCGCGCAAAGGGCTGTCGCAGGTGCGCGGAGGAGATCGGCCGGACATGCGCAGAGGGCGTCCGCCGTACTCGGCGAACGCCCTCCGGGAAACGCAGTCGGGATCAGACCTGGCCGGCCTTGTCGAGCGCGGTGCAGCAGGTGTCCACCAGCAGGCGGGTCACCACGTACGGGTCGACGTTCGCGTTCGGACGGCGGTCCTCGATGTAGCCCATGCCGTCCTTCTCGACCTGCCACGGGATACGGACCGACGCGCCGCGGTTCGAGACGCCGTAGCTGTACTCGTTCCACGGGGCGGTCTCGTGCAGACCCGTCAGACGGTCGTCGATGCCCGCGCCGTAGTTCTTGACGTGGTCGAGCGGCTTGGAGCCCTCACCGAGCGACTCGCAGGCGGTGATGATCGCGTCGTAGCCCTCGCGCATCGCCTTCGTCGAGAAGTTGGTGTGCGCGCCCGCGCCGTTCCAGTCGCCCTTCACCGGCTTCGGGTCCAGCGTCGCGGAGACGCCGAAGTCCTCGGCGGTGCGGTAGAGCAGCCAGCGGGCGATCCACAGCTGGTCCGAGACCAGCAGCGGCGCCAGCGGGCCGACCTGGAACTCCCACTGGCCCGGCATGACCTCGGCGTTGATGCCGGAGATGCCCAGGCCCGCCTTGAGGCAGTTCTCCAGGTGCGCCTCCACGACGTCACGGCCGAAGATCTCGTCCGCGCCGACGCCGCAGTAGTAGCCGCCCTGCGCGGCCGGGAAGCCGCCGACCGGGAAGCCCAGCGGGCGCTCGCCCTGGAAGAAGGTGTACTCCTGCTCGATGCCGAAGATCGGCTCCTGCGCGGCGAACTTCTCCGCCACCTCGACCAGCTGCGCCCGGGTGTTCGACGGGTGCGGCGTCATGTCCGTGTTGAGGACCTCGCACATCACGAGGACGTCGTCGCCACCACGGATCGGGTCGGGACAGGAGAAGACCGGCTTCAGCACACAGTCGGAAGCATGGCCCTCGGCCTGGTTGGTGCTGGATCCGTCGAAGCCCCAGATGGGCAGCTCCTCGGCGCCGGTGCCGGAGCCCGCCGTCATTATCTTCGTCTTGGAACGAAGCTTGGCGGTCGGCTCGGTGCCGTCGATCCAGATGTACTCAGCCTTGAAGGTCACGGGCCTCATCCTTTGCGGGTGCAGCGGTATGCCGGGCAGCTTCGCAATACGCGATTTCCCGCCCGTTGCCCGTTTGTGAACCCCGTGTTACGCCGGGTTGGTGGCTCGCGCTACGCCGGACCGGTGACCCCTCCGGGCTCCGGCGCGGCACCGCCGGCCGCCGTGCCGAAGACGCGGTGCAGCTCCAGAATCCTGCCGCGGGTCTCGTCCCGGTCACCGAGCAGATGCTTGTCGTTCCATTTCCACAGCAGCTCACCGCAGATATCGCCGATCATCCTGCGGAAGAACTGACTCGTCGGAACCTGCGCCGTCGCGAAATGATGCACGCTCTGCTGGTCGATGAGCAGAAGGTATTCCTGGCGCTCCGCGTTCTCCTGCGGAGATCGGACACGGATCCGATTTCCCGGCATTCGAAGGTGCTCCGGAACAGCGGTGCCACGGGCGCGTCCAGCGGCATGACGTGAAGATGCGCGTGGTCGATTCCGCAGGCGGAGCTGAGACTCGGATCGCACAAACCGTGCTCGAAAGCCACGACGTCCGACGCATAGCTCTCGCGAATGATCCCGGTGACCCGCCGGCGCAGCATTTCCAGGTCCGCGAGCGCCGCCCGCTGCAGATCGGCCATGGACAGCACATGCTCCTGCGGCACGATCAGCACATGCCCGCCGGTCAGTGGCGCGACATCGGCGACAGCGACAAAGCCGGCGGCCCGCGCCAGCACCTCGGACGCCAGCTCGTCACGGCCGAACAGGTCCCGGAACGGGGTGGTTTCGGCGTCATGGAGCACATCGCACAGCAGGCACTGCCCGTTGCTCTCCGGATCCGCTTCCGGCTCCGGCGCCCCGGTGATGCTCAAGGGCTGGATCGTCTCGACCGCCTGCGGACGCTCTCCGTGGCCTGGGGTGAACTTGACGGCGGTGTGCATCATGATCCCGTGTTCTGCCAGCAACGAGTCGAGAGCCTCGTTCTGGCCGTCGTGCTCGGCGAGCGCAACAATATGTCTGGCATTGATTCCTGCGGACCTGAGAGCGGTCATGCAATCGACCAGATGATGTCCACTCAGTGCGACATCGTGCAGGAGGACGGCACGATCACCCTTCTCGTAAAAACCCTCCACAGGATTGTCGCGGTTCGGACCATAAGGGCTTACGTAGACGGCAGGGAAGGGTAGCAGCCCGGCTGCCGCATTCAGAATACCGGTGGCCGCGACCTTTGATACGGCAAGCAGCGTCGGCCGCATTACCTTGCGGTTCACCAGTTCGGCCACATGGTAGGCTAGATGGCCCGCGAGTACGCGCTGGTCCAGTGACTCCGGCGTCACTCGCGTCAGATCGAGATAGCCCGCCACGGGCGTCTTCACGGTATGTCCGACTTGTTCTTGATGCCGATAGGACAGGGCATACCTGCGCAGGATGTCGAGCACCTGCGGCTCCGGCAGTTTCGGAAAGGCCCGCGAGTCCAACTGGTCGCACAGCACCCGCGCCTTGAGCCGGACCCGGTCCCGCGGCTTGGCCTGCGGCGCGAGCCGGGTCAGCAGACCGGCGATCCTGGCGCCGTTGCTGCTCACTGCGTCCAGGCTGCGCAGCCACGGCACGATCTTGGGCTCGATCTCCACGGACTCGTACACCGACGGGTCCTGGTGCGCCTCCGGCGGTCCGAGCCGCAGATGCACCACACCGCCGAGATCCGACGGCAGCGCGGGGTCGGCCACCGTCACAATCGCCACCCGCGCCTGACCGAGCCGCCCGGTGAACAGCCCGTACTCGAGCAGCACATTGCTCGCCGGCGCGTACGTCGTCGCGCCGCGGCGGGTGGTCCGGTCGTCGGGCGTGGCGATGATCAACGCCCCGTCGGCCTCGTTGAGCAGCCGTAACAGCGAGTCCAGCAGCGTCATCCCCGGCGGAAAACACTGCTGGCTCCACCACAGCAGCGGCTCCACGCCCTGCCGCGCCAGGACGGCCGCCACCGCCGCCGCGTACGGGCGGCCTTCCGTGGACGAAGCTATGAACACGCGCGTCATGCGGGCTGCTCCTGCCGCTCACCTGCCGCGGACGCCGCCCCACCGCGCCGCCCCCCGTGGTGCCCGGATTTTAGCTGCTGGTCACCCGCGCGACCTCGTGCTTGAGCAGCGTCTCGAAGCCGGCGTCCCGGATTCTGCGTACCAGGTCGGCATGGCTCGTGCCGAGCGCCTCGGCGGTACGGCCCAGATGCCAGTCGCAGTCGTGCAGCCGATTCAGCAGATGGCCGCGCCGGATCTGCGCCTCGGAGAGCCGGAAGGTCTTCAGATAGGCGACGCGTCCCTTGTGGTCAGTGATCACCTCGCCGATGTGCTGCTCCGACTCGCCACGGCGGAACGGCGGCAGGAAACGCCACAGCGTGAACGAGTCCATGGTGTAGACCCGCTCGAAGAGGTACGAGGGATCCAGCAGCCGGGCCGCCATCAGCCCGTCATGGCTCTCCGCCCAACTCCGCTCCTGTGCCCGGGCGGCGGCCCGCAGATCCGCGATTGTCGTCATGTGCCGGCCCGAGTCGATACGCGCCTCGAAGTCAGGCACGGGACCGCCGAAGAAGGCGTACTGGTGGACCAGTTCGCCGTACAGATCCTCGATCAGCGACGGGTGCAGGGTGCGGTAGTCGGCCGGATGCGGCACGACAAAGGCGGCTGCGAGAGAGTCCGCCGCGTACACCAGCACACCGCACTGGTTCGGATGGATCTCGAAGATCCGCAGTGCATCGCCGAGCCCGCGCACCTGCCGGCCCGCGTACGCCGCCTCGGCACGCGGCGACAGTCCCAGGCGCACCGCCTGCTGCGACCACTCGTCCCAGACGATGGACGGGCCGCCGAAATGCAGCGCCAGATAGCCGTCCAGCGCGAGATGGAGCGGCAGAAAACGCAGTCGCTTCTCGGTCACGCCCTTGGCGGAGTGGCGCTTGGCCAGCCGGTGATGCCTGCGCACGGGCACACAGGCGGGGCACCCGTCGCCGACCTGCGTCCCGTACGCCGCGGACTGCGTGCCGTCGCCCGACCAGTCGGCGACGAAGCCGTGCGGAATGTAGGAGAGATAGCGGGTACGCGGCCCGACCTCCACCTCGCCGTACCCGGCGCCATAGATCTCGTGCCGCAGCCGCAGCCCGTCCACCGGCGCGCGGCGCACCAGCGGCACCAGCCGGATGCCGCCCCACACTTGGGCGGGCATGGTGGTCAGCCCGGACATGTCCAGCTTGTTCACTGTGCCTCCTCCCGGTGGCGGTCCAGAAAGCGTTCCGTACGGCGGTCGAGATATGCCTGCAGCTCCGGAAGGCCGGTGCGGCCCTCGGCGAACTGCGCGATTTCCACCAGCGCGGGCAGATCCTCGGCGTCGCGGATGCCGGCCGTCGGCACGCTCGGCGCGAGCCGGCGCACATCGAAACCGTCCGCGTCGTATACAGGGTTCACATGGACGACACTTGTCCGGCGGTCCCGGTCGAGGATGGTGCGCCAGACCCGCAGGACCTCTCCGGCCAGCCCCGGCGGCGCGTTGTCCCAGCCGTCCGAGACGATGACGAGGCGCTCCGGTGCGTCCTCCAGCGCGTCGAGGATCCGCGTGCCGAGCGGGCTCGGACCCCAGGGCCGTACCAGCAGCGAATCGGCCGCACCGGAAGTCCAGTGCGCGCGATACGAACCGGCCAGTGCCTCCAGCAGGAAGTGCGAGCCCAGCGCGACGGCGAGCGGACGACGGCGCTTCACACCGGAGCCGTACGAGGAGTAGCTGTCGTCCAGCACGGCCGCGACCCGTCCCCAGGTTCCGGCATACGGCCCGGCGGCTCGTAGAGCGGCGGCTCGCAGCGCACCGGTCAGCTCTGCGCGCCGGGCCGATCGCTCGTCGCGCGTGAGCGAGAGGACATACAGCGCCAGCCGGGTGAGCGGCATGCCGCCCAGCTCGGTCAGCGTTCCGGAGCGCTGCGTCCGCAGCCGCTCAAGGCGGGTCATACGAGGGGCGATCCGATCCAGGAACACGCCGCGCGGCAGACCGTGCTTGGCCGCGAAACCCTCGGCGACGGTGAACGGCAGCTCGTAGATCGCTTCCTGCTCGTAGTGCGCGCGGCGGTAGGCGTCGAGATGGGCGTGCGCGTACCGGACGCGCTTGCCGGGCCGGAAGAGAAAGTCGCCGAACTCGCCGTCGCCGAACTCGCCCTCCCTGAGCGGGAGATGGGAGTGCCGGACGGCAGTCTTCAGTCCGCTGCGGTACTTCACGGCGTCATGGCCGAGGTCCGGCCGGGCCGCGAGCCAGTCACGCAGAATCGCGCGCGTACGCCGGTTGTTGACCTTGGCGGTGCGCAGGGCACCGAACAGCCGGTAGACGCGCTGGGGCGGCAGCACGGCCAGCCGGGCGGCGATGAGCCGGCCCTCGGCACGCTTCTGGCCCTCGCTCGCCTCGCCCGCCGTGCGCAGCAGCTGCTCGACGATCCGTGCCGCGTTGTGATCGTTGATGTCGAGGGCGAGCGCGGCGGCGTACACCGGCCGGTAGTTGACGCGTACGTACTCGTGAAGAAAGGCAAGCGACAGCTGCTGTTCGTACGCCGACGAGCGGAACTCGCGCTGTCCGGTCGCCGTGATCGCGGCGTTCACGAACAGAAGCACGTCCTCGGCCGCGATCAGATCGGCATGGCTCTCGGCGGTGTCCGCCATGATCTCTCCCCGTACCGCCTCGGTCTTTCCCCGTACGCGCACATGCGGCGGCCGACCGGGGAATGGAGGCGCGATCAGCGAAATCACTGCATCAGAAGCAAGTCTCGGAAGTCGCACCGGAGTCCCGCGGCCGGCCGCTGAAAACGTAACACCGTTGGCACCGCGTTCCCCGGGAATTTTCCCCGGCAGGCAGACTGGGCCGCATGACGAATTCCGCGAAGCAGCTGCGTATCGGACTGTTCGGCGCTGGCCCCTGGGCGGAGCGCACCCAGGCTCCCGCGCTGGCCGCCCATCCCGAGGTCGAGTTCGCCGGGGTGTGGGCGCGGCGGCCGGAGGCGGCGGTTGCGATTGCCGATGCGTACGGCACCGCGGCGTACTCCGGGGACGACGGCGTCGACGCTCTCCTCGCGAACTGTGACGCCGCGGCCTTCGCCCTGCCGCCGGACATCCAGGCGCCGCTCGCGGCCCGGGCCGCCGACGCCGGCTGTCATCTGCTGCTGGACAAGCCGGTCGCGACGACCGTGGCCGCGGCCCGCGAGACGGCGCGGGCGGTGGAGCGGGCCAAGGTCGCGTCGGTGGTCTTTTGCACGCTGCGTTTCGCCGCCGACACCGCGCCGTGGATCGCCGAACAGGCGGCGGCGGGCGGCTGGTTCACGGCCCGCGCGCAGTGGCTCGGCTCGTTGTACGCGTCCGGTTCCGACAGTCCGTACGCCGCGTCGCCCTGGCGGCGCGACAAGGGCGGGCTGTGGGACGTCGGTCCGCATGTGCTGTCCGTGCTCATCCCGGTGCTCGGCGATGTGACCGCGGTGACCGCGGCGCGCGGGCCCGAGGACACGGTGCATCTGGTGCTGCGGCATGCGTCCGGTGCGTCCAGCACGGCGACGCTCGGCCTGAGCGCGCCGGTGAACGCGTCGGGCGTGAGCATCGAACTCGTCGGCGACCAGGGGACCGTGACCCTGCCGGACTGGGGCGACGCGGTGCGGTCGTTCGGGTCGGCGTTGGACGCGCTGCTGGAGGCGGCGCGTACGGGACGGTCGCACGGCTGCGACGTGCCGTTCGGGCTGCGGCTGACGGAGATCCTGGCGGAGGCGGAGGCCCGGCTGACGGTGTGACCGGCCGGCCGGGCAGGGATGAGCCGCGGCTCCCCCGAGGGACCTGACGGGGAGGGAGCCGCGGCTCGTGTGGGGGGTCTGGAAGGACCCGCGGGTGACCCGCGAGGGTCAGCCGACGCGCTCGATCCGCGCCTTGCGGATCAGGAACTTGCCGGGCTCACGGACCTGCTCGAACGCCGCGTTGTTGAGCAGCGCACAACTGCCGGACACGGACGCGACCTGGACCGTCGTCGACTTGTTGTTGTCGAGGTTGGTCACCTTGAGCGTGGTGCCGACCGGGAACTGGTTGCTGGAGGCCGCCGGAGCGCCGCCCTCGCCGGACAGCGTCACCGTCGAGCCCGCGCAGACGACCTCGCCGACCGCGCCGCCGCCCTGGTCGCCACCGCCGGCCTGGTCGCCGCCACCCGCCTGGTCGCCACCCTGTGCCGGCGGCTGCTCGGCCGGAGGCTCGGCGGGCGGAGCTTCCTGGGCCGGCGGCTGTTCCTGGGCGGGAGGCTGAGCCGCCTCACCGCCGCCGCCCCCGACTTCGCAGCCGGACGCGGCCTGCTGGACCTTGATCTGTGCGATGACGGCCTGCCGGTTGGCGATCCGCGCCTCGGACTGTGCGTCGGGATTGGCGCGCTGACCGGCGATGAAGCGCTCGTTGTTCTGCAGGGCGGTGACGAGCCCGTCGCAGGCGACGGACGCCTGGCTGGTGCCGGTCATTGCGAATGCCCCGCCGCCGGCGACGAGGGCTGCGCCGACGAGCAGAGCGATCTTCTTCTTACCGCTGAGGGTCTTCTTGCGCGACACGTGGGACTCCTGTGGGTCGGTTCCGTGTGCCGTTACGTACGAGTAGCCATTCGCTTCGTCTCAAGGCTCTCACCTGTAACTTCCTTAACTTTCCTTAAGGTTGAGCGGCTGGTCCGGGGCCTTCTGGTCGCGGACGGGACGTTACGGTTCCGCGTTCGATCAGGCCGGTGGCAGGGCGCGGCACAGCGCGTCCAGCGCGCCCGCGTAGGCGTGCTCGGGCGGAGTCGCGTACCCGACGACCAGACCGTCCCGGTCCTCTTTGTCCGGTCCCGCCGGGAAACCGGGATGGCGGTAGTCCGCCAGCCCTTCCACCGCCAGTCCCTGCCACGCCGCCGCCTTCAGCACGGCCCGCTCGGTCCCCGGCGGAAGGTCGAGCACCGCATGCAGCCCCGCCGCGATCCCGGTCACGCGCACATGCGGCGCACGCTCGGCCAGCACCGCCACCAACTGGTCGCGCCGGCGGCGGTGGCGCTGCCGCATCCTGCGCACATGGCGGTCGTACGCACCGGAGACGACGAAGTCCGCGAGCGTGAGCTGCTCGGTGGCGCTCGACCACTGCTCGCGCTCGCCCTTCGCCGCCACGATGTCGTCCACCAGCTGTTCCGGCAGCACCATCCAGCCGATCCGCAGGGTGGGGGAGAGGCTCTTGCTCACCGAACCCATCAGCACCACGCGGCCGGGATCGAGGCTCTGCACCGCACCCACCGGCCGGCGGTCGTAGCGGAACTCGCCGTCGTAGTCGTCCTCCAGGACGAGCCCGCCGGAGGTCCGCGCCCAGTCCACGACGGCCGCCCGCCGGCCGGGATGCAGCGGACCGCCGGTCGGGAACTGGTGCGCCGGAGTGAGCAGTACGGCCCGCTCCTTCGCCAACTCGCCGACCCGGGCGCCGTCTTGGTCGACGGGCAGCGCCACGGTCGCCACGCCGGCCCCGGTCAGCAGCCCGCGGTGGAAGGGCAGCCCGTACGCCTCCACCGCCCACCGGCCGCCCACGACCTGCGCCAGCAGCCGCAGCGCGTGCGCCACGCCCGAGCAGACCACGATCCGTCCCGGCTCGGTCCGCACTCCGCGCACCCGCGCCAGATAACCGGCCAGCGCCTCGCGCAACTCCGCACGCCCGCGCGGATCGCCGGGCCCGAAGGCGTCGTTCGGCGCGCCGGTCAGCGCCCGCCGCGCGGAGGCGAGCCACGCGGCCCGCGGAAAGGCGGACGGGTCGGGCTTGCCCTGGACCAGGTCGTACGTCGGCCGGGCCGCACGGTCCGGAGTGTGCCGGCGGCGTACAGGAGCGGCCGGCGCGACCTGCTCGGCGACGCGTGTCCCGGAGCCCTGGCGCGCGGTCAGCCAGCCCTCGGCGACGAGCTCGGCGTAGGCGTCGGCGACGGTGTTGCGGGCGATCCCGAGGTCGGCGGCGAGCGACCGGTACGGCGGCAGCCTGGTCCCGGGCGCCAGCCGTCCACTGCGCACGGCCTCGCGCAGCCCGCGCATGAGAACGGCGCGCCGGCTGCCCGACCCGGAGAGCTCCAGATGCAGATCGGCCCCCAGAGTCTCCGCCAAATTGACCCATGAATCTGCCACTCAAATGCACCCCTCGACCGGTCGCCTGCTCGCCTAGATTCGTACCCATGACGACGACAGAGATCAAGCCGGCAGAGATCGACCACCCCCTGGCCCGCATCAACTTCGCCAAGCTCGCCCCGAAGGCGTTCCGCGCCGTGATCGGCCTCGACGCCGCCGCCCGCGAGGGCCTGGACCCGGCGCTCGTGGAGCTCGTCCAGATCCGCTCCTCCCAGCTCAACCACTGCGCGTACTGCCTCCACATGCACACCGCCGACGCCCGCAAGGCGGGCGAGAGCGAGGAGCGCCTGCACATGACCGGCGTATGGCGGGAGGCGAAGCACTTCTTCACGGAGCAGGAACAGGCGGCACTCGCCCTGACGGAAGCGGTCACTCTGGTGGCGGACGGCGGAGTCCCGGACGCGGTGTACGCACAGGCGGCGGCCCAGTTCGAGGAGCGGGAGCTGGCTCAGCTGCTGGCACTGATCTTCACGATCAACACGTGGAACCGGATCGCGCTGGCGACGGGGAAGGTGGCGGGGACGGACGAGCGGTGACGCCGGGCCGGGAGGCCGGGCCGCCAGGACGCCTCGTCCCGGCGCGGAACTCCCGCGCCGGGCCCCGCGTTCCCGGCCGGATCGCGGCATCCGCGGCGGCTGCCGTACCGTACCCGCGTGCATCTGCTGGAGATATCCGACCTCGTCGTCGACCACGACCCGGCCACCCTCGAACGACTGCCGGTCCGGCGTGACGCCGTCGTGGCGAGGCTGGCCGCCGCCGGTGACCGGCGGGGCGCGCGGATCGCCGCGGGGCTGGCGTGCGACGGGGACGGGGTGCTCGATCCGTGCGCCGTCGACCGCAGGCTGGTCGCCGTCCACACCGAACTGCAGCGGCTCAGCGAGGAGTTGCGGATCGGTGAGCGCATCGCCGAACTGCTGCGGCCGATCCTCGCCGCGGCGAGCGCCGCCGAGCCGGGTGTGCCGCTGCGCGTCGTCGACGTGGGCTGCGGCCTCGGCTATCTGGTCCGCTGGCTGGCGGCCTCGGCGGTGCTGAGCACCGCACAGCCGGTCGATCTCGTCGGCGTCGACTTCAACGCCGCGCTCGTCGCCGAGGCCGAGCGGCTGGCCCGCGCCGAGAACCTGCCGTGCCGATTCGTACGCGGCGACGCCTTCGCACCGGACCAACGGGCCCCGGGCGGCGTGACCGTGTACGTCTCCACCGGCGTGCTCCACCACTTCCGCGGCTCCGACCTGCCCGCCTTCTTCGCCGCCCAGTCCGCGTCCGGCGCCGCCGCCTTCTGTCACTTCGACATCGCCGCGACCGGACTCGCTCCGATCGGCGCCCATGTCTTCCACCGGGCCCGGATGCGCGACCCGCTGGGCCGCCACGACGGCGTGGTCTCCGCGCGCCGCGCCCACGACGACGCGACGCTGCTGCGCGCGGCGGGGCACGCGGACGGCATGGTTCCGCTGGTGTACGAACCGCGGGGCCGCAGCAACCCGTTCTGCACGACCCTCCGGCCTGTCATCGGCGTACGGCCCGGACTCCTGCCCGCCCTGCGCGAGGGACTCGGCCGCCGCCCGTCCGGCCGCCTCGTCGGGGAGCTCGTGTGAACGCGCTGCTGCTGCTCGCCCTCGCCCTGACGGAGGCCGCGTTCGCGGGTTTCCGCGCCTCCGCCGGGCGCGACGGCCGGATCCGCAAGAACGCCGCCAACGCGGTGGCCGCGAAACGCGGCATCGCCGTCGCCGCCCCCGCGCTCGCCCTGACCGCGGCGCTCGCCTGCGTACTCCTTCTCACGGCCGGCAGTCCGACGGACCGCTACGCCGAACTCGACGCCGCGGCCCGCCGGATGCTCCTGGTCCTCGTCCCGTACGCGACCGCGGTCGTGGTCAGCCTGGCCTGCTATCTGTGGGCGCCGTTCCGCGCGAGCACGCTCGCGACCGTGGTCGGTCTCGGCCCGCTGACGCTGCTGCGTCCCGTGGTCGTACTCGCCGCGGCGGCCGCGGCGGCCTGGGACTCGCTCCCGGCGGCAGTGGTGGCGGTGGCCGCCGCGGCGGCCGTGCTGCTGGTCGAGCCGTTGACGCACCGCCGCTGGTACGCCGCGCCCCTGTGAACACGCCCCGCGGCCGGCCCTCAGCCCTGCCGGTGCTCAGCCCGCCGGTCTCAGGAGCGGCCGAGCGCGTCCCGTACGGCCTCGTCGGTACGGGCCACCACCGCCGTCCCGTCCTCCGCCGTGATGATCGGCCGCTGGATCAGCTTGGGATGCAGCGACAGCGCCTCGATCCACCGCTCCCGCGAACCCTCGTCCCGCGCCCACTCCTTGAGCCCGAGCTCCTTCGCCGCGGCCTCCTGCGTCCGCGTGATGTCCCACGGCTCGAGCCCGAGCCGCCCGAGTACCTCGCGGATCTCGGCCTGGCTCGGCACGTCCTCCAGGTATCGCCGGACGGTGTAGTCGGCGCCTTCCGCGTCGAGCAGCGTGATGGCGCTGCGGCACTTGGAACAGGCGGGATTGATCCAGATCTCCATGCCGTCACGCTACCGCCACTCCCGGCCCAACGGTCCCTCAGACCCCGTCTGGCCAGCGGCGATTGTCAGTGGCGGGCACTAGACTGAACAGTAGTTCGGGATGGTCCCGCCACCAGCGCCAGGAGGTTGCCGATGGCCGTAGCCAGACTCATGAGGAAGCCGACGACGACGCCGAAGCCGACATCGAAGGCCGAGTACCGGCCGCCGCAGCGGAAGCCGCTGCCGGCCGGACAGCCACGCGAGTGGTACGTGACGCACAACCGACGGCTGAAGGCCATGCGCCTTGCCATCGCCCTGCTCGACTCGGGCATCTACCACCCGGCGACGGCCGACAACGTACGGATACGAGCGACGGCGGACCGGATCGGGGTGCACCCGCCGTCGGACACGACGTGCCGGATGGTGCGGGCGCTGATCCGGTACGGCCGCTGAGCTGACGGAGGGCGTTCCGCCGCTGCCGTTCGCGGTGGCAGCGGCGGAACGCGCACGTGCACGCGCACGCGCACCCGTTCGGCAGGCCTGTCGCCAGACCGCTCAACAGTCCCGTCAACAAACCCGTCAACAGACCCTGGCAGCGACGGGTGAAATTAGCCCAGATGAGCGCATTCTTGTTCCACACGGTTTACGCCGCCAGGGGGCAGTCATGTCGTATCCGCCGCGCCATCCACACCGCATCCGCCGTAGATTCCTGGTCTTCTCCGCCGCCGGCGTTCTCGCCGCCGGCACCGCGCTGACCTTCGCGCCGCCCACCGCCGCCGAACCGGCCACCTCGGTGGCCTACCCCGCCGGCGCGAGTTCGACGAGGTACGCAGGACTCGCCTTCGACACCTGCACCGCACCGCCGCTCTCGGCGATCCAGGCGTGGAACGCGTCCCCGTACCGCGCTGTCGGCGTGTACGTCGGCGGCGTCAACCGCACCTGCGCGCAGCCGCAGCTCACCGCGTCGTGGGTCAGCTCCGTCGGAGCGCTCAAGTGGCGGCTGCTGCCGATATACAAGGGCCTGCAACCGCCCTGCGGCGCCAGGCCCACCGACGCCAAGATCAGCCTCAACGTGACGACCGCCAGGACCCAGGGCACGAACGCGGCCACCGACATGATCACCAAGGCGAAGGCCCTCGGCATGCAGCCCGGCAGCGCCTTCTACAACGACATCGAGCACTACTCCCAGACCGACGTCCCCTGCCGCGACGCCGTGCTGTCGTTCGTCTCCGGCTGGACGAAGGAGCTGCACCGGCTCGGCTATGTCTCGGGCGTCTACATGAACCTCAACCTCGGGGCCAAGCAGCTCTCCGACGCCTACACGTCCACCACGTACGCCCGGCCCGACGCGCTCTGGATCGCCCGCTACGACGGGGTCGACTCACTGACGGGCTGGACGAACATCGCCGACGGCAAGTGGGCCTCGCACCAGCGGGCCAAGCAGTTCCAGGGCAGTCACAACGAGACGTACGGCGGCGTCACGCTGAACATCGACACCAACCGCCTGGACACGCCGGTCGCCACGCTCGCGTACTCGTACACGGCAACCAGCACCACGACCCTCAACGCCCGCACCGGCCCCTCGACGGCCTACCCGGTCGCCAAGACGTACGCACCCGGGTCCGCGCTCAAGGCCGTGTGCCAGGCTCCCGGCTCCAAGGTCGGCACCTCGATCGTCTGGGACAAGCTCTCCGACGGCACCTACGCCTCGGACTACTACGTCAGCACCCCGTCCAAGACCACCTACAGCGCCCCGCTCCCGCGCTGCACGTACCCGTACCAGACGACCGCGCCCGGCGGAGTCACCCAGCGCACGGGCCCCGGCTCCTCGTACGCCGCGGCGGGCACGCTGCCGAACGGCGCGCTGGCGTGGGTGTACTGCCAGCGGCCCGGCTCGAAGGTCGGCACCACGAGCGTCTGGGACCGGATGGACAACGGCCGCTACGTCTCCGACTACTACGTGGCCAACCCCAGCAACACCACCTACAGCAAGCCGGTGCCGCGCTGCTGAGCCCACGTCGGCACGGCAGTGTCACCAACAGCAAGCGTCCCGTGGCGCACCACCGCCGCCTTCAGGCCGAAGCTGACCTTGTTCTCGTACTCCGGCTCGCGGCGGTAGGTGGCGAGCGTACGGATCGGTTCCGGACCGGCCCGCAGGCCGGTGAGCTGGTCGACCATCGGCACGGCGCACCTCATCGCCCGTACCGCGTACGCGAGTTGGACCGCGCCGATCTCCAGGAGCCGCATCCGGTCCTCGTCGTGCGGTTCGGCGCAGCCGTCGAGCACGATGTTCGGCCGGAAGCGGTCGACGGGCACGGGGGCGGCGCCGGCCGCCTCGATCCGTGCGTTCAGCCCGTCGAGCGAAGCCTGCGAGACGACCAGCACGGCGTGCGCGTCCGCGAACCCGACCTTGCCCGGCGTCTCGCCCCACCCGTCCCGATCGAACCCCGTGGGCACCCGCACCAGCCGCGACTTGACCCCCAGCACCTCGGAGAACCACTCGGCCGCGGCATCCCCCTGATCCGCGCCCTCCCCGATGTCCCGCCCGAACATGCTCACGGCCCGCCGCACCCCGTCCGGATCGGCGTCCAGCACCAGGCTCTCGACCCCGTCGGCGGCCAGCCGCAGGGCCGCGCCGCCGTCGACGACCGCCGGCCGGACGGCGGCCATGGCGGGCAGCGTCCTCTGACTGCGAAAGGTCCCGTCGATGGCGTCGACGACCATGAAGCTCCGGTCGTGCTCCAGCCCGGTCTCGCCGACCCGAGCGGACTCAACTCCGGTACCGGCGCAGCCCTTCACCGGGTAGTACGTCAGCCTCTGCACAGTGATCCCCATGCGCACCGATCGTACGTGCGTCAGAATCCCGTGCACGAGGCAGTGGCGAGCGGTCCGGTGGCGGTGGCCGTGATCGGAGCGTCGTCGTCCACCGTCACGGAGCAGGTCACGCGTCCGCCGTCCGGGCCGAGGGTGACGACAAGCGAACCACCCTTGAGGAAGCCGTTGGTCGTCAGTTCCTTGCGCCACGGGAGCGTCGCGGCGGACTCCTGGTTCGTCACTTCGGAGCCGTCACGCCAGGTCGTGTAGGAGATGGCCGGGTTCTCCGCGTCACCGGTGACCGCGTACCTGACCCGGACCGTCTTCGAAACCTCGTCGGACACCTCGTCCACGACAACGGCGACGACGGCGACACACCCGCCCGTCAGCAGCAGGCCGACGACCAGCAGCACCCACGGCCACCTCCGCCGCTTCTTCATCGGCGGCGGGGGCCCGGGTTGCGGGGCATCCCAGCGCTGCTGCCAGGCATTCGGGTCGCTCATGGACCCAGCGTCGGCCGATCCGGCCCGCCGCGCGACTCGGAGCGTCAGGTGCTCGCGGCCCGGACCTCACAGCCGCGCGCTCAGCCGTTCCTTCACACCCGGCCACTCCTCCGCCAGGATCGAGAAGTAGACCGTGTCCCGCCATGTGCCGTCGTGGCGGAGGCGGTGGCGGCGGTGGGTGCCCTCGCGTTGGGCGCCCAGGCGGGCGATCGCCTGCTGGGAGCGGGTGTTCAGGTGGTCCGTCTTCAGCTGTACCCGGCCCATGCCCAGGTCCTCGAAGGCGTGCGTCAGCAGGAGCAGCTTCGACTCCGTGTTCACCGCCGACCGCCAGTACGCGCGGCCGTACCAGGTCCAGCCGATCTCCACGCGCTCGTTCTCGGCGTCGACGTCCAGGAACGTGGTCCAGCCGACAGCCGCGCCCGTCTCGCGGTGGACGACCGCGAAGGGGACGTACACGCCGCGCTCCGCCTCGTCGAGGAGCGCGCGGAGCTTCGCGCCCAGTTCGTCCTGCGTGTGCGGTGTCGGGCCACCCTGCCAGCGCCAGACCTCGTCGTCCCGGCCGCCCGCGGCGAAGAGGTCCGGAAGGTGTTCCATCGTGAGTGGCTCGAGGCGCACATGACGGCCGGTCAGGGTCACGGGTGAAGGGGGCTTGGCAGGCATGCCTCAAGACCGTAGCGGGATTCTGTACTAGCCGCAATCAAATTATGTACTAGTGCAATGCGGGGAACGGTGCTCAGTGCGCGATGCCGTCGATCAGTTCCCGCGCCCCCTGCCGCAGCAGCGCCACCGCCACCGACGTCCCGAGCGTCGCCGGGTCCAGCGGGCCCGCCCACTCGTGGGCGTTGAGGACCCGCTTGCCGTCCGGCGTGAAGACGCGGGCCCGCAGCGACAGGTCACCGGTCCCCTCCGACCGCGCGTACCCGGCGATCGGTGAATTGCAGTGGCCCTGCAGGACATGCAGGAACATCCGCTCCGCCGTGGCCTCACGGAACGCCGCCGGGTCGCCCAGACCGCTGACCGCGTCGATCGTCTCGGTGTCGTCCTCGCGGCACTGCAGCGCCAGGATCCCCGCGCCGATCGGCGGGCACATCGTCTCGACCGAGAGAACCTCGCTGATCACATCCGTGCGGTCGATCCGTTCCAGCCCCGACACCGCCAGCAGCAGCGCATCCGCCTCGCCGGCCGCGAGCTTCTCCAGCCGCCGGTTCGCGTTGCCGCGCATCGGCACGCACTCCAGCTCCGGGTGCGACGCCGCGAGTTGGGCGATCCTGCGGACCGAGGACGTGCCGATACGCGTACCCGCCGGCAGCTCGTCCAGCGTCAGGCCCTCGGGGTGGATGAGCGCGTCCCGGATGTCGTCCCGCTTCAGGAACGCGGCGAACGTCGTCCCCGCGGGCAGCGGCCGGTCCGCGGGCACGTCCTTGACGCAGTGCACCGCCAGATCCGCCTCGCCGGCGATCAGCGCCGCGTCCACCTCCTTGGTGAACGCGCCCTTCCCGCCCAGCTTCGCGAGATCGCCCATCCACCGGTCCCCGGACGTCGTGACGGGCACGACCTCCGTACGGATCCCCGGATGGAGCGCCGACAGCTCGGCGCGTACGCGCTCGACCTGGGCGAGAGCCATCGGTGAGGAGCGGGACACGATGCGGATCAGTTCGGGCGAAGGCATGCGGACCACGATAGAGCCTCGGGCTCGAGTCTCATTTCATCCGCCCGGCACGGCGGTTGCGCGCCAGGTCAGGGCGTGCGGCGCGATCGTTCCTCGGCGAGTTCGGCCCCGAATTCGACCACGAGGGGCCCGAATTCGACCGAGCGGGCCCTTGGCTCGACACGGCTCCGTCGTGTGGCGTGTCACAGACAACCCGGCTGCGCTGTGGGAGCTTCAACTCTGTTACTCATCAGTCGAGTTGCTGACGATCTGCCCTGCCGCACGTGGAGAGGATCGAATGAGCACTTTGGAAGCCGTATCGCTCGACCAGGTGGTCGACACGGCTCGGTATCCCCTGTCGGAGCTCGATGGCGCCGAAGGACAGGCTGTCATCGCCCGCGCCCGCCACGAACTGCTCGCCGACGGCTGCACCGTACTACCGGACTTCATCCGCCCGTCCCTCCGCGATGTGCTGCGCCAGGAGTGCTCCGCCATCGCCCCCCGCGCGCACTTCGACGTCGAGACGGTCAACGTCTACAACATCCCGGTCGACTCGGATCTCCCTGAGGACCACCCCGGCCGGAGGACCTTCCAGCGGGGCAACGCGTTCGTCGCGCGCGACCGCATTCCCTCGGGCTCCCTCATCAGCCGGCTCTACTCCCACCCCGAATTCCAGCGCTTTGTCGCAAGCTGCTTCTCACTGCCGCAGCTGCACGAGCTCGCGGACCCGCTCTCCGGGCTGGTGCTCAATGTCGTCGAGCCGGGCATGGAACATCCCTGGCACTTCGACACCAACGAGTTCACCGTCAGCATGCTGACCCAGGAAGCGCAGGCCGGCGGCGTCTTCGAGTACTGCCCGAACATCCGGTCCGCGCACGACGAGAGCTTCGACGACGTCCGGGCCGTACTCGACGGCCACGGCGGGCGGCTGACCCACCGCCTCCCGCTGCAACCCGGCGACCTGCAACTTTTCAAGGGCCGCTACTCCCTGCACCGGGTGAGCCCGGTGCGCGGCGAGGTCGCGCGGCACTCGGCGATCTTCGCGTACAGCGAGCGCCCCGGCGTCATCGGGAGCGCGGCGCGGACCCGGCAGCTCTTCGGCCGGGTACTGCCCGAGCATCTGGCGGCCGAGGGCCGGGCCGTGCGGGGAGACCGACTGCTCGACTGACGGACGGCGTACGGCCCGGGCCTGCCGCAGGCCCGGGCCGGTTCCACTCTGCGATCAACGATCCATGGAGGAGCAACCCCCGTGCGTTTCGACGCCACCGGAAAAGTCACGCTCGATCACATCTACACCGAGCCCGATCCCCGCGCCTATTTCACCCTGCTGCGCCCGCTCGGCTACTGCGTTCCCCAGCAGGCCAAGCCCTATTTCGCCAAGCTCATCAAGGAGTACCGCGAGTCCCGGCACGTCGAGATCCCGCAGGTGCTGGACATCGGCTGTTCGTACGGAATCAACGCCGCGCTGCTGAAGTACGACGTGACCATGGACGAGCTGTACGAACGCTACGGCGAGCGGGAACACGAGCGCCGTGAAGCGCTGCTCGACCGCGACCGCGAGCTGTCCCGTTCGCACCGGCCCGCGCAGCGCGTCCGCTTTGTCGGCCTCGACACCTCCGAGAATGCGCTCTCGTACGCCCACGAAGCCGGGTTCATCGACGACGCCGTCCACGCCGACCTGGAGGCGAACGAGCCCACACCGCGACAGCGCGCCCAGTTCGCCGGTACGGACCTGGTGATCTCGACGGGCTGCATGGGCTACGTCACCGAACGCACCCTCACCCGCGTCGTCCGGGCGCAGGACGGCCGCCGGCCCTGGATGGCGCACTTCGTGCTGCGCATGTTCCCGTTCGACCCGGTCGAGCGAGCACTGGCCGGGCTCGGCTACCGGACGGTTCGTGTCGATGACGTGTTCAGACAGCGCCGGTTCGCATCCCCGGAGGAGCAGGCGCTCGTGCTCGACAGCATGTCGGCCGCAGGAGTGGATCCGAAGGGCCTGGAGGAGGAAGGCTGGATGTACGCACAGCTCTACCTTTCCCGGCCCCATGGCCACGGCCAGGGCCCAGGTTCCAACGATACGAATCGAGAGCAGAGTTGAAGATCATGCACGATGTGGCGGACAACCAGCAGGACGGGGCGGACAACGCGACGTTCGCCCAGGAGAGCAGCCTGCCGCGGGTGCCGCTGCCCACGCTGGAGGCGAGCTGCGAGCGGCTCCTCGCCTGGAGCGCGCCGCTGCTGACCGCCGACGAGCGAGCGGCGACCGAGGCGGAGGTGGCCGCCTTCCTCCGGCCCGACGGGCCCGGCCGGGTTCTGCAGGCGGCGCTCGAGGAGTACGACGCCACGGAGGGCGTGCACAGCTGGCTCGACACCTTCTGGCCGTACCGCTACCTGGGCCGCCGGGACCGGATCGCGCTCAACGCCAACTTCTTCTTCCTGTTCCAGGACTCCGCCCAGGCGCAGGTGGAACGGGCGGCCGGGCTGGTCGCCGGGGCGCTCAACTACAAGCGGCAGATCGACCAGGGACTCATCGCGCCGGTGGTGCAGCGCGGTGTGCCCCAGTCGATGGTGCAGAACAAGTTCCTGTTCTCCGCCACCCGGATCCCGGGCGCGCAGCAGGACACCGTCCGCGCTCCCTACACCGACGAGTGGCCGGGCCCGTCCGAGGCGCGGCACATCGTGGTGTTCTTCCGGGGCAGCATGTTCCGCCTGGACGTGCTCGGCGCCGACGGTGCCCCGTACAGCCTGGAGGACCTCGAGGCGGGGCTGCACGCCGTGATGAAGGCCGGAGCCGAACCGGCCGCCGCGGACACCTCGGTGGGGCATCTGACCACCATGGCCCGCGCGGAGTGGGCGGCGGCGCGGCAGGCCCTCAGGGCCCGCCACCCGCGTAACGCCGACGCGCTGGACGACATCGAGACCGCGCTGTTCTGCGTCTGTCTGGAGGACTTCGCGCCCGCCGACACCCAGGACACCTGCGACCAGCTGCTGTACGGGGACCGCGGCAACCGCTGGTTCGACAAGGCCGTGTCGTTCGTCGTCTTCGCCGACGGCCGCGCGGGCATCAACGTCGAGCACTGCGAGCTGGACGGCACCACCATCCTCAGCTTCACCGACGCCCTGCTCGGCACCCCGGCCGAGGAGCACTCCCGCCAGTCCGGGGCCCGCTCCCAGGGGCTGCCGGCGCTGGAGCCTCTCGTTTTCGAACTCGACGAGACCCTGCGGACCCAGGTGCGCTACGCCGCCGACGCGTTCGCCGCGTACGGCGAGGCCACCGCGACCCGCACGGTGTCGTTCGAGGACTTCGGCAGCACCGCGGCCAAGGCCCTGCGGGTCTCCCCGGACGCGTTCGTCCAGGCCGCCTACCAGCTCGCCCACCAGCGTGCGAAGGGCCACCTGGGCGCCACGTACGAGTCGATCGCCACCCGGCAGTACCGGCACGGACGGACGGAGGCGATGCGCGTCGTCACCCCCGAGATGCTCCGGTTCGTGACGGTGATGGAGGACCCGGAGACGGACCCGGCCGCCAGGCGGGCCGCTGTCCGGGCCGCCGCCGAGGCCCATGTGACCCGTGCGAAGGAGTCCCAGGCGGGCCAGGTGCCCGAGCAGCACCTGTGGGAGCTGGAGCTCATCCAGCGCCGCCGGGGCGCCGAGCTCGGCGTGACCGAACAGCCCGCGCTGTACCGGTCACCGGGCTGGCTGACGATGCGCGACGACTATCTGAGCACCAGCTCGGCGCCGTCCCACAACATCCAGTACTTCGGTTTCGGGTCGACGAGCAGCCGGTGCATCGGCGTCGCGTATGTGCTGCTGCCCGAGCGGTTCAACCTCTATCTGAGTACGCCGCAGACGGTGGCCCACCAGATGGTCACGTTCGCGGATGAACTGCGGCGGGCGGTGGCCGAGCTGCGCGAGCTGCTCTCCTCCGACGACTGACTCAGGGAGCCGGGGCATCCCGCGTACCGGCCAGCACCCCGACCTTGTCGATCCGGTGCTCGGGATTGCCCCGGTCGTCCCGCCAGAAGTTCCCGTCCGCGTTGTCCTCCGGCGTCGCGCAGGTGGAGATCGTGATCATCGCTTCGGTGGCCTTCTGGCCGGGCTGCCCGGGCACGGCGGCCCGCTGCTCGGCGAGCGACCGCTCGGACCGGAAGGACGTCTCCCGGGTCTCGGTGATCTTGTACTCGTAGACCTTGCCGCCCGAAGCGACAAGAACCGAGTCACCCTTCTCGACGGCCGGCAGATTGTTCAGCGGCCCGCCGTAGGAGATCCGGTGCGCCGTGACCAGGTAGTTCCCGACCTCGCCGGGCCCGACCCCGCCGCTTTCGCCGTACGGACTGGCAGCCACGCCCTTGTTCTGGATCCGCGTGCCGGGCCAGTCGTCGGTGGTCCCCTCGTACGGGACGACCTTCAGATCCTTCAGCCCGATCGACGGAATGCTGAGTGAGGAGGTCTGGGTCCGCGTACTGGTCTTCGTGGGAGCGGGCTCCGGGGAGGGCGGGGGAGGCGCGGGCGCCGGCTGGACGGCCTTCGCCGCCGATGTCGAGGGAGCGGCCTTGCCCTGCTGGGCGGCGGCGCCACTGCTGCCGGAGAAGCAGCCGGTGAGTACGACGACAAGCGCGCCTGCGAGAGCGGCGGGAACAGCACGGGAAAGAGTCTGGGAGCGGTACATCGCGGTCCGGATCGGTAGCCGGGCAGATCAGTGGGTCTCGTCCCAGTACAACAGAAACCGGTGTGATCTTCCCGACCGGTCATGGCTGTGGGCGGTCATGGCTGAGGGCCGCAGCCCCCGCGTTCTGCGGGGACTGCGGCCCTCGGCCGACAGTCGTCTTTAGATGTCGAAGTACAGCTCGAACTCGTGCGGGTGCGGCCGCAGCTGGATCGGGGCGATCTCGTTCGTGCGCTTGTAGTCGATCCACGTCTCGATCAGGTCCGACGTGAACACCCCGCCCGCCTGCAGGTACTCGTGGTCCGCCTCCAGGGCCTCCAGGACCGCCGGGAGGGAGGTCGGGACCTGCGGGACGCCCGCGTGCTCGTCGGGGGCCAGCTCGTAGAGGTCCTTGTCGATCGGCTCGGCCGGCTCGATCTTGTTCTTGACGCCGTCGAGGCCCGCGAGCAGCAGGGCCGAGAACGCCAGGTACGGGTTCGAGGACGGGTCCGGGGCGCGGAACTCGACGCGCTTGGCCTTCGGGTTCGAGCCCGTGATCGGGATGCGCATCGCCGCCGAGCGGTTGCGCTGCGAGTAGACCAGGTTGACCGGGGCCTCGAAGCCGGGGACCAGGCGGTGGTACGAGTTCACCGTCGGGTTCGTGAAGGCCAGCAGCGACGGCGCGTGCTTGAGGATGCCGCCGATGTAGTAGCGCGCCGTGTCCGACAGGCCCGCGTAACCCTGCTCGTCGTAGAAGAGCGGCGAGCCGCCCTGCCACAGCGACTGGTGGACGTGCATGCCCGAGCCGTTGTCGCCGAAGATCGGCTTCGGCATGAAGGTCGCGGTCTTGCCGTTGCGCCAGGCGACGTTCTTCACGATGTACTTGAAGAGCATCAGGTCGTCGGCCGCGGCCAGCAGCGTGTTGAACTTGTAGTTGATCTCTGCCTGGCCGGCGGTGCCCACCTCGTGGTGCTGGCGCTCGACCTGGATGCCGACGTTCTCCAGCTCCAGGGAGATCTCGGCGCGCAGGTCGGCGAAGTGGTCGACCGGCGGGGCCGGGAAGTAGCCGCCCTTGTAGCGGACCTTGTAGCCACGGTTGTCCTCGACCGCGCCCGTGTTCCACGCGCCGGCCTCGGAGTCGATGTGGTAGAAGCCCTCGTTCGACGTGGTGTTGAAGCGCACGCTGTCGAAGACGTAGAACTCGGCCTCGGGGCCGAAGTACGCGGTGTCCGCGATGCCGGTGGAGGCGAGGTACGCCTCCGCCTTCTTGGCGATGTTCCGCGGGTCGCGGCTGTACTGCTCGCCCGTGATCGGGTCGTGGATGAAGAAGTTGATGTTGAGCGTCTTGTCCTTGCGGAACGGGTCGAGCCGCGCCGTCGACAGGTCCGCACGCAGCGCCATGTCGGACTCGTGGATCGCCTGGAAGCCGCGGATCGACGAACCGTCGAAGGCCAGCTCGTCGGACGGGTCGAACGCCGTCGCCGGGATCGTGAAGTGCTGCATCACGCCGGGAAGGTCACAGAACCGGACGTCGACCATCTTGACGTCGTTGTCCGCGATGAACTTCTTGGCGTCGTCGGCGTTCTGGAACATCCAACTCCTCCTACTCCCGACCCGGGAACGGGCGGGGTGGTAGCTCGTCGTGCGGCCAGTGCGGTGGCACACGCTGGACCCGACCATAGGCAGACCGGATTTCTCAAGCATGACCCATTTGTTTCACCCAAGTTAACCGGCCTGGGTGGCAGGGGGGTACCCGAGGGACGCGTGAGGAGCCCGGCGGAGGCCTGCGGAGGCCGGAAACGGGACCGGGGGCCAAGGGGCGAAACCGGTCGCAGTACCGTTGACGGGTGGACAACAGGCAAGCAATCGGATCGTGGCTCTCCGGCCCCCGCGCGGCGGCCGAGGACATGGGCGCCGACTTCGGCCACCGGGGCGAGCGGCTCGGCCTGCCGGCGGAGGGGCCCGGCGCCATCGCCCCTCTCGGGCGGCGCTTCGGCGCCCTTTTCGTCGACTGGGGGCTGTGCCTCCTGATCGCATACGGATTCTTCGCCGGCGGTGACCGCGAGGTGGCGGGCAACTGGGCGCTCGGCATCTTCCTCGTGCTGGGCGTGCTGACCGTCGGCACCGTCGGCTTCACTCCCGGCAAGCGGCTCTTCGGGCTGCGCGTCGTCGCCGAGGACGGCGGCCGGCTGGGCGTCTTCCGGGTTCTCGTACGGACCGTGCTGCTCTGCCTCGCGCTCCCGGCACTCATCTGGGACCGCGACGGGCGCGGACTGCACGACCGCCTCGCCCGCGCCGTACAGGTCCGGATGTAGCAGAAGAACGCACGAGAGGAGGGGGGGGGGGGGGGGGCCCCGGCCCCCCCCCCCCCCCCGCGAAAAAAACAACCAAAAAAAAAAACCCCCAAAAAAAAAGAACCGCCAAAAAAACACCCACAAAAACACACCCCAAAACCCCCC
>NZ_JBIRTX010000017.1:0-159653 GCF_044334895.1 Streptomyces sp. NPDC020681 | reverse complement strand
GTTAGCCCCTGGATTTGCGGGGGGGGCCGGGGAATCCCGACGCCCCAACCCCCTGATTTGACGCTTCACTGGGGCAGGCGCGGCCCGGGACGCTGGCGGCCGGGCCCTCGCCTGTGCGTTCAGTGCCGTCCCGACACCTTGTCCGCGAGCCTGGCGATGCGGTCCGTTTCCGTCGTGCGGGCCGTCGACTCGCGGCGGTCCGCGCCGCGGTAGGCCGCGTACATCGTCTGGACGCCGAGCCAGCGCAGCGGCTCCGGCTCCCATTTGCGGACCTTGTGGTTGACCCAGGGGAGCGAGGTGAGTTCGGTGGTGCCAGCCTGGCCCGAGTCCTGTTGGATCAGGTCGCGCAGGGTGCGGGCCGCGAGGTTGGCGGTGGCGACGCCCGAGCCGACGTAGCCGCCTGCCCAGCCGAGGCCGGTGGAGCGGTCCAGGGTGACCGTGGCGCACCAGTCGCGGGGGACGCCGAGGACGCCGGACCAGGCGTGGTCGATGCGGACGCCCGCGGTCGTCGGGAAGAAGCGGACGAGGATGTCGCGCAGGGCCTCGATCGTGGCGGGCTGGGTGCGGCCGTCATGGTCGGTGCGGGAGCCGAAGCGGTAAGGGACGCCTCGGCCGCCGAGTGCGATGCGGTCGTCGGCGGTGCGCTGGGCGTACATGTAGGCGTGGGCCATGTCGCCGAGCGCCTCCCGGCCGTTCCAGCCGATGGTGTCCCAGACGGACTGCGGGAGCGGTTCCGTGGCGATCATGGAGGAGTTCATGGGGAGCCAGGAGCGCCGCTGGCCCTTGAGGGAGGCGGTGAAGCCTTCCGTGCAGCGGAGGATGTAGGGCGCGCGGACCGTGCCGTACGGGGTCACCGCGTGCTTCGGCTTGATCTCGGTGACGGGTGTGGACTCGTGGATGGTGACGCCGAGAGCTTCCACCGCCGCCGCGAGGCCCTTGACCAGCTTCACCGGGTGCAGGCGGGCGCCGTGCGGGGTCCAGGTGGAGGCGACGGCGCCGGTGACGCGGACGCGTTCGGCGGTCTCGCGCGCGCCGAACAGGACGCGGTCCTTCTCGCCGAAGGCGATCTCGACGGCGTGGAAGGCCTTCAGGCGCTCCAACTGGGCCGGGGTTTGGGCGACTTCGAGTACGCCGCCCTGGTGGATGTCCGCGTCGATGTGCTCTTCGGCGGCGATGCGCACCACCTCGTCGACCGTGTCGTTCATCGCCTGCTGGAGGCGGACCGCGGCGTCGTGGCCGTGCAGCCGGGCGTAGCGGTCGCGGCCCGCGATGCCGTTGTAGAGCCAGCCGCCGTTGCGTCCGGAGGCGCCGTAGCCGCAGAACTTGGCTTCCAGGACCGTGATGTTGAGGAACGGCACGGCCTTCTTGAGGTAGTACGCCGTCCACAGGCCGGTATAGCCGCCGCCGACGATGCAGATGTCCGCGGTGGTGTCGCCGGGCAGCGGCTCGCGAGGCGCCGGCACGCCGTCCCGCGCGTACCAGAACGAAATGCCGCCGTTGACGGTGCTCGTGGTCATGATGCCCCTGCTGCCGAGTGCGTTGTGCCGAGTGCCTGTGTTCGCGGGAGAGTACTCGTACCGGCGCAGGCCCGGGACCAGGGGTCCCGCGTACGATCCGGACGTGATCGACGTTCCGGACGAACTCGTGGCCACCCAGATCAAGTACGGCGGCGAGGCCGGCCGCGCCTTCGTCGCCGCGCTGCCGGCGATGGCCGCGGAGCTCCTGGACCGCTGGGAGCTGAGACGGACCGGCCGCCCCATGCACGGCGTGTGCGCGCTCGTGCTGCCGGTGGAGCGCGCCGACGGCACGCCCGCCGCCCTCAAACTCCAGGCCGTCGACGACGAGAGCGTCGGTGAGCCGGTCGCGCTGCGGGCGTGGGACGGCGACGGGGCCGTACGGCTCCTGGAGCACGAGCCGGAGACCGGTGCGCTGCTGCTGGAGCGGCTGGACTCCACCCGGCAGCTGTCCGCCGTGGCCGATGCGCGTGAGGCCGTACGGATCCTGGCCGGACTGCTCGCCCGGCTGACGTCCCTGCCCGCACCCGACGGGCTGCGCCGGCTCGGCGACATCGCCGCCCGGATGCTGGACCGCGTGCCGCAGGCGACGGCCTCACTCGCGGACGACGGCGAGCGGCGGCTGCTCGCGGACTGCGCGGCGGCGGTGCGCGAGGTGGCCGGTGACAGTGGCGACCGGCTGCTGCACTGGGATCTGCACTACGACAACATCCTGGCCGCGCACCCGGAAAACCCGCGCGAGCCCTGGCTGGCCATCGACCCGAAGCCGCTCGCCGGAGACCGCGGGTTCGATCTGCTGCCGGCCCTCTACAACCGTTTCGACCCGGCCGAGACGTTGTGGCGCTTCGACCTGATGACCGAGACGCTCGGCCTCGACCGCGAGCGGGCGCGGGCCTGGACGCTCGGGCGCGTACTGCAGAACAGCCTGTGGGACGTGGAGGACGGCGAGAGCGGTCTCCAGGAGGAGCAGGTGTCCATCGCTCGGGCGCTGCTGGCACGGTAGGCCGGCCGGCGTCCATGCTGGCCTCATGATTCGCAACGCCACGCCCGCCGATGTCCCCGAGATCCACCGGATGATCCGTGAACTCGCCGAGTACGAGAGGGCACCGGACGAGGCCCGCGCGAGCGAGGAGCAGCTGCACGAGGCGCTGTTCGGCGAGCGGCCCGCCGCCTTCGCGCACATCGCGGAGACGGACGGCGGGTCGACGGACGGCGGGGAGGTGGCGGGGTTCGCGCTGTGGTTCCTCAACTTCTCGACCTGGCGCGGCGTGCACGGGATCTATCTGGAGGATCTGTACGTCAGGCCGCGGCTGCGCGGCGGCGGTCACGGCAAGGCGCTGCTGACCGAGCTGGCGCGGATCTGTGTGGAGCGCGGCTACGAGCGCCTGGAGTGGTCCGTGCTGGACTGGAACACCCCGTCGATCAACTTCTACAAGTCCCTCGGCGCGAAGCCGCAGGACGAGTGGACGGTGTACCGGCTGACCGACGAGGCGCTCACCACCCTCGGCTCCTAGGTCGTGTCTCCCTAGGGCACGAGAACGACCTTGCCGATCGTGCCGCGGTTCTCCAGCGCGCGGTGGGCCTCGGCGGCCTGCGCGAGCGGGAAGCGCTGCACGGCGGGCCGCAGCCGGCCGGCCGCGGCCTCGGCGAGCGAGCGCTCCTCCAGCACACGTACGTCTCCGCCCGCCTTCTGGAGCATCACCGGGCCGAGCACGCCCTCGGACGTGATGCCGCGTTCCGCCAGCTCCGCGTCGGTGAAGGTCAGCGGGCCGCCGTCGTTGATGCCCTCGCTGGACCAGCCGAAGACGATGTGCTTGCCGCCCTTGCCGAGCAGATCGACCGCCGAGCGGGCGGTGCTCCCGCCGACCGAGTCGAAGACGACGGTGGCGCGGCGCTCGCCGAGGTGGTCGCGGACCTGGTCGGGCCAGCCCGGCAGGTTGTAGTCGACGGCCAGGTCCGCGCCGTTCCCGACGACGCGCGAGACCTTGACCGGGCCGCCCGCGAGGCCGATGACAAGAGCGCCGGCGTTCTTCGCGTACTGCACGAGGAGGGTTCCGATGCCGCCCGCCGCGGCCGGGACGATCACGATGTCGTCGGGGCCGAGCTCGGTGAACTGGAGGATGCCCATCGCCGTACGGCCCGTCCCGATCATCGCGACGGCCGCCGCCTCGTCCAGGCCGGCCGGGATCGTGTGGAGCCGGGCCGCGTCGGTGACGGCGAGCTCGGCGTAGCCGCCGGGCACCATGCCGAGATGGGCGACGACGCGCTTGCCGAGCCAGCTCGCGTCCGTGCCCTCGCCGAGCCCGTCCACGGTGCCCGCGACCTCGCGGCCCGGGATGGTCGGCAGCTCGGCTGGGGCCGGGTATGGGCCCTGTACGCCCTGCCGCAGGGCCGCGTCGAGGAGATGCACGCCGGCCGCGGCGACGGCGATCCGCACCTGGCCGGGGCCGGGGACGGGGTCTTCGGTCCGCTCGTACGTGAGGTTCTCGGCGGGTCCGAACGCGTGGAGGCGGATGGCGTGCATGGCGGGCTCCCCAGAAAGTCTGCTGTGCTCAATGACTGCGGTGCTGACGAGGGACACCCTCCAACCTCAAGTTCGCTTGAGGTCAAGCCGCTCGGTGGTACGCCCGCCGGTCTTCCGGATCGCCAGCAGGGCGAGGGACGCCGCCTCGAGACCGCTGTTGAACGCCACCTCCGACAGCAGCCCCGGCGCTGCCACCTGGTCGCCCGCGAGATACAGCCCCTGCCCGCGGTCGATCGCCGGCCGGTCCCGCCAGGTGGTGCCCGGCAGGTCCACGGCTCCCGTCCGGCCCTGCGCAAGCGCCTCGCGCCGCCACTCGGTCCGCTCCCGCCAGCCGGGAAAGCCCAGGTCGAGCAGCGCTTCGGCATGCGCGACACCATCGGCCTTCGACTCGTGCGGCGCGATCGGCAGCTGGCCCTGGACGAGCTGGTGTCCGGCCGGCGCGAGCGAGGGGTCCTGCGCCGTGAACCGTTCCAGCCAGCCAGGTGCGTCGAGGTCCGAGACGACGAACGGATCGCCTCTGCGCGTACGCAGCGCCAGGTCGATCAGGGTCGTACGGCCGCTGTCCCAGCGCAGCGAGTCGTCGCCGAGCAGCCGCCGGGCCGCGCCGAGCGAGGTCGCCACGATCACCGGGCCGTGCCGGTCCGGGATCGCGTCGACGCGGGACGTGGTCTCGATGCGTACGCCCAGATTCCAGGCGCGGGCGGCCATCCGGTCGATGACCTGGCCCCAGCCGCCGCGCGGATAGCGCGCTTCGGGCGGCAGCGAGGTGGCGCGCCGCAGCCGCTCCTGCACGAAGGCGGCGGAGAGCGAACCCGGGTCGTGGTGGAACAGCGCCACACCCATGTAGTGCGCGGCGGCCCTGGCCCCTTCCGCGCCCACCTCGCCGGTCGCCCAGGTCATGAAGTCGGCGTCCACCGGGGCGAGTTCGGCTCGGCGGTGGGCCAGCCGGAACATGGCGGGCGGCGGAGTCCGGCGCAGCGCGCCGTCCCGCCGGAACCTGAACTTCGCGCCCTCCCGCAGCGGCAGCGCGGCAAGCGGCCCGATCAGATCGCGCTGGTTGAGCCAGGTCCAGTGCGGCCCGCGGCAGTACAGGGCGTGCGGCCCCTCATTGGTCTTGTACGGGCCCTCGCTGGTGCGGGCCCGGCCGCCGAGGGTGTGGTGGGCCTCGTACAGGAACACCTTGGCCCCGGACTCGGCGGCGGCGACGGCCGCGGTGAGCCCGGCGAAGCCGCCGCCGATGACGGTGATCTCGTGCATGGACGTCTCTCCCTTGGGTCGCTCTCAAGGAAGGGACGGCGGAGACGGGCCGAATGTGACATCGGGGCCGGGGGCCTGGGGCCGGGGCCTTGCGGGCCGACCTGTTGGCGGTTGTCGCGGTCTACTGCGGGAAGCGGGTCTGCAAGTCCCAGATCACGGGGTTGTCGGCGAGGCCCTCGTGCATATCGGTCAGATCCGAGATCAGATCGTGCAGGAAGTCACGGGCCTCGCGGCGGAGCTCGCTGTGACTGAAGGTGAGCGGCGGCTCGTCGCGCTTCATCCAGTCGGCCTCCACATCCACCCAGCCGAACCGCCGCTCGAACAGCATCCGGTCGGCGGACTCGGTGAAGTCCAGCTCGGCACGCTGCGGCTTGGCGGCGCGCCCGCCGAGGGGATCGCGGTCGATGCGCTCGACGATGTCGCACAGCGCCCAGGCGAAGTCCAGCACGGGCACCCATCCCCAGGCTGTGGACAGCTCGCGGTCCTCCTTGGTGTCCGCGAGATAGACGTCGCCGCAGAAGAGGTCGTGGCGCAGGGCGTGGGTGTCGGCCCGGCGGTAGTCGGTCTGCGGGGGGTCGGGGAAGCGCGGGGAGAGGGAGTAGCCGATGTCAAGCACGGGTCGATGGTGTCACGGGGTATCCGCACCCGTGCCCGCGCCTGCGCAGGATCGGATGCCTGCGCTCGTGCTCGCACCCGTGTCCGCGCCTGTGCTGGATCGGATGCCTGCGCTCGTGCTCGGGCCTCGCCCGCGCGGCTACGGCAACAGCCGCTGTTCCTTGGCCTTGGCCACCGCTCCCGACCTCGTGTCCACGCCCAGCTTCGCGTAGATCCGGCCCAGATGCGTCTTCACCGTCGCCTCGCTGATGAACAGCGCCCGCGCGATCTCGCGGTTGCCCACGCCCCTCGCCAGCTGGCCGAGGATGTCCCGTTCCCGGTCTGTCAGCGACGGCCGGCCGGTGCCCCGCATGTGGTCCATCACGCGGGTCGCGACCGGTGCGGACAGCGCCGTACGGCCCTGGGCCGCGGCGCGGATCGCCGCGAACAGCTCCTCCGGACGCTCCGCCTTCAGCAGATAGCCCGTCGCTCCCGCCTCGATGGCCCGGGTGATGTCCGCGTCGGTGTCGTACGTCGTCAGGACGAGCACATGCACGTCGGCCGGATCATCCGCGGCGGCCGCGGCGACGATACGCCGCGTCGCCTCCACGCCGTCGATGCCCGCCCCCAGCTGAAGGTCCATCAGCACCACGTCCGGCAGCAGCTTCGCGGCCATCGCGGCCGCCTCCTCGCCGCTGCCCGCCTCGCCGACGACCTCGATGTCCGGTTCGCTGCCGAGCAGCGCGAGCAGTCCGGCGCGTACGACGGCATGGTCGTCGCACAGCAGGATCCGTACGCCGGTCGTACTCACTGGCCCCCCAACGGGATTGCGGCCGACAGCACCGTGCCCTCGCCCGGCGTCGATTCGATCGTCAGCGTTCCGCCCAGCTGCCGCAGCCTGGCGCGCATCGCGGGCAGTCCGTGGCCCCGGCCGGCGAGACCCGCCGGACCGTCGGACGGCTCGAACCCGCAGCCGTCGTCCGCGACATCGAGCACCACCCGGTCGTCCATGCAGCTCAGCGAAAGGGCCACGGTGGTCGCACGGGCATGCTCGCGCACGTTCGCCAGCCCGCCCTGCGCGATCCGCAGCAGCGCCGACTGGACGCGGTCCGGCAGCTCCGCCGGCGTACCGTCCACATGGCAGCGGATCTGCAATGCGTCGTCCGACCCGCGTTCGGCGAGTGCCCGCAGCGCCTCGGCGAGGCCGCCGCCCTCCGCCAGCTCGGCCGGTGCGAGGTCGTGCACGAAGCGGCGGGCTTCGGCGAGGCTGCGCTCGGCGATCGACTCGGCGGTACGGACGTGTGCGCGGGCGGTCTCGGGGTCGCTGTCCCAGGTGCGTTCGGCGGCCTGGAGCAGCATCTGCTGGCTGGACAGGCTCTGCGCGAGCGTGTCGTGGATCTCCATGGAGAGCCGTTCGCGTTCGGCGAGCGTGCCCTCGCGCCGTTCGGTGGCGGCGAGCCGGTCGGCCTGCCGCCGCATGTGCAGGAACACGGCGGTGGCGAGGACGGCGACGGTCGGCGGCAGCAGGAAAAGATTGGGGTCGACGTCGTCCGACAGCCGCCACTCGGCGATGACCACCAGCGCGCAGAGCACCGCGACGAGGGCGATGGCGGCGCGGGTCGGCAGCGAGCGCAGCCCGGTGTAGATCAGAGGTACGGCGCACCAGGCGAAGCTCGGCGCGAGCAGCACGATCACGACCCAGCAGGCGACGACGGCGCCGAGCAGCACCAGTGCAGGGCGACCAGGCCCAGGTCCAGGTCCGGGTCCAGGTCCGGGTCCAGGTCCGGGTCCAGGTCCGGGTCCAGGTCCGGGTCCGCGCCGGAGTCCGCGTCCGCTCAGCCAGGTGCCCGTGAGCTGGAGCACCGCGAGCGCGACGCTCAGGCCGACGACCCACGGCAGGCGCGGGCTCTCCGGGTGCTTGAGGAGATAGCGCAGCAGGGCACCGGCGAGCAGTGCGAGGAAGGCGGTGTTCATCACCGTCACCAGCCACCGGTCGTCCCACCGGGCGTCGGCTCCCCGTTCGGCGGTGGACGGCGGTCGGTGGGACATCTCTCTCCTGTGGGCGCTGAGCTGGGTCTTCTTCTGCATCGTGACCCGGCGGGACCAGGCCCGCATCAACCGATCGGCCGATGCTGCCGTCATCCATCATGCCTGCGCGGAGCAGCCGGTACGCCGACCGCGCGGCCCCGGACCCGGCACCAGGATCGAGGTGCGAAGCACTCCCGCCAAGCACTCCCGCCCTCGATCCAGGAGCCATCGACCATGAAGAAGATGTCACCCCGCGCCCGCGTCCTCACCGGCACGGTCGCGGCCGCCGCGCTATGCGCCGGCACCTTCGCAGTCACCGCCGGAGCCGTGTCCGCGAACGCCTCCGCCCCGGCCGTCGGCTCCGTCGCCGCGGTCCGTGCCGACACCGCGGACGGCAACCTCCAGCACTCCACGCACCTCACGGTCGCCGCCGCGACCAAGGCCGCGCAGGCCGCGCTCGACGCCGCCGGGAAGGCGGGCCACCGCGTGACCGTCGCCGTCGTCGACCGCGGCGGCAACACGGTCGTCACCCTGCGCGGAGACGGCGCGGGCCCGCAGTCGTACGAGTCCGCCGAGCGGAAGGCGTTCACCGCGGTCTCCTGGAACGCACCGACCTCGGAGCTGGTCAAGCGCCTGGAGCAGGCCCCGAACCTCAAGGACATCCCGGGCACGCTCTTCCTCGCGGGCGGCGTCCCGGTGCAGTACAAGGGTGCGCCGATCGCGGGCATCGGCGTGGCGGGTGCGCCGAGCGGCGGACTGGACGAGCAGTTCGCCGCGGCGGGTGTCGCCGCGCTCGGCCGGTGATCCCACCGACGGCCACCACGGGTCAACAACCGCCCCACGCATAGGATCAAGGCGTGGAACAGCGAACTCTCGTACGCATCCTGACGCCCGCCGTCGCTCTGCTCCTCCTCGCGGGCTGCACCGACGGCGGCGCGGGCGTGCACGGGAAGCCGGGCGCCGCGGGCGTGCGGGATCCGCTCTTCCGCAAGCTCGGCAACGGCGGTTACGACGTCCAGCACTACGCCCTGACCCTCGCCTACGACCCGGCCACCAGCCGCCTCACCGGCACCGCCGAGATCACCGCGCGCGCCACACAGGACCTCAGCGCCTTCAATCTCGACCTCCACAAGCTGCACGCCGACAGCGTCACCGTCGACGGCGAGCGTGCCGCCGCCAACCAGGCCGGCGACGAGCTGACCGTGCGCCCGCACGGCGACCTCGACAAGGGCGACACCTTCACCGCCGTCGTGCGCTACTCCGGCGAACCGCAGAAGATCACCGACGCCGACGACGCGAAGGAAGGCTGGCTGGAGAGCGCGGACGGCGTCGGCGCGCTCGCGGTCGGTCAGCCCGCCGGCTCCATGGCCTGGTTCCCCGGCAACAACCACCCGAGCGACAAGGCGACGTACGACATCACCGTCACCGTCCCCAAGGGCCTCAAGGCCGTGTCCAACGGGCAGTTGGAGAGCGAGCGCACCACGGGCAACCGCACCACCTTCAGCTGGAAGTCCGCGCAGCCGATGGCGAGCTACCTCGCCACCGTCGCCATCGGCGAGTACGAACTGAAGCCGTCCAGGACGCCCACCGGGCTTTCCGTCCTCACCGCCCTCGACCCGTCAGTGGCCGACGACAGCGCCGCACTGGCGGCACGGATCCCCGAGGTCGTGAAATGGGCGACGGACTACTTCGGCAAGTACCCCTTCACCTCCGTCGGCGCGATCGTCGTCCCGAACGGCGACGTCGGCTACGCGCTGGAGACGCAGACCCGGCCCGTCTTCCCCGCCGCGGAGTTCAACGTGGAGACGCTGGTCCACGAGATCGCGCACCAGTGGTACGGCAACTCCGTGACGCCCGCCACCTGGAAGGACATGTGGCTCAACGAAGGTTTCGCCACCTACGCGGAGTGGCTCTGGGCGGAGGAGTTCGACGACATCCCGGCCCAGGAGAGTTTCGACGAGGCTTTCGCCGACGAGGACAACTGGGCCTTCCCGCCCGCCGATCCGCCGTCCGCGGCGAAGGTCTCCGCCGCTCCGGTGTACGGGCGCGGCGCGATGGTCCTGCACAAGGTCCGCCAGGAGGTGGGCGATGACACCTTCTTCGAGATCCTTGAGGGCTGGGCCACGGCCCACCGCTACGGCAATGCGACGACCGAGGACTTCACGGCGTACGTCGAGGAGGAGTCCGGCCAGGACCTCAGCGAGGTGTGGGACGTCTGGCTGTACGGCAAGAAGAAGCCCGCGGCCTAGTCCGGCCGCGGGCTCCCTCCATTACCGCTGGTACCGCGTACGTCAGAGGTTGACGCCGAAGTCGCGGGCGATGCCCTCGAGACCCGAGGCGTAACCCTGGCCGACCGCGCGGAACTTCCACTCCGCGCCGTTGCGGTACAGCTCGCCGAAGACCATCGCGGTCTCGGTGGCCGCGTCCTCGCTGAGGTCGTAGCGCGCCAGCTCGGCGCCGCCGGCCTGGTTCACGATGCGGATGTACGCGTTGCGCACCTGGCCGAAGTTCTGGCTGCGGGTGACGGCGTCGTAGATCGAGACCGGGAAGACGATCTTGTCGACGTCGGCCGGCAGGCCCGCCAGGTTCACATTGATCTGCTCGTCGTCGCCGCCGCCCTCGCCGGTGCGGTTGTCACCGGTGTGGACGATGGTCTGGTCCGGCGTCGCCTTGTTGTTGAAGAAGACGAAGTGAGCGTCGGAGGCGACCTTGCCGCCCGGGTTCACGCCGATGGCGGAGGCGTCGAGGTCGAAGTCGGTACCGGTGGTGGTGCGGACGTCCCAGCCGAGGCCGACCGTGACGGCGGTCAGGCCCGGTGCCTCCTTGGTGAGCGAGACGTTGCCGCCCTTGGACAGGCTTACTGCCATTGGGATGTCCCCTTCGTATTCGAGTGTGCGGGCTTCGAGCGTTCCCGAAGCTACCGTCACCCGTCATAACGCAGGCAGGGGACTGCCGGGTTCCATATGAACTTTGCCTTCCGAAAACTGGATGACGGGAGGGGTGCGGGCACGGGACCATGAACGTATGTCCGGGCCCTACATCATCCGCGGCTCGGTCTCCCTCCCGGAGGCCGAGCTGATCTGGCGTTTCTCGCGGTCGTCGGGCCCCGGAGGCCAGCACGTCAACACGAGCGACTCTCAGGTCGAACTGCGCTTCGACCTCGCCAAGACCGAAGCGCTGCCGCAGGTGTGGAAGGACCGCGCGCTGGAGCGGCTGGCCGGCAGGCTGGTCGGCGGCGTGATCGCGGTCCGCGCGTCGGAGCACCGCTCGCAGTGGCGCAACCGCGAGACGGCGGCGGTGCGGCTCGCGTCCCTGCTGGCGGAGGCGACCGCGCCGCCGCCGAGGCCGCGGCGGGCGACAAAGATTCCGCGCGGCATCAACGAGCGCCGGCTGCGGCAGAAGAAGCAGCGCGCGGAGACGAAGCGCGGCCGCAGCGGCCGCGACTGGTAGTCCCCCGGGGCCCGGCCCCGGACCCGGCGCCTCAGGCGCGGACGGGCTGGAAGTCCGGTGTGCGTCCCGGGCCAGGCACCTCAGGCGTAGGCGGGCTGGAAGCCCGGGTCGTGTCCCAGACCCTCGCGCCTCAGCGCCGGCGGAGGACCGGTTTGTGTCCCAGACCCTGACGGGCTGGAAGTCCGGGCCGCGTACCAGGCCCCGAGCCCCGCGTCCCAGGCCCCCGCGGGCTGGAGTTCCGGGGCTGGAGGTTCGGGCCGCGTCCCAGGCCCCGCGCCTCAGGCGCCGCCGGGCTGGAAGTCCGGGCCGCGTCCCAGGCCCCGGGCCCCGCGTCGGCCGAACGCCGGACGGGGAAGTCCGGGGCGTGAGCCCCGGGTCAGCCCAACTGGCGGTAGCGGCCGCGGAAGTACGTCAGCGGCCCCCCGTCCCCGCTCGGCAGACCCGCTTCCAGCACCCGGCCGATCACCAGCGTGTGGTCGCCCGCCACGGTCCGGTCCTCCGTACGGCACTCCAGCGTCGCCAGCGCGCCAAGCACCAGCAGCGAACCGCACACCTCACCCCTCGTGTACGGGATGTCCTCGAACAGCAGCCGGTCGCTGACCCGGCCCTTCATCGCGAAGCGGCCCGCGACGTGCCGCTGGTTCTCCGAGAGCACGGAGACTCCCCACAGCGGCTGTTCGGCGAGCAGGTCGTCCATGCGTGAACCGTTGCGGAGGCTGACCACTACGAGCGGCGGGTCCAGCGACACCGACATGAACGCGGTCGCGGTCATGCCGACGTCCTCGCCGCGCGGGCCGTCGTCCGGGTCGTGCGCGGTCACCAGCACCACACCCGCGGCCAGCCGGGACATGGCGGCGCGGAACTCCTCGGTGTTCACCCCCTCAGCATGGGGGATGGGGACAGGGGCGGAGGCGGGGGTCGTCTGCAACACACCCGGAACGCTAGCCTCGGCCGTACCGCGGCCGCATCGGGCCAGGGGACCAGCCAGGTCCTAGGACCGGAGTCGATCGGAGCTTGCCGATTTGCTTTCACGAAAGACCGTGTACCACCCCTGCCGCGCCCCCCTCTCGCACCGGCAACCTCCGGACACCTTATGTGACTTGAGTCACAGACCGCAGTAATTGTTGACCCTGTGTACCGAGTGGACAGCTCGCTGTGATTCAGTGGCCGTGATACCGCAACAAGAAGGCCGATGAGCACCCTGGAGTTTGCTGTCGAGGTCTCGGGGAGAGCGAGCATGGAGACCGAGTCGGAGCCCTACGTCCGTCTTGCGACCCTGCGGCAGCTGCACAAGGTGGTCGCGGACCTCAACACGGCCCGCAGCCTGGCCGACACGCTGCAGACCGTCGCCGACGGAATCGTCGCGGGTCTCGGCTACGAGCTGGCCTGCGTCAATCTCGTACGCCCCGACGGTGACCTGGTCGTCGCCGCGTTCGCCGGCAGTGCCGCCGCGGAAGCGCTGATCACCGGACGGGTCGGCTCGCGTCCGTCCTGGGAGCGGCGGCTGTCCATGGGCGAGGCCTGGGGCGAGCTGCGCTTCATCCCGCACACCGAGGGCTGGGTCCTCATAGAGGACGACGTGCCGCAGTGGCACACCGAGGGCCCCGATCCCCGGTTCGAGGACGAGTGGCACCCGCAGGACCGGCTGTACGCGCCGATGTACGCGTCGGGTGGCGGCCGTGAACTCCTCGGAGTCATCTCCGTCGACCGGCCGCGCAACGGACGGCGTCCCGGCCCCTGGGGCCAGGAGGCGCTCCAGATGTACGCATCGCAGGCGGCGATTGCGATCAGCAACGCCCGGCTACGAGCAAACATGCAGCGCGCCCTCGTCCGTCTGGAGCGTGAGCAGCAGGCGCTGCGCGCCAGCGAGGAGTCGTTTCGGCAGGCCTTCGAGTACGCGCCCAGCGGCATGGCGATCGCCGAGATGGGCGGCGACCAGCACGGCCGACTGCTGCGCACCAATGACGCGCTCTGCCGCCTCCTCGGCCGCCCGGCCTCCGCGATGCGCCGCTACTCCTTCGCCGATCTGGTCCACCCGGAGGACGTCGGCACGCTGCTGCGTACGTCCGCCGAGGGCGGGCGGGCCGAGCTGCGCCTCGGCCGGCGGGACGGGACGTACGTCTGGGTCTCGCTGCGCAACTCCGTGGTCGCCGACACCGCCGACGGGCCCAGGTTTCTGCTCACGCACGTCGAGGACATCGAGGACCGCAAGCGGCACGAGCTCCAGCTCGCGCACCGGGCCTCGCACGACGCCCTGACCGGCCTGCCGAACAGTGCGGAGCTGCGGGCCCGGCTCAGCTCGCGGCTGTGCGAGCGGCCGCAGCTGCCGGACCCGGCCTTCGAATCGCTGGACGCGGCCTTCGACTCCGACACCGACGCGATCTTCAACGGCGACGGCTTCGACTTCGGGCCCGCGGGCACCGCGTTCGACCACCATGTCCACACGGTCGCGCCCGGCGGCGAGGTCGACGACGGCACGAAGGGGCTCGCGGTCCTCTTCTGCGACCTGGACGGCTTCAAGTCGATCAACGACCGGTTCGGGCACCAGACCGGCGACGCGGTGCTGGTAGAGGTCGCGCGCCGGCTCACCACCGGCGTACGGGACAACGACACCGTGGCCCGGCTCGGTGGTGACGAGTTCGTCGTACTCGCCGACGGGCTCGGCGCGGCGGACGCGGCCGACCTGGCCGTACGCCTGCGGAACGCGATCATCCTGCCGATCCGGGTGGGCGGCCGCGGAGTCCGCGTCGGCGCCAGCTTCGGCATCGGCTGGGCAAGCTGCGGCATGTCCGTCGACGAAGTGCTGCAATCCGCCGACCAGCGGATGTACATCGAGAAGCGGTCGCGGGCAAAGGTGCACCGGCGGGCCGGCTGAGGCCAACGACACCCCTTTGGTTACTCCGAACCGGGTAGGCTCGCCCGCGTCGGCGTTGTGCTGACGAGATGGTGAGGAGTGACTAGGGATGACGGCCGCGAACAACGGCGCGAGCACGCCCGAGGACGACGATCCGTTCGGCTACCTGTACGAGGACGGACGGGCAGCGGGCGCGACACCGCCTGGGCAGAGCCGCGGCTACGGCTACCCGGGTCCGGGACCGGCCGCGCAGCCCGGCGTCCCCAGAACCTCGTACAACCAGGTCCGGACGGTCGGCGAGCGCCAGTACGGCGGCCAGCAGCTCCCGCACCAGCAGCAGTACGCCGCTCAGCCGCAGGGCCAGCCGACGGCGCAGTACGCGGCCCCGGAGACCTATCCCGGCGCGGCTCCCACCCGCCAGCCCTCCGCCCACGGCGGCCACGGCGGCGGCCGCAGCGGCGGCCCCAACACCAAGGCACTGCTGATCGCCGCGATCGCGGTGGTCGCGGTGGTCGTCATCGGCATCGCGGCGGCGCTGATGACCAGCGGCGACGACAAGGACAAGGCGGGCGGCCAGACGGGCGGCCAGGGCGGTGACACCTCGGCGGGCCAGTCGGTGCAGCCGAGCGACGACCCGTCGGACGTTGAGGATCCGCCGGCACCGCTGCCCAAGCAGGACGCGGCCACGCTCCAGCTGGGCCCGCCGGCGGTACTCGCCAAGGACATCAAGGACGCGCAGGGTGCGGGCGGGGCGTATGTCACCGGCTTCAACGCGGTGGGCGCCTCGGTCACCTGGAAGGCGAGCGTCGAGGAGACCAAGACGTACCGGCTGTATGTGCGCTACGCCATCCCGGCGCAGGACGCCAACGCCACGCTGACGGTCAACGGCAAGCCGAACAGCAGCCCGCTCGGCCTGAAGAACTTCATCAAGTCCTCGGACCCGGCGTGGGAGAAGAACTGGCAGACCACATGGGCGCCGGTGAACCTCAAGAAGGGCGAGAACGAGATCAAGATCTCGTGCGAGCAGGGCAACCAGTGCAACGCCATCCTCGACTGGCTCCAGGTCAGCGACGGGGAGCTCTGAGCAGCCCGGCCGTTCCCCTCGTTTTTCCTTGACGCAGGCGCGTCACGGCGGAGTGCATCCGCGGTGACGCGCCTGTCGTCTGTCAGGCCTCCGGCCCCAGGAGGCTGAGGAACCCCGCCACCGTCTCCGCCATCGCCTCCCGCGCCGGGCCCAGGTACTTCCTCGGGTCCACCGTCGACGGGTTCGCCGTCAGGAAATCGCGGACCGCTCCCGTGAACGCCGTGTTCAGCGCCGTGCCCACGTTGATTTTGACCATGCCCGACGCCACCGCCGCGCGGATTTCCTCGTCCGGAACTCCCGATGAGCCGTGCAGGACCAGCGGGACCGGGACCGCGGCGCGGAGTCGGGCGATCAGGGTGTGGTCCAGGGACGCCGTGCGCTCCGTCATCGCGTGGGAGGAGCCGACCGCGACCGCCAGTGCGTCGATGCCGGTGGCCGCGACATAGGCCGCTGCTTCCGAGGGCGAGGTGCGGACTCCGGGGGTGTGGGCGTCGAGTGGCGGTTCACCCTCCTTGCCGCCGACCTTGCCCAGTTCCGCCTCGATCCAGATGCCGCGCTCATGGCCCCAACGCACCGCGTCCGCCGTGGCCTTGACGTTGTCCTCGTACGGCAGCTTCGACGCGTCGAACATCACCGAGCTGAAGTCCTCGTCGGCCGCGGACCGCAGCAGGTCGACGGAGACCACATGGTCGAGGTGGAGCGCGAGCGGGACGCTCGATGTGCGGGCGACGGTGGATGCGGCCGTGGCGAGGGCGGCGAGTTGTCCGCCGTGGAACTTCACCGCGTTCTCGGATATCTGCAGGATCGCTGGCGCGCCCGCCTGCTCGGCTCCCGCGGCGATGGCCTCGGCGTGCTCCAGCGTGATGACGTTGAACGCGGCGATGCCGCGACCGTCGGCCGCCGCGGCCTCGACGAGTTCAGCGGTGCTGACGAGTGGCATGGTGCATCCCAATTCCCGGGCGGCTGGGCCCGTTTGTGCGGCTTGGATGGCTGTGGGCGTCTCATGCCGCGGCCGCCCGCTCGGTCACCGCTATGCGCGGCAGCAGTTCCTCGTACGCCCCCGGGTCGAACTCCCCTGCCGCCGGGGCCAGTACCGTCGCCGCCGACAGGGCGACCGCGCGGGCCAGCCGGTCGGGCCACGGGAGTGCGTCCACGAGGCCGGAGAGCAGACCGGCCACCGAGGAGTCGCCCGCGCCCGTCGGGTTGCCCTTCACCGGCGCGGGCGGGGAGGCCTGCCAGATGCCGTCCGGGGTCGCGGCGAGCACGCCGTCCGCGCCGAGCGACGCGACCACCGTGTGCGCCCCGCGGCGGCGTGCGTCGCGGGCGGCGCGCAGCGGTTCGCGCGAGCCGGTGAGCTGGGCGAGCTCGTCGGCGTTCGGTTTGACGAGGTCGGGGCGGGCGGCGATGCCGCGGCGCAGCGGTTCACCGCTGGTGTCCAGGAGCACGGGGACGCCGGCGGCACGGGCCTGCCGCACCAGTTCCGCGTACGCGCCGACATGGACGCCGGGCGGCAGGCTGCCGCAGAGCGCGACCGCTTCGGCGTCGCGCAGCAGCGCGTCGTACGAGGAGAGGAAGGCGGCCCACTCATCGGCGGTGACCGTCGGGCCCGGCTCGTTCAGCTGGGTCGTGTCGCCGCTCGTCCCGTCCACGACGGCGATCGTGCGGCGGGTGGTCCCGGCGATCGGGACGAGCGCGTCGTGCGGCGCGAGCGGGGCCAGCAGTTCGCGCAGTACGGATCCGACGGGCCCGCCCACGAAGCCGGTGACCACGCTCTCGTGACCGAGCGCGGCGAGCACGCGGGCGACGTTGAGTCCCTTGCCGCCGGGGCGTTCGCGGACCTCGCCGACCCGGTGGCTGGAGTGCGGGATCAGCGCCGGGACCCGGTAGGTGATGTCCAGGGCGGTGTTGAGCGTGACCGTCAGGATCACCGCGCAACACCTCCTGTCCGCACAAGGCCTCGATCAGGCTTGATCAGGCTCGATCATGCCAAAGGGGAAGCGGCCGGCCCAGACCCCCTGACCGGCCGCCCACTTCACGCCATGTGCGGCTGAATGACCCATTCGCCCTTGCGCATCACGCCCTTGAGCATGAACTCCTCGTCCAGCACCACCAGGTCCGCGTCCTTGCCCGGCTCCAGCGAGCCGACGGTGTCGTACACGCCGAGCAGCTTCGCCGGGTTCGCCGAGATCGCCTGGACGACGTCCTCCACCGGCAGCCGGTCGACGGTCGCCGCCCGCCGGAACGCGGTGTCCAGGGTGAGCGTCGAGCCCGCGATCGAGCCGCCGTCGACCAGCCGGGCCACGCCGTCGGTGACATCGACCGCCAGCGGGCCGAGCTGGTACCGGCCGTCGCCGAAGCCCGCCGCGTCCATCGCGTCCGTGATGAACGCGACGCGGCGCGCGCCCGCGCGGTGGAAGGCGAGCTCCAGCGCGGCGGGGTGCAGATGCGTGCCGTCGTTGATCAGCTCGACCGTGATCCGCTCGTCCTCCAGGAGCGCGGCGATCGGGCCGGGCGCGCGGTGGCCGAGCGCGGGCATCGCGTTGAACAGGTGCGTCGCCACGGTCGCGCCCGCGTCGATGGCCTCGACGGTCTGCTCGTACGTCGCGTCGGTGTGACCGATCGCGGCGATCACTCCGTGCTCGGCGAGCAGCCGTACGGAATCGATTCCGCCGGGCAGTTCGGTGGCGAGCGTCATCATCTTCGCGGTGCCGCGCGCCGCGTCGATCAGCTTCCGGACCTCCGCCGGGTCGGGGTGGCGCAGCAGCTTCTCGCTGTGCGCGCCCTTGCGGCACGGCGAGATGAACGGCCCCTCGAAGTGGATGCCCGCGAGGTCGCCCTGCTCGACCAGTTCGGACAGGAAGCCGGCCCGGTGCGCGAGGAAGTCGATCTCGCCGGTGACGGTGGAGGCGACGAGGGTCGTGGTGCCGTGCTCGTGATGGGTCCGTACGCCCTTCAGCACCTCCTCGGCGGTGCCGGAGGTGAAGGAAGCGCCGCCGCCGCCGTGGTTGTGGATGTCGACGAAGCCGGGCACGACCCAGTGGCCGGTCAGGTCGACGGCGGGCACGCCGTCGTCCGGTGCGACTCCGGCGATGCGCGTGCCCTCGACGACGACCCGTCCGTTCTCGACGGTCCCGGTCGGCAGGACCACCCGGGCGCCGGTCAGAACGGTGCTGGCGGCGCTTGCGGCGCGTGGGGCGCGTGTGGCGCTTGCGGCCATTAGGCGGTTACCTCCGAGTCGGTGGCGAGTAGATCCCAGGCGAGCAGCCCCGCGCCCAGGCATCCGGCGGTGTCCCCAAGGGCTGCCGGGACGATGGCGGGCAGTTTCTGGAACGTGACGCGTTCCTCGACCGCCGCCCGTAGCGGTGTGAACAAGGTTTCCCCCGCCTCGGCGAGACCGCCACCGATGATCAGGGTGCGGGGGTCCAGCAGGGTGAGCGCGGTGACGAGTCCGGCGGCGAGCGCGTCGACGGCATCGAGCCAGACCTCGACGGCGCGTTCGTCACCGGACCGGACGGCTTTGGCGCAGTCGGCGGCGTCGGCGTCCGGGTCGCCGCTCGCCTCGGCCCAGGCGCGGGTCACCGCGGCGGCGGAGGCGAGCGTCTCGAGACAGCCGCGCTGCCCGCAGCCGCATTCGGGTCCGCCGGGGCGGACGACGACATGGCCGATCTCGCCGGCGTATCCGTGCGCGCCGGCCTCGATGGCGCCACCGATGCCGATGGCTCCGGCGATGCCGGTGCCCAGCGGTACGAACAGGAACCGGTCGGCGCCCTTTCCGGCGCCGATCCGGCCTTCGGCGAGGCCGCCGGTGCGGACGTCGTGCCCGAGTGCGACGGGTACGCCGTGCAGCCGCTCGCTGAGCAGGTTCCGCATCGGTACGTCGCGCCAGCCGAGGTTGGCGGCGTAGACGGCGATGCCGTGCTCGGCGTCGACGATGCCGGGCACGGCGACACCGGCGGCGACGGCACTCTCGCCGAGGTGCTCCTCGCCGTACGCGCGCAGGTCCCCGGCGAAGTCGAGGATCGTCTCGACGACGGCCTCGGCCCCACGCTCCCGCCCGGTGGCCCGCCGCGCTTCGTACAGCAGCGTGCCGTCCACCCCGACGAGGGCGGCCTTCATGCCTGTGCCGCCCACATCGAGGGCGATGACGTGTCTCACGAGAACAGTCTCGCGCGAGACTGCCAGAAAGGTCTAGTCCACTAGCTCAGATTGTTGCGCGCCCGTACAAACTGCGGCGGGCCGCAGTGAGCAGCACCGTCAGGGCAGGATCACGCTGCGCGAGAGGTTGCGCGGGCGGTCCGGGTCCAGGCCCGCCGCCTCCGCCAGCGTCACCGCCAGGCGCTGCGCGCGGATCAGGTCCGCGAGCGGGTCCGCGGACTGGTTCGCGACCAGCGTGCCGCCGACGCGGGAGACATCCAGCGACAGACCCTCCGGCAGCGCGCCGAAGACCCAGGTCACGCGGCCCGGGCCGGTGATGGAGATCGGGCCGTGGCGGTACTCCATCGCGGGGTACGCCTCCGTCCACGCGCCCGCGGCCTCGCGCATCTTCAGGCCCGCCTCCAGCGCCAGACCGTATGTCCAGCCGCGGCCGAGGAAGGTCCACTGCTCCGCACCCACCACCGCCTCCGGCAGCGGCTCCGTGACGGCGAGCTCCGCGTCGACCGCCGCATCGGCGACGGACTTCACGCCGGGAATGTCACCCAGACCGGCCCGCAGGAACGCCAGCGCCGTCGTCGCGAAGCGCGTCTGGACGACCGACTCCTCGTCGGCCCAGTCCAGCACCGCCACCGCGTCCGCGGCCTCCATCACCGGAGTCTTCGGGTCGGCCGTCAGCGCCAGCGTCGGGACCTTGCCGCGGAGTTCGGTCAGCAGGTCGAGTACCTCGGTCGTGGTGCCGGAGCGGGTGATCGCGACGACCCGGTCGTAGGACCGGCCGGCCGGGAACTCGGACGAGGCGAACGCGTCCGTCTCGCCCAGTCCCGCCGCCTCCCGCAGCGCCGCGTACGCGATCGCCATGAACCAGGACGTACCGCACCCGGTGACGGCGACCCGCTCACCCGGCTGCGGAAGGCCCTCGAAGGCGGCGGCGGCTTCGGCCGCCCGGCGCCAGCAGGCGGGCTGAGTGGCTATCTCTGCTGCGGTACGGGACATGCGGCAAGGCTCCTCGCGACGTACGCCTGACTGGGACCGGCACCGACCCATGGGTGCCGTGACGTGCTTAGCAGGCCGCGACGCACCCGGGCAACGCCCGTCCACGGCGGGGCCGACGAACGGACACCGCGGGGCAGGCGTTGTGGAAGTGATACCGGGTACGAGTGGACCGCATCCCCCCGGATGGGGCAAAATGCCAGCTCATCTTGGGGGTCGGACCGGGGGGCCGGACCGGGGCAAACAAACAGAGGGTGGGGCAGGACTGTGCACCGGCGCATCTTGGGTCTGACCGCGGCACTTGCCGCGCTGGGTATGACGGCAGGACTCTCTGGCTGCGGGGTGACGGGCGGCTCCTCCGACGTCACGCTCAAGCTCGTCGCGGCCGACTACGACGTCGCGGGTGGCGAGAGCAGCAAGAACTACTGGGCAGACCTGGCGACCAAGTTCGAGTCCAAGAACCCCGGCATCAAGATCGACGTACAGATCGAGTCCTGGAACGACGTCGACCGCAAGGTCGCCGAGATGGTGAAGGCCGGCAACGCCCCCGACATCGCGCAGATCGGCGCGTACGCCGACTACGCCGCGGCCGACAAGCTCTACTCCGCCGACCAGCTGCTCTCCATCCCCGTACAGTCCAACTTCCTCACCCCGCTCATCGACGCCGGCGAGCAGAAGCGCGTGCAGTACGGGCTGCCGTTCGTCGCCTCCACCCGGCTGCTCTTCTACAACAAGTCGCTCTTCAAAGAGGCCGGCATCAAGGCGGACCCGAAGACCTGGGACGACCTCCAGGACGGCGCGGAGAAGCTGAAGGCGAACACGGACGTCAAGTACCCGTTCGCGCTGCCGCTCGGCCCGGAAGAGGCGCAGGCCGAGACCATGATGTGGCTGCTGAGCGGCGGCGACGGATACACCGACTCGGGCGGCAGCTACTCGATCGACTCGAAGGTGAACATATCCACCTTCGAGTGGCTGAAGACCAACCTGGTCGCCAAGGAGCTCACCGGCCCGGTCGCCCCGTCCAAGCTGAACCGCAAGGACGCCTTCGCCGCCTTCACGCGCGGCGAGGTCGGCATGCTCAACGGCCACCCGTCGCTGCTGCAGGCGGCCCAGAAGGCCAAGATCGACGTCGGCAAGGTGGCCCTGCCGGGCCGCACCGGCAAGTCGAAGGCGACCATGGGCGTCGCCGACTGGATCATGGGCTTCAAGCAGAACGGCCACCGCGCCGAGATCGGCAAGTTCCTGGACTTCGTCTTCGCCGACGAGAACGTCCTCGCCTTCGCCGGCCAGAACGACCTGCTGCCCGCCACGATCTCCGCGTCCGAGGCGATGGAGCAGGACCCGCAGCACAAGAACCTGCACGAGTTCCTGGCGGAGCTCCCGAGTTCGCAGCTGCCGCCGGTCGGCAAGACGTCGTGGGCCGCGGTGAGCGAGAACATCAAGCAGAACATCGGCGGGGCCGTGGAGCCCGGCGGCGACCCGAAGCAGGTCCTGACCGGGATCGCGGACGCGGCCACCAAGGCGGAGGCCGCCGAGTAGTCGTCCCGCGGCGCGCGGCCGCGCCGTTATGTTGGATCGTATGACCGACGACGCGGCCCCTGGCGACGCGCTCTCCGAGCGCGACCGTGCCGTTCTGGCCTTGGAGCACCGCTCCTGGCCGGGACCCGGCGCGAAGGAGCGGGCCATCCGGGAGCAGCTCGGCATCTCCCCGGTGCGCTACTACCAGCTCCTGAACGCACTCCTCGACGACGAACGCGCCCTGGCCCACGACCCGGTGACAGTCAACCGGCTTCGCCGTGTCAGGGACGCGCAACGAAGTCGCCGATAGGGTCGGGTCATGGGCAGCTCCCCGTATGTGCATCCCCTGCCGTCGCCGTCGACGCCTGTGGGCCGGGACGGTCTGGCCGCGCTGCTGGCCCGGCCGGCCAAGGCCGTCGTAGCGCTCGACTTCGACGGCACGCTCGCCGAGATCGTGCCCGACCCCGAGCAGGCTCGCGCCCACCCGGACGCCGTGCCCGCGCTCGCCGAGCTCGCGCCGAGGGTCGCCTCCGTCGCCGTGGTCACCGGCCGCCCGGCCGGAGTTGCCGTGCGCTACGGCGGCTTCGCCGGAGTGCCGGGCCTGGAGCACCTGGTGGTGCTCGGTCACTACGGCGCCGAGCGCTGGGACGCGGTCTCCGGCACGGTCAGCGCGCCCGCTCCGCACCCGGGTGTCGCCGCCGCCCGCGCCGAACTGCCCGGGTTCCTGGACGGGATCGGCGCGTGGAACGGCGTCTGGATCGAGGAGAAGGGCCGCGCGGTCGCCGTCCACACCCGCCGGGCGTCCGATCCGCAGGCCGCGTTCGAGGCGCTGCGCGGTCCGCTCGGTGAACTCGCCGCCCGCCACGGCCTGATCGTGGAGCCGGGCCGCATGGTCCTCGAACTGCGCCCGCCCGGCATGGACAAGGGCAGGGCACTCGCCGACTACGTACGCGAGACCGAGGCGGAAGCCGTGCTGTACGCCGGGGACGACCTCGGCGACCTGCCCGCCTTCGCCGCGGTCGAGAAGCTGCGCTCCGAAGGCATCCCGGGTCTGCTGGTGTGCAGCGGCAGCAACGAGGTGCCGGAGCTGGCGGAACGGGCCGACCTGCTGCTGCCGGGACCGTCAGCGGTCGTCGCCTTCCTCGGGCTGCTGGCGCAGCGCCTCTAGCTGGTCGAGGAACCACTGCTGCGGCGGCAGCGCGGTCGCGGCCGCGGCCAGCCGTTTGGTGCGGCGGGCCCGTTCGTCGTCGGGCATGGTCAGCGCCTGGTGCAGGGCGCGGGCCGTCTCGGACACGTCGTACGGATTGACGGTGATGGCGTCCTCGCGCAGTTCGGCGTACGCACCCGCCTCCCGCGACAGCACCAGCGCGCAGCCGTTGTCGGAGACCACCGGGATCTCCTTGGCGACCAGGTTCAGCCCGTCCCGGACCGGGTTCACGAGGGCCACGTCGGCCAGCCGGTACGCGGCGAGCGAGCGGGCGAAGTCGTCCTTCACGTACAGATGCACCGGACGCCAGTCGTCGGTGCCGAACTCGGCGTTGATCTCGTCCGCGAGCGCCGAGACGTCCGCCGTGTACTGCCGGTAGACGGCGAGGTCCTGGCGCGAGGGGTAGGAGAACGCCAGATGCACCACCCGGCCCAGCCACTCGGGGTGCTCCTGCAGCAGTTCCCGGTAGGCGAGCAGCCCGCGCACGATGTTCTTGGACAGCTCGGTGCGGTCGACCCGTACGACGGTCCGGCAGTCGCCGGCCTCGGCGCGCAGCAGCGTCAGCCGCTCCTCGACCTCGGGGCGGTGGGCGAGCGCCCGCAGGTCGTCGCCGTCCACGCCCAGCGGGTGCACGGCCGCCTCGGTGCGCCGCAGAGGCGGGCGTCCCTGGCGCGAGTGCTCGATCCAGCGGTCCGGCCGGCCCGTCGGGGAGATCGGCTGTGCGATGCCGGTCTCGTTGTCGATGGACGCGCACTGCATGAAGCCGAAGGCCCAGGACCAGGTGTGGAAGCCGACCCGGTCCGCGCCGAGCATGCCCCAGACCAGCTGTTCGCGGATGTCGTCGGGGAGCATCCGGAAGTACTCCGGGGTCGCCCACGGCGTGTGAGTGAAGTGCCCGATCCGCAGGTCCTCACGCAGTTCCCGCAGCTGCCCCGGCACCAGCGCCAGGTGGTAGTCCTGCACCAGCACCGCGGCGCCGGGCGCGGCCCGGTCGGCCAGCGCCTCGGCGAAGGCGCGGTTGTAGGCGACGTACGACTCCCAGCGGCGCCGGAACTCCGCGTCGAAGACCGGCTCGCGCGGGATGTCGTACAGCATGTGGTGTACGAACCACAGCACCGAGTTCGCGATGCCGTTGTACGCGTCGGAGTAGACCGACTCGTCGATGTCGAGCATCAGCACACCCGGCTCTGCGACGCCGCGCCGGACCGCCTCCCGGTCACCTTCGCCGAGCGCGGCGCACACCCACAGAGCGTCCGCGTCGGAGCCGATGGCCGAGAGCCCGGAGACCAGCCCGCCGCCGCCGCGGCGGGCGTCGAGGGTGCCGTCCTGCTTGAGGGTGTACGAGACCGGGCCGCGGTTGGACGCGACGAGGACCTGGGCGGCAGCGGAGTGCCCGGAGGTGCGCTCAGTGACCATGTCGCGAAACCTAGCCCGTCCCCATATCCCTCAAACGTGCGTACGGCTCAGTGGCCGGTGTCGGCCGGTCAGTGGTTGGAGTGATTCCGGCGACTGCGGGTGGCGGCCACCGCGACCACTCCGGCCGCGGTCAGACTCAGCGCCAGACCGCCCAGCAGCCACAGTCGCTCGGCCTGGGGCTCGGCGTGTGCCGGCTGTTCGCGGTGGCGATCTGCGGTCTCGGCCGCGGCCGTGCCGACCGAGGTGACGAGAATCACCGCGAGCGCTCCGAGGATCCACGGCAGCCTGCGGGTGCGGCGCTTTGTTCGTGTACTACATCTAATGTCCATAAATAAGAAATTTAGACACGATGCTCGATGAGATCTGGTTAGGCCGCGCGGCGCGCCGCGTACTCACCGATCTCGCGCATCGGAGGCCGCTCCTCGGTGTCCACCGCATGCGTCCGCGGTACGAACCCGTCCTCGCCGCGCTCGAACTGCGTCAGCGCGGGACGCACCAAGTGACCGCGCGACAGGCGCAGTTGAGCCGTGCGGTAGATCGCCGCCGCCATCCGGCCCAGCGCCTGCCCGTCCTGGTGCCGGTGCTTGCGCGAACCCACGTCCACCTGCGCCAACGCGTCCAGACCCACCGTGTGCAGCGCGTCCACGAGCAGCCCCAGCTCCACCCCGTATCCGACCGGGAAGGGCAGCCGCTCCAGCAGCGAACGCCGGGCCGCGTACTCGCCGCCCAGCGGCTGGACGAAGCCGGCCAGCTGCGGCCAGTGCAGATTCAGCAGCGGCCGCGCCACCAGCTCGGTCACCCGTCCGCCCTGCCCCGCCTTGCCGGAGGCGAGCGAATCAGGATCGGTGTCGCCCAGCGGCCGGTCGTACATCGCCTTGACGAACTGCACCTCGGGATCGGTCAGCAGCGGGCCCACGATCCCGGAGACGAAGTCGGCCGAGAAGTCCCGCAGATCCGCGTCCACGAAGCAGACGATGTCGCCGCTGGTCGCCATCAGCGAGCGCCACAGCACCTCGCCCTTGCCCGGGACGGCCGGTATCCGCGGCAGGATCGAGTCCCGGTGCACCACCCGCGCGCCCGCCGCGCGCGCCACCTCGGCCGTACGGTCGCTCGAGCCCGAGTCGATCACCACCAGCTCGTCGACCAGAGGCACCGCCTCCATCAGCTCACGCCGGATGACGGTGACGATCTCGCCGACCGTCGCCTCCTCGTTCAGCGCGGGCAGCACTACGCTGACGCTCGCCGAGCGCTTGGCCGCCATGAGCCGGGGCAGCGGTCGGTCGGCCGCGGACCAGGAGCGCCTGCTCAGCCAGCGCTCCACCTCTTCGAGCACGTGCGCGTCTCCCTCGATTTCCGAATCGGTCAGGCGTCTCGCGGTTCGGACGACTATCTCAACAGTCCTGGCCTTCGGTTACAGTCTTGAACAACGCAGATGACCGCCGCATGCCGGGGGTCGTCCTGCTGACAATCGAATACCGCTCATCCAGAGGGGCAGAGGGATACGGCCCGTTGAAGCCCCGGCAACCCTCCAGCCGGTCTCCGTCGTTCATCGGACGCGAGGCTCCCGGCTAGGGAAGGTGCCAAATCCGTCTCGTGGCGAGACGCGCCATGAGGAAGATGAGGAGAAAGGGCCTCGCCATCATGGCTGTGCAGACTGTCGCAAGCACCACCCCCGTCAACCTGGGACCCGCCGCGGCGCTCTCGTGCCGCGAATGCGGGGAGCGTTTCGAGCTGGGCCCGATCTTCGCCTGTGCCTCCTGTTTCGGGCCGCTGGAAGTCGCGTACGACCTGCCGGCCGGAGACCCCGAAGCGCTGAGGAAGCGGATCGAAGCGGGTCCGGACAACATCTGGCGGTACGCGCCGCTGCTCCCCGTGCCCGCCGACGTGGCCGAGAAGCCGAACATCAACCCCGGCTTCACCAAGCTCGTCAAGGCCGACAACCTCGCCCGTGAGCTCGGTGTCACCGGCGGCCTGTACATCAAGGACGACTCCGGCAACCCGACGCACTCCTTCAAGGACCGCGTCGTCGCCATCGCCGTCGAGGCCGCGCGCGCCTTCGGCTTCACCACGCTTTCCTGCTCCTCCACCGGCAATCTGGCGGGCGCGGTCGGCGCGGCCGCCGCGCGGGCCGGCTTCCGCTCCTGCGTCTTCATCCCGCACGACCTGGAGCAGGGCAAGGTCGTCATGGCCGCGGTGTACGGCGGCGAACTCGTCGGCATCGAGGGCAACTACGACGACGTCAACCGCTTCTGCTCCGAGCTCATCGGCGACCCGCTCGGCGAGGGCTGGGGCTTTGTCAACGTCAACCTCCGCCCGTACTACGGCGAGGGCTCCAAGACGCTGGCGTACGAGATCTGCGAACAACTCGGCTGGCGTATCCCCGACCAGATCGTGATCCCGATCGCCTCGGGATCGCAGCTCACAAAGATCGACAAGGGTCTGCAGGAGCTGATCAAGCTGGGCCTGGTCGAGGACAGGCCGTACAAGATCTTCGGTGCCCAGGCGGAGGGCTGCTCGCCGGTGTCGGCGGCCTTCAAGGCCGGCCACGACGTCGTACGTCCGCAGAAGCCGAAGACCATCGCCAAGTCGCTGGCCATCGGCAACCCGGCCGACGGCCCGTACGTGCTGGACATCGCGCGCCGCACCGGCGGCGCGGTCGAGGACGTCGACGACGTGCAGATCGTCGACGCGATCAAGCTGCTGGCCCGCACCGAGGGCATCTTCGCGGAGACCGCGGGTGGCGTGACTGTGGGTGTTGCACGGAAGCTGATCGAGGCGGGTGTCATCGACCCGTCGCTCACCACGGTCGTCCTCAACACCGGAGACGGCCTCAAGACCCTCGACGCGGTCGCCCCGACCACCGGTCCCACGGCGACCATCCGCCCGAGCCTCGACGCATTCCGCGACGCCGGCCTGGCCCGCTGACACCGCCGACTACCTACGGAAGGCAGAACACCATGAGCGTGAACGTCCGCATCCCCACCATTCTCCGTACGTACACCGGCGGCCAGGCCGAGGTCGCGGCGCAGGGCGCGACCCTCTCCGAGGTCATCGCCGACCTGGAGAAGAACCACACCGGCATCGCCGCGCGCGTGCTGGACGACCAGGGCAAGCTGCGCCGCTTTGTGAACGTCTATGTGAATGACGACGACGTGCGCTTCGAGCAGGGCCTCGAGACGGCGACGCCGGACGGGGCCGGGGTTTCGATCATCCCGGCGGTCGCGGGCGGCTGAGCCACGCGAGTTGACGCACAGTTATGAGTTTGGCCCTCTCCGCAAGAGAAGCGGAGGGGGCCATTCTGCATGGTTGAGCGCGGTACAGTTGGGGAAGTCCCCTCGGCTGCCCGTGCCGGCCGCATATGAGAATGCGCCCGGGCGCGACAAGAAGCAGCCAATGTGTTCGATCGTATTGCGGCTTAAGTGCCGTATGCCGGGCCCGACTTGCCCCGGAATTTCTTGAATTCAGGTCAAACTTCCCTTCGGTCGCGCGCAGAATTCTCGTCCGATTGACCTGTTGCAGAGGGCAGTTGGGCAGATACATTCAGCCGCGGTCGACGCGTTCCGGCGCACACCCCTGGCATCTGCCGGGGTGAGTTCTGACCCGGGTCCGCGAAGTGCGGTCCTGTGCAAGGGCCAGTAATAGGGGAGTTAGGCATGGCTCAGGGCACCGTCAAGTGGTTCAACGCGGAGAAGGGGTACGGCTTCATCGCGGTCGACGGTGGTGCGGATGTTTTCGTCCACTACAGCGCGATCCAGATGGACGGGTACCGCACCCTTGAAGAGGGTCAGCGGGTCGAATTCGAGATCTCGCAGGGCCAGAAGGGTCCGCAGGCGGACATGGTCAAGCTCGCCGTCTGATCTCGGCGCGATCGGCCACATACGCACTACGCACTCACGCACGAGGGGCTCGCATCCCACCAGGGACGCGGGCCCCTCGTGCGTCTGTGCCCCCCGCCCGCCCCGTCTGCGATCCGTAGAGCCGCTTGCACTCTCCTATGCCGAGTGCTAATCATTGGCGTTAGCACTCTGCAGGTGAGAGTGACAGCTTAGGACCGGGTCGGTGAGGCCCGAAGAGTCGGCGGGGCAAGGAACCGTACGGCTCTCAGGCCGTCCGTCGCGGGCGCCAGCGCGGTCCGGAGAATCCACCCCAGTCCGGGAGGACCACTTCACATGGCCAAGATCATCGCGTTCGACGAGGAGGCACGGCGCGGTCTCGAGCGCGGGATGAACCAGCTCGCCGACGCCGTCAAGGTCACCCTTGGCCCCAAGGGCCGTAACGTCGTCCTCGAGAAGAAGTGGGGCGCCCCCACGATCACCAACGATGGTGTTTCCATCGCCAAGGAGATCGAGCTCGAGGACCCGTACGAGAAGATCGGCGCCGAGCTGGTCAAGGAAGTCGCCAAGAAGACGGACGACGTCGCCGGCGACGGTACGACCACCGCGACCGTTCTCGCCCAGGCGCTGGTCCGCGAGGGCCTGCGCAACGTGGCGGCCGGCGCCAACCCGATGGCCCTCAAGCGCGGCATCGAGAAGGCCGTCGAGGCCGTCTCCGGCGCCCTGCTCGAGCAGGCCAAGGACGTGGAGACCAAGGAGCAGATCGCTTCGACGGCCTCCATCTCCGCCGCCGACACCCAGATCGGCGAGCTCATCGCCGAGGCGATGGACAAGGTCGGCAAGGAAGGCGTCATCACCGTCGAGGAGTCCCAGACCTTCGGTCTGGAGCTGGAGCTCACCGAGGGTATGCGCTTCGACAAGGGCTACATCTCGGCGTACTTCGCCACCGACATGGAGCGTATGGAGGCGTCGCTCGACGACCCGTACATCCTGATCGTCAACTCCAAGGTCAGCAACGTGAAGGACCTCCTTCCGCTGCTGGAGAAGGTCATGCAGTCCGGCAAGCCGCTGCTGATCATCGCCGAGGACGTCGAGGGCGAGGCCCTGTCGACCCTGGTCGTCAACAAGATCCGCGGCACCTTCAAGTCCGTTGCCGTCAAGGCCCCGGGCTTCGGCGACCGCCGCAAGGCGATGCTGAACGACATCGCCATCCTCACCGGCGGCACGGTCATCTCCGAGGAGGTCGGCCTCAAGCTCGAGAACGCCGGCCTGGACCTGCTGGGCCGCGCCCGCAAGGTCGTCATCACCAAGGACGAGACCACGATCGTCGACGGCTCCGGCGAGAGCGACCAGGTTGCCGGTCGCGTCAACCAGATCCGTGCCGAGATCGAGAACAGCGACTCGGACTACGACCGCGAGAAGCTCCAGGAGCGCCTCGCGAAGCTGGCCGGCGGCGTGGCCGTCATCAAGGCCGGCGCCGCGACCGAGGTCGAGCTCAAGGAGCGCAAGCACCGCATCGAGGACGCCGTTCGCAACGCGAAGGCGGCCGTCGAGGAGGGCATCGTCGCCGGTGGTGGCGTGGCTCTGCTCCAGGCTGCTTCGGTCTTCGAGAAGCTGGACCTCGAGGGCGACGAGGCGACCGGCGCCAACGCCGTGAAGCTCGCGCTGGAGGCCCCGCTCAAGCAGATCGCCGTCAACGGCGGTCTCGAGGGTGGCGTCATCGTCGAGAAGGTGCGCAACCTGCCCCTCGGCCACGGCCTGAACGCCGCGACCGGTGAGTACGTCGACATGATCGCCGAAGGCATCATCGACCCCGCGAAGGTGACCCGCTCTGCCCTGCAGAACGCGGCCTCCATCGCGGCGCTGTTCCTCACCACCGAGGCCGTCATCGCCGACAAGCCGGAGAAGGCGTCCGCGCCGGCCGGCGGCGGCATGCCGGGCGGTGACATGGACTTCTGATCCGCCTGCGGATCAGTAAGCCCGGTTACGGAACCGAGGGCGGCACCCCACTCCCAGGGGGTGCCGCCCTCGGGCGTTACCCGGCCCGGCGCAGGCCGCCCAGTGCGACGGCCACCGGCAGGTAGGCCAGCGCCAGCAGTGCGAAGACCGCGCCGTGCGAAAGGTGCGGGGACAGCGCCGCGTATGTGCCGTACGCCAGCAGGGACGTGACGTTCGTGCCGAGGCCGGCCAGCGACGTGATCGTCGCACGGCTCTGGCCGGTGATCGCCGCCTGGAGGCGTACGTCCGCCAGCACGTCCGCGAGCTGGAAGACCAGGAACGCCGCGCCGAGCAGTGCGAAACCGGCGGGCACGCCCGACAGCGCACCCGCCGCGAGCGCCACCGCCGCCAGGGCCAGCAGGGCGCCGGTCGCGCGTCCCGAGAGCCGTTCGCCCGCCGATACCAGCAGCGAGCCGAGCGTCACGCCGACCCACACCACCAGCACCAGCAGCGGAACGGTCTGGGTCGCCACTCCGGTGTCCGCCGCCAGCAGTGGCACGTACTCGTCCAGCACACCCCACACCGAGGTGATCACGACGGCGAGGACCATCGCCCGCCGGACGGGCCGACTGCCGCGCACCTCGGTCAGTCCGGAGTGCAACGTCGCGAGGTAGCCGGGCCGTTCGGCCTTCTCCCGGTGGGCGGCGGTGCGGTGTTCGGGGAGCGTCGCGCCGGCCGCGGCGCACAGCAGGCAGGCGCCGATGCTTCCGGCCCACACCAGGGTGTCGCCACCGAAGGCGAGGGCGGGTGCGGCGGCCGCCGTGGCCGCGGCGGTCGCGGCCATGCTGACGGCGGCGGCCCGCCCCATGACCCGCCCGTAACGGTCGGCCGCGCCGAGCCGTTCGAGTTCGTCGTGGACGAGGGCTTCCATGGAGCCCGAGCGCACGGACCCGCCGACGGCCCAGAGCGTGAAGCCCGCGGCGTAGGCGGCGTACGACGGGGTCACGGCCCACAGGGCGAATCCGGCGGCGGACAGCACCGGGCCGACGACCATCATCGCCCGGCGGGACACCGCGTCGGCCCAGACGCCGGACGGTACTTCGACCAGCAGGCCGACGATGCACCAGATGGCGAAGAGGGAGGAGATCTCGGCGGTGGTCAGCCCGTTCTCGGCGAAGAGCAGGGCGTAGAGGGGGTAGAGGAGGACGAAGTCCTCAAGTCCCGCGTAGGCACAGAGCCTTCGCTCAAGGCTGCGGACACGGGAGTCGATCGGGGCGGGCGGGCACGACGAAGACGTGAGCATGCGTGTGGTCCTCGGCTGGAACGGACGGGGGACGCCGGGTGCTCACCCGCGCGGCGGCCCGCGACAGCCCGTTCCTGGACCTGCTGCGGTGGATCAATGTCGTCGTCGGCTCATGCGGCCGAGTTTACGCCTGGGCGTAGTCCTTTGCGGATGAGCTGAACGGTCATGCGTGATTCCTCTCGCGCGGGCGGGTTGTCGCTGCCGCGCGGGCCTCTGCCGCGTGCGCGCGGACCTGGGCGGGGGCGAGGTTCGTACGCCGTGCCGGGCCCGGCTCGCCGCGGCAGGGGCCGCACTCACCGCCGGACAGCGCCTCCGGGCGGCCCGGCGCACCGCACTTGGCGCACTCCAGCACCCTCAGAGGCGGACGCGGCGGCCTCTGAGGCGGGAGCTTGGCGGTCATGCGGGTACGGGCGAGGGCAGCCGGGTGGTGGACCGTGGCCGGGAGGCCCGCGGTGAGGGCGTGGCGTAAGTCCTGCTCGGTGGCACCGCGTGCGAACCACTCGGCAGCCAGCGGCGCGAGCGCGTCGCAGTCCGCGGCGGACAGCGACATGACCGGGGCGGTGCGGCCGAGCGCCGCCAGCAGGATGAAGGCGCGGGAGCGAGTCGGGCGCGGGCTGTCCTCCGGTACGTCGCCCCGCTGGAAGGCCGCCCACCACTTGTCGTCACGTGCCGTACGGGAGAACCACGTACGGGTTACCCAGCGGGCGCTGCCCGAGCCGACGAGGTGTTCGCTGCCGCGCCGCAAGTGGCCTGCGTTCTTGAGGTTGTTGAGGGCGGTACGGAGGGCGCACTGGCCGTACGGGAGCGTCTTGGCCAGCATCTTGACGGAGATGTCCGAGCCGTCCGGGAGCCGGTCGATGTAGGCGGCGATGGCGGCCTCGCGGGCCGGGAGGTGCGCGAAGTCGTCGGCGGTGCGGGGGCGTTGGCCGGGGGCCGACCGTTTGCCGTAACCGGGGTTGGCGAGGGGGTGCGGGACAGCACTAAGCTGGCTCTCAGCCATGGATCGGTCCGTTCGATCTCGTTGGTCAAGCCCCCGCAGGTGTTTGGCGCACCTGGCGGGGGCTGTTCGTTTTCCGGACACGCTAGAGCGTGATGACTGTGCGTGGCAAGTCGAACGCGTGGCGTCAACTGCCGGGGAGGGTGGGCGGGTTGAGACCCACCGCCCATTCCTTGAAAAGAGCGCTCGGGGCCCGAGGCTTGAGCCCCGGGCCGCCCGGTGGCTAGCCGCGCTTGAGGTCCGCGACGAAGGCGGACCATGCGGCGCTCCGGAACACGAGCGCCGGGCCGTCGGGGTTCTTGGAGTCGCGGACGGGGACGATGTCGGGGTGGTGGTCGGCGACTTCGAGGCAGTCGCCGCCGTCGCCGCCGCTGTAGCTGGACTTGCGCCACGTAGCGACTTCGAGGCAGTCGCCGCCGCTGCCGCCGCTGTAGCTGGACTTGCGCCAGGTGGCCGCGCTCAGGTCGTACTCAGGGCCGCTGATCTTCATGCGCGTAATCCTCCGCCACTGATTCGATCAGGGCCAGGGATTCTTGTGGTGACAGTGCGCTGGCCCCGACCAAATCGTAGGTCAGTTCGTGGCGGGCGACCGTGGCGGCATCGTCAAGCAACTGTCCTGTTCCCAAGCCCTGCAGGTAGGCGAGCGGGGGCGCGTCCTCGAAGGCCATCAGCTTGAGGGAGCCGTTCAGGGCCGCGTGGCCGCCCGCTTCGAACGGCAGCACCTGCGCGATGATCCGGTGCCGCCGCGCCAGCGCCGCCACATGCCCGAGCGCCTCCGCCATCACTCCCGGCCCACCGACCCTCCGGCGTAACACCGCCTCGTCCACAACAACGGCAGTGTTGGGTCGTCCAGCAGGCGCGCTCGGTCGAGCCGCGCCTCCACAAGTCCGTCGATCACCGCCTCCGTCGCCGTCGGCTGATACGCGCGGAAGACGGCCCTCGCGTACGCCTCCGTCTGCAACAGGCCCGGAATCAGCAGCGGTGCGTACTCCTTGATCGTCGTCGCGATTGCTTCTGCCTCCGCCGCCTCGGCGAAGTGATCCGGGTACTTCGACTTCGTCGACGCCCTGCAATTACGTGCGAAGAAGCCGTTCGTGCCGAGGATGTCGTCTATCTGGCGCGCGTACTCCGGCTGCATCCGACGCGTACCCGCCTCCAGCTGGCCGATGAACGAACCGCTCACGAACAGCGGCGCTCCCAGCTCCTCCTGGGTGAGCCCCGCCTTCTCCCGCGCGTGGCGCAGCTCCGCGCCCAGCAGCGCCCGTGGTGAGGAGGACGGGTCGAGGTCCTTCGGTCCTGGCATGGCAACTCCCTGTCGTACAGGTGGGGTTGTTGGGCCGCCGTGACTGTTCAGGCTAGCCCGCGCCGGACACGCTGGGTGAGGAAAGCGAACACTCAGTGTGGAGGTGCCAGGTCATGGCGGTGCGATCGGCGGAGCGTCTGCGGGCGGCCGAAGAGGTGGTGGCCCAACTGCGGGACGGGCTCGGCGTGGTGGCCGTGACGTTGCCGTCGTTGCGGGTCGACGTGGTGTCGCTGGCGAGTGATGCGCCGTATCCGCTGGTGGACCTGGGCCGCTGCAACCTGGACACGGCGCTGCGGCTTGCCGCCGTACTCCATGGGCTGGACACCGAGTGAGCCGCCCCGGGACGTACGCCGTCGATGTCCGGGACGGGCGGGTCGGACAGATCATGGGGCGCGTCGGCGGCTACGTACAGCTACGGCCGCCGGGCGGTGGCCGGGAATGGGACTGCCCGCCGGAGGCCCTGCGTCCTGCCCCGCCGGGGGACGTGCTGCGGGCACGAGTACGCGAGCGCAATCGCGAGGGCCGGCTGCCGTGAGGCGACTGAGGGCGGCACCCCCGCTCGCAGGGTGGTGCCGCCCTCGGGCGTTCGTCGGTCAGGCCGTGCGGCCCAGGGCTCAGACGACTCCGGAGCCGGAGATGGTGATCTTGGCCTTGGTCCGGCCGCTCTGCGAGCCGAGGCTCTCGATCTTCTTGACCAGCGCCATGCTGTCCTCGTCGGCGACCTCGCCGAACACGACGTGCTTGCCGTCCAGCCACGGCGTCAGCACGGTGGTGATGAAGAACTGGGAGCCGTTGCTGTTCGGGCCGGCGTTGGCCATCGAGAGCAGGCCCGGCTTGCTGTGCTTGAGCTTGAAGTTCTCGTCGGCGAACTTCTCGCCGTAGATGCTCTTGCCGCCCGTGCCGTCACCGCGGGTGAAGTCGCCGCCCTGCAGCATGAAGTCGGGGATGACCCGGTGGAAGGAGGAACCCTCGTAGCCGAAGCCCTTCTCGCCGGTGGCGAGGGCGCGGAAGTTCTCCGTGGTCTTGGGCACGACGTCGTCGTACAGGTTGAAGTTGATCCGCCCGGCGGGGGCGTCGTCGATGGTGATGTCGAAGTAGATCTTGGTCGTCATAAGGACCATCGTGGCATCCCCGGCAGCGGGAGGCACGGCGGGGCACGGCGGACATCGGCCTGAACGTCCGGACCGGGGGCCCGGGTCGGGGTCGGGGGCCCGTCCGGCTCGGCGCGGGCCGCGCGGTAGGACGGGATCCAGGCGGTCGTTCTCGCCTACCGGGTCGGGTTGGTGTCCCGTACGGCCTGGCGCCGTGGAGTCGTGGACCCGCGGGCGGTGGGCCCGCTCCGGCCCGTCAGCCGTCGAAGCGGTCGCGGGAGGCCTCGATGTGGCCGAGGTACAGGTGGGTCCAGTCGCACAGTCCGTCGATCGTCACCCTCAGGGCCTGGCCCGGCTCCGTGAGCGTGTACTCGACCCGCGGCGGCACGACGGGGTGCACCGTCCGCTCGACCAGGCCGTTGCGCTCCAGCATGCGCAGGTTCTGGGTGAGCATCTTGTGGCTGATGCCCTCGATCGCATTCCGCAGCTCGCCGAAGCGCAGCGTGCGTTCACCCAGAGACTCGATGATCAGAAGCGCCCACTTGTTGGCGACCTCCGAGAAGATCTCCCGCGCCAGGGAGTCCGCGCGCGTCACGTCTGCTTCGTCCTTGAGTGAGCCCTTGAGCTGCTTGGTCACCATCAGGTTCCCCAGTCACCGAAAAGTGCGTTCTTCCATGTCAGCGTTCACTCTCCTACGGTTCCCAAGTAACCGCAAGAGAGCGCACGCGTTCTTGGACTGGTGGAAGCGAGCCCACGGGCTCTTGAGTAGTGGAGGCAAACATCATGGCCATCACCCTGGTAAACCCCGCCGGACTGCCGGAAATCGACGCCTACCGGCAGGTGTCGATCGCGACCGGGTCGAAGCTGGTCTTCATCGCCGGGCAGGTCTCCTGGGGCGCCGACGGTGTCACGATCGGTGAAGGCGACCTCGCCGCTCAGGTCGAACGGTGCTACGAGAACATCGGCCTCGCCCTGGCCGGGGCCGGTGCCTCCTTCGACGACGTGGCGAAGATGACCCTCTACGTCGTCGACTGGACCCCCGACAAGATGCCCCAACTCATGGAGGGGCTCGGCCGGGCGGCCGCGAAGCTGGGGGTCACCACCACGCCCCCCGCCTCGCTGCTCGGCGTTGCGGCACTGGACGTACCCGAGCACCTGGTCGAGATCGAAGCCACCGCCGTCCTCGACTAGGGTCTGTCCGGTGGATCATGTGACAGTCCCGGGTCCGGGCGTTGGGTTCGCCGTGGGGCGGGAGATCTGACGAATTCCGCCGTCACGCAAGAAGCCACCGCGAGTGCCGGGAAAAGGTGCGCCGGCAGCACCGCAGCAATGCGGCTCCGGCTGCGTTCGTGAACCACCTGCCGGAGATGCGCGGCGCGTTGGCTGAGGACGGAGCCGGTCAGCGCACGCTCCGCCCGGCGGCGTTCGCCTGCCATTCGCGGCCGATGGAGCGTATCAGCGCCGGGTACACCCCGGTGTACCGGAAGGGCTTGATGGCGGCCATGTAGAGGGTGCCGAACAGCCCGTTCGGCTTCACCAGGACGGCCATCTGGCCGCGGTAGCCGCCGGACCCGTCCGGGACCCAGCCGATGTGCATCACCGCGTGCACAGTCTTGTTGCCCATCTCGGCGGCCCACTCGTCGTCCCTCTGATAGACGGAGGTGAACGGGGACGAGCCGAGGTCGGGACCCTGGGGGCCCTCGCGAAGGTCCGTCGGCAACCGGTCGCGCAGGGAAGGCAGCCGGGTACTGATGCCGGTATCGGACTTGTCCCAGCCGAGCAGTGCTCCGAGCTTCCAGCGGACGGCGAAGAGCACGCGGGAGACGGGACCTTCTCCGTTCACCCCGCTCCTGAGACCGTCGGCGAACTGGCGCACCAGCCACACAAGGTCGTCGGGTCCGCCGGGGGTGGGCAGTGCCCACACGTCCTCGACCGTGAAGTCGTCGGCGATCTCGTGGATCCGCCAGGGGCGGTCGGTGTGGGCGGTTCGGGGAAGTCGCATGAGCAGGCCCCTATCTATACGGTGGCGTATACGTCGAGCGTAGACTCATCTATACGCCCCCGTATACTCGGCAGGCAGGTGAGGAGGCACACAGCATGGGCGCGACCCGCACGCCACGCGGCAAGTGGATCGAGGAAGGCTTGCGGGCACTGGTCGCAGGCGGTCCCGAAGCCGTCCGGATCGAGGCACTGGCGCAGGCACTCGGCGTCAGCAAGGGTGGCTTCTACGGGTACTTCCGCAACCGGGGCGCGCTGCTCACCGAAATGCTCGACACCTGGGAGTACGAGGTTGCCGAGAGCGTGATCGAGCAGGTTGAGAGCGGCGGGGGAGACGCCAGGGCCAGACTGGAGCGGCTGTTCGCCGTCGTCGCCGCCGCCACCGACGGGCCGGTGCGGGGCACCACCGCGGATATAGCGATCCGCGACTGGGCCCGCCGCGACGCGGCCGTCGCCGAGCGCCTGCGCCGCGTCGACAACCGCCGTATGGACTACCTGCGTTCCCTGTTCTCCTCCTTCTGCCCCGACGAGGACGAGGTCGAGGTCCGCTGCCTGCTCACCGTCTCGGTGCGCATCGGCAACCACTTCAACGCCGCCGACAACGGCAAGCGCAGCCGCGCGGAAGTGATGGACCTGATCAGGCAGCGGCTGCTGGAGTAGCCGCCCGTGACCTGGGGCGTGCCGGGGTGGTTGGTCCTCGGCGGGCTGTTCGTCCTCGCTTCGTGCGCGATGGGTCCGGCGGTGCGGTGGGCGGAGCGGGCGCCCGCCACGGCAACACTCATGCGGCTCTCATCCCGGGCTTAACCCGCCTTCACGCCACGTACCTAGCTTTCGCGCCATGTTCTTCACCTACCTCCGGCGCGAGCTGCGCCGCCGCAGAAAAGCGGCGCTCGTCGTCGCCTCGGGGCTCGCCCTCGGGATTGCGCTGGTCATCGTGGTCAGTTCGGTGTCCTCCGGGATGAACCGCGCTCAGGACAAGGTCCTTGAGTCGCTCTACGGCCTCGGCACCGACATGACCGTCACCAAGGCCGCCGCGCCGCCCGGCGAGGGCGACACCACGCGGCGGCCCCGCTTCGAGTTCGACGCCCAGGACAGCGACGACGACTCCGAGCAGAGCCAGGACATCGTCATGGTCGAGGGGTTCGAGACGCTGGCCTCGACGACCGTCGCGCAGGTCGGCAAGCAGGACGGCGTCGCGGACGCGGTCGGCGGGCTGAGTGTGCGCGTGATGAAGGTCAACGGGGAGTTCAAGCGCGGCGAGATCGAGCCCGGGCAGCAGCCCGAGCAGAGCGGACCCGGTTCCGGGAACGGCGGAGGCAGCGGCGGTGGCGATACGGTCCGCGGTGGCGGGGCCGCCTTCGACGTCGACTCCTACACCGTGTACGGAACGGACGTCGCCCATCAGGGACTTGGCCCGCTGACCTCCTCGAAGATCACCTCCGGTCGGACCTTCAAGGCGACCGAGACCGCCGCCAAGGTCGCCGTCGTCGACAGCGCGTACGCCAAGGAGCAGAGCCTTGCCGTCGGCAAGAAGCTCACCGTCTCCGGGACCGCCTTCGAGATCGTCGGCATCGCGACGGCCGACAGCGGGGACGCCGCCGCCAATGTCTATCTGCCGCTCGGCCAGGCGCAGACCCTCGCCGACGCGAAGGACAAGGTGACGACGGTCTATGTCCAGGCGGCCGACTCGCAGCGGATCGACGCGGTGAAGGCGGCGATCCAGAAGAACATCTCCGGTACGACGGTGACCACTTCGGCCGATCTCGCGGACACGGTCTCCGGGTCGCTGTCCACCGCGTCCGACCTCGCCAAGGGCGTCGGCAAGTGGCTCTCGTACGTCGTGCTCGCGGCGGCCTTCCTGGTCGCCGGGCTGCTCACGTCGGCCGCGGTCAGCCGGCGCGTGCGGGAGTTCGGCACGCTCAAGGCGCTCGGGTGGCGCAGTGGCCGGGTCACCCGGCAGGTCGCCGGTGAGGCGCTGGTCAACGGGCTTGTCGGCGGGGCGCTCGGGATCGGGATCGGGCTGGCAGGCGCGTGGATCATCACCGCGTTCAGCCCGACGCTCACCGCTCAGCTGGGCGGCGGAACGGGAGGCGGCGGCGGTCCGCGGATGATCGCCGGCGGCCAGGGCGGGCCCGTACGGCAGAGCGCGTCCAAGGCCCTGGACATCGCGCTCACCGCACCGGTCTCGCTCGCGACCATCGGCCTGGCCGTGGCGCTCGCGGTGGCGGGCGGGCTCGTCGCGGGCGGTTTCGGCGGCTGGCGCGCCTCGCGGCTGCGGCCGGCCGATGCGCTGCGCCGTGTCGAGTAGCCCGAACCCTCTTACACAGAAAAGGAGTTGAGCGATGTACGAACTCAGCGGCGTCACCAAGCGCTATCGGCGCGGCAAGGACACCGTCCAGGCCCTGGACGGCGTGGATCTGACCATCGAGGACGGCGGGCGGCTGGTCATCCAGGGGCCGACGGGCGGCGGCAAGTCCACCCTGCTGCAGATGCTCGGCGGCCTGGACCGGCCCACGGAAGGCAGCGTCGTACTGGACGGTGTCGATCTCGCGACGCTGCCGGAGGCGCGGCTCACGCGGGTACGCGCGGAGAAGATCGGCTTCGTGTTCCAGAGCTTCAACCTCATCCCGACGCTCACGGCGCAGGAGAACGTCGAGACCGCGCTCGTACCGCTCGGCCTGAGGGCGGCCGAACGGCGCGAGCGGGCCGGGGAGGCGCTGGCGTCGGTGGATCTCTGGGAGCGGCGCGGACATGTGCCCGGGGAGCTGTCGGGCGGTCAGCAGCAGCGGGTGGCCATCGCGCGGGCGCTGGTCAAGCGCCCGGCGGTGCTGCTGGCCGACGAACCCACCGGCAATCTCGACGAGTCGATGCGCGACGAGATCATGGAGCTGCTGGAGGGGCTGTGGGAGGAGCACTCGCTGACGTTTGTGATGGTCACGCACGACTCGGCGATCGCGCGGCGGGCGCCGAGGCTGGCGGTCATCAAGAAGGGCCGGGTGACGGTGAAGGAACAGACGGCGGGAGCGGCTTAGCCGTTGCCGGGGCTTCGCCCCGGACCCCGCGCCTCGGGTGCCGGACGGGCCCCCTGCGCCCCGGGCGTGGGGGGCTTGGCTCGGTGGCCGGCTCAGTTCGCGGGAGCTGACTGGAGCGCCGCGCGCAGATGGCCCCCGCTCTCCTGCAGCAGCCGCGCCGCTGTCGGGCCGTCCACCCCGCCGAGGATCGTCAGGATCGCGTTCTTCACCTCGCCGTCGGTGGCCGCGAGCGCCGCCTCGATCTCGCCGTCCGTCGCGCCCGTCGCCAGCGCGACGATCCTCCGCGAGCGCGCCCGCAGCTTCTCGTTGGACGCGCGCACGTCCACCATCAGATTCCCGTACGTCTTGCCGAGCCGGATCATCGTGATCGTCGAGATCATGTTGAGGACGAGCTTCTGTGCCGTACCGGCCTTCAACCGCGTTGACCCGGTGAGCAGTTCGGGCCCGACGACGACCTCGATGCCGTGGTCCGCCGCCGCGGCGAGCGCACTGTCCGCGTTGTTCGACAGCCCGACGGTGAGCGCGCCGAACGAGCGGGCGTGCTCCACCGCGCCGATGGCGTACGGCGTACGGCCCGACGCCGAGATGCCCACCACCGTGTCGTCCTCGGTCAGCTTCAGCGCGTCGAGGTCGGCGGCGGCCAGTTCCTTGCTGTCCTCCGCGCCTTCGACCGCCTTGACCATGGCGGTCGGGCCGCCCGCGATCAGGCCCACGACCTCGGACGGGTCGGTGTTGAAGGTCGGCGGGCACTCGCTGGCGTCCAGCACGCCGAGCCGGCCGGCCGTGCCCGCACCCGCGTAGATCAGCCGGCCGCCGCGGGACATCCGCTCGGCGGCGGCGTCGATGGCGGCGGCGATGGCGGGCAGTTGCGCGGCGACGGCGCCGGGGACGCTCTGGTCCTCGGCGTTCATGATGCGGGCGATCTCGAGGGTGGACTGCTGGTCGATGTCGGCGAGTTCCGGCCGGAAGGCCTCGGTGGTGAGGACGTCAAGCTGAGCGCGGAGCTCACCGTATGTGGCGGAAGGCGAGGACGCGGACGACGCGGACGCGGACGACGCGGACGACGTGGAGGTCATGGAGAGCGGCTCTGCTTTCTCGGTCCGTGGGGGGTTGTTGGGGCGGTTATCGGCTGCGCGGGCTGTGCCGGTGCGCCAATGCCTCGTACGAAGCGGCCAGGGCAGGGGCGGCCGTCTCGTACGTACGCTGCGCGACTCCTATGAACAGGCAGTCGACGACGAGGAGCTGGCTCGTGCGGGAGGACATCGCGGCCGGGCGCAGCTCGCTCTCCCGCGCCGTCGATGTGGTCAGCACATGGTCCGCGTACTGCGACACCGGCCCGTCCGGCCGGCCCGTGATCGCCACCGTCGTCGCACCGCGGTCGAACGCGACCCGCAGCGGCTCGATCACGTCGCCCGTGGATCCGGAGTGCGTGATCGCGATGGCGACGTCGCCGGATCGCAGCTGCACGGCGTTGGTGACGGCGAGATGCGGGTCGCTGTGCGCATGCGCGATCAGGCCGATGCGCAGCAGCTTCTGCGCGAGGTCCATGCCGACGAGCGAGGACGCGCCGACGCCGTAGATGTCGATACGGCGGGCGGTCGCGGCGGCGGCCACGGCCGCGCCCAGCTGCACGGTGTCGAGTCCCGCGGCCGTGTCGGCGAGCGTCTGCTGCTCGTCGTACGCGAGCTTGGTGACGACATCGGCGATCGGGTCGTCGACGGCGATGTCCGCGGTGACGCTGGGCGCGCGGCCGGACTGCTGATGGGCGGCGAGGCCCGCGAGCGCGAGACGCAGGTCGCGGTAGCCGGGATAGCCGAGCAGCCGGGCGGTACGGACCACGGTGGCCTCGCTGGTGCCGGTGAGCTCGGCGAGGCCGGTGACCGTGAGGGCCGCACAGCCGGCCGGGTCCTCGGCGACGGCTTCGGCGACTCGCTGCATGGAGCGGGTCATGGACGGCGTGAGCGTGCGCACCTTGGCCGCGAGGGCGGCCGGGGCGGGCGGAGCGGCGCCGCTGAAAATTTCCTTCACTGGATTGGTCACTCCTGAAAGATATTTTCGACAATTGGGACCGTCAACCCCCCTCCGGCCCCTTCCGTCCGTTCCCCGGAGGGGACAATGGCTTCATGGACCACGCCAACCCCATCGAGCAGGCACTGCACACGGCGCGCGCCCTGGTCATCGCCGACCTCGCCGCCCGCGATGTGGCCGACGCCGACGTGGTGTCGCTGGTCGAGGCGGCCGTGACGCACCGCCGCTGGTGGGTGGAGCAGTGGCCGGAGGGCACCGAGTACGTCGCCGGCCTGGTCGCCCAGGACGTACAGGACGCCCTGCTGGAGCGCTACGGCCGCTGGCCGCTCTGCCCGGTCTGCGACGCGGGAGACCCGCACGCCCTGGACGTCGAACCGGAGCTCGGCCCGGACCCGCACTGGGTCTGCGGCAAGGCCGGCGTGGTGGTGGCGAGGGTCGGCGGCCTCGCATGACGGTGTACATCGACCCGCCGACGTGGCCGGGCCACGGCCGGATGTGGTCGCACCTGATCAGCGATGTGTCGTACGAGGAACTCCACGCGTTCGCGGCGTCGATCGGCTGCCCGGCGCGGGCCTTCGAACGGGACCACTACGACGTCCCCGCGGCGCGCTACCGGGACGCGGTGGCGGCGGGGGCGGTGGAGGTGTCGAGCCGGGAGGTGGTCAGGCTGCTGACCGGGGCGGGGCTCCGGAGGCCGAAGGGTCGCGCGCTGTAGTTCAGACCCTGGCCTCCAGCGCGGCGGATTCCGATCCGGTCACCACCCGCGACCTCCCGTGCAGCCGCAGGGAGACCGCGACCAGCCCCAGCGCGAGAACCGACATCGCCGCACCGGCCCAGGCCGTCGACGCGAAACCGAAGTCCGCGTCGATGACCGTGCCGCCGAGCCAGGGCCCGCCGGTGTTGCCGATGTTGAACGCGGCGGTCGTGGTCGCGCCGGCCAGGGTCGGCGCGACGCCGGCGACATTGAACATCCGGGCGTTGAGGGCCGGCGCGGTGTAGAACGCCGAGAAGCCGAGCAGGAAGGTCAGCGCGATGGTGACGGCGGCCCCGTCGGCGAATATCGCGAGCGCGGCCAGCAGGACGGTGGAGGCGCTGATGCCGCTGAGCAGCACTCCGAAGAGATGCGCGTCGGCGACCCGTCCGCCCACCGCCGTACCGGCCAGCGCCCCGAGCCCGAAGAGCCCGAGCACACTCGGCACCCAGCCGTCGTCGAGCCCGGCCACATCGGTGAGCAGCGGCGCCAGATACGAGAACGCACAGAAGATCCCGCCGGCCGCGAGCGCGGTGACGGCGACGGAGAGCCAGACCTGCCGGTCGCGGTAGATCGCCAGCTCGCGCCTGAGCTGCGGTTTCTCGGTGGGCACCGGGATGTGCGGAATTCTGGTCACCACGCCGACCAGCGCGATCGCCGACGCGATCCCGACGGCCCAGAACGCTGACCGCCACCCGAGGTGCTCTCCCAGGAACGCGCCCGCGGGCACGCCGAGGACATTGGCGATCGACAGCCCGCCGATCATCACGGCCATGGCCCGGGCCCGCGCACCGAACGGCACCATGGCGATGGCGACGGCGGCCCCCACGGCCCAGAACCCGGCGCAGGCGAGAGCACTGACAACACGGGAGGCGAAGAGAATCTCGTACGTGGGCGCCAGCGCGCCCGCGACCTGTCCGAGCCCGAAGAGCGAGATCAGCGCGACGAGGGTGGTCTTGCGGGGCAGCCGGAGCGTGGCGACGGCGAGGAGCGGGGCGCCGACGACCATGCCGATGGCGAAGGCGGAGATGAGCAGCCCGGCGCGGGGGATGGACACGCCCATGTCGTCGGCGATGGGCGGCAGGAGGCCGGAGAGCATGAATTCGCTGGTGCCGAGCGCGAAGACCGAGAGACCGAGAATGTACACGGCGAGTGGCATGCGGGAACGTCGCTCGGCGGATTCAGGCATGACATGCGTAACGATCCGGTTTGCTGGTTACATTCCCGGACCCGGCCGGCCGTTCAGTCCGAGGACGTCAGCCGCCGCAGTTCCCCGGTGAGGTTGTGCCGGGCCGCCGGCTCCCATTCCCGCTCTCCGTGCGGCGTGTGGAACAGCCGTGGCAGGTCGAGCAGTTGGCGCAGGATCGCCGCGCGGCCCTCGCGGAACGCGGCGTCCGGGACGAAGGCGTACTCCTCGCGGACCGCCGCCGTGTAGGCCGCGTACCGACCCGGGGACGAGGCCAGGATGGCCAGGTCCGCGTCGCACAGGACCGCGCCGTTCGTGTCGGAGGCCGCCGGATCGTGGGTGGTCGTCAGGCGGACCAGGCGGGCGACCTCGGCCGTGGACGCGGTGGTGAGGCCCGCTTCGGGCAGTGCCCGTTCGGCGAGGCGGGCCGAGCGGTCCTCGTTCTCCGAGCGGTCCGGGTGGTAGACCGCGTCGTGGAACCAGGCCGCGAGGCGGACGAGGTCCGGGTCGGCGGCGTGGGCGGCGAGGGTATCGATGTGGTCGAGGACCGCGGTCAGGTGGGCGGTGGTGTGGTACCGGCGCTGCGGTTCGGCCCAGCGGGCGAGGAGGTTCTCGGCGTACGGCAGCGGGTCCGGGTCCGGTGCGCCCGCACGGGCGGCGAGCAGGGTGTGCGTCCAGCGGGTGCGGAGATCCGCGGATTCGGCGGTCATGGTGCGACCTTAGTGCTCGCGGCCGGCGTGCCCTTGGGCCGTACAACCATGTGATCAACCGGTGGGTCTTCTCTGTGTCAGGGCCGGGCGGTCCGCCGCCGGGCCGGGGGGTTGAGCAGAGGAGACCCATGCGAACGCAGCGACACTCCGGGCGCTTCCGGCGGCGGTTCGCCGTCGTGGCGGCCGTGGCGACGGCGCTTGCAGCGAGCGGCGGACTCGCGCACGGCGCGCCGACGGCGGAACCGCACCTGCCCGAGATCACGCTCGAGACGCCGGACGTCGCCGCCGGAGGCTCGGTCACCCACACCATCAAGGTGAGCGTGTCCGAGAAGGGCCGGGTCGAGCTGCACATGGAGCCGGCCGAGGGCTTCCGCTGGTGGCACCTCCAGTCGGAGGCCGTCGACCTGCACAGAGGCCCGGTCACCGGCCCGAACGCCACATGCCGCGAGGAACCGTGGCCGAACGGGGAACTCCTGGCGGTCTGCGACGTCGTCCCGGGCGAGACCACCCTCACGTACACCGTGGCCGCCACCGCGGACATGGAGGCGTGGACGATCGCGGCGCGCGCCTCGTTCCAGGCACCGGGCGACCCTGTGAAGTACAAGGAGCTGAGCGAGTTCTCGGTGCTCAGCGACGACCCGGTGGAGATGTCGTACCGCGTCTTCGGCCGGGACACGGCCGCCCGGCTCTGGTCGCACGAGACCTACCCGGTGGAGGTTCCGGGGCTGCAGAAAGGCTGGCGCCGGGACCACGGCTCGGGCTGGAACGCCTTTGACGCGCTGACCAAGCTGTCCCCGATCAGCATCGTCAACCGGGGCGGTGGCATCGTCGCCCGGGAGCCTTCGGGCCTCCTGTGGTACTACCCGGTCTCCGGCCTGAAGTACTCACCCACGTTGAAGCCGCGCGTGCGGGTGGGCACCGGCTGGAGCATCTACAACTCGGTGCGCGGCACCGGCGACGTCACCCGCGACACTCACGCGGACCTCATCGCCCGTGACAAGGCCGGCGTGCTGTGGCTCTACAAGGGCACGGGCGTCGAGTCGAGGCCGTTCGCGGCGCGCACCAAGGTCGGCTCGGGCTGGAACGTCTACAACGCGATGACCGGCGGCGTCGACGTCACCAGGGACGGCATCGCGGACCTGTACGCCCGTGACACGTCCGGCGTGCTCTGGCTCTACAAGGGCACCGGCAACGCGGCCGCGCCGTACGCCGCCCGCATCAAGGTGGCCACCGGCTGGAACGCGTACACCGCGATCATCGCGCCGGGCGACGGCTCGGACATCGGCAAGGGCGCGCTGCTGGTGCGCGACAAGGCCGGCGCGCTGTGGTGGTTCCGGGGCACCGGCGTCGCGTCGAGCCCGCTGGCACCGCGTTCGTTCGCCGCGGACACGTACCCGTACACGGCCTGGATGTAGTCCGCCTGCCGTGCGGCATCGCGGCTGGCCGGCCGTGCGGGTGTCGCGTTGCCGCACGGTGCGGTTGGCTGTCCGGCATGGACATCGAACGCGATCCGGAGCTCCCCGGCCGTCTGCTGCGCGTCGAGCGGGATGCGCTGATCCCGCTGCTGCGTGCTCGTCCCGAAGCGGACTTCGCCATCCGCACGTGCTGCCCCGGCTGGACCGTGCGCCATGTGCTCGCGCACTGCGGCTCGGCGCTGATGCGGGTGGTGGAGTCGCGGTTCGAGGTCGGAGTGTTCAGCCCCGAGTCGAACGACCGGGACATCGCCGAGCGCACCGGCTGGTCCAACGCGCGCGTCGTCGACGAGCTGGAGCGCGGGATGACCGAGGCCGGCCCGGTCATCGCGGCCGCCGAGCACGGGATGCTCGACGGCATCGCGCTCGGGGAGTGGGTGCATGGCGGCGACGTACTGGACGCCTTCGGGGAGCCGGGGGCGTATGCGGGCGAGGGGCTGCCGCTCGCGCTCGAACTGCTGGCTCACCTCACCCGGGCCCGTAGGACCGTGCCGCTGCGGGCCCTGCTCGACGACCGGGACGAACCCCTCGTGCTCGGCGCGGACAGCCCCGACCACGCTGTCTACGCGGGGCCCGCCGCCACGCTGATCAGGCTGATCGCGGCCCGGCCGCTGACCGGGACGCGGTACGAGCTCACCGGGGCGTGGGAGAACGAGCTCACGTTCTTCGACTGAAGTGGCGATACCGGGCGATAACCGGGCGATAATGGCGTCAAGAGCATGCGTGCCATCCCGGCGTGCGGAGGCAGACACCATGATCGGATTCATGATCGGCCTGGGATTCATCCTCATAGTCCTGCTGGCCGGGGCCATGTGGTGGGACAACCAGCGACGCGAGCAGGAGATCCCGCCGAAGCCCGAGGAGCAGCCGACCCCGCCCGACCACCCTCACGAGCACATCGAGGAGGTCCGGGCGTCGGACGACGACGACTTCCCGCACGACGGTGAGCGGCTTCTTCCCTACAACCTCAAGACCCACTCCACGCACAGCACCGGCAAGGGCCGCGAGGCCCGGGCGCAGCACGGTGAGAACAGCGGCGGCGGGTTCGGGAGCGGCCGGCTCGGCGGCTGAGGTCCCCGGCTGAGGTCCCTTCTGTACGGCTAGGTGGCGTTACGGCTCCGGCCGGTCACGGTCATGCCCGCGTATCCCCCGGGTATCCGGCTGCTTTCGTGGTACATCCGCATTACCCTGGCATTGGACTAGACCTGTACTGGACCTGTACCGGAGGAATGGGGTCACATGAGCAACCGTGCAGTCCTGGAGGTGATCGCTCTGGACGCGGAGGACGCGGTCGCGGCGCAGTCCGGAGGGGCGGACCGGCTGGAACTGGTCACCGACATGGCGGCGGACGGGCTGACTCCGTCCCGGAAGACCTTCGGCCGGATCCGCGCGGCCGTGGACATCCCGCTGCGCGTGATGCTGCGGCTGGCCGACGGATTCGAGGCCGGGTCGCCTGCGGATGTGGACGCGCTGGTGCGGGCGGCGGTGGACCTGCGGGCCGAGGGAGCCTCGGAATTCGTCCTCGGTTTCCTCGACGAGGCGGGCAATCCGGACCTGGTCACGGTCGAACGGCTGGTGGCGGAGCTCGACGACTGCCGCTGGACCTTCCACCGCGCGATCGACCGCGCCGCGGACCGCGACGCGTTGCGCAAGCAGCTCGCGGACCTGCCGGGCCTGGACACCTACCTGACCGCGGGCTCGGCCGACGGCGTCGACGACGGCCTTCCGACGCTGCTCGCGGAGGCGGCCCGACGGGGTGAGCCGGGCTACGAGCCGCAGATCCTGGTGGGCGGAGGCCTGCGCCTGGAGCATGTGCCCGTGCTGCGCGCGGGAGGCGTGAACGCGTTCCACATCGGGGGCGCGGCGAGGCCGGAAGGCTGGGGAGCGGCTGTGTCGCCGGAGGCGGTACGGGAGTGGCGGGCCGCGCTGGACGGGTAGGCCGCGCCCGCGCGGGCACCGGGCGGCCCGCGCAGGCACCCGGCGCCCGCGGGCGCTCGCACCGCACCCGTGCTCAGCCCAGTTGCTCCGGCAGCGGGTTCACCCACAGCACCTTCAGGCCCGAGACGGCTCGCGTCAGGCAGACGTACAGGCGGCGCAGGCCCGTGCGTTCGTCGGGTTCGGCGGACATGATGGACGACGGGTCGTCGAGGACCACGTAGTCGTACTCAAGGCCCTTCGCCAAGGACGCCGGGACCAGTGTCAGGCGGGAGTCCTGCGTCGTCTCCTCGCCCGGGGAGAGATGCGGCAGGCCCGCCGACGCGAGCGCCGCGGACAGCACGGGGACACGGGCATCCGCCGCGATCAGGCCGATCGAGCCCTCGTGGCGCAGGGACTCCACACACGCCGCCACCACCGAGGCGTCGCCCTCCGACCGGTGGATTTCCAGCGAGCCCGCGGACTCCCGGACCGAGCGGACCTCCGTCAGGCCCGGTGACATGTGCGGAAGCAGCCGGGACGCGTACGCGATCACCTCGCGCGGGACGCGGAAGCCCGCCGTCAGTTCCTCGACCGCCGCGTCCGGCTTGCCGAGATGCGCCAGGGCCTCGGCCCAACTGGCCGTGGCCCACGGCGTGGTGCCCTGCGCCAGGTCGCCGAGGACCGTCGCCGAACCCGTCGTACAGCGCCGGCCCACCGCGCGGTACTGCATCGGCGACAGGTCCTGCGCCTCGTCCAGCACCACATGGCCCAGCGACGGCGTCCGCGCCACCAGGTCCGTCGCCTCGTCGATCAACACCGCGTCCGCCGGCGACCACTTAGCCGCCCGGACGCCGCGCGGCGGCTTCTGCCACAGGATCTTCTTCTGGTCGTCGGGCGGCAGCAGCCCCTCCGCGTGCTCCGCGAGGAAGTCCGCGTCGGACAGCAGCCGGTGCACCAGCTTCGCCGGATCCACCGGCGGCCATGCCGACTTCACCGCCGCCTTCACCGCGGGATTGCGCGCCACCGCGTCCTGCACCCGGTCGTCCGGCGCCTCGCCCGCCTGCTCCATGCGGACGAGCACCGCGTGCGCGATGCGCTGCGGAAGCGCCTCACGGGCGGCCCCGTACCGGATGTCCCGGCCGAGCAACTCCCGCACGATCTCCTCGAGTTCGTACGCCGGGATCCGCCACCGCCGCGAGCCGCGCACGACCATCACCGGCTCGGCCGGGATCGTGACATGCGAGCGGACGGCCCGCCGCAGCACCTCCGCCATCCTCGCGTCGCCCTTGACGACCGCGGCCGCCGCCTCGTCGGTGGCGCGCACCTCGACATGGGAGACCAGCTCGTCGACCGTCGACTGCCTGACCTCCAACTCGCCGAGCGCGGGCAGCACTTGCTCGATGTAGTGGAGGAAGGACCGGTTCGGCCCGATGACCAGCGTGCCGGTACGCGCCAGCCGGTCACGGTGCGCGTACAGCAGATACGCCACCCGGTGCAGGCCGACCGCCGTCTTGCCGGTGCCCGGACCGCCCTGCACGCAGACCGTGCCGCCGAGCCCGGACCGTACGATCTCGTCCTGCTCCGGCTGGATCGTCGCGACGATGTCCCGCATCGGGCCCACACGCGGCCGTTCGATCTCGGCCTGGAGGAGTCTGCTGGTGCGCTCCGTCTCCGACGGGTCGGTCAGATGCTCGTCCTCGTACGCCGTGAGGTCGCCGCCGGTGTAGCCGAAGCGCCGCCGCAGGCCGACGTCCTGCGGGTCCTTCCGCGACGCCCGGTAGAACGGCTGAGAGACCGGCGCACGCCAGTCGATGACCATCGGGTCGCCGTCGGAGTCGTGGACATGGCGGCGGCCGATGTAGAAGCGGTGACCCTCCTGCACGCCGTCGTGCATCGTGTGCAGATAGTCGAGGCGGCCGAAGAAGAGCGGGGTGTGGGTCAGATCGGCGAGCGCCTTGATGCGGTCGTCGATCTGCGCCTCGAGCACCGCGGCGTTGACCCAGTTCGCGGTGACATCGCTGATGTCGAGGGCCTCGACGTCCTCGCGCATCGCGCGCAGCGCGGCACGCGAGTCGGACAGATGCGCGCGTTCTCGCGCGAGTGGATCGGAGTCCTGGCGTTCGGGGTCGGTCACAGGGGCATGCGCGGACACGGGTTGCCTCCGACTACGGCAAGAGGAAGGGCAGACAGAAGGGCAGACGGTGACCGGCCGGTTTCCGTCCGGTCGGCGGCGCTCCTCGGCGGGAGGCGGGCAAGCGGAGGAGTCTAATCAGCGCCATCGGCCGGTGCGACCGAATTTCTCCGGGGAGGAGACGCCGGTAGGACGCGGCGGGTCCTCCCCGTAGGGGATGCCGTATGCCTCGAGTCGTACGTCCGCGTCCCCGGAGTTCGGTCCATGGATCGATGTGTTACGCGGGCCCGGAGACCACCATGGAGACATGAGCACAGCAGCCTTCACTCCCACAGCCCATGTCCCCCACCCCCGGCAGGGCGCCACCGCGAGCGGCGCCGCCCCGCACCACTCTCCGCACCGCGTCGGCAACGCACTGCGCGCGGTCAAGGTCTTCGCCGAAGCGATCTTCAGCGTCGCCGTCCTCGGTGAGTACGCGGAGGAGGCAGGCGTCCGACGCCGAAGTCCGGTGGCTCAGCCCTAGGGCCCGTCGTCTGGATCAGGCCCTAGCCGAGCAGTTCGTCGGCGTCGACGATCCGGTAGGCGTACCCCTGCTCCGCCAGGAACCGCTGCCGGTGCGCCGCGAAGTCCTGATCGATCGTGTCGCGTGCGACCACCGAGTAGAAGTGCGCCTGGTGACCGTCCGCCTTCGGCCTCAGAACACGGCCGAGGCGCTGCGCCTCCTCCTGCCGCGACCCGAAGGTGCCGGAGACCTGGATGGCAACGGTCGCCTCCGGCAGGTCGATGGAGAAGTTCGCCACCTTCGACACGACCAGCACGCTGATCTCACCCTGCCGGAACGCCTCGAAAAGCTTCTCGCGCTGCGCGTTGGACGTCTCGCCCTTGATGACCGGCGCGTCCAGATGCTCGCCGAGTTCGTCGAGCTGGTCGATGTACTGGCCGATGACCAGGGTCTGCTGGCCCGCGAACTTCCGTACCAGCGCCTCCGTCACCTTCCGCTTGGTCTCCGTCGTCGCGCAGTAGCGGTACTTCTCCTCGGTCTCCGCCGTCGCGTACGCCAGCCGCTCGGCGTCCGTGAGATTGACCCGGACCTCGACACAGTCCGCCGGGGCGATATAGCCCTGCGCCTCGATCTCCTTCCACGGAGCGTCGAAACGCTTGGGCCCGATGAGCGAGAAGACGTCCGACTCGCGTCCGTCCTCGCGTACGAGCGTGGCCGTGAGGCCGAGCCGCCGCCGCGCCTGCAGATCGGCCGTGAACTTGAAGACCGGCGCGGGCAGCAGATGCACCTCGTCGTAGACGATCAGACCCCAGTCGCGTGAGTCGAAGAGCTCGAGGTGCCGATAGATTCCCTTCCGCTTGGTCGTCAGCACCTGGTAGGTGGCGATGGTGACCGGGCGGATCTCCTTGCGCGTGCCGCTGTACTCGCCGATCTCGTCCTCGGTCAGCGAGGTCCGCTTCACCAGCTCGTGCTTCCACTGACGGGCGGAGACGGTGTTGGTGACCAGGATCAGCGTGGTGGCCTTCGCCTGCGCCATCGCGCCCGCGCCGACCAGCGTCTTCCCGGCGCCGCAGGGGAGCACGACGACTCCGGACCCGCCGTGCCAGAAGCCCTCGACGGCCTGCTTCTGGTACGGCCGCAGGCCCCAGCCGGTCTCGTCGAGCTCGATACGGTGCGCCTCGCCGTCCACATAACCGGCCTGGTCCTCGGCGGGCCAGCCCAGCTTCAGCAGCGTCTGCTTGATCTGCCCGCGCTCGGACGGATGCACGACGACGGTGTCCGCGTCGATCCGCGTGCCGACCAGCGGCTGCACCTTCTTCGACCGCAGGATCTCCTCCAGCACCGGCCGGTCGGTGCTGGTCAGCACGAGCCCGTGGGTCGGGTGCTTGCTCAGCGTGAGCCGGCCGTAGCGGGCCATCGTCTCGGCGACGTCGACGAGGAGCGCATGCGGCACGGGATACCGCGAGAACTCCACGAGCGCGTCCACGACCTGCTCGGCGTCGTGCCCGGCGGCCCGGGCGTTCCACAGGCCGAGCGGGGTGACCCGGTAGGTGTGGATGTGCTCAGGGGCGCGCTCCAGCTCGGCGAAGGGCGCGATGGCACGACGGCAGGCGTCGGCCAGCTCGTGGTCGACTTCGAGGAGGAGAGTCTTGTCGCTCTGAACGATGAGGGGTCCGTTCACGCCTGCGCCCTTTCGGTAAGCCAAACCTCCAGTGTGCCGTACTGAGTACTCGTACTCGAGTGGATGAGTAGGCGCACAGTGCCTGCGAGCGGCGCGGAGCGGTTGGCTGGGGTCATGGGAATCCAGCCGAATCCGTACGCACAGCCGCCCGCGGAGGCCCTTGCCACCTACCCGGCGTACGCTCCGGCGCCGGTCCGCGACGACTGGTGGTGGGTGCCGCCGGCGCTCTTCACGCCGTTGGTACTGCTGTGCGCGTACCTCGACTTCCGGGCGCTGCCCCTGGGATTTGCCTTCGGCTACCTGGTGCCGGTGGCGATGGTCGTGGCCGCCTGGCTGACGGCGCGGACAGTGCGGCGTCGTCCGCTGAGCCTCGTGCTGGGGGCGCTGGCGTGCGTCTTCGCCTTCCTCTACGCGAAGCTGCTGTTCGCGGCTGTGATGCTGGTGTTCTTTGTGGCGCTTCTCACCGGGAACGTGCAGGCCTAGGGCCTGCCGGCCGGATCAGGCAGGGTCGTCCGCGAGTTCCGCGACGCCCGTGATCCGGTGCAGAGGGTACGTGCGGACCTCGTCCGCCGTGTGGTCGTACGCCGTGACGAAGCCGCCCTCCACGCGGACCGGGGCGATCACGCGCTGGCTCGCCGCGCCCTCCGCGTTGACGTAGCCGATCCAGATCGCCGCGCCCGTCATCGCCGCGGCCTGGACGGTGGCGAGGGTCTCGGCGGAGGTGCTGCGGGGCAGTTCGCCGTTGCGCGCCGCCGTGTCGAGGCCCGGTTTGCGGACGACCGTGGCCGCGAGGTCGCCCGCGCGGATCGCCTTCACCGCGGCGCCGAGCAGCGTGGCGTCCGGCGTCGGCGGGCCGTCCGGGACCGGGACCGGGGCGGTGCGCGGGGGAGTGCGGCGGGCGTGGGCCCGGGTGATCAGTACGTCGCCCTCCGCGGACTCGGCGGCCGGCGCGTAGCCCATGGTCCGCAGCCCGTCGAGCAGCGTGGCCGGGTCGGCCTGCGCGGCCAGCACGGTCGGTGCGAGGCGGCGCAGCCGCAGGCCCTGCGATCTCTTGTCCGCGAGGATCTCGTCGAGCAGCGCGTCGTCGTCGCAGCGGACGTACGCGGACGCGGCGCCGATGCGCAGATGGCCGTGGCGGCGGGCCACATCGTCGATCAGATAGCTCAGCGGCTGCGGCACGGGCGTACGGGAGTGCGTGGCCAGGAAGGTGTGCAGGTCGGACGCGGCCCGCCCGGCGTCCAGTGCGCGGCGCACGGAGCCGGGCGTGAAGCGGTAGACGGTCGCGCCGCCCTTGGACTCGACGTCGGCGAGCACGGCGAGCGTCTCGGCCAGCGGCCGTTCCAGGGGGCCCGGTGCCACGGCGGTGAGGTCGGCCTGGAGGAGGACATGGTCGAGGGGCTGGGGGAGGAGGGGCGCGAGGATGCCGGCGGCGGTGGCGGCCCGGGCGTCGAGCGGTTCGGGGCTCAGCAGCGCACGCGCATGCGTCGACAGGGCTCCGCGGCCCGTGATGCCCAGGGCTTCCGCCTCCGACAGCGTCCACGCGGCGATGCGGGAGCGCAGGTCCAGCGGTCCTTCCGCCACGTTGCGGGCCGCGTTCGAGTCCGGGTTCGAGCCCGAGGCCCGCAGCGGGCGTTCCCAGCGCAGGCGCGCCAGGACCGTCTCCGGGTCCGGGGCCGTGCCCGCCGGAAGGGTGGCGAGCAGGTCGAGGACCCGGCGGCGTACCTCCAGGGCCGCCGACCGGTCCAGGTCGGGGCCGAGCGCGGCAAGGGCCCGGCCCTTGCCGTCCTGTGTGCCGACCAGGCCCGGTGTGCGGGTCGCGGTGAGCCAGGCCGTGCCGAGCAGCGCCCACTGCTCGGCCGGGGGCCAGGTGAGCCACTCGTCGTACGCGGGCGTCGGCGCGTAGCGCTCGTCCGCCTCCCCGTCCGACGCCAACAGGCCCGCGCCATAAGCAAGTTCGAGCCAGAACGCGGCCATCGGCTCGCTCGCGTCCAGCGCGACCGCGGTCCGCTTGAGGTCGCGAACCGAAAGTCCGCCGGACCGCAGCACCGCGGGCCCGCCCTCGTGCCAGTCCTGGAGCAGGTCCTCGACGGTCTGCAGCGCGGTGTACGCCTGGCCGGCCGCCGTGCTGTCCACAACCTGTGGACGGCCGGTGGCCGACGCCGTTGCCGCGGGTCTGACCTCCGGCGGCTCCGGCTCCGGCACACGGTGTGCCCGCCCCGCCCGCAGATGCAGCGCCGCCTCCCGCGGCAGCACGACCGTGCGCGGCGACGCGGGCAGCAGCAGCCCGCGGTCGCGCAGCCACTGCACCGGCGGCGTCGGATTCGCCGTCACCTCTCCGTACGGCGGGCCCCAGACCAGCCGGTCCAGCACCGTCAGCGCCTCCATGGGGGCCGTGTCGAGCAGCGCCGCCATCCGCGTACGGTCGGTGAAGAGCGAGGTCAGCGCCGCGACGGCGGAGACCGGGTCATGGGTCGTCGGCAGTCCGGCCGTTGCCAGAATGTCCTGGATCCGGCCCGGCGACATGCCCGAGGTCGACTCGGCGACGGTCGGACCGAGACCGGTGGGCGAGGGCCGGGTGGGCGACGGCGCGAGGAGCTCGCGCGCGGTGCGCACCAGCCGCAGCTTGTCGTTTCCGCCCCAGATCAGCGCCTGTGTGCGCAGCGCGCCGACCGCGCGCGGCAGGGCGGCCTCGATCGCCGTGTCACCCTCGTCGCCGGTGAGCAGCGCGAGCAGCGTCGCGTACGGGGCGTGGTCGGGGGCCACGGCCAGCGCCTCGGCGGTCTGCAGAGTGAACCGGTCGAGGCGTTCCAGTGCCCGTACGACCGAGGCACGCGTACCGGCACGGGTGGCCAGCTGCGTCAGATCGTTGGGCACGGGGCTCAGCAGATCGGGGCGGGCACGCAGCAGCGCGGCCAGCTCCTCGTCGTCGCGGTTACGCAGGGCCTCGGCCAGCGTGCGCGGACTGCTTCCTTCGGGCATGGTCCCCATCCGCCCCACGGTAGACCCTGGAACGCTACCGTCGGGGACAGGGCGGGCCCGGGAAGACAGGGCGGCCCGGCAGGGAACGGCAGGGGAACGCCTGTGGGGATCGAGAGCGACCAGCTCGTCTACGACTATCTGAGCAAGGTCGGCGACCTGGCCCAGCAGCAACAGCTGCCGTCCGGGACGCGGATGCAGCTGGTGTCGGCGCTGCGGAACGAGATCGACCGGCAGCGCGCGAAAGCGAGCGCCGACAGCCCGGCCGCGGTGCGCCGGATCCTCGGACGGCTCGGCACACCGGACGAGATCGTGGCTTCGGCCGGCGGCGCGTCGGCGCCGCAAACTCCCGTGCGGGAGCCTGCGGAGCCCTCGACGGGCAAGACCGCACTGCCCGGTCAGCGCGTACGCCGCCGGATTCCGCGCCCGCGCAGATCCGCTCCCGATCAGGCCGGCGCGCCGTCCGCCTCCGCGGGCGCCTCGCCGCCGCACCTGGCCGGGATGGACGAGCTGGGCGCGTCCGGCGCCCAGCCGGACTGGTGGCGGGTCGAGCCGAAGCCGTTCGGGGCGGGCGAGAGTGTGGCGGGGTTCGTGGGCGGGGTGGAGATCCCGGAAATACTGAAACCGCCGCCGGTGAAGAAGGACGTCGAGGACGAGGAAGAGGACCCGTACGAGGAGGAGTACGAGGACGAGGACGCGGAGGAAGAGGCCGCCGGGCCGCGCCGGTGGCTGCCGCGGGCAGGCTTCGGCAACCCGTTCCTGCTGCTCGCCGCGGCGCTGCTGATCGCGGGCGCGGTACTCGGCTCCTGGATCGCGCTCGGCGGCGGCTGGCTGCTGGCGTACGCCTCGCGCAGGCTCTCCCGTACCGAGGCGAAGTGGGTGGTGGCCGGTCTGCCGGGACTGGTGGTCACGGGCGGCGTGGTCTGGCTCTGGGGCCGGATCAACGGCCGCTGGGGCGAACCGATTCCGGAGGACGGCATGCGGGACGTGCTGGCGGGGACCTGGCCGTGGGTGGTGAAAGGAGCGGCGGTGGCGTCGGCGCTGTATCTGCTGTGGCGGGCGCGCCGACGCTGAACGCCCTTCCTACTCGGCCACGTTGGTGCGCAGCTCGTCGAGGATCTTGTTCGCCGCGGTGTAGCCGATGCCCTGGATCCACAGCTCGTCGTCGACGGCGAACACCTTGCCCGTCTTCACCGCGGGCAGGTTCTTCCACAGCCCGCTGCCGAGCGTCTGCGTCTGCTTCGCCTTCTTCGGATCTCCGTACGTGGAGTGGAAGATGACGTCCGCGTCCGCGAGGTCGATCTTCTCCGGGCTCACGTCGTACGAGAACCCGTCCTTGGCCTTGTCGGTGATGGCGGGACGGCCCAGGCCGACGTCGGCGAGGATCGTGGCGATGTAGTTCTGCCTGCCGTAGATCCGGATGTCCGCGCCCTCGACGAAGCGCACCACATTGACCGTGGTGGCCGCCGCCGCGGCGGTGCCGCCGATCGACTCGGTGACCTGCTTCGCGTGCGCGTCGTAGGCCGCGACGGTCTGCCGCGCCTCGGCCTTCTTGCCGAGGGCGTCGGCGTGGACCTGGAAGTTCTCCTTCCAGGGGTGGCCGGTGGTCTCCGTCATCACCGTCGGCGCGATCTGCTTCAGCTGCGCGTACTTGTCGCCGTGGCGGATCTTGCTGGTCAGGATCAGATCCGGCTTCAGCGCGGCGATGGCCTCCAGGTTCGGCGTCATCATCTCGCCGACGTCCTTGATGCCCGCGACCCGGTCCTTCGGCAGATAGCTCAGGAAGCCCGATTCGACGTCGGCGTGCGTGGAGCCGACCGGCTTCACGCCGAGGGTGATCGCGGAGTCCAGCTCGGCGGTGTCGAGCACGACGACCCGCTTCGGAGCGTCGGGCACCTGGACGTCGCCCATGGCCGTCTTCACGGTGTGCGTGCCGCCTTTGCCGGGCGAGGAGGCGTCGGAGTCCGACGATCCGCACGCGGAGAGAGCAACGGCGGCCGCCACGACGAGAGTTCCGGCGACGAGGCCGCGGCGGCGGGGGTTTCCGGTCATGGGCAGCTGCCTTTCGGTGGAAGGGGCGGGTGGAGGCGGTCGGCGGTCAGTGCTGCCTGCTGTCGTCCGGCTTCGCCGGCGCGGGGACGACAGTGCCGCTGCCCGGCCGGTCGGCGGCGGCGTCCTGCACCCCGGCATGGACCCGCGGGTTTCCGGCGGCGTCGGCCGCCCACGGCGCGCCCGGCACCACCAGCGGTGAGCCCGTCACCGGGTCCGGGATGACCGTCGACTCCAGGCCGAAGACCTCCCGTACGAGCGCTGCCGTGACGATCTCCGCCGGGTGGCCCTCCGCGACGATCCGGCCGGACTTCATGGCGACGAGATGGTCCGCGTACCGCGCCGCCTGGTTGAGGTCGTGGAGTACGGCCACGACCGTCCGGCCGCGCTCGTGGTTGAGCCGGCGCACCAGGTCGAGGACCTCCACCTGGTGCGCGATGTCGAGATACGTCGTCGGCTCGTCCAGCAGCAGCAGATCCGTCTCCTGCGCCAGAGCCATCGCGATCCACACGCGCTGCCGCTGCCCGCCGGACAGTTCGTCCACCGGCCGGCCGGCGAGCGACGTGACATCCGTACGCGTCATCGCGTCCGTGACGGCCCGCTCGTCCTCGTCCGACCACTGCTTCCACCACGCCTGGTGCGGCTGGCGGCCGCGCGCGACCAGGTCGGCGACGGTGATCGCCTCGGGCGCGGCCGGGGACTGCGGCAGCAGGCCGATCGACTGCGCGATCTTCTTCGTCGGGATGCGGGAGAGCTCCGTACCGTCGAGGACGACCGCGCCGCCCTTCGGCTTCAGCAGGCGGCCGAGGGCCCGAAGGGTGGTCGACTTGCCGCAGGCGTTCGGGCCGACGATCACCGTGACGCGACCGTCCGGGACCGCCAGGTCGAGTTCGTGGACGACCGTGCGGTCCTCGTAGGCGAGCGTCAGCTCGCGGGCCGTCAGCCTGGTCACGACTTTCCCCTCACGACTTTCCTCCAGCGGTACGGCTCCGGACGATGAGCCAGATCAGATACGGGGCGCCGACGGCGGCCGTCAGCACACCCACCGGCAGTTCGGTGGGCGCGAGCAGCTTTCGCGCGAGGAGATCGGCGAAGACCACGATGACCGCGCCCATCAGTGCCGAGCAGAGCAGCGGGATCTGGGCCGTACGCGTCATCCGGCGGGCGATCTGCGGCGCCAGCAGCGCCACGAAGTCCACGGGTCCCGCGGCGCCGGTCGCGATGGAGGCGAGGACGACGCCGAGGAGGACGAGCCCCAGCCGTACCCGGCCCAGGCGTACGCCGAGCGCGGTCGCGGTGTCGTCGTCCATGGTCACGGTGCGCTGCGCGCGGGCCGCCCACAGGACGGCGGGCACGAGCACGAGCAACGTCCAGCCGAGAGGCGCGGCCTCGTCCCAGCCGCGGCCGTTGAGGGAGCCGGTCATCCAGATCTGGGCCTGCTGGGCGACGAGATAGTCGCCCTTGGTCATGAAGAGCGTGGTGACCGAGCGCAGCGCGATGGCGAAGCCGATGCCGATGAGGACGAAGCGGGTCGCGTGCAGTCCGCCGCGCCAGGCGAACACGTACACGAGGGCGGCGGCGAGGATGCCGCCGGCGACGGAGAGGTACGGCAGGACCGTGTACGAGGTGACGCCGAAGGTCAGCGCACCGACGGTGACCGCGCTCGCGCCCTGGCTGATGCCGATGATGTCGGGACTGGCGAGCGGATTGCGGGCCACGGTCTGGATGAGCGCGCCGGCGACGCCGAAGGCGATGCCGACGAGGAGACCGACCACCATGCGCGGCAGGCGGAGGGTCCCGACCACCAGCTCGTGCGCGGACGGCTGTCCGAGGAGCACGTCGAGCACTTCGCCGGGCGGTACGAAGCTTTCGCCGACGGAGAGGTACGCGACGCAGATCGTGGCGAGGGCGACGGTGAGTCCGATCGCGACGAGGGCGGCGCGGCGGTGCAGGAGATACGAGCCTCGCCCGGCTCGCACCACGGCGTAACCCGCGGGGCGGACGGTGGTGGTCATGCGGGCACCGCCCTTCGCCTCACCAGCGTCACCAGGAACGGGACCCCGATCAGTGCCGTCATCACGCCCGCCGGGATCTCGCTCGGCGGGAACACCACCCGGCCGATCACGTCCGAGACCAGCAGCATCACCGGGCCGATGAGGGCCGCCATCGGCAGGACCCAGCGGTGGTCCGTGCCGACGATCGCACGGGCGATGTGGGGGACGGCGAGGCCGACGAAGGCGATGGGGCCCGCGGCCGCGACGCCCACGCCCGTGAGGACCGTCGCGCCGACGCCGCCCACGATCCGTACGGTCGCGACCCGCTGGCCGAGGCCCTTCGCCATGTCGTCGCCGAGCGCCAGCGCGTCAAGGCCGCGCGCGACCGACAGCACCAGCACCACACCCACGAGCAGGAACGGCCAGACCTGTGCGACGACTTCCGCGTCCCGCCCTGCCACCGACCCCACCTGCCAGAAGCGGAACTCGTCCAGCGCCGCCGCCTTGGTCGTCAGGACCGCCATGGTCACGGACACCAGCAGCGCGTTGATCGCCGCGCCGCCGAGCGCGAGTTTCACCGGCGTCGCGCCGCCGCGTCCCGACGCGGCGATGGCGTACACCGCGACGGATGCGATCGCCGCGCCCGCGAAGGCAAACCAGACGTAGCCGGTCAGCGTGTGGATCCCGGCGAAGGCGATGGCGAGAACGACGCCCACCGAGGCGCCCTGGCTGATGCCGAGGATCCCGGGATCGGCGATCGGGTTGCGCGTGATGCCTTGCAGGACCGTGCCCGCGAGAGCGAGAGCCGCGCCGACCATGAGACCGATCAGCGTGCGCGGCACGCGCAACTGCCGTACGACATCGGCGTCGGCGTTCCCGCCGCCGTGCAGCAGCGCGTCGAACACCGCGGAGGGTGCGATCGCGCGCGCCCCGACCGCGAGACTCAGCAGGACCGCGAACAGCAGGGCCACGACGGCAGCCGTCGTCCAGCCGATGCGGCGGACCGCGAACGCGCGTCTGGCTGACATGAAGACCAATCAACGGGGCAAGAGGCGAAAAGCTCGGTAATGCCTGGTAAGGCTTGGCTAAGTCTAAGCAGCGGACAGAGCGCCGGGTCGCGGACCCCGATCGGCACAATGGCCTCATGGCACCGCACCCGGCCCCCCGCGCCACCCTCACCGTCGGCTTCGACCTCGACATGACCCTCATCGACTCCCGCCCCGGCATCCACGCCGCCTACCTCGCGCTCGCCGCCGAGACCGGCGTGTGGATCGACGCCGATCTCGCGATCACCCGGCTCGGCCCGCCGCTGGAGCAGGAGTTGGCGCACTGGTTCCCGGACGAGGACATCCAGGCGATGGGCGACCGGTACCGCGAGATCTATCCGGATTACGCGATTGAGCCGACCCTCGCGATGCCCGGCGCCGACGAGGCCGTGTCCGCGGTTCAGGAATTCGGTGGCCGGGCGATCGTCGTCACCGCGAAGCACGAGCCGAACGCCAAGCGCCATCTCGCGCATCTCGGCATCGAGCCGGACGCGGTCATCGGCTGGCTGTGGGCGGAGGCAAAGGCGGAGGCGCTGCGCGAGTACGGTGCGAGCGTGTACGTCGGCGACCACATCGGGGACGTACGGGGCGCGCTCATCGCCGGCGCGATCTCGGTCGCCGTGCCGACCGGCCCCTGCACCGCCGATGAGCTGCGCGAAGCCGGTGCGGATGTGGTCATCGACGATCTGACCGCGTTCCCGGCCTGGTTGCGTGACTACAGGGCCGATCTGGCCGCGCGCCGCTGAGCCGCGATCGAGCGCAGCACACCGGCCGCCGCGATCAGGAAGCCGACGCCCATCAGCATGCAGACCGCGTACGCGATCGGCGGGAAGGGCTCGGTGCCCAGGAACAGCGGGGCCACCGTGACCAGTGTGGCCACAGCGCCGACGATGAAGACGATCGCGCCGATGCGGACCAGCCCGTCACCGGGGGCGGGAGGAGTAGCAGTCATCCGGCCAGGGTAGTTCCCTGCGCGTAGGAACCGTTCGGCGACGTCTTGTCACCAGCCCCTGGACCATTAGCCTTGGGGGTGGCGGGTCAGGCGACCCGCTGTAGTGCTATCCAGAGCCGTTTTTTCGGCGCTCAGCTTCCGGTGCCCCAGCGCCCCAACGAGTACGAGGACGAGGACAGACGTGCCTACCGGCAAGGTCAAGTGGTTCAACAGCGAGAAGGGCTTCGGCTTTCTCTCCCGCGACGACGGCGGCGACGTCTTCGTTCACTCGTCAGTGCTGCCCGACGGGGTCGACGTGCTCAAGCCGGGCCAGCGCGTGGAGTTCGGCGTAGTCGCCGGCCAGCGAGGTGACCAAGCGCTTTCCGTGACGGTACTGGACCCGACCCCGTCCGTGGCGGCGGCGCAGCGGCGCAAGCCGGACGAGCTGGCGTCGATCGTGCAGGACCTGACGACCCTCCTGGAGAACATCACGCCGATGCTGGAGCGCGGCCGCTACCCGGACAAGGTGCACGGGGCGAAGATCGCGGGCCTGCTGCGGGCGGTGGCGGACCAGCTGGATGTGTAGCCCCAGGGCGGTAGGCCCCAGGGCCTGATCCGAAGGTCCTAGACGAACGACAGCGCATCGCGGCCGAGGGGCGGTACGAGCCCCTCGGCCGCGGCGCGTGTCAGCAGCCCGCGTACCGCGGCATAGCCGTCTTCACCCAGGTCCGACGTGAACTCATTGACGTAGAGCCCGATGTGCTGGTCGGCCACGGCCGGGTCCATCTCCTGCGCGTGCTCCAGTACGTAGGGCCGGGAGGCAACCGGGTCGTCCCAGGCCATCCGTACGGATGTGCGCGCCGATGCGGCCAGCAGCCGCAGCGTCTCCTCGCCCAGCGAGCGCTTGGCGATGATCGCGCCGAGCGGGATCGGGAGCCCGGTGGTGGTCTCCCAGTGCTCGCCCATGTCGGCAAGGCAGTGCAGTCCGTAGTTCTGATAGGTGAAACGGGCCTCGTGGATGACGAGCCCGGCGTCGACCTTGCCGTCCCGTACCGCGGGCATGATCTCGTGGAACGGCATCACGACGACCTCGCCGACGCCGCCCGGGACCATGTCCGCGGCCCACAGCCGGAACAGCAGATACGCGGTCGAGCGCTCGCTCGGCACGGCGACGGTCTTCCCGGTGAGGTCCACCCCAGGCTCGCGGGTCAGCACGAGCGGTCCGCAGCCGCGGCCCAGCGCGCCGCCGCACGGCAGCAGCGTGTACTCGTCGAGGACCCACGGCAGCACGGCGTACGACACCTTGAGGACGTCGAACTCGCCGCGCTCGGCCATGCCGTTGGTGATGTCGATGTCCGCGAACGTCACATCGATGGCGGGCGCGCCCGGGACCCGGCCGTGTGCCCAGGCGTCGAAGACGAAGGTGTCGTTCGGGCACGGCGAGTACGCGATCTGCAGGGTCACGGCGACTCCTCGAAGAGAGGGCTGAGCAGTTGGAAGGCGTACCGCAGCGAGTCCAGCGCCTGCCCGATGCGCCAGGCTTCGCGGTCGCGCGGGCCGACGGTGTTGGAGATCGCGCGGATCTCGAGGACGTGCACGCCGTGCGCGGCGGCGGCCTCGGCGACTCCGAAACCCTCCATGGCCTCGGCGGCGGCCCGGGGATGACGTCCGCTCAGCTCGGCGGCGCGTTCCGCGGTGCCGGTCACGGTGGAGACGGTGAGCACGGGCGCGTACAGGGCCTGGGCGGTCTTGGCGACGCGGGCGGCGAGGTCGGCGGGCGGGAGGTGCACCGACCGTCCGAAGCCGAGTTCGTCGACGGTGAGATAGCCGTCGGGAGTCTGGGCGCCGAGGTCGGCGGCGACGATCGCGTCGGCGACGACGACGGAGCCGACGGGAGCGTTGGGCTGGAAACCGCCGCCGATGCCGGCGGAGACGACGAGGTCGTACGGCGCTGTGGTCAGGGCCGTTGCCGTCGCGGCCGCCGCGGCTGCCGGGCCGACGCCGGCGGCGAGCACGTCCACGAGTGTGTCGCTCTCGAGCGCCGGCGGGAGCGTGCGGGCGAACCGCGTCAGCGTGTATCCGCCAGGCAGGGCCAGGGAACCCGGGCCTGGACCCGGGCCCGGACCCGGGCCCGCGAAGGCTCGCAGGCCCGCGGCGACGGAGTCGGCCTCCGCCGCCACCGCGGTCACGACGAGTACGCGCACGACACGGCCTCCTGGGTCAGGGGCAGGGCCAGGGCAAGGGCCAGGGTCAGGAAGACTTCTCGAGTACGAAGTGCCAGATGCCGACCAGCTTCTTGCCATCGGTCTCGACGATGCTGACCTGGGCCTTGCTGGTGACCTCACCGGTCTGGGACTGGAAGAAGGCGTTGCCGGGGATGGACCGGTACGTGTTGTGGTACGGCTCCTGCTCGGCCTGCTGGCCGCCGATGAAGAGGGTCCAGCCGTTGTCGGCGACCTCCGGGTCGACGCCGAAGCGGACCTTGTCGTCCGCGCCGACCTTGATGGTCTTGCCGGTCTTCTTGTTCAGGCAGCCCTGGATGAGGGACTCCTTGATGGCCTTGCCATCGTCGTAGCAGGTCGCCTCGGAGCTGACGGACTTCGTCCCGACCGTCACGGTCGCGAGCGGCGTCGGCTTGTCACAGGCGGAAAGTACGAGGAGCCCGGCAGAGACGGCACCCACGGCAGCAGCGGCCCGGCGGCGCTTGCCGGAGAAGTACGCAACGGTCATGCCGAAAGGCTATAGGTCGCGATGCCCCCCACCGCGCCCGGGTCACCACGCGCGCGCCGCGCCGGACCGGGCGCGCCCGGTCCGGACGTCACGCCACCCGTGCGCGCGGGCCGCTGCCTCTGCGCGCCGCGGTCAGCAGGCCGCGGACCGAGAAGAGCGCGCCCGCCCCCACGATGCCCGCCGCCACCGACATTCCGAGCGACCCGTTCAGCGGCAGCGCGATGCCGATCGCGCCGCCCGCCACCCACGACATCTGGAGCAGCGTCTCCGAGCGGGCGAAGGCGGACGTACGGACCTGTTCCGGGACGTCGCGCTGGATCAGCGCGTCCAGGGACAGTTTCGCCAGCGCCGCGCACAGGCCGGCCGTCGCGCACAACACCGCCACCATCCCGGCGCCGAAGAACAGCGCCGCCGTGATCGCCGCACCCAGCACAAGCCCCTCCACCGCCGCGATGATCAGCTCCGGGCCGCGAGCCTTCAGCCACGCGCCGACCGTCGTGCCGAGCGCGTTGCCCACACCGGCCGCCACGCCCACTATCGCCAGCGACACCGCCGCGCTCTGCCCGGCCAGCGGATGCTGCCGCAACAGAAACGCGAGGAAGAAGATCAGGAACCCGGACAGTGCACGGAAGGCCGCGTTCGCCTGGAGCCCGTGGAGTACGGAGGGCCCGACCGTACGCAGCGACGGCTTCGTCTCGCCGTGCGTCAGCATGTGCGCCTTGCGCTCGCCCTTCGCCGAGTCAACCTTGTGCGGCATCGTGAACGCCCAGTACGTGCCCAGCAGGAACAGCGCGCAGGCCCCGTACAGCGGCCACTGCGGCCCGATCCGCTGCAGCCCGATCCCGATCGGCGCCGCCACGCCGGTGGCCACCAGGCCCGCCAGGGTCACTCTGGAGTTCGCCTTCACCAGCGAGAACTTCGGCGGCAGCAGCCGCGGCACCACCGCGCTGCGGACCACTCCGTACGCCTTCGACGCGACCAGTACGCCCAGCGCCGCCGGATACAGCTCGAGCCCGCCCGTCGCCACCGCGCCCGACATGGTCACCGCGAGCAGTGCCCGGGTGAGCATCGCGCCGGCCATCGCCGCGCGGCGGCCGTGCGGGATGCGGTCCAGCAGCGGGCCGATGACCGGGGCCAGCAGGGTGAAGGGCAGCATCGTGACCGCGAGATACAGCGCCACCCGGCCGCGTGCCTCGTCTGTCGGGACGGAGAAGAACACCGTCGACGCCAGGGCGACGGTGATCATGACGTCGCCCGCGCCGTTCACGGCGTGCAGCTCGATCAGTTTGCCCAGGCCCGACTCGCCCGCGCCGTGCGCGTGCGTCGCCCGGCGGATGCCGCGCGCCGTGCCCGTGAACGGCAGGTGCAGGGCACGGCCCACCGCCCGGCCTGCTCTTCTGAGCGAACCGGCTTGCTCGGACGACCTCACGGCTGCCACCTCGCCATAGTGCCCCAAGGGGTGCCGCGACGAACCGTAAGCTCCGTTGTTCGCCCCTTGTTGGGGCGGGCAGGTGGGCGGCGGGCTGCGGAGGGGGTAGCGTGCGTAGCGCGCCACCGGCGGTTGTTCTCGGCCGCGCGCCTCTTCGGCATCCCGCAGAATGGATGACGGTAGGTGTGCCCGGGACGGTGGTCTGGGCGCGGACGTCGATGCGGCCCCTTGGTCCGCTCCGCCTGCGGCCCGTACCTCACGAATCGGTCGGCGCACCCGTGATACGGCGTAGGAGAGAAGCGAGACCTGTGAGTGCTGCGACGCGAAGCCGTACCCCCGACCGTCTGTGCGCCGAGGCGGTAGACCTAGCCCGGGCGGCGGCCGAAGAGGCCGCGGCCCCGGGTGTGGTCGGCGAACATGTGTCCCTCGTCTCGGAGGGAGACCGTGTCGTCACGCATTTCTTCGAGTGCAAGGAGATCGGCTACCGAGGCTGGCGCTGGGCCGTCACGGTCGCCCGCGCCTCCCGCGCGAAGGTCGTGACCCTCGACGAGACGGTCCTCCTGCCGGGCCCCGACGCGCTGCTCGCGCCGGAGTGGGTGCCGTGGAGCGAGCGGCTGCGGCCGGGCGACATGGGCCCGGGGGACCTGCTGCCCACCGAGGCGGAGGACCTGCGCCTGGAGCCGGGCTACACAGGCGAGGACGCGCCACCGCCGAACTCCGTACTCGGCGAGCCGTCGCACGACCTCGTCGAACGGGTCGAGGCGGAAGACGCGGAGCTCACCGAGCGCCGCACTGCGGACGCGTCCTCGGGCAACACGCGCGGCACGATCGCCGCGGTCGCCGAAGAGCTCGGCATGCGCCGGGCGCGGGTGCTGTCCCGGTACGGCCTGCATGTCGCCGCGGACCGCTGGGAGGAGTCCTTCGGCGCGAAGACCCCGATGGCACAGGCGGCACCGGCGTCCTGCCAGACGTGCGGCTTCCTGGTGCCGATCGGGGGCTCGCTGCGGCAGGCCTTCGGAGTCTGCGCGAACGAGTTCTCGCCGGCGGACGGCCATGTGGTCTCGCTGTCGTACGGGTGCGGTGGCCACTCGGAGGCGGCGGTGATGCCGAAGCCGCCGACGCCGCCGCCACCGGTCTTCGACTCACTGGGCGCGGACGCGTTCCCCCTCCGCCCGGCCCGCGACGGCGGCTCGGTCTCCCCGGACCCGGACGACCCGTCGGAGGACCTGGGCCACTCGTAGCCGGCCCCGGGCCCGGGGTTTCTTCTCCCACCCGCCCGCCCTTGTTGCGGGGGTACGGGGTACCCCCGACCCCGGCGCGCGGCAGCTCCGCGCCGCGAGTAGGGCGGGCTGCGCCCGCATGGGCGGGGCGGTGGTGGAACGTGAGGGTCGGGCCGGTGTGCGCCCACGCCTCGCTTGCCCGACGGCTTCGCGCCGCTGCCCCTGCAGGCCGCGCACGCACCGGCAGGCCGGTGATCGGGTGGACGGAACGTGCGGGTCGGGCTGGCGGACGGCCCATCCCCGCCTGCGCAGCACCTTCGCGCCGCGAGCCCGGCGGGCGGCCCAGGCCCCGCGTGCGCCGTCCGGCGGCTTGGCACCGCTGGGGGCTGCGGCCGCGCCCGCATCGGCAGGGGCCGGTGATCGGACGGGCGGAACCTGCAGGGCCGGTGATCGGGTGGGTGGGTGGGACGAGGTGGGTGTGCGCAGCGCGCCCCGCACCCGCACCCGTACCCCCACCCCCAGCAAATTCCGCCAGTCCCGCCCACAAGCACAGGGCCCGCGGGCCCACCACCCCCCGTACGCGGTACCTTCGGCCGCACAGGTGCAACGGGCATCAGGACTTACACGAGCGGAGTCACAGCGTGAGCGTCAGGACGACCGAGTGGGCCGACCCGTTCGGGACGGCGCGGCTGCGGCGCGGGGTGCTTGACGCGTGGGGGGCCAGTCCCGCCCGCTTTCGGGAGGATGCCAACGCCGAGGAGGACCTCGTACTCGGCGGCTACCGCGACCGCCTCGTCGTCGAGCTCGCCCAGAACGCCGCCGACGCCGCCGCCCGCGCCCGTGTCCCCGGCCGGCTGCGGCTCACCCTCCGGGAGAACACGCTCGCCGCCGCCAACACCGGCGCCCCGCTCGACGCGATCGGCGTCGAGTCCCTCAGCACCTTGCGCGCGTCGGCCAAGCGTGAGGACCACGAAGGCGCCGTCGGCCGGTTCGGCGTCGGCTTCGCGGCCGTGCTCGCGGTGAGCGACGAGCCCGCCGTCGTCGGACGGCACGGCGGTGTCCGCTGGTCCCTGGCGGAGGCCAGGGAGATGACCGGGGAAACGGCCAAGAACAACCCGGGCCTCGGCGACGAGCTGCGCCGCCGCGACGGTCACGTACCGCTGCTGCGCCTCCCGCTGCCCGCCGAGGGCACCGCCCCCGAGGGCTATGACACCGTGGTCGTCCTGCCGCTCCGGGACGGCGCCGCCGTCGATCTGGTGGAGCGGCTGCTCGCCGGGGTGGACGACGCGCTGCTCCTCACCCTCACCGGTCTCTCCGAGATCGTGATCGAAACCCCGGACGGCGTACGGGAGTTGCGGCGCTCCGCCCAGGGCCCGTACGTCAGCGTCACCGACAGCACGCACGGCGACCGCCGCTGGCGCGTCGTCAGCCACAGCGGCGGCATCGAGCCCGCGCTGCTCGCGGACCGGCCGATCGAGGAGCGGCTGCGGCCTTGGTGGACCGTCACCTGGGCCGTGCCCGTGGACGACGCCGGCGCGCCGGCCAGGCCGCGTACCGCACCCGTCGTGCACGCGCCGACGCCCACCGACGAACCTCTCGGCGTGCCCGCGCTGCTGATCGCCTCCCTGCCGCTGGACACGACCCGCCGCCACCCCGCGCCCGGCCCGCTCACCGACTTCGTGGTGCGCAAGGCGGCGGACGCGTACGCCGAACTGCTCGGCGCGTGGCAGCCGGTGAGCGTCGGCACCATCGACCTCGTCCCGGGTGCCCTCGGCAAGGGCGAGCTGGACGGCGTGCTGCGGGCGGAGATCCTGCGGCTGCTGCCTGGTACCGCGTTCCTGGAGGCGGCCGCGCCGCGCGAGCTGCCGAGCGAGGACACCGGCCTGCCGGACCGCGAGGTTCCCGCCGGACTGCGGCCGATCGAGGCGGAGGTCCTGGAGGGTGCGGGCGCGGAGACGGTGCAGGTGCTGGCCGAGGTGATGCCGAACCTGCTGCCCGCGGGTCTGGAGCGCCGGGTCGAGCTGCGGACGCTGGGTGTCGCGCGTGTGCCGCTGACCGAGGCGATCGACCGGCTCGCGGGTCTGGAGCGCGAGCCCGGCTGGTGGCGCCGGTTGTACGACAGCCTCGCCGGTGTCGACCCGGACCGGCTGTCCGGTCTTCCCGTGCCCCTGTCGGACGGGCGGACGACGATCGGCCCGCGGCAGACGCTGCTGCCGCTCGCCGAGACCCCGCCGCAGCTGGCCCGTCTCGGCCTGAAGGTCGTCCATCCAGACGCCGCGCATCCGCTGCTGGAGAAGCTTGGCGCGCTGCCCGCGACACCGCGCGCGGTGCTGACGACGCCGCAGGTGCGGGCGGCGGTCGCGGGCTCGCTCGACGTGGGCGAGATCTGGGACGAGGACGCGCTCGACGCGGACGAGATCGTGGACACGGTCCTCGCGCTGGTGCAGGACGCGGGTCTGGAGCCCGGCGACGAGCCGTGGCTGGGCGCGCTGGCGCTGCCGGACGAGGACGGCGAGCTGGCACCCGCGGGTGAACTCGTTCTGCCCGGCAGTCCGTTCGCCTCCGTGATGAGCGAGGACGAACTGGCCCTGTGCGATGCCCGGCTCGCCGAACGCTGGGGCGAGCAGCCGCTCGCCGCGTGCGGAGTGCTGGCGAACTTCACGCTCGTACGCGCCACGGACGTGGTCCTCGACCCCGATGAACTGGAGCCCCGTGAGGGCGACTTCGCCGAGCCCGACGACGCGGGACTGCTCGACGCGGTCGACGTGTGGTGCGAGGACGTGCTGGACCGGCTGCCGGACACGCCGGTGCCGCCGGTCGCCACGGAGCTCATCGGCGTACGGGACCTGGACCTGGTGGACGACGGCTGCTGGCCGCAGGCGCTGGCGCTGCTGGCCCAGCCGCCGCTGCGGGACGCGCTGACCCAGTCCGTACGGGTCCTCCTGCCGGACGGCACGACGGAGACGGTCCGTTCGTACACCGCCTGGTGGCTGCGGGACCATCCGGTGCTGGACGGGCGGCGTCCGGCGGGACTGCGCTCGGCGACCGGGGACCCGCTGCTTTCCGGGCTGTACGACCCGGTGGATGCCTCCGGCTTCGACGACGCGCAGATCCTGCGCGCGCTCGGCGTCCGCACCTCCGTCCCGGCGCTTCTCGACGAGCCGGGCGGCGCGGCGGAACTCCTGGGCCGCCTGGCGGACCCGTCGCGTCCGGTGCGGGCTGCCCAACTGCACGCCCTGTACACGGCGCTGGCCGAACTCGATCCGGAGCAGGTGACGCTCCCGGACGACCTCCGCGCGGTCGTCGACGGTTCGGTGCAGGTCGTCGATGCCTCGGACGCGGTCGTCGCCGACGCACCCGATCTCCTCCCTCTGGCCGCCGGCCTCGCGCTGCTCCCGGTGACCCCGTCGCGCGCCGCCGAACTGGCGGAGCTCTTCCAGGTCCGCCGCCTGAGCGAGACGGTCACGGCGGAGGTGACGACGACGGGCGAGGAGCACGAGGTCCCCGAGTCGGTCCATGTCCTCCTGGGCCCGGGCACTCCGTCCTCGTACGTCGAACACGAGGAACTCGTGGCGGGCGGCACCGAACTCGACTGGCGCCGCACCCCGGACGGCGTGATCCACGCGTCCACGGTCGAGGGCGTCGCGGCGGGCCTGGCGTGGGCGTCAGGCCAGTGGCCGCGGCGCTTCGAGGTGGCGGCGCTGCTTGAGGACCCGTCCCGCACGGAGGAGCTGGCCAGGGACCGCTGGTTCGACTGACGGCCCGGTCCACGTGGGTCAGTGGCCGCCCTTGGGCTCCATACAGCCGCCCTCCATGTAGTGGCCGTGGGCCTCTACATCCGGGGTTGTGCTCAGGAGCCCCGTGATGCACGGGCCGGACTCCGGGACGCTGAAGGTGAAGCCGAGCGCGCCGGTCGCCGGGTAGACCTCGACGTCCGTGCTCGGGTAGCCGAGCCGGGCCAGCGCGGCGAGCAGGGCGGGCTCGTCGTGTACGCCTTCGAGCGCCGGTGCGATGCGCTTCGCGTGAGCCTGCCCGCGGCAAGCGGCGTCGGCCGTCATCGGACGCTGCTGCTTGAACGCGTGGTTCTCGGCGAACTTCGCCGCTTCCGGGTCCGTCGGCGGCGGCTCCGAGACAGTCGGTGACACGCTCGGCAGTACGTCCGAGCAGATGGCCGCCACGTCCTTGAACATCCGGTCGTGCTTCGCCTTCGCGGCCTTCCGCTCGGCCTCGTAGGAGGCAGACGCAGACGCAGACGCAGACGCAGACGCAGACGCAGACGCCGCGGTATCGGCGGCCCGCTCCTCACCGCAGCCCGTCGTCGTCAGGAGGACAAGCACGGAGGCGGCCGCAGCCGCTATGAGTCGCTTCACGCGGGGGATTATCCAACCCCCGCTCCCGCTTTACGCCGGAACCCGTCTGTCCACCCACCGCCACGCGACCTCCAGCAGCGCCGAGCCCGCCGCCGCAATCGCCACCGCCGTCCACGGCATCGTCGTGCCCACCAGCTTCAGCGCGAAGAACTCCTGTAGCCACGGCACCACCAGCACGATCAGGAAGCCCAGCCCCATCGTCGCCACCAGGCACACCCGCCACCATGTGTAGGGGCGGGCGATGATCGCGAGGACCCACATGGAGACCAGGAACAACGTGAGCGTTGCCGCGCTCGTCTCGGCGTCGAGGGAGCCCGGGCCGCTGTAGTAGGAGCGGGCCAGTACATACGTCACGAAGGTCGCCGCCGCCGCGATGACACCGGCCGGGATGGCGTACCGCATCACTCTGCGGACGAAGTGCGGCTGCGCGCGCTCCTTGTTGGGGGCCAGCGCCAGGAAGAACGCCGGCACGCCGATCGTCAGCGTCGACAGCAGCGTCAAGTGCCGTGGCAGGAAGGGATATTCGACCTGGAAGCAGACCACCAGGATGGCGAGCAGTACCGAGTAGACGGTCTTGGTGAGGAACAGGGTCGCCACGCGGGTGATGTTGCCGATCACCCGGCGGCCCTCCGCCACCACCGACGGCAGCGTCGCGAAGCTGTTGTTGAGCAGCACTATCTGAGCGACCGCCCGCGTCGCCTCGGAGCCCGAGCCCATCGCGACGCCGATGTCCGCGTCCTTCAGGGCGAGGACATCGTTCACGCCGTCGCCCGTCATCGCCACCGTGTGCCCGCGGGACTGGAGCGCGCCGACCATGTCCCGCTTCTGCTGCGGTGTGACGCGGCCGAAGACCGAGTTGGCGTCCAGCTCGCTCGCCATCTCGGACTGTTCCGCGGGCAGTTGGCGGGCGTCGATCGTGTTCTGGGCGCCAGGCAGACCGAGCTTTCCGGCCACCGCGCTCACCGACACCGCGTTGTCGCCGGAGATGACCTTCGCGGCGACGCTCTGGTCGGCGAAGTACCGGAGCGTGTCGGACGCGTCGGGCCGCAGCCGCTGTTCGAGGACGACCAGCGCGGCCGGCTTCGCGCCGGCGGCCACCGACGGCGCGTCCAGTTCCCCTTGCGCACGGGCGAGCAGCAGCACCCGCAGGCCCTGTTCGTTGAGCTGGTCGATCTCGACGAGCGCGGGGTCGTTCGACGGCAGCAGCACATCGGGCGCGCCGAGCAGCCAGGTCGAGCTCTCGCCGTTGCCCTCGCTGAAGCTGGCCCCGCTGTACTTGCGCGCCGACGAGAACGGCAGCGACTCCGTGCACCGCCAGTCATCGCTGTCCGGATACGCGTCGATGATCGCCTTCAGCGAGGCGTTCGGCCGGGGGTCCGATTCACCGAGCGCGCCCAGCACCTTCCGTACGTAGTCCTCGTCCGAACCGCCCAGCGGCCGCAGCTCGGTGACGTCCATGCCGCCTTCGGTCAGCGTGCCCGTCTTGTCGAGGCAGACCACGTCCACCCGGGCGAGGCCCTCGATCGCGGGCAGCTCCTGCACCAGGCACTGCTTGCGGCCGAGCCGGATCACGCCGATCGCGAAGGCGACCGAGGTCAGCAGAACCAGGCCCTCGGGGATCATCGGCACGATGCCGCCGACGGTCCGCGCGACCGAGTCCTTGAAGTTGTTGTCCTTCACCACCAGCTGGCTGATGATGAGCCCGATCGCGGTCGGGACCATCATCCAGGTCACGTACTTGAGGATCGTCGAGATGCCGGAGCGCAGCTCCGAGTGGACGAGCGTGAAGCGCGACGCCTCCTCGGCGAGCTGCGCCGCATACGCCTCGCGTCCCACCTTCGTCGCCGTGAACGCCCCGCCGCCCGCGACCACGAAGCTGCCCGACATCACCTGGTCGCCGCGCCGCTTGAGGACCGGGTCGGCCTCACCGGTGAGCAGCGACTCGTCGATCTCCAGGCTCTCGGCCTCGGCCACGACGCCGTCGACCACGACCTTGTCGCCCGGGCCGAGTTCGACGAGGTCGCCGAGGACGATCTCGGAGGTGGAGATCCCGGCGGCGGTGCCGTCGCGCCGTACGGTCGGTTTGGCCTCGCCGATGACCGCGAGCCCGTCCAGCGTCTTCTTGGCGCGCAGTTCCTGGATGATGCCGATGCCGGTGTTGGCGATGATGACAAAGCCGAAGAGGCTGTCCTGGATCGGCGCGACAAAGAACATGATCACCCAGAGCACGCCGATGATGGCGTTGAAGCGGGTGAAGACGTTTCCGCGGACGATGTCGACGGTGGAGCGCGAGGAGCGGACGGGTACGTCGTTGACCTCGCCGCGCGCTATCCGCTCGGCGACCTCGGCGGCGGTCAGCCCGGATGCCCGTGGTGCGAGGGCCGATTGGGGTGGCTTCATCGGATGGACGGGGTCCAGTTCGGCGCCCGCGTCGATGGTGGGTCCGCCCTGCTCGGGGCCGTCCGTGTCGATCCTCGCCCGCTGCGTCATGGTTTCGACGGTACGGGGGGAGGCGCGGCTTCACCCGCCGAGTAGGCCGAGGATCAGACCGGGGGATGAGGCGAATCGTCCGCTGGCACTACGGACCGTCCGTCGTCCCTGAGGCCTTTCCCGACTCCGTGGCTTCCGAGGCGTCCGCGGCCTCTGCCTCCGCCGCCGCGCGCTTGAGCGCGGCGTCCCGGCCGCGTACGTACCAGATGCCGATCAGCCCGAGACCGCCGCCGGCCAGACAGGTCCACACCCACCACATCAGGTCGCGGTCGTCGAACCAGTTGTAGAAGGGGATCTGGACGAGGAAGAGGACGAACCAGATGATCGTGCCGCCGGTGATGGTGGCGACGACCGGCCCCTCAAGGGGTTCGGGTGCCTCGTGCCTGGGGGTCCACTTCGCCATGCGCACAGTGTAGGTGGCGGCGTCCCGGTGGCTTCGGGCGCCGGGTCGCCGCAGTCGCCACACGGGTCTATGCGCGGAGATGGCGATCTCACCCTCATGTGTTCATACTGAAACGGTTTGCCATTGGCCTGAATTATTCGTGCAAACATCCAAGTGTTCATCTCCGTACGACTGAGGTTCCGCATGCCCCCCACGGCCCCCGTCTCGGTCGACTCCCAGCCGCCGGTCCCCGGTCACCAGGGATCCAGCCCTCTGGACCGGTTCTTCAAGATCTCGCAGCGCGGCTCCACCGTCGCCCGCGAGGTCCGCGGCGGATTCGCCACCTTCTTTGCGATGGCCTACATCATCGTGCTGAACCCGATCATCCTCGGCAGCGCGAAGGACATGTACGGCCACCAGCTCGACAACGGCCAGCTGGTCACCGCCACCGTGCTCACCGCCGCCTTCTCCACGCTGCTCATGGGTGTGATCGGAAATGTCCCGATCGCGCTCGCGGCCGGGCTCGGCGTGAACACCGTCGTCGCGCTCCAGCTCGCGCCGCGCATGTCGTGGGCGGACGCGATGGGCATGGTCGTACTCGCCGGATTCGTCGTGATGCTGCTGGTCGCCACCGGACTGCGCGAGCGTGTGATGAACGCGGTGCCGCGCAGTCTGCGCAAGGGCATCGCGATCGGCATCGGCCTCTTCATCATGCTGATCGGCCTGGTCGACTCCGGTTTCGTCTCCCGCGTCCCGGACATCGCCAAGACCACCGTCCCGCTGCAGCTCGGCCTCAACGGCCATCTGGACGGCTGGCCGGTTCTCGTCTTCGCCCTCGGTGTGCTGCTCACGCTCGCGCTGATCATCCGCAAGGTGCCGGGCGCGATCCTGATCTCCATCGTCGTGATGACGATCGTCGCGATGATCATCGACGCCGTGGCGACCGTCCCGAGCTGGGGACTGACCACGCCCGAGTGGCCAGGCAACCCGGTCGCCTCACCGGACTTCGGCCTGATCGGCCAGGTCAGCCTATTCGGCGGCTTCGGGAAGGTGGGCTATCTGACGGGTGTGCTGTTCGTCTTCACCGTGCTGCTGTCCTGCTTCTTCGACGCGATGGGCACGATTCTCGGCGTCGGCGACGAGGCCAAGCTGATGGACAAGGACGGCCGATTCCCCGGCATCAACAAGGTGCTGTTCATCGACGGCATCGCGGTCGCCGCGGGCGGCGCCACCTCGGCGTCCGCCAACACCTGCTTCGTGGAGTCCACGGCGGGCGTCGGCGAGGGCGCCCGTACCGGACTCGCGTCCATCGTCACCGGTGGGCTGTTCACGGTCGCGCTGTTCCTCACACCGCTGGCCACGATGGTTCCGTCCCAGGCGGCGACGCCCGCGCTGCTGGCGGTCGGCTTCCTGATCCTGGCCGGTTCGGTCCGGGACATCGACTGGAACGACTACACCGTCGCCGTCCCGGCGTTCCTGGCGATGGTGATGATGCCGTTCACGTACTCGATCACCAACGGCATCGGCATCGGCTTCATCGCGTTCAGCGTGCTGCGGCTGGCGGCTGGGCGGGGCCGCGAGGTCCCCGTCGCGATGTACGTGGTCTCCGCGGTGTTCGTCTTCTACTACGCGATGCCGGCGCTCGGCCTCACGTAAAGCGGCTTGAGGCGGCTTGAGGTGGCTTGAAGCAGCCTGACGCAGCCCGAAGGGGCCTCAGGTGAGGCTGTAGAACTTCTCTGTCTCGTCGACGGCCACCTTGAGGCGTTCGTCGAAGTCATCGCGGATGAGCGTCCGGACCACATAGTCCTGGACGCTCATTCCACGTCTGGCGGCATGTCCGCGGATCCGGTCGAGGAGCTCACCGTCTATGCGGAGGCTGAGCACTGTCGATCCCATGTCAGCCAGGGTTGCCGGACGCTCGTCGCGGCTGTGTCACTTTCCGAACCTGTCTCACTCATATGAGTGAGCAAACGATCTGGACCGTAACCTCCGCCGATCTCACTCGGCTCTCGACTGGTCTTTAGGTTGGGTAATGAGTTATGCTAACAAACATGCCTGACCTGTCCCATGGCGATGACATCGACGTCGCCGCCGTGAACTCTCTGCGCTCGGCCGTGATGCGGCTGGGCCGACGCCTGAAGCATCAGCGCGTCGACGAATCGCTGAGCCCCACCGAGATGTCGGTGCTCGGCACCCTCGCCCGTTGCGGCCATGCCACCCCCGGTGAGCTGGCCCGCAAGGAGCATGTCCAGCCGCCGTCCATGACCCGGATCGTCGCGCTGCTCGAGGCCAAGGGACTCGTCAAGCTCGAGCCGCACCCCGACGACCGCCGGCAGAAGGTGGTCAGCCAGACCGAGCAGGCCGAGGCCGTGCTCGAGAAGAGCCGCCGCAAGCGGAACGTCTGGCTGGCCCAGTTGGCCGAAGGACTCGACGATGAGGAGTGGGCCAAGCTGCGCGCTGCGGCCCCCGTCCTGGAGAAGCTCGCACAGCTCTGACCAGCACGCCAAGGAGGCGACACTTTTGAGTACGGGACCCGGAGCAGACTCCGCACCCGCACCGTCCCCTATTGCCGAAACCGCCCCTACCGGCACGTTCAGCTCGCTGAAGATCCGTAACTACCGGCTCTTCGCCACCGGGCAGGTCGTGTCCAACACCGGCACGTGGATGCAGCGCATCGCCCAGGACTGGCTGGTGCTGACCCTGACAGGATCCGCGTCCGCCGTCGGCATCACCATCGCGCTGCAGTTTCTGCCGATGCTGCTCTTCGGTCTGTACGGCGGAGTACTCGCCGACCGGCTGCCCAAGCGCAAGCTGCTGCTGGCGACCCAGGTCGCGATGGGCCTGACCGGTCTCTCGCTCGCCACCCTCACACTCTCCGGCCATGTCCAGGTCTGGCACGTCTATCTCACGGCCTTCCTGCTCGGCATGGTCACCGTGGTCGACAACCCGGCCCGGCAGTCCTTCGTCGCCGAGATGGTCGGACCGGACCAGCTTGCCAACGCGGTCAGCCTGAACTCCGCGAACTTCCAGTCCGCCCGGCTGGTCGGCCCGGCCGTCGCCGGTGTGCTGATCACCGCCGTCGGCAGCGGCTATGCCTTCCTCTTCAACGGGCTGTCGTTTCTCGCGCCGATCGCCGGTCTGCTGCTGATGCGCAACAGCGAGCTGTTCAAGGTCGAGCGCGTGCCGCGCGGAAAGGGCCAGCTGCGCGAGGGCCTGACCTATGTCCGCTCGCATCCGGAGCTGATCTGGCCGATCGTGCTCGTCGGCTTCATCGGCACCTTCGGCTTCAACTTCCCGATCTGGCTCTCGGCCTTCGTCGACGACGTCTACCACTCGGGCGCCAGTACGTACGGCCTGCTCAACACACTGATGGCGGCCGGTTCGCTGGCGGGCGCGCTGCTCGCGGCCCGGCGGGGCGCCTCGCGGCTGCGGGTGCTGGTCGGCGCGGCCGTGCTCTTCGGTGTACTGGAAGTCGTGGCCGCGTTCGCTCCGCAGTTCTGGATCTTCGCGGTGCTGCTGGTGCCGATCGGCATGTTCGGCCTGACGGTCAACGTCACCGCCAACTCCAGCCTGCAGATGGCGACGGACCCGGCCATGCGGGGCCGGGTGATGAGCCTGTTCATGATGGTCTTCGTCGGCGGTACGCCGCTGGGCGCGCCGATCGTCGGCTGGCTCACCGACGCGTACGGACCGCGGATCGGTTTCGCGGCCGGCGGCGCGGTCTCGCTGCTCGCGGCGGTCGGCGTGGGTGTGATGCTCGCGCGGGTCGGCGGACTGCGGCTGAAGGTGGACCTGCGCAGGGGCCGCAAGCATCTGGAGTTCGTGCCGAGGACGCCGGAGCGAGAGCAGGAGCGGGAGATCCTGGCGCCGGCGGCGTAAGTCGCCCCGGGGCGCATACGGCTCTGTATACGCGGGCCGCGGTGCGCAAGACTCGGATCATGAGACTTTTCGCCGCCGTACTGCCGCCTCCCGCGGCAGCCGACGAACTCGCCCTCGCCGTCGACCGGTTGAGAACCCTGCCTGATGCGGACGGCCTGCGCTGGACCGGCCGGCCCGGCTGGCACTACACGCTCGCCTTCATGGGCGAGGTGGACGACGGCCTGCTGCCCGAGCTGCACGAGCGGCTCGGGCGGGCCGCCCACCGGACCGCGTCCTTCCCGCTGCGGATCCACGGCGGCGGCCACTTCGGCAAGCGGGCGCTGTGGGCCGGCGCGGCGGGCGGCCTCGAAGAGATGCGGCTGCTCGCGGAACGCGCGGACGCGGCGGCGCGCCGGTCCGGGGTCAGCATGGAGGAGCACCGCCGCTACACCGCGCATCTGACGATCGCGCGCAGCCGGGCGGATGCGGATCTGCGGCCGTTCGTCGAAGCGCTGGACGCGTTCGAGGGCGCGCCGTGGCAGGTCGGGGAGCTGGCGCTGGTGCGCAGCAATCTGCCGGTCAGCGGAGTGCCGGGCGAGGAGCCGCGGTACGAGACGGTCGGGTCCTGGCCACTCGAACGCGCGCGTTAACCTCGTGGCGTGAACCCGAAGACCAGAAACCAGATCATGGCAGTCGTGCTTGTGCTGATGTTCGCGATCATCGCAGTGGCGGCCGTCGCCGGTCAGTGACCGGCCACGGCCGCCTTCCGGCCGTCCGTTCGGTCGCCTGTTACCAGGCGAAGGCCTCCGGCGAGGGCCCCGTACCCGGGAAGATCTCGTCGAGCGAGGCCAGCAGCTCCTCGCTCAGCTCCAGCTCGACCGCGCGCAGCGCGGACGTCAGCTGATCGGCCGTACGCGGCCCGACGATGGGCCCGGTGACCCCGGGCCGGGTGAGCAGCCAGGCCAGCGCGACCTCGCCGGGCTCCAGCCCGTGCTTGTCGAGCAGATCCTCGTACGCCTGGATCCGCGCACGGGCCGCGGCGTCGTTCAGTGCCTCCGCGGCCCGCCCGGCACGCCGCCCGCCCTCGGCCTCCTTCTTGATGATTCCGCCGAGCAGTCCGCCCTGAAGCGGCGACCAGGGGATGACACCGAGGCCGTACTCCTGCGCGGCCGGGATGACCTCCATCTCGGCGCGGCGCTCTTCGAGGTTGTACAGGCACTGCTCGCTGACCAGGCCGAACGAGCCGAGTCGGCGGGCGGTCTCGTTCATCTGCGCGATCTTCCAGCCGGGGAAGTTGCTGGAGCCCGCGTAAAGGATCTTGCCCTGCTGGACCAGGACGTCGATCGCCTGCCAGATCTCCTCGACGGGCGTGTCCCGGTCGATGTGGTGGAACTGGTAGAGGTCGATGTAGTCGGTCCCCAGCCGCTTCAGGCTGGCGTCGACGGCACGACGGATGTTCTTCGCCGACAGCTTGTCGTGGTTGGGCCAGGCGTTGTCCGACGCGGCCATGTTGGCGTACACCTTGGTGCCGAGCACGACCTTGTCGCGCCGCCCGCCGCCCTTGGCGAACCAGCTGCCGATGATCTCCTCGGTGCGGCCCTTGTTCTCGCCCCAGCCGTAGACATTGGCGGTGTCGAAGAAGTTGATTCCCGCGCCGAGCGCGGCGTCCATGATGGTGTGGCTCTCGGCCTCTTCGGTGAAGGGCCCGAAGTTCATCGTCCCGAGGACGATGCGGCTGACCTTGAGTCCGGTGCGTCCGAGCTGCGTGTACTTCATGTGCACCAAGCCAACGCCTTCGAGCGCGCTCAAGGCAAGGGCGGGCGGAATCCGGGCCGTCCGGGGACGGCACGGCCGCGAGAACGCTTACGCGCCGCCGAACCAGCCCGCGGCGTCCAGGCGGAAGGCCTCCGGCGGGACCACCGTCCGCAGCGAGTCCTCCAGTTCGGCGACCCGCCGCGCACCCAGCGTCCGCGCCCAGTCGGCCCGCAGTTCGTCGAAGATCGCGGCCGAGCGTGCCAGCGCGTCCAGGCCGTGCGGGGTGAGGCGGACGAGTTTGCGGCGGGCGTCGGCGGGATCGTCGGCGCGGGTGGCGTAGCCGAGGGTCATCAGGCGGTCGACCGTCTTGCCCGCGGCCTGTTTGGAGACGCCGAGCCGCCGGCCGATCTCGCTCGCCGTCGCGCCCTCGACGCCGATCGCCTGCATCGCGAAGCCGTGCGCGGGCCGCACGTCCGGGTGGCCCTGGCGGGCGAGTTCGGCGTGGAGGCGGTCGATGAGGGAGCGGAACCCGGCGAAGAGGAGCAGGGGCAGCTCGTAACCGGGCACGTCGGAAAGGGCGTTGCGCGATTCGACAACCTGGTTTACCTTTTCATCGTCAACCATGTTGTCGATTGTAAGAGGCTTGCATGTTCACCGAGCACACCCTGGACTCCGCCCCGGCCGCGTCGCGCCGCTCCATGGAGTCGACCGTCAAGCATCTCGGCCATCTCCCGCCGGCCGTCGCCCGGCTCGCCTCCTCGCCCCACCTCCTGGACGGCTTCCTCAAGCTCAGCGCGATGTTCGAGCAGACCACCCTGGACCCGGTCGCCCGCGAGGTCGTCGTCATGACCGTCGCCGCGCGCAACGAGTGCCGTGTGTGCGTGGCGATGCACACCGGCAAGCTGCGGTCGCTGGGCGCGGACGCGGAGCTGATCACGGCACTTCGGGAGCGGGAGCCGCTGCTCGACGAACGGCTCGAAGCGGTACGGCAGTTCACGCTGGAGGTGCTGCGTACGGCCGGGGCGGTGGGCGACGACGAGCTGCGTGCGTTCCTGGCGCACGGTCACACCGAGCAGAACGCGCTGGAGGTGGTCATGGGCATCGGCACGTACACGATGTCGACGTTCGCGAACCGGCTCGTGCGCGCGTAAGTCCGCCGGCGGCACGTTGCAACCCGGCCGGATTTGGCCGTAGCGCGCCAGAATTCATGAAGGCATCCCTTGTCTTCTTGAGGTGGACATGACGCAATGACCCTGTTGCTGACTGCCCATCAGCCGCCGGGGAACCCCACACCACCCCACACCAGCCCCGGATACCGCGAGCCGCGGCCCGCATGTGGTAGTCGGTGACGTCAACCCGTAACCCCCACATGAAGGCGGGACCCCCTCATGAAGCATGGCAAATTCTCCGTCGGCGCCGTCCTCTTAGGCGCGCTGGCCACAGGCACGCTGGCCATGGCTCCCGTGGCGACGGCGGTCGAGCCGACGACGGCAACCCTGTCGTTCGACTGCGGTTCGTTCGGCTCCGGCGAGGCGACGCTCACGGCCACGCAGGACGGTACGGCGGCGACGATCACCGTCTCGACCTCGGCGATCACCGCGCCCATCCCGATCTCCGCGAACTCCGTCAACTCCACCCTCACCCTGACGAAGAACGGCACCGACACGGCGACGTTCACCGGCAACTCCAACCCGGCGATCCCGGCGGGCAGCGCGGTCTCCACCGGCCCACTGAACGGCACGGTCGCCGCGGGCGACAGCCTCGAAGGGAAGTCGCTGACGGTCGTGGTCTTCGGCATCACGGCGACATGCAACGCGACGTCGCCGCAGAGCCCGGGCCCGTTCGTGTTCTGACGTACCGAGGGGGCGGCGGCAGCCGGCTGCGGGAGGCCGCCGCTCCCGCCTCAACACCCGCTGTTCACCGGGGCGGTCGGCGGCACCCTGCTGGTCGCTCTGATGTGCTGGACCGACCTGCGTGGCAGGGCCGGGTGACGGGCAGCGGGCGTGACAAGCGCTTCAGTCGGAGGATCGCTGCTCGGCGAGGGGGAATTGGGCGAAGGGCGCGTCCTGGGCGAAGAACGTCTTGGCCCGGACGGCCGCCCGCTCGTCGCCGACTACCTGCCCCGGCTCGGAGCCGTTGCCGAGCAGTACACCGCCGAATCGCATGCCCATGTAGGCCGCCGTGTGATGCAGGGTGAGGATCAGCGGCTCGGCGAGCTCCTCCTCGCGGTGTGCCATCGCCGTCACGCCCCAGAGAGTGCGCCCAGCCATCTTCGCCTTGAAACCGGGGTCCGGAGTGCGCAGCCACTTCGACCAGTAGTCGAGATAGCGCTTGGTGTAGGACGAGACGGAGTACCAGTACAACGGAGAGGCGATCACGATGTCGGTGGCGGCGAGCGTCGCTTCCCACAACAGCGCTTCGTCGCTCCCTTCCTCCCGCCAGGCGTCCTTCGCGTGACGCGCGTCGCTGTAGTCGGGCAGACGAAGCTGCGTCAGGTCGAGCCACTGTTGTTCTGTGTCGTCCGGCAGTTGGTCCGCCGCGGCGTGGGCCAGCAGTTGGGTGTTGCCCTCCGGGCGGGCGCTGCCGAGGAGAAACAGGAACGAACGTGGCATGGCGTGCTCCGGATTCGGTCCGGGTCGTTCCTCGACATCTGCCGGGCCCCGGGTTGCGGTTGGTGTCCTGCTTCCAACCGTCATTCACCGGCCGGCATTCCGGGACCCGTGCGTCGATGCCGTACGCATCCCCGGCGTACTGGCCGAGCAAGTGGCCTACGAGCTCATGCAGTTCACGGACTTCCGCGCCGGGCCGATCGTCCGGCAGGCGACGGGCGAGCGGTACATGTACTTCCTGTTGGCTCCGCAAAGCGCGACCGGGCACGTGTGGCCGGCGGGCGTACGGACCCTGAGCCGGGGTGCGGGTGCGCTCGCGTATGTCGGGGTGCCCGCGCCGGACGGGCTGACGTGGCCGCCGGACCGGCGGTCGCGACCGTCAATCGAAGTTCCGTTCGTGGAACCGGAGTTGTTGCGCGACACGGTTAGCGTGGCGTGCGGTGATCGTGTCCTCACGTTCCGTGAAGCAGGATGTCCCGACTCGTCAGGCGCCCGCGTACACCCTGGTCGCGAACTCCGCGATCTGCGCGTCCGTGAGGTTCCTCGCCAGGTTGGCCTCCGTGATCATGCCGACCAGCTTGTGGCCGCCCTTCACGTCGATCACCGGCAGTCGCTTGATCTGGTGCTCCTCCATCGTCGACAGGGCCTCGTCGGCGCCCGCGTTCGCGTCGATCCAGTGGAGTTCTCCGGCGAGCGAGCCCGCCTGGACCGTTGCCGGGTCGATGCCCTCGGCGCAGCACCCGACGACGATGTCGCGGTCGGTGATCAGGCCGGTGAGCCGGTTGTTGTCGCCGCAGATGGGCATACAGCCGACGTTCATGTCGCGCATCATCACCGCCGCTTCGCGCAACGACTGGTGTGCGCCGACGCACTGTACGCCCGCGGTCATGATGTCGCCTGCTGTGAGCTGCTTGTTCTTGGCCATGGCTTACTCCCGCGTTCTGGGGACGGCCTCTGTCACCGTCATCCTCCTCCGCCCGGTGCGCATCCGCACGAGGGGCCGCAGGGATGTGCGCCGCCGGCCCGGTCAGCGCGCCGGCTCGTACCGCCCGCCCAGGCCCCACGCCTGGTGCATCGCCCCGGCGAACGCCGCCGCCAGCTTGTGCTCCCCGGACGGGCCGGGATGCGTGCCGTCGTAGGTGTCCGCGCCGATGTCGTACGACTCCGGGCGGGACGCCAGCAGCACGGGCGACGACGGCTCGTCCAGGTCGGCCACCGCCTTCGCGAGGAGTTCGTTGAAGCGGTCGCACTCGGCGGCGAAGGGCGCGTCCGTGTGGGCCCGGATGTTCGGTATGACCGGCAGCAGGACCATGCGGATGTGCGGGTTCGCGGCGCGGGCCTCGGCGACGAAGCGGCGGGCGTTCAGCGCGGTCTGGGTGCTGTCCGTGTAGAAGCCGAGGTCTATCAGGCCCAGCGACACCAGCAGGATGTCGGCGTCCCGGGCGAGCACCTCCTCCCGGATGACCGGCGCCATGTGGAGCCAGCCCTCGCCCCAGCCCGCGAGATGGCGGCGGGCGGGCGCCGGGAAGTCCGGGGTGGCGTAGTCGTGGGAGAGCGCGGCGTCGGTGGCCGCGTCGTACAGGCCGCTGCGCGGGCCGACGATCTCGTACGGGCCGTCGAAGGATGCGGCGAGGTGCTGCCACATGCGGTAGCGCCACGTGTAGTCGCCGGCGCGTCCGATGGTCATGGAGTCGCCGACGAACATGAAACGCATGGGCGCCATCATGGCCGATCAAGCACCTCACCTGCGATGTGAGGCTGACCACTGGCAGGGCGGCGCGCGGGGTGTGCGGGCGCGAGGTGGCAGGCTTGGGCCATGCGTTCGTTTCCGTACGTCACCGGTGCCGCCGCCCTCGTCCTCCTCCTCGCCGCCCCCTTGCCGGCCTCCGCCGACGACGGCGACGCGTTCACCATCGAGGACTCGCGGATCACGGAGTCCAGCGGCCTCGCCGCCAGCCGGGCGCACCCCGGGGTGTACTGGACGCACAACGACCAGGACGAGCCGCGGGTCTTCGCCGTCGACTCGAAGACCGGGAAGACGCTCGCGACCGTCACGCTGCGCGGCGTCGGCAAGCCCCGGGACATGGAGGCGATCTCCGTCGGGCCGGACGGGAACGTGTATGTCGGCGACATCGGCGACAACCTCAACGGCAGCTGGAGCCATGTCTGGATCTACAAGTTCCCGGAGCCGAAGGCGCTCAAGGACCTGACGGTGACCGCGACGCAGTACACCGTGAAGTACGCGGACGGGGCGCGGAACGCCGAGGCGCTCATGGTGCATCCGAAGACCGGGCGGGTCTATATCGCCTCGAAGAACGAGGACGGCGGCGGACTGTACGAAGGGCCCGCCAGGCTCAGCTCGTCCGGGACGAACACCTTCCGGCGGATCGCGGAGGTGCCGTGGGTGACGGACGGGGCCTTCTCGCCGGACGGGAAGGAACTGGTGCTGCGCTCGTACTTCAGCGCACGCGGGTACGCGTGGGAGAACGGCGGGCTCGGCGCCGACCACCGGGTGAGCGCGCCGATTCAGGGGCAGGCGGAGTCGGTCACGTACACGGTGGACGGCAAGGCGCTGATGTTCGGCTCGGAGGGTGAGCAGAGCGAGGTGAAGCGGGTCGCGCTGGGGGACGACTCGGAGTCCGACCGTGGGGGCAACTCACCGTCCGGGGACGGGAGTCCGGCCGCGGACGACGGCGGCAGCGACAGGAGCAGCTTCACCTACGGCGCCATCGTCCTGGTCGGCGCGACCGCGCTGGTGCTGGGCATCAAGCGGCTGCTGCGCCGCGACTGAGGCGGCCGGGCGACTACAGCGGGCGCACCTCGTAGTGCAGCGTCCTGTCCCGCTTCACCTTGTGCGCGAACGGGACCAGCGCGCCGTGCATGAATGGGTACTTGCGCGCCAGCGCCTTCGCCGCGTGACGGGACTCCTCGCTGTCCCGGTCCAGCAGCCGCACCCGTGCCTTGACCGCAGGGCCGGTCGGCTTGCCCAGCGCCGTCGAAGGGGCGAGTTCGATCTCCGGGTTGTTCCGCATCCGCTTGGCCTTTCCGGCCTTCGCGTAGGTGCGCACATATGCGTGGTCGCCCTCGACGACGATGCTGACCGGGGTGCCGACGCCGGTGCCGTCCCGTTTGTAGCTGGTGAGCAGGACCGCCCACTGCTTGTCGAAGCGGGTGAGTTCCGGGGTGGTGTCCATGCGTCCATGTATGCACGTCCCGCCTGCCGCGTCACCCCGTCGCGTCGGGCTTGTCCGCACCCTCCGCACCCTGCCCACCCGCCGCACCCTCCGCGCGCTGCCGCACCAGCACCTCGAGGCCGTCGATCAGCCTCCGCAGCCCGAACCCGAAGTGGTCGAAGTCGACGCTGAACGTGTCCTCGTCCAGCTGTGCCATCAGCGGGTACTCGCCGCTCTTCATGGCCTTCTCCAGGAACGGCCGCTGGCTCTCCCAGAACGCCTCGTGGCTCAGGCCCGTCTCCTCCGCGGCCTCCGCCGACTGCGCCTCCATCTGTGCGATGCCGACGACAAAGCTCTGCACGCCGATGATCACGGAGATCAGCTCCGCGTCGGCCAGGCCCATGCCCCGCAGCCCGGCCAGTGAGAGTTCCAGGCCGCGCAGCGCGCTCGGGCCGAGGACCGTTCTGGCCTGGTTGACCTTGAGCAGCCAGGGGTGTGCGCGGTAGAGCGCCAGGGCGGTGCGGGCCAGGGACTCGACGGCCGCGCGCCAGTCCGCGTCCGCCGGCTCGGGTTTGACCGCGGCCGGCGGGGCTCCCTGGACGCGGTCGAGCATCAGGTCGAGCAGCTCGGCCTTGCCGGGGACGTACCGGTACAGCGACATCGTGCCGGTGCCCAGTTCCGTGGAGAGGCGGCGCATCGAGACGGCGGCCAGGCCCTCGGCGTCGGCGACCTCGATCGCGGCCGTCACGATCCGGTCCAGGGTGAGGCCGGGCTTGGGGCCGCGGGAAGGGCGCTCGCCCGTGCCCCACAGGAGCTCCAGGCTGCGGGAGATGTCGCCGCTGCCGCTGGTTTCCGTCGTCGTCATGGGCTTCAGCCTAAGCCTCCGGAAAATAACTGGGTACGGCGTACTCTGTTATGAGTACACTGTACTCAGTTAACTGGCCGAGCGTCACCAGGAGGGGTCATGGACGAATACGCCGACCAATACGCCGTACGGGCCGAAGGCATCGAGAAGAGATACGGCGACAAGCGCGCGCTCGCCGGCTTCGACCTCGCCGTGCGCAGAGGCACCGTGCACGGCCTGCTCGGGCCGAACGGCGCAGGCAAGACCACCGCCGTACGCGTGCTGGCGACCCTGCTGCGGTTCGACGGCGGGCATGCCGAGGTCGCCGGCGTCGACGTGGCGCGCGACCCCCGTCGCGTACGCCGCAGGATCGGCCTCACCGGCCAGTACGCCGCCGTGGACGAGCTGCTGACCGGACGTCAGAACCTGGAGATGTTCGGCCGGCTCTTCCATCTCGGCGGGCGGCGGTCCGCGCTGCGCGCCGGTGAGCTGCTGGAGCAGTTCGACCTGGCGGATGCCGCGGACAAGGGCGTCGGCGAGTACAGCGGCGGCATGCGGCGCCGGCTGGATCTCGCCGCCTCGATGATCCTCGCGCCCGATGTCCTCTTCCTCGACGAGCCGACGACCGGACTCGACCCGCGCGGCCGCGGCGAAGTGTGGGAAGCGGTACGGGAGTTGGTCGCGGGCGGCACGACCGTGCTGCTCACCACGCAGTACCTGGACGAGGCCGACAAGCTCGCCTCCCACATCACCGTCATCGACCAGGGCCGGGCCATCGCCGACGACACTCCGGACGGGCTGAAGAACACCGTGGGCGGCGACCGGATCGAGGTCGTGGTCGGCGAGGCGGCGGACCTGGCGGCCGCGGTCAAGGCGGTCGCGCGGGTCGCGAAGGGCGAACCGGAGACGGTCGGGTCGGAGCGGCGGGTGCACGCGGTGGTGACGGACCGGGTGGCGGCGCTCACCGAGGTCGCGCGCACCTTGCAGGACGAAGGGATCGAGGCCGAGGACATCGGGCTGCGCAGGCCGAGCCTGGACGATGTCTTCCTGCGCCTGACCGGACACCGTACGGAGACGAACGAGGAGCTGGCCGCATGAGCGCGATCGAACTGCACAGGCAGGAGGACGAGGAGCGCCGGCTGTACTGGGCGGTCATGGACAGCTGGAACGTGGTGCGCCGCGGCCTCACCCACTACCGGCGCCAACCCTCGTACATCGCCTGGCAGTTGGGCTTCCCGATCGTCTCGGTGCTGCTGTACGGCTATGTGTTCGGCGGCGCGATGAAGCCGCCCGGCGGCGGCGACTACCGCGACTTCCTGATGCCCGGCATGTTCGTGATGACGATGGCCTTCGGCTTCATGAACACCGCGATCGCCGTCGTCACCGACGCGTCGAAAGGCGTCATCGACCGCTTCCGCTCGATGCCGATGGCGCCGTCCGCGGTGGTCGCCGGGCGCGGCGGCAACGATCTGATCGTGGCCTGCGCCGAGCTCACCATCCTGGCGGCGACGGCCTTCGCGATGGGCTGGCGCTCGGACGGCGGACTTCTGGGCACGGCAGGTGCCTTCGCGCTGCTGGTGCTGCTGCGGTTCTCACTGATCTGGGTCGGCGTCTGGCTGGGGCTGCTCGTGCCGAGCCCGGAGGCGGCCGGCGGGCTGTACGCCGTCGTCTTCCCGCTCACGATGATCTCCAGCGTCTTCGTGCCGCCGTCGTCCATGCCGGACTGGCTGGGCGCGGTCGCCGCCTGGAACCCGATCTCGTCGACGGCGGCGGCGACACGCGAACTGTTCGGCAACCCGGTCGCCGGCGACGGCAGCTGGATCCAGGAGCACGCGCTGCTCATGGCGGTGGTGTGGCCGCTGGTGGTGACGGCGGTGTTCCTGCCGCTGGCGGTACGGCGGTTCCAGCGGCTCAGCCGCTAGGACACTCCCCAGGGCCTGTCTTCCGGATCAGGCCGGAAGACAGGCCCCGGCGCCCCAACCGTCAGTGCTTCTTCTTCAACAGGGCGCAGACGAAGTTCTCCTGGATGTTCCGCAGCTCGGCGAGCAGCTCCGGCTTGTTGGTCTGGTTCACATGGGTGGTGATCGAGAAGGTCAGGGAGCGCTGTCCGTCCGGAGTCGCCGCCACCAGCTGGGTGTAGCCGGGGAAGTTGCCGGTGTGGCCGTACACCACACCGCAGCGGGTGGTGTAGCGGAAGATCGCCAGCCCGGCGGCGTTGACTCCGGGGCCCGCCGGCTCGGAGGCGCCGTCGACCCACGTCAGCTGCTGCTCATGGGTCGGCCGGGAGATCAACTCGCCGCTCGCGTAGGCGCTGACGAACCTGGTCATGTCCGCCGGGGTCGAGATGATGCCGCCCGACGCCCAGACACCCGACGCGCCGAGCAGCGTGCTGATGTCCTCCGGCGGGTTCGGCGGGACGACGTCGTAGCCGTGCAGATACGGCTCCGGGATGCGGAATCCCTGCGGAAGGCTGGTGTTCCGCAGGCCCAGCGGGCGGTAGACGATCTTCTTCAGCAGTTCCTCGTACCGGCGGCCCGTCACCGCTTCGGCCATCAGGGCCACGGCGATGTTGTCGGAGTTCGAGTACTGGTACTGCGAGCCTGGCGGGAACAGCAGCGGCTCACCGGCGACGAAGTCGAGGAGGCGGCGGGAGTCGAAGACATGGTGCGGGTCCGTCCGCAGGATCTCCTGGAGCTCCGGGGACGTGGTGTAGTCCGGCAGACCGCTGGTGTGCTGGAGCAGCTGCCGGAGCGTCACGGCGTGCCAGGCCTCGGGAAGCGCGGGCAGCACCTTCCCGATCGTGTCGTCGAGGCTGAGCCGGCCGCTGTCGACCAGATCCAGGGCGACGGCCCCGCTGAAGGCCTTGGCCACGCTCGCGATCCGCATGTGGTCGGTCGGCTCCGGCGCGCGGTCGGTGCCGACCTCGGCGACGCCGGCGCGGTGGACCTCGGTGTGGTCCCCGCGCCGCAGGAGGGCGATGACTCCGGGCGGCCCGCCGGGCGTACGGACCAGTTCCTCCAGTTGCTGGTCGAGGGAGTCATGGTGCTGGTTGTGGTTGTGGTTGTGGTCCTGGTCGCGGGCCTGCGCCGGTGCGGACACGAGGCCCGCGAGGCAGGCGGCAGCCAGCAGGGCGACGGCGGGGAGCCGGGGATGCAGTGGCACGGGGATCTCCTTGACGTGAGCGGGGTCGCACCACTCAGCGTCGGGTGGCCCGGTCCGTGCTGCCCGTGCTGCTGGTCCATCCGGCCGACGTGCCGCACACCGGGCGCGTTCGCATGGCCGGGACGAGACTGGAAGGAGGGAGGCCGGAGGTATCGAGGCATCTGGAGGAACCATGGCGGCAACCACGCGGGACGAGGCTCCTGTCGCGCTCGAGGGCGGCGGCGTGGAGTTGCGGATGAAGGAAGTCGGCGGCGACACGACCGTCGCGTTCATAAGGCTCCCCAAGGGCACGGACATGGGCCCGGCCATGAAGGGCCTGCCCGACGACATGTGCCAGTGCCCGCACTGGGGATACCTGTTCAGCGGGCGACTGAAGCTGCGGACCGCTTCGGGCGAGGAGGTCTACGAGGGCGGGCAGGCCTTCTACTGGCCGGCCGGGCACGTCCCGGAGGCGCTTGAGGACTGTGAGCTTCTGGACTTCTCACCGACCAGCGAGTTCCGCAAGGTGATCGACCACGTCAAGGCGCAGATGGGGTGACCCGGCGCTGCATCCGTACGAGTACGGGCCCGGCAGCGTCACGCCACCGGGCCCGTCTCTGTGTCTTTGCGTACTACAGCTTCTCGATCACGTAGTCGATGCACGCCGTCAGCGCCTCGACGTCCGCCGGGTCCACGGCCGGGAACATCGCCACCCGCAGCTGGTTGCGGCCCAGCTTGCGGTACGGATCCGTGTCCACGATGCCGTTCGCGCGCAGCGTCTTCGCGATCGCCGCCGCGTCGATCTCGTCCGCGAAGTCGATCGTGCCGATGACCTGCGACCGCTTGGCCGGGTCGACCACGAACGGTGTCGCGTACTTGGACGCGTCGGCCCAGCCGTACAGCGTCCGCGACGACGTGGCGGTGCGGCCGACCGACCATTCCAGGCCGCCCTGGTCGTTGATCCACTTCAGCTGCTCGTTCAGCAGGAAGAGCGTGGCCAGCGCCGGGGTGTTGTACGTCTGGTTCTTCAGCGAGTTGTCGATCGCCGTCGGCAGGCTGAAGAACTCCGGGACATGGCGGCCCGAGCCGTGGATGCGCGCCGCGCGCTCCAGGGCCGCGGGCGAGAAGACGCCGATCCACAGGCCGCCGTCGGAGGCGAAGGACTTCTGCGGCGCGAAGTAGTAGACGTCCGACTCGGCGATGTCGACCGGCAGGCCGCCCGCGCCGGATGTCGCGTCGACCAGCACCAGCGCGCCCTCGTCGGCGCCCGCGACCCGCTTGACCGGGGCCGCGACGCCGGTCGAGGTCTCGTTGTGGGTGAAGGCGTACACGTCGACGCCCGCCTCGGCCTGCGGGTCCGGGTGGGTGCCGGGGTCGGAGCTGATGACGGTCGGCTCGGCCAGCCACGGCGCGAGCTTCGCCGCCTTCGCGAACTTGGAGGAGAACTCGCCGAAGGTCAGGTGCTGGGACTTGTTCTCGATCAGTCCGTGCGTCGCGATGTCCCAGAACGCGGTGGAGCCGCCGTTGCCGAGGATCACCTCGTAGCCCTCGGGGAGCTGGAACAGCTCGCGTACACCCTCACGCACCGCGCCGACCAGGTTCTTGACCGGGGCCTGGCGGTGGGAGGTGCCGAGAAGGGAGGTGCCGGTGGCGGCCAGCGCGTCGAGCGCCTCCGTCCGCACCTTGGAGGGGCCCGCGCCGAAACGGCCGTCGGCGGGCTTGATGTCAGCGGGAATCTGGATATCAGCCACGTTCCGGAGCGTATCCGGTCCCGGGTCGAGGCGGACACGTGGTCCGGCGGATGAGACGGCGCGCGAGGCCCCCGACCTGGTCAGTCCCCGGTGCCGGCGCCGGTGCGTCAGTCCTTCTTGTGGAGCGACAGTTCGTGCAGATGCTCGACCAGCGCGATCAGTACGAACTTGCTCGAGGAGTGGTCGCGGGCGTCGAACTCGACCAGCGGCACGTCCGGGGCCAGCGCGAGCGCCGCGCGGATCTGTTCGTCGCTGTGGAGCGGGCCGCCGAAGTCGTTGACGGCGACGATGTACGGCATCCCGTGGTGTTCGAGGCGGTCCAGCGCGTACCAGGCGTCGGTGAGCGAGCGGGTGTCGACGAGGACGACCGCGCCGATTGTGCCTGATAAGAGGCGCTCCCAGAGGAACCAGAAGCGGTCCTGGCCCGGGGCGCCGAAGAGATACAGGATGGTGCGCTCGTCGATCGTGATCCGGCCGAAGTCGAAGGCGACGGTCGTGGCGCTCTTTCCGCTGACCCGGCTGGTGTTCTCCAGGCTGCGGCCCGCGTGGCTCATCACCTCTTCGGTGTGCAGCGGGCGTATCTCGCTGACGGAGCGGACCATCGTCGTCTTGCCGACCCCGAAGCCGCCCACGACGACGATCTTCAGGGCGTTGAAGTCCAGGACATCGATGTCGGTGGCGTCGATGTCCGTGGTGTCCGTGGTGTCCGTGGTCGTCCCGGCGGGCGTGGGGTGGAGCCGCGCCGGGGGGACCGCCCGCGTGCCGCGGGTCATCGGTTCTGGGCGGTGCCGGTCATCGAGTGTTGCCTTCCGGGGGGTGGCGGGGGCATAACTGGAGCCGTCTGTTCCTGGTGAAGTGGCAGTCACTATAGGAGAGTTGGCGATCACTATGGGCAGTTCCCGAGGGCTTTGCCAAGGGCTGACGTAATGCGGCGTCCTCAACTGGCATCTTTCCCGACGGTGTGACGAGAGTGACCCGGACGGTGACGCGGGCATCCTGGGAGACATGGCGGAACAGCGACAGGAACGGCAGGACGCGCGGCAGGGTTCGGACGCGGGCGGGCTGGCGCGGGAGCTGGCCAACGCCGTGCGCGGCGAGGTGGACTTCGGCGCGGCCGCCCGCGCCCTGACGACCATGGACGCGTCCAACTACCGGCGCGTGCCGGTCGGCGTCGTGGCCCCGCGCGACGCGGACGACGTGGCCGCGGCGCTCGCGGTGTGCCGGGAGCACGGCGTACCTGTGGTGGCACGCGGCGCGGGCACGTCGATCGCCGGGCAGGCCACCGGCATCGGCGTGGTGCTCGACTTCACCCGCCACATGAACGCCGTCGTCTCCGTGGACGGGGACGCCCGCACCGCCGTCGTACAGCCCGGCGTGGTCCTGGACACGCTGCGGGACGCCGTACGGCCGCTCGGGCTGACCTTCGGGCCCGATCCGTCCACGCACAGCCGCTGCACCCTCGGCGGCATGATCGGCAACAACTCCTGCGGCGCGCACTCGGTGGCGTGGGGCACGACCGCCGACAATGTGCGGAGCCTGTCGGTGCTCACCTACGGCGGCAGTGCTCTTGATGTCGCCCAGGGCTGGGACGGCGGCTCTCCGGCCGGCCTGCGTGGCCTGATCGACCGGAATCTCGCGCTGCTGCGGACCGGCTTTCCGACCGGGCTGCCGCGCCGTATCTCCGGCTACGCGCTGGACGCACTGCTGCCGGAGAACGGCGTCGACCTCGCGCGGGCGTTCTGCGGCAGTGAAGGCACGCTGGGGGTGGTGACCGAGGCGTCCGTGCGCCTGGTCGACGCCCCGCGCGCCCGCGCGCTGGCGGTGCTCGGCTACCCGGACGAGAGCGCGGCGGCCGAGGCGGCGGCCGGACTTCTGCCGTACGGCCCGCTGACGGTCGAGGGCATGGCCGAGGACCTGGTGCGCGGCGAGCAGGGCCTGCCGCGCGGCGCGGCCTGGCTGTTCGTGGAGACGGGCGGCGATTCGCCGGCCGAGGCGCGGGAGCGGGCGGCCGGGATCGTACGGGCGGCTGACGCGCTGGACGGCGCGGTCGTCGACGATCCGGCCGGGATGCGTTCCCTGTGGCGGATCCGGGAGGACGCGGCGGGCACGGCGACGCGCACGGCGGACGGCGGCGAGGCCTGGCCGGGCTGGGAGGACTGCGCGGTGCCGCCGGCCCGGCTGGGCGCGTATCTGCGGGACTTCCGCGCGCTGCTGGCGCAGCACGGGCTGCGCGGGACGCCGTACGGGCACTTCGGCGACGGCTGCATTCATGTCCGGATCGACTTCGACCTGATGAGCTCCGCGGGTGTACGGGCCTTCCGGCGGTTCTCGGAGGAGGTCGCCGACCTCGTCGTCGCGCACGGCGGCTCGCTGTCGGGCGAGCACGGCGACGGGCAGGCACGCGCCGAGCTGCTGCCGAAGATGTACGGCGACGAACTGGTCGCCCTCTTCGGCCGCTTCAAGGACCTGTGGGACCCGGCGGGCGCCATGAACCCGGGCATGCTGGCCCGTCCTTCCCGGCTCGACGAGAACCTCCGCTTCGCGGTGCTGCCGCGGGTGCCGGTGGAGGTGGAGTTCGGCTATCCGCACGATGGCGGTGACTTCGGGAGCGCGGTGCGCAGGTGTGTCGGAGTCGCCAAGTGCCGTGTGTCAGGTCCTTCTTCGGGATCCGACGTGATGTGTCCCTCCTTCCGCGCGACGGGCGAGGAACAGCACTCCACCCGCGGGCGGGCACGGCTGCTGCACGAGATGCTGGCGGGCGAGGTCGTACTTGACGGCTGGCAGTCGGCGGAGGTGCGGGACGCGCTCGATCTGTGCCTGTCGTGCAAGGGCTGCCGCAGCGACTGCCCGGTGGGCGTGGACATGGCCACGTACAAGGCGGAGTTCCTGCACCACCACTACGCGGGCCGGCGTCGCCCGGCGTCGCACTACGCGATGGGCCGGTTGCCACAATGGCTGCGGCTGGCCGCTCCGTACGCCCCGGTGGTGAACGCGGCGGCGCGGATCCGTCCGCTGGCCCGGCTCGCCAAACGGGTGGCGGGCATCGCGCCGGAGCGCACGCTCCCGGTGCTGGCCCCCGAGACGTTCCGCGCGTGGCTGCGCGGGCACCTGGGCGACCGTACGCAGGTCCTCTCCTCCCACCGCACGACGGTCCTGTGGCCGGACACCTTCACCGACCACCTGTCGCCGTCGGTGGGCCGGGCGGCGGTCGAGGTCCTGGAGTCGGCGGACATCGGCCTCGCGCTCCCGCCCGGCCGGGTCTGCTGCGGCCTGACCTACGTCTCCACGGGCCAACTCGACCGCGCCCGAACCGTCATGCGCCACACCCTCGACACCATGGAGCCCCTGCTGGACCTGGGCGTCCCGGTCACGGTCCTGGAACCGAGCTGCGCGGCGGCCCTGAAGACGGACCTTCCAGAACTCCTGACCGACGACCCGCGCGCGGCCCGACTGGCCGCGTCCGTCCGCACGTTCGCCCAGACACTGGAGGAATGCGCCCCGGACTGGACGCCGCCGCTGATCTCCCGGCCCGTCGCCGGTCAGACCCACTGCCACCAGCACGCGGTTCTGGGCGACGCCGCGGACCGCCGCCTGCGGGAACGGGCGGGCCTGGAAGGCGACTTGAGCGGCGGCTGCTGCGGCCTGGCGGGCAACTTCGGCTTCGAGAAGGGCCACTACGAGGTGTCGGTGGCGTGCGCGGAGGACCAACTGCTGCCGGCGGTGCGGGCGGCGGGGGACGGGGCGGAGCTGCTCGCGGACGGGTTCTCGTGCCGGACGCAGCTGGAGCAGCTTCAGGGCAGGCGGGCGAGGCACGTGGCGGAGGTGCTGGCGGAAGGTCTGAACGGGTGAGGCGTGCGCCGTCGGGCGGTCACCCGACGGGGACCTCCATGATCCGCGGCGGATCCTGCGTGAAGTCGCTGTACCTCACCCAGCTGGGCCGCACCCGTACGTGCGTGATGCCGGGCCATGTGAGACGGTCCCGGCCGTCCGGGTACACGGTGAAGTAACACGCCTGGAGGCGTTCGAGCTCGGCGCCGGAAGGGAAGTCGGCGACGCCCTCGATCTGGGCGGTGATCGCGTCGTCCCAGCCGATGACGAGGGAGATGCGGGGGTCGGCGCGCAGGTTGAGGCACTTGCGGGTCGTCTCGACGGTGTCGAAGACGATCTCCAGGTCGTCACTGACGGCATAGCCGACGACCGCGGACTGGGGCGCTCCGTCCAGGCCCACGGAGGCCTGAACGGCGAGCTTGTACCTGCGGAGGAACCAGATCAGGTCGTCGCGGTTCATACGACCTCTCTAGCACGGGGAAGGCGGGCCGGCCCGCCGGTGGCCGGGCAGCTGTGTTCGAGCGGGGTCTCGCGGTGCTCACGCGGCCGGCGGCGCAGCAGCGGGGTGGTGTACGGGCCGAGTGCGGACCACGCGTGGCCGAGGCGCAGCGGCCACCGTCGCAGCCGCCGAGCGTCCGTGGCCTCGTCGGACGCGGAGCATAACCGCAGCACAGTCGGCATTTCACGTGGCGGGAGATGGGCCGTAGCGTGGAGGCCGGACCAGGGAGGTTTTTGGTGGACGAGGGCCGCACCGTAGTCGTTGCCAACGAGCCGGAGGCAGCTGCCGCGCTGGAGGCGAGCGCCCGGACAGCCGGGTCGCGCCGCACCCTCGGGCCCGTCGCTCTCGTCGTCGCCGGCGGTCTGTCCGTCCAGTTCGGCGCCGCCATCGCCGTACTGCTCATGCCTCGCGCCGGAGCCCTCGGCGTCGTCACGCTGCGGCTCGTCCTCGCCGCCCTCGTCCTGCTCGTCGTCTGCCGGCCCCGGCTCCGTGGGCACTCGCGTGCCGACTGGGGCACCGTCGTCGCCTTCGGCGCCGTCCTGGCCGCGATGAACATCCTCTTCTACCAGGCCGTCGAGCGCATTCCCCTCGGCGCCGCCGTCACCTTCGAGGTGCTCGGGCCGCTCGTGCTGTCGGTGATCGTGTCGCGGCGGCTGGTGAACCTCGTCTGGGCCGGGCTCGCTCTCGGCGGCGTCGTCCTTCTCAGCGGCGGCGGCTTCGACCGGCTCGACCCGGTGGGCGCGCTGTTCGCGCTGTCGGCGGGCGCGATGTGGGCCGCGTACATCGTCTTCAGCGCGCGTACCGGCCGGCGCTTCCCGCAGGCCGACGGGCTTGCGCTGGCCATGGCCGTCGGCGCGGTGCTGAGTCTGCCGCTGGGCATCGCGGAGGCCGGGTCCAAGCTGGTCGTGCCCTCCACACTCGCCCTCGGGCTGGCCGTCGCGCTGATGTCCTCCGTCCTGCCGTACACGCTGGAGCTGCTGGCGCTGCGCCGGCTGCCGGCGTCGACCTTTGCCGTGCTGATGAGCCTGGAGCCGGCGATCGCGGCGACCGCCGGGTTCCTCGTGCTGCATCAGGCGCTCTCCGCGACCGACGCGCTGGCGATCGCGCTGGTCATCGGGGCGAGCATGGGGGCCGTGCGGACGCAGGTGGGCGGCAGGCCCGCGACGCGGGAGAAAACGAAGGCCTAATCAAAGCAAGCATGCTTGCTTGTTTCTCTGTACGGTGCCATGCTCCGGGACACACAACGTCGTGTCCCGAGGGAGCGCACCGTGTCCGACCCGACCGTCGTACTCGACGATCTGCGCGATGAGAGCCATCAACTCGACCAGCTGGTGAGCGAGTTGAGTGAGAGCGCCTGGGCGCTCGCGACGCCCGCGCCACGCTGGAGCGTCGCCCACCAGATCGCGCATCTCGCCTGGACCGATGCCGCCGCGCTGCTCGCCGTCACCGACGCCGCGGCCTTCGCCGTCGAGACCGAGAAGGCGTTCGCCGCGCCGTACTCCTTCGTCGACGAAGGAGCCGAGGCGGGTGCCGCACTGCCGCCGCACGAGCTGCTCGACCGCTGGCGCGAGGGGCGCGAGCGGCTTCAGCTGGCCCTGCGCGAGGCACCGGCCAAGGCCCGTTTCCCCTGGTACGGGCCGCCGATGAGCGTCGCGTCGATGGCGACCGGGCGGCTGATGGAGACCTGGGCGCACGGGCAGGACATCGCGGATGCGCTCGGCGTCGTACGCGAACCGACCGCGCGGCTGCGGCATGTCGCGTACATCGGCGTCCGGGCGCGGGACTACGCCTTCGGTGTGCGCTCGCTGACGCCGCCGGCCGAGGCGTTCCGGGTGGAGCTGACCGCGCCGGACGGCGGCGAGCCGTGGACCTTCGGTCCCGAGGACGCGGCCCAGCGCGTGACCGGGCCCGCGCTGGACTTCTGCCTGCTGGTGACGCAGCGCGCGAACCGGGCGGATCTGGATGTACGGGCCCAGGGCCCCGACGCGGACCAGTGGCTGGACATCGCCCAGTCCTTCGCGGGCCCGGCCGGTCCCGGCCGCGCGCCGAAGGGTGCGGCCCAATGACCGGCCCCGTCCTGAGAGTGGGGAACGCGTCCGGCTTCTACGGCGACCGCTTCGACGCCGTCCGCGACATGCTCACCGGCGGCCCTCTCGACGTCCTGACCGGCGACTATCTCGCCGAGCTCACCATGCTCATCCTCGGCCGCGACCGGCTGAAGGACCCTCGTCTCGGCTACGCCAGGACTTTTCTCAAGCAGTTGGAGGAGAGCCTCGGGCTCGCCCACGAGCGTGGCGTGAAGATCGTCACCAATGCCGGAGGGCTCAACCCGGCCGCGCTCGCCGACGCCGTACGGGAGCTCGCGGACCGCGTGGGCGTCCCCGTCAAGGTCGCTCATGTCGAGGGCGACGAGCTCGCCGGCCGCTTCCCCGGCGCGCTGAGCGCCAACGCCTACCTCGGCGGCGCGGGCATCGCCGCCTGCCTGCGCGCCGGTGCCGATGTCGTCGTCACCGGCCGCGTCACCGACGCCGCACTCGTCACCGGGCCCGCCGCCGCCCACTTCGGCTGGGGCGAGGACGACCTCGACGCCCTCGCGGGCGCGGTCGTCGCGGGGCATGTCCTGGAGTGCGGCACCCAGGCCACCGGCGGCAACTACGCGTTCTTCAGCGGGCACGACGTACGCCGGCCCGGCTTCCCGCTCGCCGAGATCCACGCCGACGGGACCTCCGTCATCACCAAGCACGACGGCACCGGCGGGTTCGTCGACGTCGGCACCGTCACCGCGCAGCTGCTGTACGAGACCGGCGGCGCGCGCTACGCGGGCCCGGACGTGACCGCCCGGCTCGACACCGTACGGCTGGAGCAGGACGGGCCCGACCGCGTACGGATCTCCGGCGTACGCGGCGAAGCCCCGCCGCCCACGCTGAAAGTCGGCCTCAACCGCATCGGAGGCTGGCGCAACGAGGTCGTGTTCGTCCTCACCGGACTCGACATCGAGGCCAAGGCCCGCCTGGTGCGGGACCAGTTGGAGGACGCCCTCGGCAAACACCGGCCGGCCGAAGTGCGCTGGGAACTGGCCCGTACGGAGCGGGCCGACGGCGACACCGAGGAGCGTGCCAGCGCCTACCTTCGGCTCGTCGTGCGCGACAGCGACGCCGAGAAGGTCGGCCGCGCGGTCAGCGGCGCGGCCGTCGAGCTGGCGCTCGGCAGCTACCCGGGGTTCCATGTCACGGCTCCGCCGGGCAAGGGCGCGCCGTACGGGGTCTTCGAGGCCGAGCACATCGACGCGGCCGAGGTGACGCACACGGCCGTACTGCCCGACGGCCGGCAGGTCGTGATCCCGACTCCCGTACGGACCAGGGCAGTCGAGGTCGTCGTCGACGGCGGGCTGCCCGAGCCGTGGCCCGACGGGCCCCGCCGCGCCGCGCCACTCGGGCTGATCGCCGGGGCACGCAGCGGAGACAAGGGCGGCGACGCCAATGTCGGCGTCTGGGCCCGGTCCGACGATGCCTGGCGCTGGCTCGCCCACGAGCTGACCGTGGAGCGGTTCCGCGCGCTGCTTCCCGAGACGGCGGAACTGACCGTCGTACGGCATGTGCTGCCGAATCTGCGGGCCCTGAACTTCACCGTCGAAGGAATCCTCGGCGAAGGCGTGGCCGCGCAGGCCCGCTTCGACCCGCAGGGCAAGGCGCTGGGCGAGTGGCTCCGCTCGCGGTACGTGGACATCCCGGAGGTACTGCTGTGACCGTGTTCTCCTCGGCTCTCGACACCGCCGGTCCCGAGTACGCCGCCCGCCGCGAGGCCATGCTCGGCAAGCTCGCCGAACTCGACGCCGAGCATGCGAAAGCCCTCGCGGGCGGCGGCGAGAAGTACACCGCCCGGCACCGGAAGCGCGGCAAGCTCCTGGCCCGCGAACGCATCGAGCTGCTGCTCGACCCGGACACACCGTTCCTGGAGCTCTCGCCGCTCGCCGCGTGGGGCAGCGACTATCCGGTGGGCGCGTCGATGGTGACCGGCATCGGCGTCGTCGAAGGCGTCGAATGCCTGATCACCGCGAACGACCCGACCGTACGCGGCGGCGCGTCCAACCCGTGGACCCTGAAGAAGGCCCTGCGCGCCAACGAGATCGCGTACGCGAACCGGCTGCCGTGCATCAGCCTCGTCGAGTCCGGCGGCGCGGATCTGCCGTCCCAGAAAGAGATCTTCATTCCCGGCGGCGCGCTCTTCCGCGACCTCACCCGCCTCTCGGCGGCCGGGATCCCGACGATCGCCGTCGTCTTCGGCAACTCGACCGCCGGCGGCGCGTACGTCCCCGGCATGTCCGACCACACGATCATGATCAAGGAGCGGTCGAAGGTCTTCCTCGGCGGGCCGCCGCTGGTGAAGATGGCGACCGGCGAGGAGAGCGACGACGAATCGCTCGGCGGCGCGGAGATGCACGCCCGTACGTCAGGTCTCGCGGACTACTTCGCCCTCGACGAGCCGGACGCGCTGCGGCAGGCACGCCGCGTGGTCGCCCGGCTCAACTGGCGCAAGGCGAGCGCCGATCCGGCACCGGCGCCCGGGCCCAAGTACGCCGAGGAGGAGCTGCTCGGCATCGTGCCGGAGGATCTCAAGACGCCGTTCGACCCGCGGGAGGTCGTGGCGCGGATCGTGGACGGCTCGGACTTCGACGAGTTCAAGCCGCTGTACGGGCCGAGCCTGGTGACGGGCTGGGCATCGCTGCACGGCTATCCGGTGGGCGTACTGGCCAACGCGCAGGGCGTGCTGTTCAGCGCGGAGTCCCAGAAGGCCGCACAGTTCATCCAGCTCGCGAACCAGCGGGACGTGCCGCTGGTGTTCCTGCACAACACCACCGGCTACATGGTCGGCAAGGAGTACGAGCAGGGCGGCATCATCAAGCACGGCGCGATGATGATCAACGCGGTGTCGAACTCGAAGGTGCCGCATCTGTCGGTGCTGATGGGCGCGTCGTACGGCGCCGGGCACTACGGCATGTGCGGCCGGGCCTACGACCCGCGCTTCCTCTTCGCCTGGCCGAGCGCCAAGTCCGCGGTGATGGGGCCGCAGCAGCTGGCCGGCGTGCTGTCGATCGTGGCGCGCGCGTCGGCGGCGGCGAAGGGGCAGCCGTACGACGACGAGGCGGACGCGGGCCTGCGCGCGATGGTGGAGGCGCAGATCGAGTCCGAGTCCCTGCCGATGTTCCTGTCCGGGCGGCTGTACGACGACGGTGTGATCGACCCTCGTGACACCCGTACCGTCCTCGGGCTGTGCCTGTCCGCGATCCATACGGCCCCGGTCGAAGGCGCGCGCGGCGGCTTCGGCGTCTTCCGGATGTGAGGTCCTGATGATTCGGTCTGTTCTGGTCGCCAACCGAGGCGAGATCGCGTGCCGGGTCTTCCGCACGTGCCGGGAGCTGGGCATCGCGACGGTCGCGGTGTACTCGGACGCGGACGGGTCGGCGCTGCACGTACGGGAGGCGGACGCGGCGGTACGGCTGCCGGGGGCAGCTCCCGGGGACACGTATCTGCGCGGCGAGCTGATCGTGAAAGCGGCGCTGGCAGCGGGAGCCGACGCGGTGCACCCGGGGTACGGATTCCTGTCCGAGAACGCGGAGTTCGCGCGGGCGGTCGAGGACGCGGGGCTGGTGTGGATCGGCCCGCCCGCGTCCGCGATCGAGGCGATGGCGTCGAAGACGCAGGCGAAAAAGCTCATGGGTCTGGCGCCCCTCGTCGATGTGACGGAAGCCGATTTCCCGGTCCTGGTGAAGGCGGCGGCGGGAGGCGGCGGCCGCGGCATGCGGATCGTGCGCTCGCTGTCCGCGCTGCCCGGTGAGCTGGCCGCGGCCCGCTCCGAGGCGGCGTCCGCCTTCGGCGACGGCGAGGTGTTCCTGGAGCCGTACATCGAACGCGGCCGCCATGTCGAGGTCCAGATCATGGCGGACGCGCACGGGACGGTATGGGCGCTCGGCACGCGCGACTGCTCGCTCCAGCGCCGCCACCAGAAGGTGATCGAGGAGTCCCCGGCCCCCGGCCTGGCGCCGGAGCTGGTCTCCTCGCTCCACGAGTCGGCGGTGGCCGCGGCACGGGCGGTGGGCTACCGGGGTGCGGGCACGGTGGAGTTCCTGGTCGCTCCGGACGGCCGGGCCCACTTCCTGGAGATGAACACCCGTCTCCAGGTCGAACACCCGGTGACGGAAGCGGTGTTCGGCCTCGACCTCGTCGCACTCCAGCTCCAGGTGGCGGAGGGCACGCCACTCGGCGATGCCCCAAAACCGCGCGGCCACGCGATCGAGGCCCGCCTCTACGCGGAGGACCCGTCGCAGGAGTGGACCCCGCAGACGGGCGTCCTGCACGAGTTCCGGGTCCCGGGCGAGCCTCCGGCCGTGCGCGTCGACACCGGTTACAGCGACGGCGACACCATCGGCGTGCACTACGACCCCATGATCGCCAAGGTCATCGCCTGGGCACCGACCCGCGCCCAGGCCCTGCGGCGGCTCTCTCACGCGCTGCGGCGGGCGCGGGTGCACGGGCCCGTGACCAACCGGGAGCTGCTCGTACGGTCGCTGGAACATCCGGAGTTCGCCGGCGCGGAGTTCGACACCGGGTTCTACGAGCGGAACCTGGAGGAGCTGACGAGCGCCGCGCCCGGCGAGGCGTACGCCGCGGCCGCCGCGGCACTCGCGGACGCGGCATCCCGGAGCGGGAGGTTCGGCGGATGGCGCAACCTGACCTCCCAGCCCCAGGTCAAGGGCTACGGCGAGCACGAGGTGCGCTACCGGCCCACCCGGAGTGGCGGGTACGCCGTCGACGACATGCCCGGCGTGCGCGTCGTCGGCGCCGGCCCCCGTCGCGTCGCGCTCGAAATCGACGGCGTCGTACGCCACTTCGACGTCACCGACCACGGCGACGGCCGCGTCCACATCGACAGCCCGCTCGGCTCGTACGCCCTCACCGCCCGGCCCCGGTTCACCGACCCCGAGGAGCGCGCCGTCCCCGGATCGCTGCTCGCGCCCATGCCCGGGACCGTCGTCCGCGTGGCCGACGGCATCGGCGAAGGCGTCCGGGTCGAACAGGGACAGCCGCTCGTCTGGCTGGAGGCCATGAAGATGGAGCACCGGATCGTGGCCCCGGCCTCCGGCACACTCACCGCACTTCACGCCGTACCCGGCCGTCAGGTCGAGGTCGGTGCCCTGCTCGCCGTCGTACAGGAGGAACAGGAAGCATGAGCAGCGTCGTAGAACGTCAGGAGCACACCGATCTGCGCGCCGCCGTCGCCGCCCTCGGGCAGCGGCACGGGCGCGGGTACGACCGCGAGCAGCTGTGGGCCGAGGCCGCCAAACTCGGCTATCTCGGGGTGAACCTTCCCGAGGAGCACGGCGGCGGCGGAGGCGGGATGCAGGAACTGTCCATCGTGCTGGAGGAGTTGGGGGCCGCCGGCTGCCCGCTGCTCATGATGGTCGTCTCGCCCGCCATCTGCGGCACCGTCATCGCCCGGTTCGGCACCGAGCAGCAGAAGACCGCCTGGCTGCCCGGACTCGCGGACGGCAGCCTCACCATGGCCTTCGGCATCACCGAGCCCGACGCCGGGTCGAACTCCCACCGGATCACGACCACCGCGCGCCGCACCGACGACGGCTGGATCCTCAGCGGGCGCAAGGTCTTCATTTCCGGGGTGGACATCGCTGACGCGACGCTCATCGTCGGGCGGACGGAAGACGCCCGCACCGGGAAACTCAAGCCCTGTCTCTTCATCGTGCCCCGCGACGCCGAAGGCTTCCAGCGCTCGCAGATCGACATGGAACTGCACGCGCAGGAGAAGCAGTTCGAGCTCGTGCTCGACAACGTCCGCCTGCCGCACGACGCGCTCGTCGGCGACGAGGACGCCGGTCTCCTCCAGCTCTTCGCCGGGCTCAACCCCGAGCGCATCATGACCGCCGCCTTCGCCATCGGGATGGGGCGCTACGCGCTCGCCCGGGCCGTCGAGTACGCGAAGACCCGCCAGGTCTGGAAGGAACCCATCGGCGCGCACCAGGCCATCGCCCATCCTCTCGCCCAGGCGCACATCGAACTCGAACTCGCCCGCCTGATGATGCAGAAGGCCGCCGCCCTCTACGACGCCGGCGACGACATCGGCGCCGGCGAGGCCGCCAACATGGCCAAGTACGCCGCCGGCGAGGCCTGTGTGAAGGCCGTCGACCAGTCCGTCCACACCCTCGGCGGCAACGGCCTGACCCGCGAGTACGGCCTCGCCTCCCTCATCACCGCGGCCCGCGTCGCCCGGATCGCGCCAGTCAGCCGCGAGATGATCCTCAATTACGTATCCCACCAGTCCCTGGGTCTCCCCAAGTCGTACTGATTAAGGAGATTCTGGCCGTCCACACGGAGGACTCACCGACTCACCGAGGGGCCGACATGGTGTTTCAGAGCGAGTACGCAGACGTCCCGGCCGTCATCGAGCCGATCCACGAAGCGGTGCTCGGCCGGGCAGCCGAGTACGGCGAGACGATCGCGCTGATCGACGGCGTCAACGGCACCACCGTCACCTACGCGCAGCTCGACCTGTTCCACCGGCGGATCGCCGCCGCGCTCGCCGCCGCCGGGCTGCGCAAGGGCGACGTACTGGCCCTGCACAGCCCCAACACCGTCGCCTACCCCGCCGTCTTCTACGGAGCCACCCGCGCCGGCGCGACCGTCACCACCGTCCATCCGCTCGCCACGGCGGAGGAGTTCGCCAAGCAGCTGCGCGACTCCTCCGCCCGCTGGATCGTCACCGTCTCACCGCTCCTCGAAGCCGCCCGCCGGGCCGCCGAACTCGTCGGCGGCATCCAGGAGATCTTCGTCTGCGACCAGGCCGAAGGCCATGTCAGCATCTTCGACATGCTCGGCTCGACCGCGCCCGAGCCGGACATCGAGACAGACCCGGCCGAGGACGTCGCCGCGCTGCCGTACTCCTCCGGCACCACCGGCGTCCCCAAAGGCGTGATGCTCACGCACCGGTCCATCGCCACCAACCTCGCGCAGCTGTATCCGCTGATGCCGCTCGGCCCCGGCGAACGCATTCTGGCCGTGCTGCCGTTCTTCCACATCTACGGCCTCACCGCGCTGATGAACGCGCCGCTGCGGCAGGGCGCGACCGTCGTCGTACTGCCCCGATTCGAGCTCGAGACCTTCCTCGCGGCCATCGAGAAGCACCGCATCACCGCCCTGTACGTCGCCCCGCCGATCGTGCTGGCGCTCGCCAAACACCCGGCGGTCGCGCAGTACGACCTGTCGTCGCTGCGCAACATCATCTGCTCCGCCGCACCGCTGGACGCCGAACTGGCCGCCGCCTGCTCCAAGCGGCTCGGCCTCCCGCCCATCGGCCAGGCCTACGGCATGACCGAACTCTCGCCCGGCACCCACCTCGTGCCCCTCGACGCGCAGAACCCGCCGCCCGGCACCGTCGGCAAGCTCATCGCGTCGACCGAGATGCGGATCGTCTCCCTCGACGATCCCGCCAAGGACGCCGCGCCCGGCGAGGACGGCGAGATAGCGATCCGCGGCCCGCAGGTGATGAAGGGCTATCTCGGCCGGCCCGACGACACCGCCCGGATCATCGACACCGACGGCTGGCTGCACACCGGCGACATCGGCCGGGTCGACGCCGACGGCTGGCTCTTCGTCGTCGACCGGGTCAAGGAGCTCATCAAGTACAAGGGCTACCAGGTCCCGCCCGCCGAACTGGAGGCGCTGCTGCTCACCCACGACTCCATCGCGGACGCGGCGGTGATCGGGGTGTACAACGAGGACGGGAACGAGATCCCGAAGGCGTACGTCGTACGGCAGCGCGGCGCCGACGACCTCACCGAGGACGATGTGATGGCCTTCGTCGCCGAGCGGGTCGCCCCGTACAAGAAGATCCGCCGCGTCGAATTCATCGACGGCGTGCCGCGCGCCGCATCCGGAAAGATCCTCCGACGCGAGCTGAGGGATCGGGAGAGGGAGACCACGTGACACTTCTCGCCACCGCGCACGAGCGGGGCATCACCACCCTGACGCTCGACTCGCCGGCGAACCGCAACGCGCTGTCGGCGCGGCTCGTCGGCGCGCTGGCGCAGGCGCTCGGCGAGTGCGCCAAGGACGAGTCGGTACGGGCGGTGGTGCTCACCCACACCGGGTCCACGTTCAGCGCCGGCGCCGACCTGAAGGCCCCGCCCAATCCGTACACGTTCGTCGAACTGCTCCGGCAGATCGTCACGCTGCCGAAACCGGTGGTGGCCCGCGTCACGGGGAAGACGCGGGCCGGCGGGCTCGGGCTGCTCGGGGCCTGCGACATCGCGGTGGCGTCGAGCGGTTCGGACTTCGCGTTCACGGAGGTACGGATCGGGGTCGCGCCCGCCGTGATCTCGCTTCCGCTGCTGCCGCGCCTGGACCCGCGCGCGGCCGAGCGCTACTACCTCACCGGGGAGCGCTTCGACGCGGCCGAGGCGGCCCGCATCGGACTGCTCACGCTCGCCGCCGACGACGTCGACGCGGCGCTCGCCCCGCTGCTCGACGGGCTGCGCAAGGCCGCGCCCCAGGGCCTGGCCGCGGCAAAGCAGCTGGTCACGGCTAAGGTGCTGGAGGCCTTCGACCGGGACGCGGAAGACCTGGTGCAGCGCTCGGCCTCGCTGTTCGCCTCGGCCGACGCGCGCGAAGGCATGACGGCCTTCCTCGAACGACGGGATCCCGCATGGGAGCTGTAGCCACGCCGAAGACCGCCGCGGCCAAGGCGCCGAAGCAGGACCGCAGCCGGGCCACCCGGCAGCGGCTGCTCGAGGCCGCGGTGTCCTGCCTCGCCGAACACGGCTGGGCAGGCTCGACGGTCTCCGTCGTCGCCGAGCGTGCGGGCGTGTCACGGGGCGCGGCCCAGCACCACTTCCCGACCAGGGAGGACCTGTTCACCGCGGCCGTCGAGTACGTCGCGGAGGAACGCTCCTCGGCGCTGCGGGCGCTGCCGACCCAGGACCGTACGGCCGTGGTCGCCGCCCTCGTCGACCTCTACACCGGCCCCCTGTTCCGCGCGGCGCTGCAACTGTGGGTGGCGGCCTCCAACGAGGAGCAACTGCGGCCGCGGGTCACGGAGCTGGAAGGCAAGGTCGGCCGTGAGACGCACCGGATCGCGGTACGGCTGCTGGACGTGGACGAGTCGCGTCCGGGCGTACGGGAAACGGTCCAGGGCCTGCTCGACATGGCGCGCGGGCTGGGGCTCGCGAACCTGCTGACGGACGACGCGGCGCGCCGGAAGCGGGTGGTGGCGCAGTGGGCGGCGCTGCTGGACGAGGTGCTGGACTGAGCGTCGACCGCTCCCAACGACCGGCTGTCCGGCCGTCCTGCGGTCCGGCTGACGGGCTGACCGCTCACCGGCAGACCTACGGTCCGCTGTCCGGCAGTCCGGCAGTCCGGCTGACGCGCCGACGCGTTGTCCGGCTGTCCGGCCGACCCGCTCACCGGCCCTCGGGCCGATCCGCCGATCCGCTGTGACCCGGGACACCGCTGTTCCGCCCGACCCGCAGTACCCTGGCCAGATGGTTCTGCTCGTACGCCGCCGCCACGTGGACTTCGTCCGCGTCACGAGCATGGGCTGTCGGCCCTCCGCCTGACTCAGCCCCCTCACCATCCAGGCACCCGCGGCCCGCCCCACCCCCGGCGCTCCCGCGGAACCCCGTACACCCCGCGGACGTACCCATGTCGCACTTGAGCTCGCCCCTTCAGCTTCCCGTCATCGACCTCTCCGCCGCCGACCGCGGCGGCCAGGCCCGCGCCCTGCTGCACGCGCAGCTGCACAGCGCCGCCCACGACGTCGGCTTCTTCCAGCTCACCGGCCACGGCGTCACCGAGGCCGAGACCACCGCGCTCACCTCCGCCATGCGGGCCTTCTTCGCGCTGCCCGAGGCCGACCGGCTCGCCATCGACAACATCAACTCACCGCACTTCCGCGGCTACACCCGCACCGGCGACGAACGCACCGGCGGCAGCCGCGACTGGCGCGACCAGCTCGACATCGGCGCCGAGCGTCCCGCCCACATACCCGGGCCCGGCGAGCCCGGCTACTGGTGGCTGGAAGGCCCCAACCAGTGGCCCGCCGCACTGCCCCGGCTGCGCACCGCAGCACTCGCCTGGATCGACCGCCTCAGCGCCGTCGCCGACCGGCTGCTGCACGAACTGCTCGCCGCGATCGGCGCACCGCCGGACTTCTACGACGACCTCTTCGGCGACCGCGCCCATCTGCACCTCAAGCTGGTGCGCTACCCCGGCAGCGCGGGCGACGGCGCAGCCCAGGGCGTCGGCGCGCACAAGGACTACGGCTTCCTCACGCTGCTCCACCAGGACCGCATCGGCGGCCTCCAGGTGGAACGCGAGGACGGCGCCTTCCACGATGTCCCGCCGCTGCCCGGCGCCTTCGTGGTCAACCTCGGCGAGCTGCTCGAAGTCGCCACGAACGGCTATCTCAAGGCCACCAACCACCGCGTCGTCAGCCCGCCCGGCGCCACCGAGCGGTACTCGGTGCCGTTCTTCTACAACCCGCGTCTGGACGCCCGTATCGAGCCGCTGGCGTTCCCGTACGCGGCGAACGCGCCCGGAGTGCGCGTCGACCCGGCAAACCCGCTGTTCGCGGAGTACGGCCGCAACGAACTCAAGGGCAAACTGCGGGCCCACCCGCTGGTGGCGGCCCGCCACCACGCCGACCTGCTGGCACAGGAACGTCAGCCGGCGATGTCGTCGTAACCGGCGATCTCGCGCGGATCCCGCGACCCCGGCCCGACATACCGCGCCGACGGCCGCACCAGGCGGCCCGTGCGCTTCTGCTCCAGGATGTGCGCCGACCAGCCCGCCGTACGCGCGCAGGTGAACATCGACGTGAACATGTGCGCCGGGACCTCCGCGAAGTCCAGCATGATCGCCGCCCAGAACTCCACGTTGGTGGCCAGCACCCGGTCAGGACGGCGGTTGTGCAACTCCTCCAGCGCCGCCTTCTCCAGCGCCTCCGCGACCTCGAACCGCGGCGCGTCCAGCTCCTTGGCCGTACGCCGCAGGACACGGGCGCGCGGGTCCTCGGCGCGGTACACGCGGTGGCCGAAGCCCATCAGCCGCTCGCCCTTGTCCAGCGCCCGCTTCACGTAAGCGGTCGCGTCGCCGGTGCGCTCGATCTCCTCGATCATCCCGAGGACCCGGGACGGCGCGCCGCCGTGCAGCGGCCCCGACATCGCACCGACCGCGCCCGACAGCGCGGCCGCGACATCCGCCCCGGTGGAAGCGATGACGCGCGCCGTGAACGTCGACGCGTTCATGCCGTGCTCCGCCGCCGAAGTCCAGTACGCGTCCACCGCCCGCACATGCCGCGGGTCCGGCTCGCCGCGCCAACGGATCATGAAGCGCTCCACGACCGACGTCGCCTTGTCGATCTCCCGCTGCGGAACCATCGGCAGACCCTGCCCGCGGGCACTCTGTGCCACATACGACAACGCCATCACGGCCGCCCGCGCCAGATCCTCACGGGCCTGCGCCTCGTCGATGTCGAGCAGCGGCCTGAGCCCCCACACCGGCGCGAGCATCGCCAGCGCCGACTGCACATCCACGCGGATGTCGCCGGAGTGCACCGGGATCGGGAACGGCTCGGCGGGCGGCAGCCCGGGGTTGAACGCGCCGTCGACCAGCAGCCCCCACACGTTCCCGAAGGAGACATGGCCGACCAGATCCTCGATGTCGACGCCGCGGTAGCGGAGCGAGCCGCCCTCCTTGTCGGGTTCGGCGATCTCCGTCTCGAACGCGACGACTCCTTCGAGTCCAGGTACGAAGTCGGACATCAGGCGGCTCCTCAAGGTGCGTACGACAGGCGTGGCGGGTGCTTGTCCCTTGTGGGTCGGACACCCCGGTGATGCCCCGTGCGGATGGTGGTCACCCAATCGCCGGGGAGGCAGGCACGATAACCCCTGCTGTAAGGGGGCCACAGTGGCCCGACCCAAGATTTTGGCGGGTTCGGCTGATGCGGGGAAGCGTGACGTCCGGCACACTGCACCAATTCGGACGAGGAGGATTGGCGGCACTCCGTGCCGGGCAAACTCGTGCACCGCGGCGCGACGGCGCTGCGGCAGGATGACTCCGTGACCGATGATCCCGTGGCCGATGGCCCCGCGGCCGAAGACGCCGCACCGCACCCGGACTCCGCCGTCCACCCCGCTTCCATCGACGACCTCGAATCCCACGACCCGGCCGCGATGCGCAAGCAGTACCGCTCCACACCGCTCCTGGAGACGGACCTTGCCGCCGTCCCCATGGACCAGTTCGCCCGCTGGTTCGGCGAGGCCGCGGCCGGCGGACTGCACGAGCCGAACGCCATGATCGTCTCCACCGCGACCGAGGACGGCCAACCGTCCTCCCGCACGGTGCTGCTCAAGCAGTACGACGCGGACGGCTTCGTCTTCTACACGAACTACGCCTCCCGCAAGGGCCGCGAACTGGCCGCCAACCCGCACATCTCGCTGCTCTTCCCCTGGCACCCGCTGGCCCGCCAGGTCATCGTCACGGGCACGGCGACCCGCATCGGCCGCGACGAAACGGTCGCCTACTTCCGCAGCCGCCCGCACGGCTCCCAGCTCGGCGCCTGGGCCAGCGCCCAGTCCTCGGTGATCGCCTCACGCGACGAACTCCTGCACACCTACGAGGAGCTGGCCTCCCGCTACCCGGAGGGCGAACAGGTACCGGCGCCGCCGGAGTGGGGCGGGTACCGGATCACGCCGGAGACGGTCGAGTTCTGGCAGGGCCACGAGAACCGGCTGCACGACCGGCTGCGCTATGTGCGTACGGGGGAGCCGGGATGGCGGGTGGAGCGGCTGGCGCCATGAGCCGCCGGCTCGAAAGCAGCCAGGGGCCGGAGGCCGGGAAGCCGAGGGCCGGGAACGCAGAAACCCGCGGGCTCTGGTCCCTCCTTACGGAGGAGCCGGCCGGACTTACCGGCGAGCCCGCGGGTCGGTGACTGCTTGGAATTTCGGCCGACGATCAGTCGGCTGCACACAGAGTGCGACGACGGGCCGTCAGCCCGCAGTCACCTCACGAGTCCGAGAAGAAATCACTTCCGGGCCACCTCCTTTCACGTGTGAACGACACCCTAGGAAGCACCGCGGCGGGGTACAACCCATTTAAGGACCATGCCGAAGAAGGGCCGCCGTGCGGCGCCGCGTTTCCGCCGTGCAACGATTTGCAGGAACCGCGTGTGTCCTGCGTCACGTTCGAGTTCAATGATCTGTAGACGCGACAGCTCGCGCGGCCACGTCCTGCAGGGGGTTCAGGATGAGTGCTTCCAAGAGTGAGACAGCCAACGCCCTGGGGCCTGACGAGCCCGAGCGGGAAGGCGCGGGTGCGGAGCCCGGGCCGGAGCCTGCGGTGGTGCCCGGGTCGGAGTTGCTTGCTGCGCTGCTCGATGGGATGGATGCCGCGCTCTGTGCCTTTGACGCGGACGGGACCATCACCCACTGGAACCGTGAGGCCGAGCGGATTCTCGGCTGGTCGCCGGAGGAGGCCGTGGGGCGGCGCGGGTTTGCCGGCTGGGCCGTGCGGAGCGCGGATGCCGGGGAGGTCGAGGGGCGGCTGATGGCCGCGATGGACGGGCCCGGGCGGCAGGTGCATGAGTTTGCGCTGTTGCGCAAGGACGGCGGGCGGGTGCTCGTACGGACTCAGTCGGCGCGGGTTCTCGGCGCGGACGGGAAGCCGAACGGGGTGTACTGCGCCTTCAGCGAGGTGCATGCGCAGATCGACCTGGAGCGTTCCATCGCGCTGAGCGAGGCTTTGTTCGAGGACGCTTCCTGGGGCGTCGTCCTCGTCGATGTCGATCTGCGGCCGACGGTCGTGAACGGCAATGCGGCCCGCGCTCTCGGCGCCGGCCGCACCTCGCCGCTGGGGCGGCCGCTGGGTGAGCTGGTGGTCCAGGGCGTGGAGGAGCTGGAGGGCGCGCTGCACCATGTGCTGTCGGAGGGTGCGCCGCGTGGGCTCACGGATGTGTGGGTGACGCTGGCGGCCGGCGACGGTGAGCGGCGGCGGTGCTGGCGCAGTGGATTCCTGCGGCTGGCGTCCCCGCTCGCGGAGGAGCCGGTGCCGCTCGGGGTGGGCTGGATGTTCGACGACGTGACGGAGGAGAAGCTCGCCGAGCAGGAGGCGAACCGGCTGCGGTTCCGTTCCAGTCAGCTGCATCGTGCGGGCCGGGCCGCCGCGGAGTGCGAGGACCCGATGGAGGCGGCGACGGCGTATCTGGACTTCGCGCTCGCGGGTTTCGCCGACCATGCGCTGATAGATCTGCTGGGGCCGGACGGGCGGCGGCTGGTTCGTACGGCCGCGACGCCGTCGGGCGCGCCGGGCCCGGTCGTGCCGGTGGCGGGCGGCGGCATCCCGGTCCGCTATCCGCACGGGCATCCGGCGCTCCAGGCGGCCGACCGCAACGGGTCGGTCCGTGCGAGCGTTCCGGCGAGCGGGGGTCCGGCGACGTGGGCGACGGACCGCCAGTGGCCGGCGGGCACGGTGCACGCGCTGTGCACGGTGCTGCGCAGCCGTGGCCGCACGCTGGGCGTGGTGACCTTCCTGCGCGGCGCGAGCCGCCCGGCGTTCGAGCGCACGGACGCGGTGTACGCGGAGAGCATGGCGGTCCTGACCGCCTCGGCGCTGGATCTGGTGCAGTCGACGGGCGGCGAGGGCGACCAGCGCGAGTAGTGAGCGGCCGGTCGCCGCCCCCGACACTCCCTAACGGCTAGCGGCGGTAGAAGATCCGGTCGCCGTACTCCGTCATCACGCGGCCGTTCCAGTCGTGCCCGCCGTCGACATTGCCCGACCGCAGCAGCGGCGGCTCGATGCCTCGCTCCACCAGCCGCTCCGCCGCGGCCGCCATCGTCGCCTGCATGAGCGCGCTGGTCACGACGGTGGAGGCGGGCGCGAACGGCGCCTCGATGCCCTCGTGGGTCAGCTCCGCGTCGCCGACCGCGATCTTGGAGTCGAGGACGATGTCGCAGTGGTCCTTGAGGAAGGTGCCGGACACATGCCGGGACTTGGTCTGCTCCGCGTACGCCACCGAGGTCACGCCGATGACCTTGAGGCCGAGCGCCCGAGCGTTCATCGCCATCTCGACGGGCAGTGCGTTGCGGCCGGAGAGCGAGATGATCACCAGTACGTCGCCGGACTTGACCGGGCTGGAGTCGAGCACCGCGCCCGCGAGGCCGTCGACCCGTTCCAGCGCGGAGCCGAGTGTGGCGGGCATGACGTCGACGCCGACGACGCCGGGGACGGCGAGCAGGTTCATCAGCGCGAAGCCGCCGGCCCGGTATACGACGTCCTGCGCGGCGAGCGAGGAGTGTCCGGCGCCGAAGGCGAAGAGCCGGCCGCCCGCGGCGACGGTGTCCGCGATGGTCTCTCCGGCGGCGGCGATGGTGCCCGCCTCCTCCTCGCGTACGCGTTGCAGCAGACCGATCGCGGCGTCGATGAACTGACCGGCCAGCTTGCTCTCGCTCATCGCCGAGCCCTTCCGGAGGTGGGGGAACGCGCAGCCGTACGGGGTACGTACAGAACGCGGCGGGATGACCCGCGTGGGAATACTCGTGCCGCGGATCACGTTGCGGTCTGGACCATTGCCCTGTCAATACAGACTCCCGCAATGCAGGCTCCCCGGCCGGGTTCCCCGGGCGCGGCCCGCTTGTCAGTGGGATGCGTCAGAATTGGGTCGGGGCCGCAGCGCACGACTCGTTTTTCATGTCAGAGCATCGAGGGGCACGTATGTCCGGATTGATCGACACGACGGAGATGTATCTCCGCACCATCCTCGAGCTGGAAGAGGAAGGTGTGGTGCCCATGCGCGCCCGCATCGCCGAGCGGCTCGACCAGAGCGGTCCGACGGTGAGCCAGACCGTGGCGCGTATGGAGCGGGACGGCCTGGTGACGGTGGCCGGCGACCGTCACCTGGAGCTGACCGATGAGGGCCGCCGGCTGGCGACGCGCGTGATGCGCAAGCACCGGCTCGCGGAGTGTCTGCTGGTCGACGTGATCGGCCTGGAGTGGGAGCAGGTTCACGCGGAGGCCTGCCGCTGGGAGCACGTGATGAGCGAGGCGGTGGAGCGGCGCGTGCTGGAGCTGCTGCGTCACCCCACGGAATCGCCGTACGGGAACCCGATTCCGGGTCTGGAGGAGCTGGGCGAGAAGGCGGAGGCCGACCCGTTCCTGGACGACGGCATGGTCTCGCTGGCGGACCTGGACCCGGGTACGGACGGCAAGACGGTGGTTGTGCGCCGGATCGGCGAGCCGATTCAGACGGACGCCCAGCTGATGTACACGCTCCGTCGGGCGGGCGTGCAGCCCGGTTCGGTGGTGAGTGTGACGGAGGCCGCGGGTGGAGTGCTGGTCGGCAGCAGCGGTGAGGCGGCGGAGCTGGACGCGGAAGTGGCGTCGCATGTCTTCGTGGCCAAGAGGTAACGGCTGGGGGTAATCCCGGTCACGGAGGCGATGCGGTCGCTCGCCTTCCGTATCCTTGAAACCGTTTTCCGTCCGGAATGGCAGCGCCCGGGCGAAACGCGTGCCAGGCTGTGGCTGAGGCAGATGACCCATGGCTGGGGTGGGGGTCCCCCCGGCGGAGCCAGGGGGAGGATGGCGGTATGCGCCCTTTGTACGCCCGGTGCGCACTTCGGCGCCCGCAGCAGATCTCGTACCACCGCAGCGCATTCGCATTCACCTCCTACGCGCAGAGGGGCCCCGGCGCCCATGGGCGCCGGGGCCTGTCCTCCCCTGTGCTGACCCGGAGCCCCGAGCTCTCAGGGTCATTCCCTTCGGACCGTCTTCCCCGATCGGCCCGCCTCCCGTTGAAGATCTCCCCTCGCCGGTCGGAGTCAATCCTTGAGCGTGGTCACTCGAATGAGGGGTGTTGCGCGCCAGAGCCGAGTTTTCGAATAAAGGTTCGATAGTCTTGCGGTAGCGACCGAGCGGGACGACCCGGGGGAGAGAAGGGGGTGCCAGGCACATGGTGCAGCGCATCGACGTGACCGGAGCCGGCGGCGTACGCCTGGCTGCCTGGGAGTTCGCGGATCCGCCCAAGGGTCGTGGCGAGGCAGAGCATGCCCCCGCGGTCTTACTGCTGCACGGCCTGATGGGCCGTGCCTCGCACTGGGCGTCCACGGCACGCTGGCTGACGGAGCGGCACCGGGCGGTCGCGCTCGACCAGCGGGGCCACGGCCGCAGCGACAAACCGGCGGAGGGTCCGTTCACGCGCGAGGCGTACGTGTCCGACGCCGAGGCCGCGGTCGAACAACTGGGCCTGGCCCCGGTGACCCTGATCGGCCACTCGATGGGCGCGCTGACGGCCTGGCAGCTCGCGGCCAAACGCCCGGACCTGGTCCAGGCGTTGATCATCTGTGACATGCGGGCGTCGGCGCTGGGGGCGGCGTCGCAGCGCGAGTGGGAGGACTGGTTCCGCTCGTGGCCGGTCCCGTTCGCGACGCTGGCGGACGTGCGCAAGTGGTACGGCGAGGACGACCCGTGGGTCGAGCATCCCAGCCCTTCGCGCGGAGAGTTCTTCGCCGAGGTCATGGCGGAACGGGCGGACGGCTGGCGTCCGGTCTTCTCCCGCCGCCAGATGCTCAAGTCCCGTGAAACGTGGGTCCACGACGCCCACTGGGAGGAGCTGGCGCAGGTCCAGTGCCCGACGCTGGTGGTCCGCGGCCTGGACGGCGAACTGGGCCGCGCGGAGGCCCAGGAGATGGTCCGGGTCCTGCCGCGCGGTGAGTACGCGGAGGTGGCGGACGCGGGCCATCTGGTCCACTACGACCAGCCGGAGGGCTGGCGCACGGCGATCGAGCCGTTTCTGGACGGTGTGCGCACGCCGTGACGTGCGGTCCGGCGCTGCTGTCCCGCCGGGGAGCGGCGGGCGGCGGGCGGCGCAGTGAGCATGTCGCCTGCGCGCGGCGCGGGTTGGTGCCGGTGCGAGGGTGATCGCCGTCAGCCGCGGCGGCAGCGGCTGGGCGGTCAGCTACGTCAGCGAGGTCAGCAACCAGTCGACCGGCTCCTGCCCCGACCTCGGCTCCTCGCCGGTGGTGGCCGGCGTGCTGGACCGGGTCGGGCTCGGTCGGTCTGACGGGTTCACATACGAGGTCGTCTTCCGGCGTTGCGCCGGCTGCGAGGAGATCAACGCCGTGCGGGAGGACGACTCGTGTGTGTCTTCTGCGGGGGCGTGCTGCCTGCCTGGTGGATTACGGCGGAACGTTCCGTCAGAAGGAGAAGACCGTGCCGTCCGCCAGGCTGCCCTCCATCTCGCACATGTTGCCGTACATGGCCGACCAGGTGACGTGCTTGCCCTGCCACACGCCGTTGGCGGTGACGACGACCGGGTCCCACTGGCGCGTACAGGTCTTCTGCGACGGGGTGTCGGCCAGGGCCGAGAACTCGCCGTTCACGGTGTGCAGTTCGGCGCAAGCCGCCTTGGGCGCGGGGTGCGTGCCCTCCGGGCGCGGCGAGCAGGTGAGGGTGACGGCCCGCTGGACCGTGGCCGTCGCAGCCGTCTCGCCCTTGCCGATCGTGAGCACGAGGGCCGACGGGGCGTAGAGGCTGTTCGTGCCGGCGGGCTGGGCCGCGGGCTGGGCGCCCGCCGTGCCCGCCGCGGCGGCGCTCAGGAAAAGGGCGGCAGTCGTGGCGATTGTGCTCCGCAGGTAACGCATGTGTGAAACTCCTTCATTCGGGGGGAGATTGCGGTCGGGAGTCTTGCGTATGCGGACAGTGAGTGCACATTGATCACCACTTTCCGGCCGCGCACATTCGAACACCCGGACCGAATGGTCGTTCGGGCAGCTCGGAGCGGGTGTGACGGGGCGTCCAGCATATGGACGATCATCGTTGGTATAAGCCAGAACTATCGTCTGAGCTGCGAAAACGCCGAAACGGTTCTGCGTCTCGCAGAACCGCTTCGACTGGAAACTGTCGCTCCATGAGGTCCGGCCCGGCCCGTCGCGGTTCGCGAACGTATACAGAAGGCCGTGCGCAGACGCGCCGTCAGGCGATCGGCCGGCGCATCTCCTCGCGGACCTTCACCGTCTCCTCCACCACCGCCTTGAGGTCGACCTCCTGCGGGGACTGCTTCGCCGTCTTCACACTCGTCAGGGCGATCGCCGCGGTCGTGTTCCCGTCGGCCCAGGCACACATCGGGAGCGTGCTCGCGGCGCCGTCCGTCTGCTTCGTCGTCAACACCTGGCAGGTGATGGCCACTTCCGAGCCGGCCGGAGTGAAGTCCTTCGCCGGTACGGCGATCGTGGAGCCGTCCGAGTCCCCGGCGCCCTTCAGGATCCTGCTGCGGGCCTCGTCGGGGTCCTTGATGCGGCCGTGCATGCCAGAGACGATCAGTACGCCTCCCTCGGCCTGCGAGAGGTAACGCGCCATGGAGCCCTGGGCGTCGCGGATATTGGCCTCGCTGGTCCCGGCCAACTCGTCCTGGTAGTCCTCGGACATGTCGTCGTCCAGCTTGTACCGGCCGCCGAGCAGCGTCTGGGGGCGGGTGAGCTCGTGCGTCGCCTCCGGGAAGCTCTCGCTGCTGCCGCCACTTCCGCCGCCGACGACGTTGTTCCCGAACCAGGAGAACGCCGCCACAGCCGCGATCGCCCCCACCGTGATGAGGGCGATCATCGGCCCCTTGTTCTTCCGCGGCGGAGGCGGCGGCGCACCCCAGCCACCGGGTCCGCCCTGCCCCGGGTACGGCTGCTGCTGGTACGGGTACGGCGGCTGAGCCCCGTACCCCGGCTGCGGCTGGGCCTGAGGTTGTGCCTGCGGGTACGACGGGAACTGCGGCTGCTGCTGCGGGAACTGCGGCTGCGTGTAAGGGTTCGGAGGCGGCGTAGACATGGTCGTCACGCTATCCGCACGCCGCCTCACCGTGCGAAGCACCCCATGCGCCCCTGGCGCCTCCGCCGGCCCGCCTCAACCCTTGCTGACCGCCGTCAGAATCTCCGGCAGCCTGTTCGCCGTCTGCGGCGCCGCGACCCGCACCCCGGCCCACCCGATCAGCAGCCCGTACGCCGCCCCCACCGGAAGCATCAGCCACAGCGCCGAGTCCGCGCCCGACGCGTGCATCCAGATCGTCAGCGCGATCACCGGCGCGCACAGCACCGCGGCCGAGATCATGCCGCCGAAGATCGAGATCCAGGCCAGCCCGCCCTGCCCCGGTGCGACGTTCTTGTACGCGCTGTCCTGCGGGATCGAGTACGGGAAGCGGGCCGACGCCACCGCTCCTGTCGCCAGCATCGCGCCGAGCAGCGCGAACGACAGGCCCAGTACCTCGGGCAGCGCCTCCCAGTTGCCCAGCAGCGCGGCGGTCAGCGCAGTGACCAGCGCGGTGTAGGGCAGGGTGATCACCAGCAACGCCAGTGCACGCGCCCGCAGTTCCGCGTACGCGTCCTTCGTGGACGAGATCGTCAGCGCCACCATCCAGAACGCCGAGGTGTCCTGCCCGAACTGGTTGTACATCTGGATGCCGAGCATCCCGGCGGCAAAGCAGGCGAAGTAGATCGAGCCCGTGCCCTGAAGCGCGTTGAACAGCGGCACGATCAGACCGATCGCCAGCGCCGTCACCCAGGCCGCCTTCGTCTTCGGGTCCCGCCACACATAACGCAGGCTGCGCTGCATCACCGTGCCCGTGCGGCCCTCGGGCAGCAGATGGTGCAGACCGGTCGAGGACTCCTTGCGCGTCGGCTCCGAGGCCGCGGCGAGCGTCGAGCCGTCCGGCGACGTCATCAGCTTGGTCAGGCTGTGCTGCCACCACCACAGCAGCGCGAGCAACGCGGCGCCCGACAGTGCGAGTTGCGCGACCGCGATCCCGTACGAGCCCTCGCTCGCCGAGTCGATCGCGCCGATCGCCGACGCCGGCGGCACCCACCGGGCGATCCCCGCCGCCGGGTCGAGCGCCGAGAGGCCGCCCGACTCGCCCAGGCGCTGCGCGCCGAAGTTGACGACCTGGATGCCGACCGCGATCACCAGACCGCTCAGTACGGCCAGATCGCGGCCCTTGCGCGAGGTCAGCAGCCGGATGTTGCCCGCGGCGACCGCCCGCGCGAGTGCCACGCACACCAGCAGCGTCAGCGGGACGGCGACCACCGAGACGAGCAGCGCTGCGACGCCGTGCGCGAGCGCGAGCGCCGAACCCACCGTCAGGCACAGCGTGAACAGCGGCCCGATGCCGACCAGTGAGGCCGCCAGCAGCGCCCGGACCAGCGGCCCGGGACGCAGCGGCAGCATCACCAGACGGGTCGGGTCCAGCGTCTCGTCACCGCTCGGGAAGAACAGCGGCATCACGGCCCAGCCGAGCGCCAGCACCGCGGTGAGCAGCACGACCACCGACGCGGCGTGATCGTTTCCGCGCAGGGCGATCAGGCCGATCAACTGGCCTGCCGCGAGAAGCAGCGTGACGACGAGCGAGGTGACGAACGCGGCGGTGCGGCTCGACGACTGGTGCAGCCCGTTGCGCAGCAGCGACAGCTTGAGCCGTATGAAGATCGGCGCCAGCGACGCGGCGGGGGTGGCGGAGACCGTGCTCAACGTGCACCGCCGCCGAGCCAGTCCAGCGACTCCGCGTGGTCCCGCTCGTTCGCGCCCACCAGTTCCAGGAACGCGCTCTGCAACGACTTCGCGTCGCCCCGTACCTCCGCCAGCGGGCCCTGCGCCCGGATCCGTCCGGCAGCCATCACGGCGACCCAGTCGCACAGCGACTCCACCAGCTCCATCACATGGCTGGAGAAGACCACCGTCGCGCCGGACTCGGTGTACCGCTCCAGCACTCCGCGGATCGTCTGTGCGGAGACCGGGTCGACGCCCTCGAACGGCTCGTCCAGGAACAGCACTTCGGGATTGTGCAGCAGCGCCGCCGCCAGACCGATCTTCTTCCGCATGCCCGTGGAGTAGTCGACGACCAGCTTGTGCTGCGCGCCCGCCAGATCCAGTACGTCGAGCAGCTGCGCGGCCCGCTTGTCGACCTCTTCGCCGGGCAGTCCGCGCAGCCGGCCGCTGTAGCCGAGGAGTTCACGGCCGGAGAGCCGCTCGAACAGGCGCAGGCCCTCCGGCAGCACGCCGATCCGGGACTTGACCTCGACCGGGTCGCGCCACACGTCGTGGCCGGCCACCTCGACCCGGCCCTGGTCCGGTCGCAGCAGGCCCGTCACCATCGACAGGGTGGTCGTCTTTCCCGCGCCGTTCGGGCCGACCAGGCCGATGAACTGGCCCGCGGGCAGTGTGAGGTCGATGCCGGCGACCGCGATCTGCTCGCCGAACCTCTTCCACAGTCCCTCAACGCGGACGGCGGGCGGCGCTGTTCGCGCCCCGCCCGCCGTTTCGGCTCCAATTGCCTGGTCCGGCATGGTGCCCTGCCCTTCGATGTCCCCGTAAGTGTGTCTGTACGGGACCACCTTATGTAGGGGCCGTCTAACCGCGCCGGGCCCGTTCCGCTGCCGCCTCCCGCCCGCACGCGTACGCCAGCGGGCTGATCAACTCGTCCGCGTCCGGCAGCCAGCGGTTGGCGGTCGTGGGCCGGCGGGCCCACTGGACCGCGCCGTGGCCGCCGATGCGCGTCGGCGGGGCGGCGACATAGTGGCCCTCGCCGCGGGCGATCAGATCCATCGTGCTCGGCATCCAGCCCAGGGTGCGGACCAGATCGGGGACCTTGACCGCGGCGCCGGGCAGCACGAAGAACAGCATCCGGCGGTCGGGCGTACAGGTCACGGGGCCGAGCGGCAGACCCATCCGCTCCAGGCGGGCCAGCGCCAGAAAGCCCGCCGAATCGGAGACCTCGATGGCGTCGAAGGTGCGGCCCGTCGGCAGCAGGATCGACGCCTTCGGCTGCTTCGACCAGATGCGGCGGGCCGCGGTCGCGCTCCCGGTCGCCTGGTTCGCCCAGTCCGGCCTGGCCGGGTGGGCGCCCGGCAGGTGGCAGTCGGCGTCCCCGCACGAGCAGCGCTCCCTGCCGTCCACCGCCTCCAGCCAGGTGCCGGGGAACACGTCCCAGTGCCGGTCTTCCGCGTACCGCACGGCGTGGTCCAGCAGCTGGTCACCTCGCTGCTGGTCCAGCAGCTGGTCACCTCGCTGCTGGGGGATGTGTGCGGCTTCCGTGACTGCGATGGTCTCTTCCACGACACACTCAACTCCCGCCGCCACCTCGGGTTACGGGCGTCCGGAGCCGGGGGCGTGGAGCATCGATCCTGCACGCGGGGCGCACGGGTGCATGGGTGGGGGCGCGCATGCGGCAGGGCCGCGGCGAGCGGGTAGCCACCTGCGAGGGCGTTGCCTTCGGGGGTTCCGGGAAAAACAGACCAACTCGCTCAAGTCTGCATTCTCCGTATATAAGGCGGGCAGTGATCACTTCATGGATCACCCGCGGCCACAGGGGGTAATCATGGCAGCCAGGCCTCTCGTCGCCCGACAGCCGAACGAACGGTTGCAGGCGCTCATCCAGGAAGCGGGGTGTTCCAACGCCGGGCTCGCCCGTCGCGTCAACATGGTCGGCGTGGAGCGGGGGTTGGATCTTCGGTACGACAAGACATCGGTGGCGCGCTGGCTGCGCGGGCAGCAGCCGCGCGGTCGTGCACCAGGAATCATCGCCGAGGCGCTGGGCCGCAAACTGGGCCGTACGGTCACGATCGACGAGATCGGCATGGCCAATGGCAAGAACCTGGCGTCGGGCGTCGGCCTGCAGTTCTCGCCGACCGTGCTCGGCGCGATCGAGCAGGTCTGTGAGCTGTGGCGGAGCGATGTCGGCCGCCGTGACTTCCTGTCCGGTTCCGCGGTCGCCGCGTCCGCGCTCGTCGAGCCGAGCCGCGACTGGCTGATCACCGGCGCGGACACGCAGGTGGCGCGCACGGCGGGCGCGCGGGTGGGCATCTCGGACGTCGAGGCGGTACGGGCGATGACCCAGGCGCTCAACGAGCTGGACCACCGGTTCGGCAGCGGACATGTCCGGCCGGTGGTCGTGCACTATCTGAACAGCGTGGTGTCCGGGCTGCTGTCGGGCTCGTACCGCGAGTCGGTGGGCCGCGAACTGTTCGCGGCCGTCGCGCGGTTGACGGAGCTCGCGGGATACATGGCCGTCGACACCGGCCAGCCCGGACTCGCCCAGCGCTACTACATCCAGGCCCTCCGGCTCGCCCAGGCCGCGGGCGACCGCGGGTACGGCGGCTATGTGCTGGCCGCCTCGATGAGTCATCTGGCCGCGCAGCTCGGCAACCCGCGCGAAATCGCCCAACTGGCGCGCGCCGCCCAGGAAGGCGCCCGCGGCCATGTCACTCCACGGGCCGAGGCGATGTTCTTCGCCGCCGAAGCCCGCGGCCACGCCCTGCTCGGTGACGCCCGTACCTGCCACGCGGTCGCCGGCCGGGCGCTCAATGCACTCGAGCGCGCCGAACCGCACAGCGGCGACGACCCGGCATGGATCGCCCACTTCGACCGCGCGTACCTCGCGGACGAACTGGCCCACTGCTACCGCGACCTCGGCCAGGCCGAGGCGGCCGCCCACCATGCCACGGCCGCGCTGGACGGCCACCCGGAGTCCCGGGCCAGGCGCCGGGCGATCGGCCTGGTCCTGCTGGCCACGGCGCAGGTCCAGCAGCGCGAGGTCGAGCAGGCCTGCCACACGGGCACGCGCGCGGTGGAGCTGCTGGGCCGGCTGCGCTCCAGCCGGGGCGCGGAGTATCTGGACGATCTCCAGCAGCGTCTGGAGCCGTACGCGGACGAGGCGTCGGTCAGGGAGTTCGGCGCGCGGCTGGAGCTCCAGGCGGCGTGACACTCGACACGTCGGGTGCGGGAGCGGCCCCCTTAACAGCGACTTAAGGGGGCTTCTTGTTACTACGTGTGCGCGTGTGTGCGGAGCGGCTGAGCCACCCGGTAGCGTGAGCCGACGGTTCCGTAGGTTTACACGTAGGAGTCCCGGTGACGCAAAGCGGACAGGGTGACGAGCGGCAGCTTCCTGCTGCGCGACCCGCGCACGAAGGCGTCGTGCTGCCCGCCGACGGATCTGACCCCTTCATACCGGGCGTTTCCGACCCACAGGTGGCTCCGGCGGGCGGACAGCCGTGGGGCGAGCCGTGGGGGCCGGAGCAGCAGCCGGGACCGCAGCAGGGACAGCTGCCGGAGCAGCCCCAGGGCGGCGCCTACGCACAGCAGGAGTACGGACAGCAGGAGTACGCACAGCAGCAGCAACAGCAACAGCAGCAGTACGGGGAGCAGAACTACGGGCAGCAGCCGTACGCGGAGCCGCAGTACGGGCAGCCGGCTCAGGGCGGCTGGGGCGAGGCCCCGCAGCCTGCGTACGGCGGGCAGGCCCTGCCCGAGCCGCAGCCGCTGCCGGCCGCTCTGCCGCCGCAGATTCCCGGTCCCGGCGTCGGCGCCTCGGACGCGACGCAGTACATCCCGCCGGTCGCGGCTGCCCCCGCGCCCGGCGCCTCGGACGCCACGCAGTACATCCAGCCCGTCGGGCCCGGTGCGCTGCCGCCCGAGGCTCTCGCCGAGTCCACGACCTTCCTCGGGACGCAGTCCCTCCAGCAAGGAGCGCCCGGGGCGTCGGACGCGACGCAGTACATCCCGCCCGTGCCGGCCGCGCCCAACGCCGCGCCGCTCGGGATCAGGCCCGGTGCGCCCGGTGACCGGCAGCCTCCGGCGGAGTTCGACAGCCTCTTCCGTACGGACGCGCCCGCCCAAGTGGCCGATTCGACGCAGCAGTTGCCGCGCTTCGAGGCCCAAGGGTCGCAGCAGCCCCAGTATCAGCAGCCGTACCAGCAACAGCACCAGCCACCGCAGTATCAGCAGCCGCAGTACGAGCCGGAGGAGCCCGAGGCCGGCGGTCGGCGCAAGTCCTCGCTCGTGCCGGTCGTCGCCGCCGTGGTGGTCGGCTGTGCCGTGCTCGGACTCGGCGTCAGCGCCCTGATGTACGGCGGCGGGGACGACAAGAAGGACGACCCGGGAGCCGGCTCGAACGTCGCCGCCTCGTCCCCGGCGCCCAGCGACTCCCCGAAGGCCGCCGACGACCCGGCGAAGACGCAGGCCGAAGCGCTCGACAAGCTTCTCGCGGACAGCAACAACAGCCGCGACGCGGTGATCCGCTCGGTGGAGAACATCAAGCGGTGCGAGAACCTGGACCAGGCCTTCACCGATCTGAAGGGCGCCGCCACGCAGCGCCGCAGCCTGGTGACCCGGCTCCAGGGGCTGACCATCGACAAGCTGCCCAGCCACTCCGAGCTGAATTCCTCGCTCACCAAGGCCTGGCAGGCGTCCGCGTCGGCGGACGACCACTACGCGGCCTGGGCCCAGCAGGTCAAGGACAAGAAGGGCTGCAAGGACGGCAAAGCCCGCGCTACCGGACAAACCGCTCAGGCGAACCGTGCCAGCGGTGAGGCGACCAAGGCCAAGCGCGAAGCGTCCAAGCTCTGGAACGCCATCGCGGACAAGTACAGCCTCACCGAGCGCCGCCCCGAGCAGCTCTAGCCGCCGCTCCGCCGGAGACCGTCAGGAGACCGCCGGAGACCGTCAGGAGACGGCGGTCTCCAGCGTCTGGCTGACATCCACGAAGCCCCGCTTCTGGGCCACCAGCCGCCCCTCGCGCACCACCTGGAAGGTCACGCCGCGGTTGACGATCCGCGGGTAGCCCGGCGTGCCGAGCATGTCCTCGTAGTTCCAGCGCAGCGTCGGCGTCAGCCCGCCGGTCGTCACCCGCACCCCGCCGTCGAGCGCGTGCGAGATCTTGCCGGGCGAGACCTGGTCGCTGTCGAGCGACTGGACGACCGTCTTCAGCGCGGTGTACGCGATCCACGTGGTCTGCACGCCCGCGTCCGCCGGGTCGATGCGGTTGTCGCCGAAGGCGTGGGCGTTGATGACCTTCTCCATCTCGCTCCAGCGGGCGTCGCCGGCGTCCGGGTACCAGCCGGTGATGAAGGCGCCTTCGAAGGGGCCGTTGCGCCCGCCGGTGCTGTCGATGAGCGGCTGGCCGACGCTGCCGACGACCGACGAGATCCTGATCTTGCGGTCGTCCTCCGGCAGTCGCCGGAAGGAGTCGAAGAAGGTCGCGGTGCGCTCGCCGAGCGCGGCGGTGACACAGCCGGGCCGCTTGTCGCTGCTCGTCGCCGAGCCCGCGCCGGCCTTGTCGCGGGCCGTTGTGGCCGGTGAGGTGTAGTCGGTCGCGTCGTCGGCCGCCAGGATGTCCGTGGACTCGCGGTCGCTGCCCACCTTGAGGCCGGAGTTGAGGAGCTGGGGCAGTTCGTCGCCGGCGAGCGTGTTGGGCCGTACCAGCGAGACGCGGCGGCAGACGCCGGAGAGCTGTATTCCGTTGCCGGCGAGGAGTGCGGCCTGGCCGCCGTTGACGGGGTAGGAGAGGTAGCTGGTGAACTCCTCCTCGGATATCCCGTAGCCGCCGATGAAGGGGATGCCGGCCGCTTCCAGCGGGGCCATGAAGGCGTCGCCGTGCTGGCTGTACGAGCCGACGACCGCGTCCACGCCCTCCTTGACCGCGCGGCGGGCGCAGGCGGCCGCGCCGATCGAGGTGTTCTGCTCGTTGCAGGAGATGATGCGCAGCTCGTGTCCGTCGATGCCGCCCTGCGTGTTGACCCAGCGGGCGTACGCCTTCGCCATGGCGGGCATGCCGGGCATGTTGGTCGCTCTGGTGTCCTGCGGGGCGAAGGTCATCACCTTGACGGGTTCCCTGGAGCCCCCCGTGGCACCAGGGAGTATCCCGCAGCCGGTGGCCAGCAACGCTCCGGCCGCTGCGGCAGCCGTCGAGGTGCGTACGGCGCGAACTCGTGCGGTGCTTGAAGGGCGGGGGGAGGAGGAACGTCGCCAACCGGTCATGGTTATGCAGATTTCCGGTTCCCGGGTAACGGCGGAGTGAGCATTGTTCAACCAGGGGTGACCGGAAGGTGAATTGCAGGGGGCGGTCAGAGCGCTCGAAGCGGGAACGTACGATCGACGGCGTGCAGCAAGGTTCGGTCACCCCTTCCCGTCGCGGCCGTCGCTCCTCCACCATGGGCGACATGCCTGTAACCGACATGCCCTGGTGGCGCTGGCGCAGCAATGTGCGCTCGGCGCTCCATATGCTTTCCGATCCCGTCTTCCACCACGAGACCTGGCTGGCCGGCCGCGAGGGATACGGCGACGTCACCGACGCCGTCTACCGGCTGGTCGAGGACACCTGGCTGGACAACTGGTCCGCCGAGAAGTACGTCGGCACGATCTTCCGTGACTCCGGCGAGGCCGCCCTCGTCGACGTCGCCGTGCTGCGAGTGCTGCGGATCATGCACCAGGTCGGCGCCGACGCCCAGGTCTCCGCGTATCTGGAGCACCACGGCTGGCCGGAGGCGGTACGGGCGGCCCGTGACGCGCACGTACGGCTGGCGTCGAACGACGGCGAGGACCCGGACGCGCCTCCGCGTTCGCTGGATGTGCTGCGGATCATGACCCGTTCCGCCTGACCCGTTCTGCCCGACCCGTTCCGCCTGACCCGTTCCACGTGATCGCCTCGGCGCGATCCGCTTCGGCGTGATCCGTTTCGCCTGACGGACGGTCCTACGGCGGTGTCCGCCGGATATGGCACCCTACGAGGATGACCGACCAGTACGTCCTGACGCTCTCCTGCCCGGACAAACAGGGCATCGTGCATGCCGTGTCGAGCTATCTCTTCATCACTGGCTGCAACATCGAGGACAGCCAGCAGTTCGGGGACCGGGACACGGGTCTGTTCTTCATGCGGGTCCACTTCTCGGCCGAGGCGCCGGTGACCGTGGAGAAGCTGCGGGCCAGCTTCGCCGCCGTCGGGGACTCGTTCCAGATGGACTGGGAGATCCATCTCGCCGAAGAGCGCATGCGGATCGTGCTCATGGTCAGCAAGTTCGGTCACTGCCTGAACGATCTGCTCTTCCGCTCCAGGATCGGCGCGCTGCCGGTGGAGATCGCGGCGGTCGTCTCCAATCACACGGACTTCGCCGAGCTCGTCGCCTCCTACGACATTCCTTTCCACCACATTCCGGTCAGCAGGGACAACAAGGCCGAGGCCGAGGCGCAGCTGCTGGAGCTGGTGCGCGCCGAGAAGGTCGAACTGGTGGTGCTCGCCCGCTATATGCAGGTGCTGTCGGACGATCTCTGCAAGCAGCTGAACGGCCGGATCATCAACATCCACCACTCCTTCCTGCCGAGCTTCAAGGGCGCGAAGCCCTACCACCAGGCGCATGCCCGCGGTGTGAAGCTGATCGGTGCGACCGCGCACTATGTGACGGCCGACCTCGACGAGGGCCCGATCATCGAGCAGGAGGTCGAGCGGGTCGGCCACGAGGTCACCCCGGACCAGCTGGTGGCGATCGGCCGCGATGTGGAGTGCCAGGCGCTGGCCCGCGCGGTGAAGTGGCACGCGGAGCACCGGATCCTGCTGAACGGCCGCCGCACGGTCGTCTTCGCGTAGCCGGCTTGCGACGTTACGACTCGGATGCGACCACGTTGTCGCACAGGTCGTCCAGGACGAACGCGCCCTCGTCGCGTTGCAGCACGCGTTCCGCCTCCAGTTGCTTGAGCAGTTCGGTCAGCCGGCTCTCGTTGCGGGGTGCGCCGAGAAACTCCAGTACGGCCCGGTAGAACGCGTCGCGCAGCGTCGGCGGCATCGCGTCCGAGGCGTCCAGACAGATCTGGTCCGCCCCGCTCAGCAGCTTCTGGACCTCGGCGGTGCCCGCGGACAGCGGCACGCTGCCGACGACGCGGCCCGGGAACAGCGGCCGCTCGCCGGGCTGCGCGGCCTTCGCCCAGTCCTCGCGGGCCTGGCGGGAGGTGAGCCGGCCGAGCAGGTCCCAGGCGTCGGCGCTCGGCTTGAACACCGCGGCCATGTCGCCGGAGACCTCGAACGAACCCGCCGGTGCCTGGTCCGCGAGGACGCTCGCCGTCGGCGTCGGCAGCACATCGTCGCCGTAGTGGCGGCGGATGAAGGACCCCTGGTGCTCATGCGTGCACCGGCCGCCGTTCAGCAGCCCGTAGCGGCCGTCGGGGAGCTGCTCGAACGAGGAGTTGAGGCCTTCCTCGCCGAGGTTCCCGCCGTTCGCCGCGAGCAGCGCGGCCCACTCCTCCCAGGCCGCCCTGGTCTCCGGCCACGGCATCCTGCCGGTGGCCCACCGCTCGTACTCCGCCGGGCCCTTCCGCTGGAGCAGCAGATCCTCCACCCAGTCCGTGCCCGGCCAGCCCGAGGTCGCGCCGGAACCCATGCCGAGACACCAGTCGGGAGACTTCCCGGCCGTCTTCGCGCCGCTCCACACCAGGGACTTGAGGTCGACCCTGACCGGCGCCCAGTAGGCGCGCGTCCGGGCCTCGCCCTGCTCGTTCTCGACCGTGACCGGCGGTGCCCACGGCGGGACCGCGGCGTCCGACACCTTCTCCGGCAGCGGATACGCGTCACCGGCGCGGGCGTACTCCGCGAGATCGCCGGGGCTGCTCAGGATCGCCAGGTCCGGCGGGGCGTCCGCCTGGAGCTGGGCGACCAGGGTCTCGCGCAGGGAGCGGGTGCCCTTGTAGACGTAAGTGCGGCCGGTCCGCCGCTCGATGCTGCGGAGCGCGGCCACGAACGGCTTCTCCTCGCCGTCGGTCCACGGGCCGAGGACGACGAGCGTGCGCTCCTCGGTCGCGTCCGAGCAGCCGGCGGCGGGAACGGCGGCCGCGGCGAGCAGACAGCCCGCGAGAAGAACCCTCCACCGGGATTTCATGCGTCGGCCCATGCTCTTGCGTCGGTTCAGGCTTTGGCTCATGCGTCGGGGTGCCTCCGTCGAGGGCGGGCGGCGGGATAGGGGCGGCCGTAGAGGAAGAGCGTGACGCCGCAGGCGAGCGCGCCCACTCCGGCCGCGGGCACGGCGACGCCCGCGGTCAGCGACCAGGTGTCGGGGCTGGCCTCGCGCATCAGCACGGCCGCGTCCCGGGCGGTGGTCTCGATCCGGCGCGGAGCCGTACGGTCCGCGACCACCTGCTCCAGACCCGCGAGTTCGGCCCGCACCTGCTCCTGTGCGCCGTGTTCCTCTGCGCCGCCGAAGGCCAGCAGTACGGGAGCCGTCAGCACCGGCACCGCGGCCGCCGCCAACTGCACGCTGACCAGCCGGAGCCGGTCCCGCAGGAAGGCCGAAGTGCCGACGAGCACGAAGGCGAAGAGTCCGGCGGACAGCGCGGCGGCGCCCGCGGCGGTCAGCGAGAGCGGACTCCAGGCGGCCAGGTCGCGGTTCTCCTGGTGCAGTTGGTGTTCGAGCACACCGATGCGGTCGAGGATGGAGGTCGGCTCCGGCCGGACCTCCTGCGATCCGGCCGTGACGACCGTGCTGTGGCGGCCGCGCAGCATGTCGTCGGCGTACGCCACTCCGGCTTTGCGCAGCAGCTCCTTCTCGCGGTGCCGGTCCGCCCACGCGATCTTGTCGCCGTACGCGACGACCAGGCCGGACACCACGCGCAGCTCCTGCTCCTGAGCCTTGTGCAGCGCCCGGGACTGCGCGACCCGGTTGAGGCTCTGCGTCGCCTCGGTGACCAGCGAGCGATAGGTCTCGCCGAGCTCGACGCGACCGGCCTGAGCGCCCAGCAGCCGTAACTCTGCCTGGGCCTGGGCCAGTTCGAGAGAGGTGCGGGCCTGGGCCAGATCCACCAGCGCGGGTGCGCAGCGGTCCCGCAGCCGTTCCGTACGGCCGTGTATGTCGCCGTACGCGGCCGCCGAGAGCGCGAGAGCGACGACGGCGAGCGTGGGCAGTACCAGCATCCGGCGGCGCAGAAAGGCGGCGGTGGGCAGCCCGCCGCCGGGAGTGCGGCCCGAAGCCCGCTCCCACAGCACGGGCAGGACCAGCGGGACGGCGGTCCGCAGCCGCGCGAGAGCGGCCCGGAGTCGCTCGGGCCCAGGCACCCTCATGCCTCCTCCTCCGCCGCGCGGAGCCCTTTCGGCAGCCACGCCGCCAACGGCCGTGGCGCACGCACCCGTCTGCGTTCCTCGCGGTGATGCCGCACCCCCAGCGGGCGCGTGCGGTACGCGTTGTCGAGGAGCGCCTCCGCCAGTGCCGCGTCCTCCGGGTCGTCCGTGCGCGGCACCTGCTTGGCGAGCCTGCGGTAACAGGCCGACAGCCGCTCGCGCAGCTCCCGTTCGGTGGCCGGTACCTGGTGCGCGGGCCCGGGCAGCTGCTCGCGCAGCTCCTCCAGCGGGGCGCCCGGCGCGCTGCGGACCAGTTCGAGGAGCAGCTCGAGCAGTTCGGCGGTGAGCCGTTCGTACGCCTGCCGGTCGGTGAGGCCCTCGTAGCTGACCAGCAGGCGCAGCGCGGTGTACGCGCGGACCGCCGATGCCACGGTCGGCGGGCTGCCGTCCGCGGGCAGGCTCGCGTGGATGCGCACCATCGCCGTACGGGCCGCGGTGCGGTGCCGTGAGTCCGGCGGCACGCCGGTGAGCGACGCGAGGGCCCGCTCGGGGCTGCGGCGCGCGAGATGGATCCGGGCGAGGCCGAACGCCGCGCTGCCGAGCGCGTGGTTGCGTCGCCACACCGCGTCGTAGAACTGCATGGCCTGCTGCTCGTGGCTCGTATCGCCGCCGCCGCGGCTTTCGTCGGCGAGCTTCTCGTGGCAGTAGCCGAGCGCCAGCTTGGGCGCGTACTCGCCGGGAATGGCGGAGTACACCGTGTCGAAACAGCTCAGGGCCGCCCGCAGCCGGCCGTGCGCGAGTTCGGTGAGGCCCTGGTGCCAGTCGAGCCGCCAGTCGTGGCGGGCCAGATCGCCGAGCAGCCAGCGCGCCTGCTTCAGCTCGTCCCCGGCGTTCCGCAGCTGCTTGTCCCTGTCTCCCGGCTGGTCGCGGGCGAGTTCCAGACGGAGCCGGCAGCGCAGCAGATGCAGCTCCGGCGAGGCCAGCCACTCGTCGCTGAGCTGGAGCAGCCCGGCGGGGTCGGCGTACGAAGTGCGCTGCAACTCCTTCCAGTTCGGGTCCTGGCGGTCCGGTTTCGGTACGGGCAGAGCCACCGCGACCTCGGCGGGACCCGGCACTCCCGCGCCGAGCGGAAAGCCGCGGCCGCCGTCCGCGCGCCACCGGACCAGCGGCGGGGCCTTGCCCAGCTGGCCGTCCAGCGCGAAGGCACCCGGATCGAAGAGGGGCGACGGCTCGAAGGTCTCCTCGCCGAGCCGCAGCGAGCGCAGTTCGCGCAGTACGCCGCGGAGTTGGAGGGCCATCTCCTGGGCGGAGGCGTAGCGCTCCCTGGGATCACGCGCGGTGGCGCGCCGCAAAGCCCGCTCCAGCGACTCGGTGCCGAGGTCGGCCGGCGGCTCCGGGGCCTTGGCAAGGAGCTCGCCGAGGACCGAGCCGACGCTGTAGAGATCGCCGGCGGTGGTCATCTCGCCCGACTGGCCGGCCTCCGGCGGCCGGTGGCTGACCGGCCCGGCCTCGCCCGGCTTGCGCACGCCGGCGACGTCGATGAGCTTTATGCCGTTGCCGCAGTGCAGCACGTTGGTGAGTGAGAGATCGCCGTAGACGAGGCCCTCCTGGTCGTGCAGGTAGTGCAGCGCGTCCAGGATGTGCAGTCCGTAGACGACGATGAACTCCCGCACGCGCGGCCCGGAGAACGGCGGCTCGTGCTGTGCGATCCGGGCCGCCACCCACTCCAGCGGCGCACCGTCGGCGAACTCCATGACGATGAACTCCGCCGAAGTCGGCTCGTGCTTCGCGTAGTTGACCACCCGGATGACCGAGGGATGATTCAGGCTGACCAGTCGCAGCCGCTCCTGGTGGACCCGGATCAGGCCCGTCGGGTCACTGGGGTCGAGCAGCCCTTTCAGCGCCACCGGCCGGTCGTCGAGGAGCAGATCGCGCGCCAGATACACCTGACCGTGGCTGCCGTGACCGAGCGGCCCCACCACCTCGTACTGCTGATGCAGCCGGTCGCTCGTCGCGAGCTGCCCGGCGGGCGCGGTGACCAGCGCGTCCGGGTCGCGTACGGCCACCACCGGCAGATCGGTGAGCCCGTCACCCGGCGGCTCGACGACGAAGTCCCGCGGCCCCAGCGGCCCGGCGAGCTCGGCCTCTGCGGTCCCGGCGTCCAGCAGCGCGGTCTCGATGTCGATCGCGAGCCGGAACAGCGCGCGGGGCAGGTCGGGGGAGTCGTACGACGGTCCGCCGCGGCGCACCTGCCGAAGCCGCTGACGCAGCTGCCCGGCCCGCGCGTCGGGACGCCGGGGCTGCGGCCGGCCACCGGTGCGCGGATGTTCCGGAAGCTCACGCAACCGCTGCTCCAGTTCGCCGAGCCGGGCCACCCGCAACGCCAGCCGGTCCGCCCGCCGGTCGGGCCACTCCTCCTCGAGAAGCTCGGCGCGGACCCGTGCGAGCAGCGGCGACCGCGGATCGCTGAAGACCAGCAGCAACCGGCTGTCACCCGGCGCGAGCAGGGCGCGCAGCAGCGCCACGATCTCGTCGTCGGGCGACGCGGACCGGTCGACGGAGAGGAACGCGGCGATCAGGGGCGGGCTCTGCTCGGCGATCTGCGCCAGCAGCGCGGCACTTGTTCCGTCCGCCGGCGAGTCCAGTCCCATTCGCCCGGCGACCTGGGCGGCGAGATACTCCACCGTCCGGTTGGTGGCGTCCTCGGCGAAGTCGATGCTCCCGACCTGCGGTTCACCCGCCGGACTCCCGGACGCGGACGGCGGACTCTGCTCCCGGTCGGCGAGCGTGAGGACCGTACGGATCGTGTGCAGCAGCTCGTGCTCGCCCTCCCCGGCGAAGGCCAGCTCGACGGGATCGGTGTCCGGCGCGCCGTCCAGCCAGCGCGTCAGCCTGCTGTGCAGCCCCGGCACCCGTCCGGACGCGGTCCGCTCCGGCGCCAGGGCGACATCTTCGGAGACGGCCCGGGGCCCGGGGATGGTGATGCCGAGCCGTTGCAGCGGCAGATGCCGCAGCACAGTCTCGACCGGAATCATGTACGCGTGCTCCCGGCGCACGGGCGCCTGCGGTGTGCCGAACTGATGGACCATGATCCCGATGACCCGCCGCGTACGGCTGTGCACGACACCGCCGCCGCTGAATCCGGGCCGCACGGTGTACGGAGCGCCCTCCGGATCAAGCTGCACCCACTCGGGATTGAACCCGGGCCCGCCGCGCCCTCTCAGCCGCGCATACACGTCCTCACCGCCCGGCAGGTCCTCCGGGTACCCGGTGAAGTGCACGAGTTCATTGCGCGCGGGAACCTGCCGGTGCAGGACGGCGGGCGGCACGTTCGGCGGGCTGTCCAGCTTGAGCAGCGCGAGGTCGCCGCTGAACTGCCCGGTGGGCAGCACCAGATACTCCCGGAGCACCCGCGCGGCGAGCGGTTCCGGGGCTGTGGTGCCCGCGGGCAGGTCGACATACACGGTGTCCAGGGGCGCACGGACGCCGTCGCGCCCGGCCTTGGCGAGGACGGCGTGGGCACAGGTGAGAATCAGCCCGCCGGGGAGCAGCACACCCGCACCGACCGGCCGACCGGCCCGGTCCTGCGTGCGCAGCAGCCGCACCCGCCAACTCTCGGGTGATGACGATGAGTTGGACGTACGCAACGGCTCCCTCATACTGCACAACGATAACTACAGATGACGGGGTGTGCGATGGCTGAGCGTGACGACGGCGCGGTGGACGGCGCGGTGGCGGGACTGGCCGAGGTGATCGGACAGGTCCGGGACGAACTGGAAAGGGCACAGCGGGCGGGGGAGGGACGCGACCTCAAGTTCAGCGTGGAGAAGGTGAATCTGGAGTTCGCGGTACAGGTCCGGCGGGAGGGCAGCGGCCGGGCGGAGCTGCGGATCGGTGTGCTGACGGCGGGCGGTGGCGGGTCGGCGGCGCGGGACTCGACGCACACGATCCAGATCGAACTGAAGCCGCAGGGGGCGAACGGTGACCCGAACGTGAGTATCAGCTCGAGGTGAACCCGGCGCCGCGCGGCACCGCGTACCCCGGTACGGACGGCCACCGAACGGTGAGCACCACGGACTCTTCCTCCGCCGTCCACGAGTGGTCGACGCCGTGGCCCCACACGACGTAGTCACCTTGTTCTGCCAGGAGAACACTGCGACCGGGGAGCTCGACACGGAAGCGCCCGCTGATGAGCACAAGGAGCGCGGTCCGCTCTTCACCTCGCACCCACTGCCGCCGTTCGTCGCCACGCGGGTGTACGCCCCACTTGATCTCCACGGCGTCGCTGTGGCGAGGATCGCCGACACCCTTGAAGTGCCCGAGCAGCCAGCCCTGGTCCAGGGCTGCGTCCTTGCCCGCGTTACCCACGTACACACTGTCGTCCATGCACAGGGACGCTAGTGCAGGGGGCGCGAGGTGGTGTGACCAGAATGCTCAGCATGGCGTTGACGCAACGCGGGGAGTTGTCGGCGCGGGCGCGGCGAGAGCTTGAGGGCATCCGGTACGCGATCCGCCTCGCCGAGGCGTGAGAGGAGACGGACGGTGGCTGACGACCTGTCCGCGGTGGCGCACTTCCTGTACGAGGCGGGCACGCTCAAGCACGCGCGGCGTACGGGATGGTGGATGGCCGGAGTGCGTGACCCGGAGAGCGTCGCCGAGCACTCGTGGCGCACCTCTCTGATTGCGTCGATCATCGCAAAGCTGGAGGGCGCGGATCCCGCGCGGGCCGCGTTCCTCGCGGTGTGGCACGACTCTCAGGAGACACGCACCGGCGACGTCAACTACCTCGGGAAGAAGTACTCCACAGAGGCTGACCCACGTGCCGTCACCGCCGATCAGACCGTCGGCATGCCCGAGGCCCTGGCTTCGACCGTGCGGGATCTGGTCGCGGAGTACGAGGCCAAGGAGTCCGCGGAGGCGATCTGCGCGCGCGACGCGGACAAGCTGGAGTGCCTGTTGCAGGGCATCGAGTACAAGGCGCAGGGGTACGAGAACGCCCAGCGGTGGATCGACAACAGTCGCGGCCGCCTCGTGACCGAAACGGGGCAGCGCCTCGCAGACGAACTTCTCAGCCAGGGCTCCCTCGACTGGCTGCGTGCCGCCCTGGACGAGAAGAAAGCCTGACCCGGGCGAACGGCCCGCCCGCTGCCGAAGGCGGCCGCGCTACAGCCTGCTCAGTGACGCCGCCGCGAACAGCACGTCCCTGATCGCCTCGCGGTCGCCGTCCTGGCCCGCCGCTGCCTCCTCCGGGGCGATGTGGCCCGCGACCAGGCGGCAGAATTCGACGCCGTCCAGGGCCACTTGGGCGACCGTGCGGTCCGGGGAGGCGATGGCCGCCGGGGAGTCCAGGGCGATGTACCAGTTGCCGCCGCCCGCGCCCTCGACCTCCAGGTGGAGCGAGCGGCCGGGGGCTCCGGCCGCGACCAGGTGGCGGGGTGGGGCGGCGAGGCCGGCGCGGCGGCGGTCGGCCAGGGCTGCCGGGAGCAGGCGGGCCCCCAGGTCGATCATGTGGTGGAGGTGCGAGCCGCTCGGAGGCTCGTACGGGTAGTCCACCGCGTCCGCGATGTCGCCCGCGTGCATCCAGCACTCGAAGGCCCGGTCGAGCAGTGAGTCCCGCAGCGGAAGCGCGAAGTCGCCGTACGAGACCGACAGTTCGGCCACGCCGCGGCCCGCGAAGGACACCGTGCGGATAAGAGTGTGGCTCTGGTCGCGCCACGGTTCGTGGACCGACCGGGTGATCGGCCTGTCCGTGGTGCTCCAGAAGCGTTCGGTGCGTTCGACGGGGCCGCGCGGTGCGTCGGGGCCGAGCGGGTCGTCCAGGCCGAGTGCGGACGCCACCACGCCGTCGACGGTCATCAGATGGCCGATGACGCCCGCCACGGTCGTCTTACGGCTCACCGCCCGCTCGCCCTCGAACCACTTGAGCCGCACCGGCGCGTGCCACTCCGATTCGCCGATGTCCCGCAGCAGCGCGTCCAGCCGTGCCGTCTCCGCGTCGTACGGGGTCGCCCAGACAGGCACCGGGATACGCGCGGGCCTGCGGCCCAGGCAGTTCTCCAGCACCCGGAAGCGCAGCATCGGATCCAGGTCCAGATCCCGGTCGGTGTGCAGCAGTCCGACCGCGTCACGCAGCCGCAGGGCCTCCTCCGCGCACGGAGCGCATTCGCCGAGGTGCGCCTCGACGGCCGCGGTCTCGTCGGCGGAGCACGCGGACAACGCCCATGCGCCGAGCAGGGACTTGAGCACGCTGTGGGAGGGGGCGTGAGCTGCGGGAACGGACGGCACCTCCACGAGGTCGGCGTTGCCGTTCGTCGGTCGCGGCAACGGGATCACCCGCGGCGGCGGGTCGTAGTCGTCCGCCGCCGGCCGCGGTCCCGGTATGCGCGGCGCTCCCCGCACCTCGTCGCGTCCGTCGTCGTCCCCGCCGTGGCCGCCGTGGCCGCCGCCGTCCAGCGGGCCGCTCACAAGGAACGTCCGTATCCGGGCGGCGAAGAGCCCTCCAGCGGCCGGGTGTTGGCGGTCGACAGCAGTTGCAGGCCCAGCCGCAGCCTGCGCCTGGCCTCGTCCTCGGTGACGCCGAGGTCGGCCGCGGTCTGGCGGTAGTCCCTGCGCTGGAAGTACGCGAGTTCCAGCGCGGCCCGCAGCGGCGCGGGCATCGACGTCACGATGTAGTCCGCGCGGGCCGCGACCGCCGCCCGGCGCACCTTCTGTTCCAGCTCTTCCGTGGTGCCTTCGCCGCCGTCCGCGAGCGCCGCGGCCTCCGTCCGCCGAAGGCGCTGCACGGCCCGGCTGTTGGTGACCTTGGCGACCCAGGACCGCATCGAGCCCTGCTTCGGGTCGTACGCGTTTGGGTTCTCCCAGATGTAGCCGAAGACCTCACGGGTCACCTGGTCCGCGGCGGCTTCGTCGTCGAGCACCCGGTGGGCCAGCATGTGCACCAGCGAGGCGAACCTGTCGTAGAGCTCACCGAGGGCAGCGGCCTCTCCCCGCGCGAGCCGCTGCTGCATCCTGCGGTCCCAGCGCGGCGGTGTGTCCTTTGCCATAAGGCCCCCAAAGCCTGCCCGTCAGCGCACGGCCCGAGTGCGCATCTGCCCCTGTGCCAGCTTGCCCTGAACCTGCGCGCCCTGCCCCGTGCGCGACTGTGCTTGTCGTCACTTCGCCACTTCGAATGTAATGCGCGCGGCCGCGAACGCGCCCCTTTGCGGCAAGTGCGCCCCTGGCGGAGGACCGGGATGGTAAGCGCGGACGCTCCCCTCGGGACCTGCCGCGACCGTGGTGTTTGACGCTCTGGCGGCTGGGCAGGCGGGCCAGGAAGCAAGGATTCCGCTATCACCCCCCAGGGCACAAGGAGTGGTCCGGTCGTGATGCTCAAGGTGGACAAGACCCGGCAAGGCGCATGGACCGTGCTGCATGTCTGCGGCGAGCTCGATCTCGTGTCCTCACCGGTGGTCCGCCAGCATGTGCACGACGCGGTCGCCGCGGGCCACCGTGACCTGGTGCTGGACCTCTCCCAGGTCCTCTTCTGCGACTCCAGCGGAGTGGGAGTGCTGATCGCCGCGCGCCGGCTGCTGCGGTCCTGCCGCGGCAGACTGCGGCTGATCCTGCCCGCCCGCGGCGCGGAGGACGGCTCGCACGTCAACCGGGTCCTGGCCGCGCTCGGGGTGCGCCGCCTCTTCGAGGTGTACGAGGACGCGGCCGCGGCGACCGACGAGGAAGCGGAGCCCCTCTCCGCGTGAGCGCGTGATCGGGCCACCCGGGCTGCCCGGGTGCCGCGCACGCGGGCCGACGCTCCCGGCCTTTACCTCCGCTCCGCCGGAATGTGGCCGGGACGTAATTCACGGAGTACTTGCACGCGTCATCGTCCGGGGCCGTACGCTCCCCGCATGGACAGCGCAGAGTACGAGCGCAAGATCGCGTCTCGCTTCGCCGCCTTCGACCAGGACGGCAATGGCTATATCGACCGTGAGGACTTCAGCGGGGCCGCCAAGGCTCTGCTCGCCGAGTTCTCCTGCACAGCACGCTCGGACAAGGGCCAGGCCCTGTACAGCGGCGCGGAGGCGTTCTGGCAGGGCATGGCCGGAATCGCCGACGTGGACGGGGACCAGCGCGTCACCCGCCAGGAGTTCATCACCGGTGCGGTGAAGAGACTGCGCGACAAGCCCCAGCGGTTCGCGGAGATCGCCCGGCCCTTCCTGCACGCCGTGATCGCCATCGCCGACGAGGACGGCGGCGGAGTGACGCCGTCCGCGGCGGAGCGGGTGATGCGGGTGCTGGGCGTGGCGCCCTCGGTCGCGGCCGGGGCCGCCGCCGCGCTGGACGCGGACGGGGACGGGCGGATCAGCGAGGAGGAGATCCTGACCGGGTTCGCGGCGTACTACGTCACTCCCGAGCACCCGTAGGCCCCGGACCGGAATCCGCGGGACTCCCGTACGCGGGACTCCCGTGGTCAGGACTCCCGTATCGCTCCCTGAGCTTGTACTTCAGGACCTTGCGCAAGGTTTCGTTCCGGGGGAGGGCCGCCACCACCTCCAGCTGTTCCGGCAGCTTGTACGTGGACAGGCCCTTCCCCCGCAGATACGACGTCACCGCCTCCAGCGTCAGCGGATCGGCGTCCGGCGGCTGCTCCACCACCGCGCACACCCGCTCGCCCCGCTCCGCGTCCGGCAGTCCGATCACCGCCGCGTCGGCCACCCCGGGATGCGCGTGCAGCAGGTCCTCGATCTCCTTCGCCGAGATGTTCTCGCCCTTGCGGATGATGATGTCCTTCAGCCGCCCGGTGAGCACCAGATGGCCACTCTCGGTGAGATGGCCGACGTCCCCCGTGATCAGGAAACCGTCCTCGTCGAAGACCGTCGCCGACTGTTCCTGGTCGAGATAGCCCCGGCACACCGCCTCGCCGCGCAGCCGCACCTCGCCGTCCACGATCCGTATCTCCATGCCGTCCGGCGGCCTGCCTTCGGTGGTCGCGAGGTTCTCCGCGGTGTCGTCCGGCGAGCCCATGGTGATCATCGGCACTTCGGTCATGCCGTAGCCGTGAGTGAGCTGGCAGCCCATCTCCCGGACGACGGCGTGGTAGATCTCCGGTGGCTTGGGCGCGCCGCCGCCCGCCAGCAGGCGCAGGGTCGGGATCAGCTTCTCGGCGGGCTGTTTGCGCTGTTCGGCGAGGAACATCGAGTAGAACGCGGTCGATCCGCCGGCCGTCGTCACGCCGTGCTTGCGGTAGTCGTCCAGCGCGTCGGGCAGCGCGAACCTCTCGAAGAGGACCGCCGGGAACCCGTACAGCAGCAGCATCACCAGGTAGTCGGGGCCGCCGATGTGCGCGAAGGGGAAGGCGATCGAGCCGACGTCGTTCGCCGACAGATGGAGCGCGTGCGCGAGGCACGAGCCGCCGGCGATCAGTGAACGGTCGGTGTGCAGCACGCCCTTGGGGTCGGACGTGGTGCCGGAGGTCCAGTAGATCCAGCGCACCGCCGTTCCGTCGGCGGGCGGCGGCGGCAGTACGGACGGGTCGCCGTCCGGCAGGGTGTCGTACGCCTCGAAGACGCCGCGCGCCTCGATCCGCCGTGCCATCTCCGCGTGGTCGAAGCCCCGCCACTCGCCCGGCACGGCGAAGAACTCCGCCTTCGACTCCCGCAGCGCGAAGGCGACCTCGCGGTCCCGGTAGAACGGGATCACCGGCGACTGGACCGCGCCGAGCCTCGCGAGCGCCACCGAGAGCAGCACCGTCTCGATCCGGGTCGGCAGCTGCCAGCCGACCACGCCGCCGGGCCGCACGCCGCGTTCGTACAGTCCGGCCGCGCACCGCTCGGCACGGTCGTGCAGTTCGCCGAAGGTGAGCGTGCGGTCGTCCTGGAGGAACACGGGCCGGTCGGGGGTGAGTTCGGCCCTGCGGCGGACGAGTTCCCAGAGCGTGCGCGATGCGCCGAGAGCGTGTGCGGTGTCGTTCGTGCCGGACGTCATGCCGTACGCCTCCAGAGCTGACGGGTAGTCAGGTAGTGGCGAGAGCGTAGGGCTCACCGCCTTGTCGGTCCAGGGGTGCGGGGCTAGCCTGATATCTGACGACCCGTCAGAAGGCCTGTCAGAAGAACAGTCAGAAGACAGCAGCCGGTCGCAAGCGAGCGGTCACCAGCGGAGGCCCCGATGGAACTGGAACTGCCCCGGATCATCAGCGTTGACGATCACGTGATCGAACCCGCGCACCTCTTCGAGACCTGGCTTCCGGCGAAGTACCGGGAGAAGGGGCCGCAGCCGCTCACCGCGGGCATCGGCGAACTCGCCTACGTCGCCGGCAAGTACCAGATCACCATGGACCCGGACGGGCCGCCGACCGACTGGTGGATCTACGAGGACCTCAAGTTCCCGTACAAGCGCAACATCGCCGCCGTCGGCTTCGACCGCGACGACATGACGCTCGAAGGGATCACCCGCGCGGAGATGCGCCGTGGCTGCTGGGACCCGAAGGAACGCCTCGCGGACATGGACCTCAACCATGTGGAGGCGAGCCTCTGCTTCCCCACCTTCCCGCGCTTCTGCGGCCAGACCTTCGCCGAGGCGCACGACAAAGAAGTCGCGCTCGCCTGCGTACGCGCCTACAACGACTGGATGGTGGAGGAGTGGTGCGGCGACAGCGGCGGCCGGCTCATCCCGCTCTGCATCATCCCGCTGTGGGACATCGACCTCGCCGTGGCCGAGATCAGGCGCAACGCGGCGCGCGGCGTCAAGGCCGTGACCTTCAGCGAGATACCGACGTACCTCGGGCTGCCGTCGATCCACTCCGGCTACTGGGACCCGTTCTTCGCGATCTGCCAGGAGACGGGCACGGTCGTGAACATGCACATCGGGTCCAGCTCCCAGATGCCCGCCGCGTCGCCGGACGCGCCGCCCGCCGTGCAGGCATCGCTCAGCTTCAACAACGCCATGGCCTCGATGATGGACTTCCTGTTCAGCGGAGTGCTGGTGAAGTTCCCGCGGCTCAAGCTCGCCTACAGCGAGGGCCAGATGGGCTGGATCCCGTACGCGCTGGAGCGCGCCGACGACGTGTGGGAGGAGCACCGGGCCTGGGGCGGCGTGCGGGACCTGATCCCCGAGCCGCCGTCGACGTACTACTACCGGCAGATGTTCTGCTGCTTCTTCCGCGACAAGCACGGGGTCGCGTCGCTGGACGTGGTCGGCCGCGACAACGCCACGTTCGAGACCGACTATCCGCACGTCGACTCGACCTTCCCGCACACCAAGGAGGTCGCGCTCGACCACGTCAAGGACCTCGACGACGAGACGGTCTACAAGCTGATGCGCGGCAACGCGATCAGGATGCTCGATCTGGACTTCGACCGGGAGCGGCGCCCGGATCTGGACCGTTGAATGGACCTCACGTACACGGACGAGGAAGAGATGTTCCGCGCGCGGCTGCGGGACTGGCTCGGCGTCGTGCTGCCGGGACTCGGGCCGAAGCCGTCGCCCGACGACTGGCCGGGCCGCCGCGCGTACGACACGGCCTGGCAGCGGATGCTGTACGACGCGGGGTACGCGGACGTCCACTGGGACGCGTCCCCGACCCAGCGGCTGATCTTCCTCCAGGAGACGGAGCGGGCGGGCGCGCCGTATGTCGGCGCGAACTTCGTCGGACTGCTGCACGCGGGCCCCACCATCGCCGCGGAGGGCACGGCCGAACAGCGCCGGCGCTGGCTGCCGCCGGTGCTGCGCGGCGACGAGATCTGGTGCCAGGGCTTCAGCGAGCCGGACGCGGGCTCGGACCTCGCCTCGTTGCGTACGAAGGCGGTCCGGGACGGCGACTCGTACATCGTCACCGGCTCCAAGATCTGGACCTCGCACGCGGAGGTCGCCGACTGGTGCGAACTGCTGGTCCGCACCGACCCGGGCGCGCCGAAGCACCGCGGGATCTCCTGGCTCGCGATGCCGATGGACGCGCCGGGCATCACGGTCCGGCCGCTGCGTACGCTCGCTGGCTCCACGGAGTTCGCCGAGATGTTCCTGGACGAGGTCCGGGTGCCGGTGGAAAACCGGGTCGGCGCGGAGAACGACGGCTGGCGCGTCACCATGGTCACGCTCTCCTTCGAACGAGGCACCGCCTTCGTCGGCGAGGTCGTCGCCTGCCGCCGCACCCTCGGCGAACTGGCCGCCACGGCCCGCGAGAACGGCCGCTGGGACGACACGGTGCTGCGCCGCCGGCTCGGCAGGCTGAACGCGGAGTTCGCCGCGCTGTGGCGGCTGACCCAGTGGAACGTCAGCGAGTCGCAGAAGACGGGCGGCGTCCCGGGCGTCGGCGGCTCGGTGTTCAAACTGCGCTACTCGCACGCCCGCCAGGAGCTGTACGACACCGCGGCGGAGGTCCTCGGCCCCGACGCGGCGGACCTGTCGCAGGAGTGGACGCTGGACCGGCTGTCCTCGCTCTCGTACACGATCGCGGCAGGCACGTCCCAGATCCAGCGGAACATCGTGGCCGAGCGGATCCTCGGCCTGCCGAAGGGCCGGTGACATGGACTTCCAACCCACCGACGATCAACGGGCCTTGCAGTCGGCAACGCGCGAGCTGCTGACCCGCGCCTTCGGCCCGGAGGGCCTGCGCAAGGCCGCCGACCACCCGGGGCTCGACCGGGCTCTGTGGCGGCAGCTCGGGGACGCCGGAGTGTTCGCGCTGTGCCTCGCCGAGGCGGACGGTGGCGTCGGGCTCGGAGCGGCCGAGGCGGTGCTCGTGTTCGAGGAGATCGGGCGGGCGTTGGTGCCCGGGCCACTCGTCGCCACGCATCTCGCCGCGGCCACCGTCGCCGGCGCCGCGACCGGCGAGGCCGTCGTCACCCGGGTCGACGGAGGACTGGTCGCCTGGCTGGACGCGGCCGACCAGGTCCTCGGCGATGCCACCGGAGCCGTACCCCTGCGGTCCGTCGACCCGTTGACCCCGCTCCACCGTGTGCCCGCGCCGGCCAGGGACACCGATCCGCGGGCCGCCCTCCTCACCGCCGCCGAGCAGGTCGGCAGCGCCGCCCGCACCACCGGCATGGCGGTGCGCCACGCCAAGGAGCGCGAGCAGTTCGGCCGGCCGGTCGGAGGGTTCCAGGCCGTCAAGCATCTGTGTGCCGAGATGCTCGTACGCACGGAACTCGCCCGTGCCGCCGTCTATGCGGCCGCTGTCACGGCGGAACTCGCCGAGGACTTCACCGAGATCGCCGGAGCCAAGCTGCTCGCCGACGACGCCGCCGTACGCAACGCCCGTGACTGTCTCCAGGTGTACGGCGGGATGGGCTTCGCCTGGGAGGCCGATGTGCATCTGCACCTCAAGCGGGCCTGGCTGCGCGCCTTGATGTGGCCGACCGCGGCGCAGGCCGAGGAAATCCAGGCCGAGGCCCTCGCCTCGACGCCATGACCCGCCATCACGCCATGCCGAGCGCAACGGCACGTCACCGAGTGTCGATACCGGGTTGTGTCCTTACCGCGACTCGTCACGGCCCGTCGCCAAGGCTGTGCTCCGGTACGCTCCGTCAGATGCGAGTGGTTCCGAGGCGCGGTGGTCACGGTGTTGCCGAATCGGCGGCTCCGGATCCGGGAATGCGCGCCGCTCGTGCCACTGGGGCACGGGTCGCGAGCCTCTGTTCGACTCCCCGCAACGTGCGTCGCACAGTATGCACCACGGGTACTCCTTCCCGTTGGAATATGCCCGAAGCGCTTGTTGGGGTGACTGTACGTCAACCATGCTGTCTCGTACGGGAGTCACGTTCAGTGACCTGGTTGGGAACCCTGTCGAGGCGCGAGGCGATGTGTCCGCCGGTTCGGATGGTGTGAACGGTGCAGGTTCTTCAGGTTCAGTTGGAGGTCGGGCCCGATCCCGCGGAGGTGGGACGTGCTCGGAGATGGGCTCGTTCGCGGCTCGCCGGTTCCGGGATAGGGGATGACGAGCCGCTGGCCGAGATTCTGATCCTGCTGATCTCGGAGCTGGTCACCAACGCCGTGGTGCACACCGGCTGTCCGGCCGTGCTGCGGATGCTCTTCGGCGGGGACGCCCCGGAGGCCGGTATCGCCGGGACCGTACGCGTCGAGGTCGCCGACATCAGCGCCCGCCCGCCCCAACAGCGCAAGGCCGACGGCGAGGACACGAACGGCCGCGGGCTCGCGCTGGTCGACGGACTCGCCGACCGGTGGGGCTGGCAGGCGGAGGGAGCCGGCAAGTCCATCTGGTGCGAAGTGGACCGGGGCGCCTGCCAGGCGGGCAGGGTCGCGCCGCAAGTACGGGGCTTCGTCACCGCGCCCTAGGGCCTGTCCGGTCCGGCGCTCACAGGATCGCGACCGGGGCGACAGGCGTGCCCGTACCACCGACGAACGGCTCCGGCATCGCGGACAGCAGAAACGCATACCGCCGCTCCTCGGCACAGGCCTCCGACAAGGTCTCCAGGTTCCAGTTCTGGCCCTGGAGCATGCCCATTTCGACAAGATCGAGGGCATGCACCGGCAGCCACAGGTCCTCGATCTCCGGCGGGAAGATCTCGAAGGTGAGCGTGTCGTTGGCGACGGCGGCGACATCGCGGGCGTGGAACCACTCGGGCGTACGGACGGAGAGGCCGGGTGACGGATATCCGTAGCCGTGCTTGTCGCCGCCGAGACAGACCTGGATCTGTCCGGTCCGTACGAGAACGATGTCACCGGCCCGCACACTCACCCCGCCGAACTCCGCGGCCTCGTCCAGGTCCTCGGGCGTGACGGCGTGGTCGCCGGGCAGCCGGTCGAGCCCCTTGGCGCGCGCCACATCGAGCAGGACACCGCGCGAGACGACATACGGAGCCTTGTCGATGCCGCTGAACCGGGCGCGGGTGTGCGGGGTGATGGTGTCGGCGGAACGGCCGTTGTAGATCTTTCCGGAGTGCGAGGCATGGGTCAGCGCGTCCCAGTGGGTTGCTGCCTGGAGGCCCATGGTCACGGCGTCGTCGCTGGTGGCGACGGTGCCGGGGCCGAACAGCTCCTGGTTGATCTGGACCATGGTGTGCAGCGGGTTCACCCGTCCCGGGATCATGCCGGTCTGGACGCCGTCCTGGTGGAGAGGGAGTGCGAGCGCGATCCGGCGGCCGGTCCGTACCGCCGCGGCGGCGTCCCGCACGATCTCGTCGGTGATCAGGTTGAGCGTGCCGATCTCGTCGTCCTCGCCCCAACGGCCCCAGTTGTTCACGCGTTTGGCGATCTCGTAGAACTCGGCCGGGAGTGACATCGGGCTGCCTCCTGGGGCTTGTGCTCGACTATCTGACTGACCGTAGAATCTAACGGTCCGTCAGAAACCGCGGGAAGGGGCCGGGCGTGGGGAACTTCTTGGCAGGCAAGGTCATCGCCGTGACGGGTGCGGGACGGGGCATCGGGCGCGCCGTCGCACTGGCCGCGGCCGCCGAGGGAGCGCGGGTCGTCGTCAACGACTACGGCGTCTCGGTCGAGGGCGCGGAGCCGACGTCGGAGATCGCGTCGGCCGTCGTCAAGGAGATCGTCGCTGCGGGCGGCGAGGCGGTCGCCGTCGCCGACGACATCGCGACGATGGCCGGCGGGCAGCGGCTGGTCGACATCGCACTCGCGGAGTACGGGCGGCTGGACGGGGTCGTGTGCGTGGCGGGCATTCTGCGGGAGCGGATGCTCTTCAACATGTCCGAGGAGGAGTGGGATCCGGTCGTCGCGACCCATCTGAAGGGCACGTTCACCGTCTTCCGCGCCGCATCGGCCGTGATGCGCAAGCAGGGCTCGGGCACGCTGATCGGCTTCACCAGCGGCAACCACCAGGGGAGCGTGGCGCAGGCCAACTACTCGGCGGCGAAGGGCGGCATCATCTCGCTGGTCCGCAGCGCGGCGCTGGGCCTGCACAAGTACGGCGTCACCGCGAACGCGGTCGCCCCTGTGGCCCGTACGCGGATGTCCGCGAACGTGCCCATGGAGCTGAAGGAGATCGGCGAGCCGGAGGACGTCGCGGCGCTCGTCGTCTATCTGCTCTCGGACCGCGCCCGCGAGGAACGGATCACCGGGCAGGTCTACACGATCGCGGGTCCCAAGATCGCGGTGTGGGCGCAGCCGAGGGAGCTGCGCGCGGGTTACGCGGAGGGGGCCTGGACCCCGGAGAAGATCGCGGACTTCCTCCCGGGCACGGTGGGCACGGACCCGATGCCGCTGCTCGCGCAGTTGGAGGCCATGGCGAAGGCGGCGGCGGCGGGCTCGCGCCCGAACGAGGCGCCCCGTGAGTGATCAGGCGTCGAGGGACGAGGCGTTGAGCGACGAGGCGTTCACGGACGAGCAGGCGTTCAGGGGCGAGGCGCGGGCCTGGCTCGAGGAGCGTCTCGACGGCGCGCGACCCGAACGGCGGGACTGGGAGCGGACGCTGGGCCGGGACGGCTGGATCGGGATCGGCTGGGCCGAGGACGGATACGGCAACCGGCGCCTGAGCCTGGCCCAACAGGTCGTCTGGGCCGAGGAGTACGCCCGCGCCGGAGCCCCCTCCCGCCTCGGCCACATCGGCGAGAACCTCCTCGCGCCCACCCTGATCGCCGACGGCAGCCAGGCCCAGAAGGACCGGTTCCTGCCCGCCGTCGCACGCGCCGATGAGCTGTGGTGCCAGGGCTACAGCGAGCCCGGTGCCGGGTCCGACCTCGCGTCGCTGCGCACCAGCGCGGAACGCGACGGCGGCACGTACCGGATCAGCGGCCAGAAGATCTGGACCTCGCTGGCGCGGGAGGCCGACTGGTGCTTTGTGCTGGCGCGTACGGAACAGGGGTCCCGGCGCCACCACGGGCTGTCGTTCCTGCTGGTGCCGATGGACCAGCCGGGCCGTATCGACGTACGGCCCATCCGCCAGATGACCGGCACCAGCGAGTTCAACGAGGTGTTCTTCGACGGCGCGATCGCCCGAGCCGAACACCTCGTCGGCGGCGAGGGCAACGGCTGGCGCGTCGCCATGGGTCTGCTCGCGGTGGAGCGCGGAGTCTCCACGCTGGTCCAGCAGATCGGGTTCGAGGAGGAGCTGGGCCAGGTGGTGCGGGCCGCCGTGGACAGCGGGGCCGTCGCCGATCCTGTGCTCAAGGACCGGCTCGTACGCCAGTGGGCCGAGCTGCGGACCATGCGCTGGAACGCCCTGCGCACGCTGGGCTCCCAGCAGGATTCCGGCGCGCCCAGCGTCGCCAAGCTGCTGTGGGGCGGCTGGCACCAGCGGCTCGGTGAGCTCGCGATGGCCGTACGGGGCGTGGGTGCGGCGGCCGGTCCGTACGACTGGAGCACGGAGCGGCCGTACGAACTCGACGAACTCCAGCAGCTGTTCCTGTTCTCCCGCGCCGACACGATCTACGGCGGCTCGGACGAGATCCAGCGCAACATCATCGCCGAGCGCGTGCTCGGCCTGCCGAAGGAACCGAGAGAACCGAAGGAACCGAGGGAGCCGTGATGAGAGGCGTTGTGTTCGACGGCCAACAGGCCCAGGTGGTCGACGATCTGGAGATACGGGACCCGGGTCCCGGCGAGGTGCTTGTCGCCGTCGCCGCCGCCGGACTGTGCCACAGCGATCTGTCGGTGATCGACGGCACGATCCCCTTCCCGGCACCTGTCGTGCTGGGCCACGAGGGCGCGGGCGTCGTCGAGGCGGTCGGCGCCGGCGTCGGCCATGTCGCGCCCGGCGACCATGTCTCGCTCTCCACGCTCGCCAACTGCGGCGCGTGCGCGGACTGCGACCGCGGACGCCCCACCATGTGCCGCAAGGCGATCGGCCGGCCCGGCCGGCCGTTCTCGCGCGGAGGCGAGCCGGTCTTCCAGTTCGCCTCCAACTCCGCGTTCGCCGAACGCACCGTCGTGAAGGCCGTCCAGGCGGTGAAGATCCCGGCCGAACTCCCGCTCACCTCGGCGGCGCTGATCGGCTGCGCCGTGCTGACGGGAGTCGGAGCCGTACTGAACCGCGCGAAGGTCGGCCGTGGCGAGAGCGTCGTGGTGATCGGGACGGGCGGGATCGGGCTGAACGTCATCCAGGGCGCGCGGATCGCGGGCGCGTCGGCGATCGTCGCGGTCGACTCGAACCCGGCGAAGGAGGCGGTGGCCCGGCAGTTCGGGGCGACGGACTTCCTTCCGTCGGCCGATGGTGTGCGGGACATCCTGCCGACCGGCGCGGACCATGTCTTCGAGTGCGTCGGACATGTCGGCCTGATCCGGCAGGCGATCGAGCTGCTGGACCGGCACGGCCAGGCGATCCTGCTCGGCATGCCGGCGGCGACGGCGGAGGCGTCCTTCCTGCCGGCGGCGATGTTCCTCGACAAGTCCATCCTGGGCTGCCGTTACGGGTCCTCGCGCCCGCAGCACGACATCGCGCTCTACGCCGAGCTGTACCGGCAGGGCACGCTGCTGCTGGACGAACTGGTCACCGAGACCTATCCGATCGAGGACTTCGCGAAGGCGGCGGACGACGCGCACCACGGACGGGTGGCACGCGGAGTGCTCACCTTCTGAATCCGCCTGCGGATCCGGAATCAGTCGCGGGCGCCCGCGCGGAAGGTGCGCCGGTAGACCGTGGGCGGCACGCCCAGCGCCGCCTGCAGATGCTGCCGCATCGACTGCGCCGTACCGAAGCCCGCGTCCTGGGCCACCTGGTCGACGGAGAGATCCGTCGACTCCAGCAGGTGCCGGGCCCGCTCGACGCGCTGCCGCGTCAGCCACTCGCCAGGGCTGATGCCCGCCTCCTCGCGGAAGCGGCGCGTGAACGTCCGTACGCTCATGGACTCCTGCTCCGCCATGTCGCGCAGCTGGATCGGCTCGTGGAGGCGGCTCAGCGCCCAGGCCCGTGCGCCGGTGGTGGTCGCGGACTGCGGTTCGGGGAGGGGCCGGTGGATGTACTGGGCCTGTCCGCCGTCGCGGTGCGGCGGTACGACCGTGCGGCGCGCCACGTCGTTGGCGACTGCGGTGCCGTGGTCGCGCCGCACGATGTGCAGGCACAGGTCGATACCGGCCGCGACACCGGCCGATGTCAGCACGTCGCCGTCGTCGATGAACAGGACGTCCGCGTCGACCTTCACCAACGGGAAGAGCCGCTGGAAGTGCTCGGCGGACGACCAGTGGGTGGTGGCGGGCCGCCCGTCGAGGAGCCCGGCGGCGGCGAGGACATATCCCCCGGTGCAGATGGCGACCATGCGGGTGCCGGGCCGGATGTGCGCGAGGGCGTCGGCGAGTTCGTCGGTGAGCCTGCCGTCTTCGTGGACCGGACCGAGCTCGTACGAGGCGGGGATGACGACCGTGTCGGCGGTGGCCAGCGCTTCGGGCCCGTGCTGGACGTGGATGTCGAAGTCGGCGTCCGTACGGACGGGTCCGGGCCGGACGGAGCAGGTGACGATCTCGTAGAGGAGTTGGCCGTCGGCGTCCTTGGCGCGCCCGAAGATGCGGTGCGGGATGCCGAGCTCGAAGGGCAGGAGCCCGCTGAGCGCGAGCACCACGACCCGATGCCCGGGTTTCATGTCCTTGCGGTCCTTGCGGTCCTTGCGGTCCTTGCCCATGGCCCGATCCTATCGAATGCTGTCCCTCGGGCCACTCGTTGTCGCCGGCCGGCCCCCGGATGCTTGACGCCGTGCCTAAGACTCCTCCAGCCCCGGTCCGTATCCACCGCGCATGGTTCGTCGCGGTCGTCGCCTTTGTGACGATCATCGGCGCGGCCGCGTTCGCCTCACTGCCGGGGCTGTTGATCGAGCCGCTGCACGAGGAGTTCGACTGGTCGCGCGGCACGATCGGCTTCGCGGTCTCGGTCAATCTCGCGCTGTACGGTCTGACCGCGCCGTTCGCCGCGGCGCTGATGGACCGCTTCGGCATCCGCCGGGTCGTCGCGGTCGCGCTCACCGTGATCGCGGTCGGCTCCGGCCTGACCACGATCATGACGACGTCCTGGCAACTGGTGCTGTACTGGGGCGTTCTCGTCGGCCTCGGCAGCGGCTCGATGGCGCTGGCGTTCGCGGCGACGGTCACCAACCGCTGGTTCGTGAAGCGACGCGGCCTGGTCACCGGCATCCTCACCGCTGCCGGCGCGTCCGGCCAGCTGATCTTCCTCCCGCTGCTCTCCTGGCTGGTCGAGAACCACGACTGGCGCCCGGCCTCGATCACCGTCGCGCTCTCGGCCCTCGCGGTCGTCCCGTTCGTCTGGCTGCTGCTGCGGGACCACCCGGCGGACATCGGCATCGCGGCCTACGGCGCGGAGGGCTTCACCCCGAAGCCGGACCCGGTACCGGGCGCGGCCCGCCGCGCGGTGCAGGTCCTGTTCCGCGCGGCGCGCACGGGCCCGTTCTGGCTGCTGGCGGGCACCTTCGCGATCTGCGGCGCATCGACGAACGGCCTGGTCAAGACCCACTTCGTGCCCGCCGCCCACGACCACGGCATGCCGATCACGGCGGCGGCCTCCCTGCTCGCGGTGATCGGCGTCTTCGACGTCGTGGGCACGATCGCCTCGGGCTGGTTCACCGACCGCTTCGAGGCCCGCCGGCTGCTCGCGGTCTACTACGCGCTGCGCGGCATCTCCCTGCTCTTCCTCCCGATGCTGCTGGCCCCCTCCGTCCATCCGCCGATGCTGTTCTTCATCGTCTTCTACGGCCTGGACTGGGTGGCGACGGTCCCGCCGACGATCGCCCTGTGCCGCGAGCACTACGGCGAGGACAGCGCGATCGTCTTCGGCTGGGTGCTCGCCTCCCACCAAGTGGGCGCGGCGATCATCGCCTTCGCGGGCGGCGTGGCGCGGGACGTCTTCGGCTCGTACGACGTGGTCTGGTACGCCTCGGGCGCGCTGTGCGCGGCGGCGGCGCTGATGTCCCTGGTGATCCGCCGGAAGCCACTGCCGACGCTGAACCCGGTCGCACCTGTGTCGCCGGCCGCGCCGGCGGACAAGGTGACGTGACCCCGCGGTGTCAGTGGTCCGGCGCGTCAGGAGTCGAGGCGGCCGAACTGGCCGCGGTGGAAGAGCAGCGGTGCCGACTCGGCCGCTGCGCCGAGGGCCTCCACGCGGCCGATGACGATCAGGTGGTCGCCGCCCGTGTGCACCGTCTGGATCGTGCAGTCGACCCAGGCCGGTACGCCGTCCAGCAGCGGCGAACCCGTCGCCGGGGCCGGAGTGTGGGCCACGCCCGCGAACTTGTCCGCGCCGGGCACCGCGAAGCCCCGGCACAGCGTGCCCTGGTCCTCGCCGAGGATGTTCACGCAGAAGACGCCCGCGCGCGCGATCCGCGGCCAGGTCGTCGACGTACGGCCGGCCATGAACACGACCAGCGGCGGGTCGAGCGAGAGCGACGCGAAGGACTGGCAGGCGAAGCCGGCGGGCCCGTCCTCGTCGTACGCCGTGACCACGGTGACCCCGGTCGCGAAGGAGCCGAGCACGCGCCGGAACTCGCCCGGGTCGAGCGGCAGCCGCTCCTCCTCGCCGACGGCCCGCAGGTCCGGGCGCGGCAAGGCGTCGAACGGCTCGGTGGCCGTGGAGGTTCCGACCGAGCGGAGGTATCGGACGGCGGTGGCCGCCATCCCTGCGTGTCCCATCACATCAGTCATTGAACCTGACGCATCGTCAGATTGGAAGGGGTCGCCGGGATCTCCTGGCGCGGCAGACTGGGCGCATGGTCAGAGATCACATGGACAGAGATCACATGGACAGAGATCAACCGGACGCCTTTCGCGCGCTGCTCCACGCACAGCGCGTCTGGGACACGGACCTTCCCGCCTTCGATCCGGACACCGCCCCAGCCACCCCCATCCCGCTTTTCCATCAGTGGTTCGCCGAGGCCGTGGCGGCAGGCCAGACCGAGCCGCACACCATGACCCTGGCCACCGTGGACGACCAGGGGCGGCCCGACGTACGGACGCTGATGCTGCACGACGCGGACGAGCAGGGCTGGCACTTCGCCTCGCACGCCACCAGCGCGAAGGGCCGCCAACTGGCCGCGCGTCCCGATGCGGCGCTCGGCTTCTACTGGGCGGTCCAGGGGCGGCAGATCAGGGTCCGGGGCCGAGTGAGCGCGGCCGGTTCGCAGGAGAGCCGGGCGGATCTGCATGCGCGCTCGACGGGCGCGCTGGCCGCCGCGCTCACGGGCAGGCAGAGCGAAGTCCTCGGCTCCCGCGAGGAGTTGGCACGGGCATCGCAGGCCGCGTGGGAGCGAGCGCAGGCCGAGCCGGACGCGCCGGTCGCGACCTGGACGCGGTATGTGCTCCGGCCGCGGGAGGTGGAGTACTTCCAGGGCGACGAGCGGCGCCGGCATGTACGGCTGCGCTACCGGCGCGAGGCGGACGACGGCTGGGCGAGGGAACTGCTCTGGCCGTGACCGGGCGGACTGTGATCAGGCCGGCCGCGAAGGGCGGAACACCGGCACCGCGACCTCACCTTCCGGCCTGAAGCCGACCTCCAGCGCCATCCCGATCGCCAGGCCCTCCTCCGCGCAGCCGACGATTTCGGTCATCATCCGCGGGCCCTCCGCGAGGTCGACGACCGCCGCCGTGTACGGGACGCGCGCGCCGAACGGCGGAAGGTCGTTGCGGTGCACCACGGACCACGTGTACAGCGTGGCCCGGCCGCTCGCCGCCATCCAGTCGACGTCCTCGCTCCAGCAGTACGGACAGAACTCCCGCGGGTAGTGGTGGGCCTTTCCGCACGCACGGCAGCGGCGGATCAGCAGCCGGCCGTCCCGCGCCGCGTCCCAGAAGGGCCGCGTGAAGTCGTCGACTTCAGGCAGTGCGGCGTTCGCGGCGTTCGCGGTGCTCATCAGAAGAGTCCGATCGCGCTGTCGAGCGACCAGGTCTGCCAGGACATGGCGAACAGCGCGACGAGCGATATGAGCGCCATCATGGCGTTCTGTCCCTGTTCCGCCCAGTCATGGATCATCAGCACCAGATAGAGCAGATTGAGCAGCAGCCCGCCGACGAGCGCGATCGGTGTCAGAAAGCCGCTGGCCAGGCCGAGCCCCAGGGCGAGTTCGGCGTAGACGACGACGTACGCCATCGTCTTGGGCCGCGGCTGGACCACCGTCGCGAAGCCGTTCTTCACCACCGGCCACCTGTGCTTGCCCGCCACGTCCGCGGCCCAGGCGATCCCGGTGCCCCGCTCGAACCAGCCTTTCTTGTCCTTGTGCCGCCAGCTCTCCAGCCACCACAGGCCGAGACCGATGCGGAGGACGGCGAGCCACTCGGCACCGGTGAGCCAGATGGTCTCCATCCGGACCTCCCTGTCTGCGTAGGGACGTGTGTGCACGGGCGTGAGCATGACCATGAGCATCTGACGGTACGTCAGTTCAGCGGATGGCGGGAGGCCCTCGCAAGAGATGGTGCGAAGTGTGCGCAAGGCGTGTGCAGGCGTGATGAATTCGCAATCATTTCCCGTCTTGACTGAGACCCATCAAGTAATCGCGCGATTACGCTCACGCGCATGGCCGACGAAAAGGACATCGATCTCACGAACGACAGACCGGTATACGTCATCGGCGGCGGCCCCGGCGGTCTCGCCGCCGCCGCCGCGCTGCGCGAGCAGGGCGTACGTGCCGTGGTGCTGGAGAAGTCCGAGTCCGTCGGCGCCTCCTGGCGCCGCCACTACGACCGGCTCCACCTGCACACCACGCGACGGCTGTCGGCACTGCCGGGTCTTCCCATGCCGCGCTCCTTCGGACGGTGGGTCTCCCGGGACGACGTGGTCCGGTATCTGGAGAAGTACGCGGAGTTCCACGAGCTGGAGATCGTGCCCGGGGTCGAGGTCTCCCGGATCGAACCCGCAGGCTCCGACTGGGTGCTGCACGCGACCGGCGGCCGCCGGCTGACCGGCAGCGCCGTCGTGGTGGCCACCGGCTACAACCACACGCCGAGGCTGCCCGAGTGGCCCGGCAGCGACGCGTACACCGGCGAGCTGCTGCACGCCGGCGAGTACCGCAACGCCGCGCCGTACCGCGGCAAGGACGTCCTGGTCGTCGGCGTCGGCAACACGGGTGCGGAGATAGCCGTCGACCTGGTGGAGGGCGGCGCTTCGCGAGTGCGCATCGCCGTCCGCACGATCCCGCACATCGTCCGCCGCTCCACGGCGGGCTGGCCCGCCCAGCGCACCGGCATCCTGGCTCGCCGGCTGCCCGTACGCATGGTGGACCGGGCGGCGGCCGTCATGTGCCGGATCTCCGTGCCGGACCTCGCCGAACACGGCCTGCCGCGCCCGGACACCGGCCTGTACTCCCGGGTCAAGGAGGGCGCGGTCCCGATCCAGGACGTGGGCCTGATCGACGCCGTACGTACCGGGAAGGTCGAACCCGTCGCGGCGCTCGACTCCTTCGAGTCCGGCAAGGCGGTCCTCGCGGACGGCACCCGCATCTCGCCGGACGTGGTGATCGCGGCGACCGGCTACCGGCGGGCGCTGGAGGGCCTGGTCGGCCATCTCGGAATCCTGGACGAGCGCGGCAAGCCCCTGACGCATGGTGGCCGCACGCTCGCGCAGACTCCGGGCCTGTACTTCACGGGGTTCACGAACCCGATCAGCGGCATGTTCCGCGAGATGACCATCGACGCCCGCAAGATCGCCAAGTCGCTGGCCAAGTCACTGGCCAAGGGCTGACCGAGCGGTACCGCAGACCGGTCGCCTTCCGTTGGGCCGCCCGTCATCCGGTGTCCCTAACGTGCAGGCCATGAAGAGACTTTTGATCATGCTCAGCGCCGCCGCGCTGACCGTCGGGCTCGCGTCGCCCGCGGTGGCCGACCGCGACGCCACGGACACGGCCTTCGGGCAGGCCACGCTGACCGGTTTCGCGTCGCTTCCGGCCGAGACGTTCGTACCGAACAGCGAGCCGTCCGGCTCGGCCATCGGCGCGGGCCCGTTCAACGGCATCGCGGCGCCGTTCGCGGGCCAGCCGGTCCAGGGCTTCAGCGGCATCGTCAACCGGCACGACGGCAGCTACGACGTGCTGTCCGACAACGGCTTCGGCGGCAAGGCCAACAGCGCCGACTTCCTGTTGCGCGTCCACCGCGTCAAGCCGGACACCCGTACCGGAAAGGTCGCGGTGCTGGGCGGCTTCAACCTCAGCGACCCGCACCACCGCGTGCCGTTCCCGCTCACGCGTGCCGACCGGGTGCTGACCGGCGCCGACTTCGACGTCGAGTCGATCGTGCGGTCGTACGACGGCACGTACTGGATGGGCGACGAGTTCGGCCCGTTCCTGCTGCACTTCTCGCCGACCGGCCGCCTCCTCGAGGCCCCGATCGCGCTGGACGGCGTACAGGCGCCGGAGAACCCGTACCTGAACGGCGGGCAGCCCACCCTCGGCGGCAGCAAGGGCTTCGAGGGCATGGTCCGCTCGGTCGACGGCCGCCACCTCTACCCGCTCCTCGAGGGCACGGTGACCGGTGACACCCCCGGCGACCTGCGCTTCAGCGACTTCGACCTGCGTGCAGGCAAGTACACCGGTAAGCGCTGGACCTACCGCCTGGAGTCGCCGTCGAACGCCATCGGCGACGCCATCGCCGTCGACCGCCACCGTTTCCTGGTCATCGAGCGCGACGGCGGCCAGGGCGACGACGCCAAGTTCAAGCGGATCTACCTCGCCGACACCCGCGACCGCAACGGCGACGGGGTCATGGACAAGACGCTGGTCGCCGACCTGCTGAACATCGCGAACCCGAAGGGCCTCGGCGGCTTCGGCGAAACCTTCCGCTTCCCGTTCACCACGATCGAGGACGTCGTCCTCCTCGACGACCGGACTCTGGCGGTACTGAACGACAACAACTTCCCGTTCTCCTCGGGCCGTACGCCGGGCAAGGCGGACAACAACGAGTTCATCACCATCCGGATTGCGCACCGCCTGAACGCGGACTGGCGCGCGTTCGTCTGATGACGCATGACGCATGACGCATGACGCATGACGCATGACGCATGACGCATGACGCATGACGCATGACGCATGACGCACGAGGTGCGAGGTGCGACGCGGACCGGTCGGAACGAGCGACCGGTCCGCGAACCGGCTTGATCCAGCGCCGCGTCACCAGGAGGCTGGCCTCAGGGCCGGCAGGATCCGCCTGAGGCCGGTGAGGGGTGGGGCAATGCGCGTACTGACGTGGAACGTGTGGTGGCGGTTCGGCCCGTGGCAGGAGCGGCAGAAGGCGATTCTCGCCGTGCTGCGCGAGCTGCAACCCGACGTCATCGGGTTGCAGGAGGTCTGGGCGCGTGACGGGGAGAACCTTGCCGAGTGGCTTGCCGAAGAACTCGGCATGCACTGGACCTGGGCCTCCTCCGACGCGCCGGAGCGATGGCAGCGGCGACTCGGCGATTCGGCCGTGAGTTTCGGCAACGCGGTGCTCAGCCGCTGGCCCATCGTGGACCAGCGCGTGCTGCGACTGCCTTCCGCCGAAGGTGACGACGACGGGCGGCTGGCTCTCCACGCGCTCATAGATGCGCCCAACCATCAGGTGCCGTTCTTCACCACCCATCTGACCTCGGCCGTCGACGGCTCGGCCATGCGGTGCGAGCAGGTGCGGGCACTCGCGGAATTCGTGGCGGCACACCGCGGCCCGACGCTCTTTCCACCCGTGGTCACCGGTGACTTCAACGCATGGCCCGACTCGGACGAAGTCCGGCTGTTCGGCGGCTACAAGACCGCGCCCGCCGTTCCGGGCCAAGTACTCCTGGATGCCTGGGAGTACGCCGACCCGGCGGCGCCATCGGCGACCTGGGACGCAGCCAACCCGTATGTCTCGGAGTACTTCCAGCCGAGCGTCCGCATCGACTACATCCATGTCGGGCTGCCCGGGCCCGACGGTCTCGGCCACGTGATGTCCGTGCGGCGCGGCGGTGACGGATCCGTCGACGGCGTATGGCCCTCGGATCACTTCGCCGTCCTCGCGGAGCTGGCCTCGACCGAGGACCTGGCCCGAGCCGACGACCCGGCCTGACCCGAGGGGCCCGGCCCAAGGACCCGGCCCAAGGACCCGTTCCGACCCGATAAAGCACCCCTCCCGTACAGCTTTGCCCGCAGGAGTGTTCCTGACATGCCGTCAGGTCTGTAATCTGACTATGCGTCAGTTAACTTGGCTACGAGCAGGAGCGGGGCTCAGCGATGCTTGGATCAACTCACGGCACCCTCACCTCCGACCTCCGCGCCCGAGTGGTGGCCTGCGGGGAGCACGCCCGCGATGCCGTCCATGACACTGCCTCGATCACCGCGACCGACGGCGACATGGACGTCAGCGGGCGGCCGCTGCACGCGCCCGTGCCCGATCTCGACCGGTTCTTCCGGCCGGCGTCCGTCGCCGTCGTCGGGGCGTCGGACGGCGACGGGCGGCCCAACACCGGGATCACCAGACAACTCGTGGACTGGGCCGAGCGGGTCGGTGCGCGGCTGTATCCCGTGCATCCCACCCGGGAGAGCGTCTTCGGGCTGCGCTGTGTGCCGTCCGTCGGCGAGCTGCCCGAGCAGGTCGATCTCGCCGTGCTGCTGGTCGGCGACCCGCTGCCGGTGATCGAGGAACTGGCCCAGGCCAAGGTGAAGTTCGCCGTCGCGTTCGCCTCCGGATACGCCGAGACCGGCGCGGCCGGTGCCGAGGCCCAGACCCGGCTGGCGGCCGCGGTGGAGCGGGCCGGTCTGCGGCTGCTCGGGCCCAACACCAATCTCAACGCCTTCGAGAAGTTCCGCGACGACCTGGACGGTCCGGCGATCGCGCTGATCACCCAGTCGGGACACCAGGGCAGGCCGGTCTTCACCCTTCAGGAGCTGGGCGTACGGCTCTCCCACTGGGCGCCGACCGGCAACGAGGCCGATCTGGAGACCGCCGACTTCATCTCGTACTTCGCCGAACGGCCCGAGGTCGGGGCCATCGCCTGCTACGTGGAGGGGCTCAAGGACGGACGCTCCTTCCTGCTCGCTGCGGACCGGGCGGCGCGGCGCGGGGTGCCGGTCGTCGCGGTCAAGGTCGGGCGGACCGAGACCGGTGCCAGGATGGCCGCCTCGCACACCGGCAAACTGACCGGCGCGGACCAGGTGGTGGACGCGGCCATGCGGCAGTTCGGCGTGATCCGGGTGGACGGGCTCGACGAACTCCAGGACACGTCAGCGCTGTTGGCGCGGGCCCGCAGGCCGGTGGTCGACGGGGTCGTGGTCTATTCGATCTCCGGCGGCACGGGCGCGCACTTCTCGGACCTGGCGACCGCGGCGGGGCTGCCGATGCCCCAGCTCTCCGAGGCCAAGCAGGCCGAACTGCACGAGTGGATACCGGAGTATCTGAGCGTCGCGAACCCCGTCGACAACGGCGGGCACCCGGTGGGCGACTGGCGTGGCCGCAAGATCATCGACGCGATCCTCGAAGACCCGTCCGTCGGCGTGCTGATCTGCCCGATCACCGGCCCCTTCCCGCCGATGAGCGACAAGCTGGCCCAGGACCTGGTGGACGCGGCGGAAGCCACGGACAAGCTGGTGTGCGTGGTGTGGGGGTCGCCGGTGGGCACGGAGGCGGCGTACCGCGAGACGCTGCTCGGCTCCTCGCGGGTCGCGACCTTCCGCACCTTCGGGAACTGCATCACCGCGGTCCGCGCCTATCTGGACCACCACCGTTTCACCGTCGGCTACCGCTCGCCGTTCGACGACGCACCGCGCACGCCGTCGCCGTCCTTCCGCAAGGCGCAGGCGCTGATGCGTCCCGGCAAGCAGCTGAGCGAGCACGCGGCGAAGCAGCTCCTGCGGGCGTACGGCATCCGCGTCCCGCGCGAGCAGCTGGTGACCAGCGCGGCGGCGGCGGTCCGGGCGGCGGGTCTGGTCGGCTACCCGGTCGTCATGAAGGCGTCCGGGACACAGCTGGCGCACAAGACCGAACTGGGCCTGGTGAAGATCGGGCTGACCTCGGCGAGCCAGGTTCGCGACGCGTATCGCGAACTCACCGACATCGCGCGCTACGAGGAGGCGGACCTCGACGGGATCCTGGTCTGCCAGATGGTCGAGCGGGGTGTGGAGATGGTCGTCGGCGTCACGCAGGACGCGCTGTTCGGCCCGACGGTGACGGTCGGGCTCGGCGGGGTGCTGGTGGAGGTCCTGCAGGACGCCGCCGTACGCGTCCCGCCGTTCGGCGAGGACCAGGCCCGCGCGATGCTCGGCGAACTGCGCGGCCGCGCCCTGCTGGACGGAGTACGAGGCGGACCGCCGGTGGACGTCGACGCGCTGGTGGAGGTGGTGCTGCGGGTCCAGCGGATGGCGCTGGAACTGGGCGACGAACTGTCCGAACTGGACATCAACCCGCTGATGGTGCTGCCGCGCGGGCAGGGTGCGGTGGCGCTGGACGCGCTGGCGGTATGCCGGTGACCCGACGACTTGGAGCCGTACGCCCATGACTTCCTCCCCCGAAGAGTCAAAAGAACCCGCTGAGTCATTGGTACTGCACGCCACTGACAACGGCGTCTCGTGGATCACCCTCAACCGGCCCGAGGCGATGAACGCCGTCACCTGGGACCAGCGCGAGCGGATCATCGCGCTCCTCGGCGCGGCGTCCGCGGACCCGGACGTACGGGCGGTCGTGATCACCGCCACCGGCAAGGGTTTCTGCGCGGGCGCGGACCTGCGGGGAGCGCCTTCGGCCGGGGACCGGGTGCCAGGCGATGTGGCCCGTACGATCCGGCTCGGCGCGCAGCGCCTCATCGCCGCCGTACTCGACTGCGAAAAGCCGGTGATCGCCGCGGTCAACGGCACCGCCGCGGGCATCGGTGCGCATCTCGCCCTCGCCTGCGACCTCGTTCTGGCCGCCGAACCGGCCAGGTTCATCGAGGTGTTCGTCCGCCGGGGTCTCGTCCCGGACGGCGGCGGCGCGTATCTCCTGCCGCGGCTGATCGGCCCGCAGCGGGCCAAGGAGCTGATGTTCTTCGGCGACGCGCTGCCGGCCGCCGACGCCGAGCGGCTCGGACTGGTCAACCGGGTCGTCCCGGCGGACGAGTTGGAGAAGACGGCACGCGAGTGGGCGGAGCGGCTGGCCCAGGGTCCGACGCGGGCGCTCGCGCTGACGAAGCAGCTGGTGAACGCGTCGCTGGACGCGGACAGGACGACGGCGTTCGCGGCCGAGGCGGCGGCGCAGGAGATCAACATGACGACGCGGGACGCGAACGAGGGAGTGGCGAGCTTCGTGGAGCGCCGGACGCCGGAGTACCGCGGGCGCTAGGTGTATTGATCACGAGCGTTGTTGACAGTTGTGGGTCTTGAACATGGCGAAGACCTCCGATGTGGTGGAGCTGTCTAGGAACACACCGCAC
>NZ_JBIRTX010000016.1:103308-179392 GCF_044334895.1 Streptomyces sp. NPDC020681 | reverse complement strand
GGGGGGGGGGGGGGGGGGGGGGGGGGGGGGGGGGGGGGGGGGGGGGGGGGGGCGGCGCGGGGGGGGGGGGGGGGGGGGGGGGGGGGGGCCCCCCCCCCCCCCCCCGCGGTCAGGTCGTAAGGCCGTCGGAACGTCAGAGGGAAACAGCGACGCCGTTGAAGGTCGTGTCGGGCGTCTGTGGACTGGTGAAGCGGGCGTTGACGAGATAGAGGCGATCGCCCCAGCGGGCGGCGGTGGTAGGCACGTCGAAGCGGGGGTCGGTGATCGTGCGGCGCAGGGTCGCGGTGGTGACCTTGGCGTCGAGGTCGAACACGCTGATGAGGTTCAGCCGGTTCTGCACGACGTACAGCGTGCGTCCGACGCGCACGAGACCGTCGCCGTTGACGACGTTGTCCGCGCCGTTCAGCGCGATCTCGGTGGCGTAACCGGTCTTCAGGTTCACGTGGTAGAGCTTGCCGGGCGTACTGCTGACGACGATCAGTCCTCGGCCGTCGGGGGTGTCGACGATGCCGTTGGCGTTGTTCACATTCGGCGTCTGTACCCAGTCGCCGCCGAGCGGCAGGCTGCGGATCTCTCCGTCGCAGCCGCGCGGTACGCCGTACAGCACGCTGTCGCGCGAGTCGGTGAACCAGGCGAGGCCGCCGAGCAGGATGACATCGTTGACGAAGTGGCCAGTCGCCTCGGTGAGTTGATACGTGGTTGCGAGCCGGCCGGTGTGGGTGTCGACGATCCGAGCCGTTCCTCCACCGCCTCCGGCGATGTAGAGCAGGCCGTCATGGTCCAGCTTCAGCCCGATGGACGCCGTGCCGGCCGCGCCCTCGTAGATGAATCCGCCTTTGCCGGTGCGCAGATCGGTGCGGTAGACGGCTCCGTTGGCGCGCGAGCCCATATAGGCGTACGGCTTTCTGCCGATGGTGATCCCCTCGGGCAGAAAGCCGTTGGGGAGCGGGAACTCGGTCGGCCATGCGGCAGCAAGGGCGGCTGGAGAGGCGTTCGCCGTGCCGGCGCTGCCGGCCACTGCGAACGCGGCGACGGCGGCACCGCCGAGAACGGTGCGCCGGGACGGCTGGTGGTGGTTCCAGGTCATGGTTCCGGGCCTCCGTGAAGAGTGTGGGGCGGGACTCTGAGGAGTGGGGGTTCCGCTGTTCGTAACGGACCGTCACCTGCTGGAGTTCCCCGTGCCCTTCATCACCTGGAGCACCATGAGCACCTGAGCGCGCTGGATCAGTACAGACTCAGGCCGTACGTCGACAGCGCCTCTGTCACCGGCTGGTAGAACGTCGTGCCGCCCGTGGAGCAGTTGCCGCTCCCGCCGACGATGACGCCGAGCGCCGTGCCCCCGGAGAAGGCGGGCCCGCCCGGATCGCCGGGCTCGGAGCAGATGTTGGAACGGAACAGGCCGTACACGACGCCCTCGGGATACGTGACCGTGTTGTTCACGGACTGCACGATGCCGCAGCGGTAGCCGCCCACTCGGCCGACATGGCAGAGCGACTGACCGACGCTCGGCTGAGCCGCGCCGGTGATGTCGCGCACGCCGCCGCTGGTGCCGAGCCTGACCTCGCCCGGGTAGGTCACCGTCGTGTTGGTGTGGCGGATGGCCGCGAAGTCGTTGCCCGGGAAGCTGACGCCCTGGGTGACACCGATCTGTACGGTACGGGCCGCGTCCGCGTACCAGGTGCTGCTGCCCTGAGCGCACCGGCCGGACAGCAGCGCGTAGGTCTGGCTCCCGCTGCGGGTGTTGAAGCCGACCGTGCAGCGGCCTCCGGTGTTGCTGTAGATCACGTCCCCGCCGCGCACCTCGACCGCCCGGTCGACGGCGTGGGCGGTGGGACCGGTCGCGGTGAGCCAGGTGAGCAGCACGGCCAGTACGGCGACGGCCGAGACGGCGACAGAGCGCGGGCTTTCGGTGCGGCGAGGCAGGCTCACGGTCCCTCCAGATGGCGTGTCCCTGTCATTGTGCTGTCATTGTGCACGGGTGAGGAGCGAGCCGTCAGCCCGGAAGGCGTCATTGTCCCTAGTTCCGCCGGGCGTTCAGCAACTTGCCGCGCATGCGGGCCGCGTCCTGGACCGGCGGCAGACCGTAGGCGCGTCGGTACTCGCGGCTGAACTGTGTCGCGCTCGCGTATCCGACCGCTTCCGCGGCCTGCACCGCCGTGGTGTCGCCGCCGACCAGCCGCCGTCGTGCCTCCTGCAGCCGCAGCTGCTTCTGGAACCGCAGCGGGCTCATGCCGGTGGCGGCCTTGAAGTGCCGGTGCAGCGTCGCGGTGCTCATGTGCGCGGCCGCCGCGATCTTCTCGATGGTGAGCGGCTCGGTGTAGTGCTCGGTGATCCACGCGGCTGCCTCGCGCACCCGGACGACGCCGGAGTCGGCCAGCGCGAACTGGCGCAGCTGCGGGCCGAGGGGGCTTCCGAGCAGCCGGTACAGGATTTCGCTCTCGATACGGGGCGCCAGGGGACGGATGTCGTCCGGCGCGTCGAGCAGCCCCACCCACCGGGTGACCGCGTCGACGATCTCGGCTGTCATCGGGGCAGTGGCCTGCCCGCCGGGAGCGGGCAGTGCGCGCGGGTTCGTTCCGTCCAGTTCCAGCAGCAGCTCGGCGAGCATGTGGCCGTCGATACGGAGTACCGCCGAGCGGTACGGCAGCCGCTCGAACACGGCGGTGACCGGCAGTACGACCGAGTTGAGGAACATCTCGCCGCGCCCGGCCACCCAGCTCCGCTCGCCCACGACGGTGCGCTTGGCGCCGTCGGCTACGAAGCAGATCATCGGCTCGTACAGCAGGTCGGCGGGGGCGACGAACTCGTCGAGCGCGACCAGCGTGAGACGTGGCACCGCGCTGGCGGACCACCAGCCGTCGCAGTGCCGGGCGATGGCCGGCGCGAGCTGGTCCAGCATGCACTGCCCCTTAAGGAGAGGACGACGATGACAGATTCCAGGAGGTGAACTCAGAGGAACCGAGAGGAGGTGAACTGAGAGGATTGGGCAATCCTATGCGACCGGCGCCCCATGACCTCGAGTGGCCGCACACCTAGCGTTGAAGGCATGACACAGCGCGACAAGAACTTGCCGAGGCGCACGCTCGGCACGCAGGGCCTTGAGGTCGGGGCGCTCGGCCTCGGCACGATGGGCATGACCATGGCGTACGGCGCAGGCGACGAGCGGGGCGGCATCGCCACCATCCGCCGAGCACACGAACTGGGCGTCACCCTCTTCGACACGGCCGAGCTGTACGGCATGGGCACCGGCAGCAACGAGCAACTGCTCGGCCGTGCGGTGAAGGACTTCCGCGACGACATCGTGATCGCCACCAAGTTCGGCTTCGACCTGAGCGATCCGCAGAACGTCGGGATCGCGCTGGACAGCCGGCCGGAACACATCCGCGAGGTCACCGAGACCAGCCTCCGCCATCTCGGCACCGACCACATCGACGTGCTCTACCAGCACCGCGTCGACCCGGACGTACCCATCGAGGACGTGGCGGGCACGGTCGGCGAGCTGATCGCCGAAGGCAAGGTGCGCTACTTCGGGCTCAGCGAGGCCGGCCCCGACATCATCCGGCGCGCCCACTCCGTACACCCGGTATCGGTATTGCAGACCGAGTACTCGGTGTTCGAGCGCGCCGTGGAGGCCGAAGTGCTGCCCGCGGTGCGGGAGCTGGGCATCGGATTCGTGCCGTACTCGCCGCTGGGCCGCGGCTTCCTCACCGGCGCGGCGAAACCCGCCGCCGACTACCCCGCCGACGACATGCGCAGCTGGGACGACCGCTGGCAGCCCGGCAACTACGAGAAGAACCTGGCCGCCATCCGCGAGCTGACCGCCCTCGCGGACGCCAAGGGCATCAGCGTCACCCAGCTCGCGCTGGCCTGGCTGCTCGCCCAGGGCGACGACATCGTTCCGATCCCCGGCACCCGCAGCCCCGCACGCCTGGCCCAGAACGTCGCCGCCGCGCACGTCACGCTTACGCCGGGGGACCTCGCGCGCATCCAGGAGATCCTGCCTCAGGGCGCGGCCGGCTCCCGCTATCCCGAGGCCATGATGCCGTCCTGGTGACGGACTCGCCGCGCCGCGGATCGACCGGCCAGGACGCCGTTTCGGCGTCCTGGCCGGTTGCGTATCCGATGAGTTCCGGTCGTTGCGGGTGTCTGCCTTGTGTACGCGCAGAGCAAGTGAAAGGACGGGGCCGTGACTGACGAGACCGAGATCCGGGCGCTGATCGAGCGCTGGGCGAACGCTGTGCACGCCGGGGACTTGGACGGCGTCCTTGCCGATCACTCCGACGACATCGTGATGTTCGACGTGCCGCCGCCGAACGACGGTGTACGTGGCATCGACGCGTACCGCGAGACATGGCCGCCCTTCTTCACCTGGCAGCTGCAAGGCGCCTCGTTCGAGATCCTCGCGCTCGACGTGACGGCGGGCGACGATGTCGCGTTCGCGCACGCGTTGCTGCGCTGCGGAACGCAGAAGGAGCTGCAGGATGACCCCGAGAACCGGCTGCGCCTGACGGTCGGGCTGCGTAAGGAAGGCGGGCGATGGGTCGTGGCGCACGAACACCACTCGTTCCCGCTCAAGAGCTGACGGACGACGACCGACAAGCACTGCCGGAGACTGCGGGAGACTGCCGGAAAGGCGGACCGATGACCGCTCTGCACGACCTCCTGGAGAAGAACATCGGCCACGGCGGCGACGGATCGGTGCCGGGAGCCGTGGCCCTGGTGGCTCGTGGTGACCGCGTCGACGTGCAGGCCGCCGGCACCCTCGACGCCGAAGGCACCGCGCCGATGGCCAGGGACTCGATCTTCCGGATCGCCTCGATCACCAAGCCGATCATCGCCGCGGCGGTCATGATGCTCGTCGAGGAAGGCCGGATCGCGCTGGGCGAGCCGGTCGGGGAGTGGCTGCCGGAGCTGGCGTCCCCGAAGGTCGTGCGCACCCCGGCGAGCCCGGTCGACGACGTGGTCCCGGCGGCCGGGCCGATCACCGTGTTCGAGCTGCTCGGCTCCCGCGCCGGGCACGGCTTCCCGTCCGACTTCTCGCTGCCGGCGGTCGGACCGCTGTTCAGCGAGCTGAAGCAGGGACCGCCGCAGCCGCAACTCGTCGTGGCGCCGGACGAATGGATGGCGAGGCTGTCCCGTATTCCGCTGCTGCACCAGCCGGGCGAGGCCTGGCTGTACAACACCTCGTCCGACATCCAGGGCGTGCTGATCGCCCGGGTTGCGGGCCGTCCGCTGCCCGAGTTCCTGGCCGAGCGGATCTTCGAACCGCTGGGCATGGCCGACACCGGATTCGAGGTACCGGCGGCCAAGCTCGACCGGTTCACCAGCTACTACCGAACCGGTCCGGCGGGTGGCATCGAACTGGTCGACGCCCCAGACGGGCAGTGGAGCAGCGTGCCGGCGTTCCCGTCCGGCGCGGGCGGGCTGGTCTCGACCGCCGACGACTGGCTTGCCTTCGCGCGGATGCTGCTCGCCGAGGGGACTGTCGGCGGCGGCCGCCTGTTGTCGCCCGCTTCGGTGCGGCAGATGACCACCGACCACCTGACTCGGCCTCAGCGCGAGGCCGGCGCCTTGTTCCTGGAGGGCCAGGGCTGGGGCTTCGGCGGGTGTGTGGATGTCGAGCCCGTCGATCCCTGGAACGTGCCGGGACGCTACGGCTGGGTCGGCGGCACCGGTACGGCCGGACACATCGTCCCGTCGACCGGCACGGTCACCATCCTGCTCAGCCAGCTGGAGATGTCCGGTCCGACCGCGCCCGCGCTGATGCGGGACTTCTGGAGCTACGCGGCGAGTTGAGCGCCCGTCACACCTCGGCTCGTCACACCTCCGCCCTCACACCCTCCGCCCTCACACCTCCGCCATGAGCGCGTACCTCTCGTCCGACACCGGTCCGCCCCACAACCGCGGGTCCCCGCTGAGCGGTTCGACACGCAGGTCGGTGACCAGCGGGCGTACGGCCGCGGCCAGGTCGTCCGCGCCGATGCCTCCGTGCCACGGCAAAGATTCCGCTCGGGCGACATACGGGACTCCGCTCTGTCCCGACTCGCGCCAGCGCCCCTCGACCAGGATCAGCCGGCCGCCCGGCCGCACGCGGGTGACCCACTCGCGCAACGCGGCCTCGGGGTCGGGCAGGGTCCACACCAGGTGCCGCGACAGCAGTACATCGAACCGCTCGTCCGCGGTCGGTGGGTTCGACGCGTCGCCGACCAGGAAACGGCCCGCGAGGCCGGCGGTCGTCAGCTTCGTGCGGGCCTGGTCCACCATCCGCGGCGACAGGTCGACGCCGGTGACCCGGTGTCCCGCTCGGGCCAGGAGCAGGGACAGCGAACCGGTGCCGCAGCCGACGTCGAGAACGTCGGCCGCTTCGGCCGGCGTCCAGGCGCGCAGCAGCCGGTCCCACGCGGCGCGTGTGGCGTCGGCCCGCAGCCCGTGGTCCGGCTCGTCGTCGAAGGTCGGCGCGGCGGCGTCCCAGTAGTCGGTGATGGCGGCAGTGTGCGCGGTGTGATCGGCCATGGCGCCGATCTTCTCAGCAGCCACTGACACTCGGGCCGCTCGGCAACTACGGTCGGTCCGTGACCGAGACCTGGAATCCGACCGACCCCGGAGTGCTGCGCCTTCCCTCCGGACGGCTGGTCCGTGGCCGCGGGCTCCGGCGCCCGCTCGCCGACGGGCCCCTACCCGACTTCGGCGTCTATCTGCTGGGCAGGCAACCGCCCGAAGTGCCGTGGGACTCCCGGTGGTTGAGGTGGCCGGACTTCTGGCTGCCCGCCGATCGCGCCGACGCACGCAAGATCCTTGACGAGGCATGGGCCCGCGCCGCCGGTGAGCGGGTGGAGATCGCTTGCGCGGGCGGAAAGGGACGGACCGGTACGGCCTTGGCCTGCATCGCGGTGATCGACGGAGTGCCCGCCGACGAGGCCGTGGACTTCGTACGCCGGAACTACGACCGGCGGGCCGTCGAGACACCCTGGCAGCGACGCTACGTCCGTCACTTCGGCGGCTGACGGGTCTGTCGGATGTGCGTCACCGCGGCTGACGGGACCGCCCGCTGTGCCTCACCGCGGCTGACGGGACCGCCCGGCGCGCGGCACACTGGACTCATGTGCCGCAGCATCAAGACTCTCCGTCCGCCCGTCCTCCCCGAAGAGGCCACCGAGGAGGACATCCGCGCCGCCGCCCTCCAGTACGTGCGCAAGGTGTCCGGGTTCCGGGCTCCCGCAGCGCACAATCGGGAGGTGTTCGAGCAGGCCGTCGACGAGATCGCCGAGGCGACCCGTGCGCTGCTCGACGGGCTCGAAGTCCGTGGGGCCGGTGCCGCTGCTAAGCGGTCTCCGGAGCCGGCTGCTGTTTCGGGCGCCGCATGACGTAGGCCGCCAGCGCGCCGGCCGCGAACAGCGCGAGGACCGAGACCGCCGCGCCGACCCAGGTCGCGCCCAGCCACTGGCCGCCGAAGTAGCCGAGGCCCACGCTGTAGCCCGCCCATGCCACTCCCGCCAGGGCCGACCACGGCAGGAACTCCATCACCCTGCGGTGGGCCGCGCCCGCGCCGAGGGACACGACCGAGCGGCCTGCCGGAGCGAAGCGGGCGATCACCACGAGTGCGCCGCCGCCGCGGCTGACCGCCGTGCCGAGGCGTGCCTGCGCGCTGGTCAGGCGGCGCGAGCGGGCGATTGCCCGGTCCAGGCGGTCACCGCCGCGCCAGGCGAGGCGGTATGCGACAAGGTCGCCGAGCACCGACGCGGTGGCCGCGCACAGCACCAGGACCAGCAGCGACGGCACTTCGCGCGGGACCTGGCCCGCGGCGTCGGCGACCGCGCCGGCCGTGGCGGTGGTCGAGCCCGCCGCGGCCGCGGTCGCCGCGGTGATCACCAGGACGCCACTGGGCAGGACCGGCAGGAACACGTCGAGTAGTACGGACAGGGCCACCACGGCATAAATCCAGGGGCTGCCGGTCAGCGACCCCATACTCTCGAGCACCTTTTCTCCCCGTTTTGTAAGCGACTGCCGCGACGTCGCAGGAAACGGCAGCGCGGCAGTGACAGCTGTACAGCGTACGCCTGGGTTCATCTCGAGATCGCCCGGGGGTCTCGAGATCGGTGCGTGAAAAAGGGCGAGCGCCCGGGCCGTTGTCCGAACGGGCCGGGCGCTCGGTCGGGTGAGGTCAGGCGGCGACCGCCGTCGCCTCCCGCTCCTTGTCCGCTGTCCTGTTCGGGCCGCGCGGCGCGAACACCCGCTCCAGCGCCAGCGCGCCGGGGCCGGTGAAGACCAGCAGCAGGAAGGCCCAGGAGTAGAGCGCCGCACCCTCGCCGCTGTTCTGCAGCGGGAAGAGGCCATCGGGCTGGTGGACGTTGAAGTACGCGTACGCCATCGAGCCCGAGGCGACGAACGCGGCGCTGCGCGTGCCGAGGCCCAGCAGCACCAGCGAGCCGCCGATCAGCTCGATCACCGCCGCGTACCAGCCGGGCCAGGTGCCGGCCTCGACGGTTTCGCCGCCGAGGACGCCGAAGAGCGAGGCGGCGCCGTGGCAGGCGAAGAGCAGGCCTATGACGATCCGGAACAGTCCGAGTGCGTAGGGCTGGGCGCTGCTCAGCCGGGAGGAGAGCTGGGTGTTGGCCATGGGGGCTCCTGCGGTGTGGGGACGTTAACCGACGACCATAAGTTAGGCAGCCCTAATCAATGCTTGCAAGTTCAACATTAATCAGGCGATCCCTTTTCATCTGAATTTCATACTGGCCGACGGTGAGCAGCGCAGCCCGGGCCACCGCGTCCGCGTCCGCGAGCGTCACCGAGTCCACGCCCGGACGTGCTCCTGCCGCGGTCACCCAGTGCACGCCCTCCGTCGGCACTCCGATCGCGAACCGCCGTGGATGCGCCCGTCCCTGACGGTCGATCAGGCGGTACGGCCGCTGTGTCACGTCCAGCCCGCCCGTTTCGTATCCGTCCACCGTGTGCGGCCGGCACTCGCCGGTCTTCAGCAGCCGGCCGAGCAACTCGTCGCAGGTCCGGCGGAGATCCGGCTCCGGCAGCCGCGCCTCGATCAGTGTCGTCGCCGTCACCGCCGAGCCCGGAACGTCCGGGGACTGGGCCGTGAACAGCCCGTCCGCCGTGCCCATCGTCGTCCGCGGGCCGATCACCTCCAGCACGCCCGCCTCGATCAGCGCGGTCATCTCCTCGATGCGGCGGCGCGGCGGGCCGATCGACAGAAAGGCGTTGAGCGGCGTGTACCAGCGGTCCAGGTGATCGCGCCGCGAGGCGCCGGAGAGTCCCGCGTGGTCCACGATCAGGCGCAGTTCGTTGCGGAGATCGCGCAGTACGTCGAGCGCGGCCTTCAGCGGGCCCGCGACATTGCCGAGCGCGGCCTGGGCGGCGTCTTGGCGCAGCCGGCGGAGCAGCCAGGCGCGGTGCTCGGCCGGATCGCCGAAGCGCTCACCCGCGTACGGTCGCGAGATCCGGTCCCACGACCAGCGGTCCGCGGCCGCGATCCCGAACTCGTCGAGGATGTCGGTCTCTTGAGCACTGCCGTGGGGCGCGGCAAGGAAACGGGTCCGGAAGTCGCTGCTCGCGTCGCCGAGCAGTGCCTCGTAGTGGACCGTCTCCACCTCCTTGGCGACCAACGGCCATATCTCGGTGAGGAATTCCGGCGGGTCGCCCTGGTCCGCGCGCTTGCGGAAGGCGGCGATGGCATCCGGTGTGAGCAGCAGCGGCTCATGCCGGCCGGACGCGCCCTTCGCGTTGTCGCCGCGCGCCTGGTACGGGACGCCGCGCCGCGATCCCGCGTACAGCCGCGGCTCGCGGCCGGAGGGCAGGTAGGCGAGTGCGCCCGCCTCGTCGCTCACGAAGCGGCCGCCGCGGCCGGTCGTCAACAGCGCCATGTGGTCGAAGAAGTTGAGGCCGAGGCCGCGCAGCAGAACGGATTCGCCCGGTGGGATGGAGGAGAGGTCCAGGTCCGCGGGGTTGGCGGGCTCGAAGTAGCGCAACTGGGGGTGGCGGGCGGCGTATTCGGCGAGATGCGCCTGGGCCTGGCGGGAGACGACGGGCAGATGGCCCTGCGCGAGGATTACGGCAGTGAGTCCGGTGAGCGCGGTTCCGTCGTCGAGTGTCAGCGTCTGGAGAGGTGCGACCGCCTTGCCCTGCTGCACCTGCTGCACCTGCTGCACCTGCTGCACCTGCTGCACCTGCGGCTCCTCGGCCCGGCGTTGACGCGGGACCTCCAGCCGCTCCATCTGCTCGCGATCGTCCGAAAGCCGTATCGCCCGCGCCCCGTGGAGCTCCACCCGCACCGTCTCCGGCGCGCCGCCCACCGTCTCGCGGAACGCCCACGCCAGGTAGCGCCCGTAACAGGCCCTGGTCGGATAGTCGTCCGGGCCCAGCTCGTCCTCGTCGTGAGCCGCCGCCCATTCGTACAGGCTCGGGCCCGGCCGTATCGGGCCCTCGCAGGCGACGCTCGTATCCGTGAACAGCGTGACCTGTGAGGCCACCGTGTTCATCAGGAGCTCCGACGGCTGGTCGGTGCGCCAGACGCGGCCCGGGCCGGGTGCGGCGGGGTCGACGAGATGGATCGTCAGGGGGGTTGCGGCGGCCAGTTCGGGGACCGAGGCGCAGAGACGTTCCAGCACGGACGTGCCGCGTGGGCCCGCGCCGACGATGGCGATGGATCTGGCACGGACTTGGGCAGCGGTGTGCGGGACTGCGGACCGTGCGTCGCGTACCTCGGACAAAACGGAAACTCCCCGGCAATCTGACCACTTGGAAGCGGATCGTCCGCACATCATGCCGGGGGTCCGCCGGGAGTCGAACCCCCGGGGCGAGGAATCAGCCTCCGCTGTGGGACGGATCACGGCTGGCGGTGAGCTCCCGCTCGTCCGCCGTGACGAGCTTCGCGCCACCCGACCGGCCGGCCGCCACCGCGGAGCGTCCCGAGCCCGTCGCCTGCGCCTGGTCCAGCCGCAGCGACGCCGAACGCCCGCGCAGCGTCAGCGTCATCAGCTGATTGCCGAACCACGGACCGCCCGTACGGTCCCAGTGCACCGACGGTCTGCCCGCCCGGCCGTGCCGCGCCAGCGCGTGCCCGAGCCGCCGGCCCGTACGGCTCCAGCCGAAGCGGAAGCCGAACTGTATCGAGCGGTGTATGGCGTTGTGCACGGGCGAGCAGGTCAGTTGCAGCACCCGGGCGTCCGTCGCCGCGCCGCTGCGCCACTCCGGCTCGGCGACATACGCGTGGTGCACATCGCCCGACAGCACGCACACCGTCGCCGGCGCTCCCTCACCGCTCGCGACCTCCGCGATCAGCCGGGTCAGCTTCTCGAAGGAGTCCGGGAAGGCCGCCCAGTGCTCCAGATCGGCCCGTCTGCGCAGGTCCTCGCCGAACCGGGCCCAGCGCGCGCCCCGTTCACCGCGGCACAGCGCGGCGTTCCAGCTCTCCGCGTCATGGATCAGCGGCGGCAGCAGCCACGGCAGCGAGGTGCCGATCAGGAGATGGTCGTACGACCCCTTCCCCTCCAGCGCCTGGTCGCGCAGCCAGTGCGCCTCGTCCTCGTCGAGCATCGCCCGCCGCTGCTCGTCCAGTACGCGCCCGGCCCGGGTGTCGACCATCAGCAGCCGGGTCCTGCCGAAGTCGCGCCGGTAACTCCAGCGCACACAGGCCGGATCGGCGTCCGCCTGCGCCGCGAAACCGCGCAGCCGCTCGGTGCCGTCGGGCTCGGCCCGTACGGCCGTATACAACGCGTCGGCCTCCAGCGCCTCCGGCGAGAGATTGCCGAGGTGCTGGTAGACCCAGTACGACATCAGTCCGCTGAGGATCCGCTCCTGCCACCAGGGCTTGGCCCGCTGCTCGGCCAGCCAGGCCGCGCTGGTGTTCCAGTCGTCGATCAGATCGTGGTCGTCGAAGATCATGCAGCTGGGCACGGTGGACAGCAGCCAGCGCACTTCGGGGTCGAGCCAGGACTCGTCGTAGAGGCGGGTGTACTCCTCGTAGTCCGCCACCTCCCCGCCGGGCGGCTCGCGCAGATCGCGCCGCTCGGCGATCCACGCCTGGGTCGCCTTGGACGTCGCGTCCGCGTACACCTGGTCGCCGAGCAGCAGCAGTACGTCGGGGCGCGCGGCGGCCGGATCGGCGGCGAGCCCGGCGGCCAGCGTGTCGAGCGCGTCCGGGCCGATCGGGTCGTGTTCGTTCTTGGGCGGGGACGACCAGCGGCAGGAGCCGAAGGAGACGGTGACGGCCGCGGACGGCACGTCCGGTGTGGTGATGGTGCTCGGAGGGAAGCCCGAGCCCACCAGCGGCCAGACGCGGTCGCCGTCCAGCAGCACCTCGTACGCGGTGGTCGTGCCGGGCGTCAGGCCCGTGACCGGGACCAGCGCATAGTGGTGGCCGGCGATCTGGAAGGTCGGGGCCGAGCCGCGTGCGCCGTCGGCGCAGCGCACCTCGGCCGTGCACGCCCGGTCGGCCTCGACCCAGACGGTCGCGCTGCCGCCGGTCTCCCAGTCGACATACCGAAGCAGTGGTCCCAGCCGCAGCCCGGCCATGTGTGTCCCCTTCCGTCGCCCCGTACGGTACGGAACGACGGAAGGATACGGACAGGTTCCGGCGAGGATCGCCGCCGGACGGTCAGCCGCTGGTCAGCGGCTGTTCAGCAAGGTCCGGGCAGGGCCCGGTCAGCAGCCGTTCAGAATGCCCTGCAGGGCGCTCTTCTCGGCCGAGTCGACGCTCAGGGCCCAGTAGTGCTTCACGTGCACCCACATCCGGGCGTACGTGCAGCGGTAGGAGGTGCGGGACGGCAGCCACTCGGCCGGGTCGAGGTCGCCCTTCGCCTGGTTGACGTTGTCGGTGACGGCGATCAGCTGCGGACGGGTCAGGTCGTTCGCGAACTGCTGGCGCTTGCTGGTGGTCCAGCTGTTGGCGCCGGACTTCCAGGCCTCGGAGAGCGCCACCACGTGGTCGATGTCGACGTCGGAGGCGGCGTACCAGGTCGCGCCGTCGTACTCGGAGAACCAACTGCCGCTGACGGCCGCGCAGCTGGAGTCCTGCTGGACGTTGCTGCCGTCGCGCTTGAGCACGACCTCGCGGGTGTTGCACGAGCCCGACTGGGTGATCCAGTGCGGGAACAGGTCGCGGCTGTAGCCGCTGGAGGAACCTTCCGCCTTGACCGTGAGCTGGCTGAGGTAGGTGCGGGCGGTGGAGGCGCTGATCGGGGTGGGCGGGGAGGCCTGCGCGGCCGGAGCGGTGGCCAGAAGACCGGTGACGGCAAGGGCGGAGGTTGCGGTGAGTACTGCTATGCGGCGGGCGTGACGCGCGTAGACACCAGGCATGCGAACTCCTCTGTCGTGGGGGGAACTTGGCCATTGGGGCGTGACCATGTTCGTGGCGCCAGGTTTCGGTGGGGTGGGCGCCAGATGACAGGGTGACGACATGGGCACGTCACATCAAGTGTTCTGACACACCTGCAGAGAGCGGCGCCCGGCATAGGGTTGGCGGGTGCTGCTGCCAGTCAATGTCACATTTGGGGCTGTACTGGCCGTCCTGCTCGCCGTAGCGGCGACCGTGGCCGCCCTCGCCCACCTCGGACGGGCCCGCGAGATCACCGTCGCCGGCGTGCGGGCCGCGGTCCAACTCGGCGTTGTCTCCCTGCTGATCGGCTGGGTCGTCCGTTACCTGCCGCTGCTGCTCGCCTTCGTCGTGCTGATGTACGCCGTCGCCGTACGCACCGCGGGCCGCCGCATCACCAAGAACGGGAGCTGGTGGTGGGCCGGGCTGCCGATCGCCGCCGGAGTCTTCCCGGTCGTCGCCGCGCTGCTGCTCACCGGTCTGGTGCCGCTGAAGGGCATCGCGCTCATCCCGGTGACCGGAATCCTCATCGGCGGCGCGCTCACCGCGACGGTGCTCGGCGGGCGGCGGGCGCTGGACGAGCTGACGCTGCGCCGCGGAGAGGTGGAGGCCGGGATGGCGCTCGGGCTGCTGGACCGCGACGCGCGGATGGAGGTGGCGCGGGCGCCCGCCTCGGACGCGCTGCTGCCGGGGCTCGACCAGACCAGGACCGTGGGTCTCGTCACGCTGCCGGGCGCGTTCGTCGGCATGCTGCTCGGCGGGGCGTCGCCGGTGGAGGCGGGTGCGGTACAGCTGTTTGTGCTGGTGGGGCTGATGGCGGTGCAGGCGGTGGCGGTCGCGGTGGTGCTGGAGCTGGTGGCCCGGGGTCGGCTGTACCGGGACCCGGAGTGAGCGCAACGCTCGGTTACCCTGTACGGAGCAGAAGGGGAGTAGCTCTTCGCCGGAACGTCGACATACTGCTGGGCCTCGTGCCCGGCCGGCGCCCGGAGGCGGACCTTTGTGGCCCGCCGGCGAGACCTTCGGCAGCAGTGCCCATGGACCCATTCATGGCGCTGCCGTGCCGAAGCGACCCCTGAAACGCTCAGGACTCTCGGCAGGGCCGCGCCCGACCGATTGAGGAATCACCCGTGATCAGCTTCACCGTCATGGCGATCACCTTCGGCGTCGTCTTTCTCGCCGAGCTCCCCGACAAGACCGCGCTTGCCGGTCTGATGCTCGGCACCCGCTACCGCGCCTCGTACGTCTTCGCGGGCGTCGCGGCCGCCTTCGCCGTCCATGTCGCCCTCGCCATCGCGGCGGGCTCCGTCCTGACGCTGCTGCCGCACCGGCTGGTGCAGGCAGTGGTGGCCGCACTCTTCCTGGCGGGCGCGCTGGTGCTGCTGTTCAAGAAGGACGACGGCGAGGAGGAGAACGTCAAAGCCCCGGCGGACCAGTCCTTCTGGAAGGTCTCCGGGGCGGGGTTCATGCTGATCCTGGTCGCGGAGTTCGGTGATCTGACGCAGATCATGACCGCGAATCTGGCGGCTCGGTACGACAGCTCGGTGTCGGTCGGGATCGGCGCGGTGCTGGCGCTGTGGACGGTGGCGGCGATCGGGATCGTGGGCGGGCGGACGCTGATGAAGTACGTGCCGCTGCGGCTGATCACGAAGGTGGCGGCCGGCCTGATGCTGGTACTGGCGGGCTTCAGCGCGTACGAGGCGGTTGTGGGCTAGTCGGGGCTCGGCCCCGGACCTCTGGCGTCGGCCCCGACGCGTACCGCGTGCCTCAGGCCGTGACGTGGAGGTGGATCGAGCCGTCCGGGGCCGTCGACACCCGCAGAGCCGTGAGGTCGTCGACGTGGAGGTCCGGGCCCAGGGTCTTCGCGCGCGGGCCGACGCCCACCACCCGCATGCCGGCGGAGCGTGCCGCGCGGATGCCCGCGTCGGAGTCCTCGAAGGCCACACAGTCCGCCGGCGCGAAGCCCAGCTCCGCCGCGCCCTTCAGGAAGCCCTCCGGGTCCGGCTTGCTCGCTCCGACGCGTTCCGCGGTGACCCGGGTCCGCGGCATCGGAAGGTCCGCCGCGGTCATCCGGGCCTGCGCGAGCTCCTCGTCCGCCGAGGTCACCAGCGCGTGCGGGAGTGCGGCGAGCGCGGCCATGAAGGCAGGCGCGCCGGGGACGGGCACCACGCCTTCGGTGTCCTCGGTCTCCAGCGCGAGCATCACGCGGTTCTCGGCGTAGTTCTGCTCCATCGGGCGGTCCGGCAGCAGCGCCGCCATCGTGGCGTATCCCTGCCGGCCGTGGACGACCTTGAGCGTCTCCTCGGGGTCCAGGTCGTGCTCGGTCGCCCAGTGGCGCCAGACGCGCTCGACCACCGCGTCCGAGTTGACGATGGTGCCGTCCATGTCGAGCAGGAGGGCGCGGGCGGTCAGGGCGGGCGTGGTGCTGGCCGGCATCGGTGTACTCCAGGGCAGCGGGAGAAAGAGAACAAGTGGCTCCGCCCGCCGGTCAGGGAGTACGGGCGGAACCACTTTGTTCCACCAACATACAAAACACGGGCCGCCCGCGCCACCCCTTCCGGTGACTAGTCCGTCTCCTTCTCCAGCGCGCGGCGCGTCTTCGGGCCGTACACACCCTTGGGATCGCCCTTGACATTCCGGCTCTCCTGGAAGATCCGCACCGAGTCCTCGACGGAGTCGTCGTACTCGCCGTCCATCGGGCCTGCGTACAGCCACACCTCGGCCAGCCGCTGCTGCAGCTCCACGACCGCCGGTCCGCTGTCCCCGCTGCGCAGCGTGCCCGACCCCGGGGACTCCGGGGCTTCCGAGATCGTCCCGGTGGCCTGCGCCGTCGTCGCCGGGGCGGACGAGGTGGCGGGCGCGGACGAGGCGGATGCGCTGGGCGAGGACTGAGCCGATGGCGTACTGGACGCCGAGGACGACGCGGAGGCCGAGACGGACGCCGACGGGGACGGCGACCCGCTGGGCACGTCCGGCGGCGCGCTCACGGTCGGCGGGCTCGTCTCCCGGTCCGGCAGGGACTTGTCGCGCTTGTCGTCCCCGGAGAACAGCCCGCCGGCGAAAGCCGCGGTCCCGGCCACCGTCACAGCCGCCGCGACCGCCATGAGTCCCTTGTGCGACCGCTGGCGGCGACGGTGCCGTGACGGGGGAGTGAGGTTCACCGAGTCGAGCGTGTGCGGTTCATCACGCGGCGCCGGTACGCGGTCCATCGGTTCCGGGCGCGGCACGGTCACGGGCAGGGGCACCGTCGCACCGTCCGGCACAGGCCCGCTTTCGGGCACGTCGCTCAACGTCACATACGGCCGGACTCGCAGCGGATCGAAATCCTCCGCCGCCGCGATGTCCGCCTCCCGATCCGCCCGCATCGCGTCCGCCGCACGTTCCGCGCAGGCGCAGCCGGGCCCGGCTCTGCCCTCGGCATCGCGCGGCGTACCGCATTCAGGACACAGGTGTCCGGTCATTGCTGGATCCCTCCCCTGGGGCTTCCGCCCCAACGCACCCCCGTGCACTGCGAGCGATTATGCAGCTGTCCCGTGCCGCGCCCAACGCCGCCCGGCCGTCCGGGCGGACCGCTCGGCAGGCCATAACCGGCCACAACCACCAGGATGGGGAGGAGAGTGTTGAAAGGCGGCCATGGGGAGGGGCGCGGAACCGAGGAGATCGGCATGGCTCAGGAAGTGAGCACCCCGGCCGTGAATCCGGCCCCCGGTGAGGGCCAGAACCCGCGATCCGTCATGGTGGCCATCGGCGCACTGCTGCTCGGCCTGCTGCTCGCCGCGCTCGACCAGACCATCGTCTCCACCGCCCTGCCGACCATCGTCAGCGAACTCGGCGGCCTGGACCATCTGTCGTGGGTGGTCACCGCGTATCTGCTGGCGTCCACCGCGGCGACTCCGCTGTGGGGCAAGCTCGGCGACCAGTACGGCCGCAAGAAACTCTTCCAGGCCGCGATCGTCATCTTTCTCATCGGCTCCGCGCTCTGCGGCATCGCGCAGAACATGCCGCAGCTCATCGGCTTCCGCGCGCTCCAGGGCCTCGGCGGCGGCGGCCTGATCGTGCTGTCCATGGCGATCGTCGGCGACATCGTCTCGCCGCGCGAACGCGGCAAGTACCAGGGGCTCTTCGGCGCCGTGTTCGGGGCGACGAGCGTGCTCGGGCCGCTGCTCGGCGGCCTGTTCACCCAACACCTCAGCTGGCGCTGGGTCTTCTACATCAATCTGCCGATCGGCATCGTGGCACTCGCCGTCATCGCCGCCGTACTGCACATTCCCGTACGCACCACCAAGCACACGATCGACTACCTCGGCACCTTCCTCATCGCCTCCGTCGCCACCTGCCTGGTCCTGGTCGCGTCGCTCGGCGGCACCACCTGGGCGTGGGGCTCGGCGCAGATCATCGGCCTCGCCGTGCTCGGCGCGGTGCTGCTCGTCGCGTTCGTGTACGTGGAGCGCCGCGCGGCCGAACCCGTGCTGCCGCTCGGGCTGTTCCGGATCCGCACCTTCACTCTGGTCGGCGTCATCAGCTTTGTCGTCGGCTTCGCGATGTTCGGCGCGATGACCTATCTGCCGACCTTCCTGCAGGTGGTGCAGGGCGTCACACCGACCCTGTCCGGCGTGCACATGCTGCCGATGGTGCTCGGACTGCTGATCACCTCCACCGTGTCCGGGCAGATCGTCACCCGCACCGGCCGCTGGAAGGTCTTCCCGATCGCCGGGACCGCCGTCACGGCCCTCGGACTCGTACTGCTCCACCGGATGGACGAATCCAGCTCCACATGGGAGATGAGCGTCTACTTCTTCGTCTTCGGCGCCGGACTCGGCCTGGTGATGCAGGTGCTGGTCCTGGTCGTGCAGAACGCGGTCAGTTACGAGGACCTGGGCGTCGCCACCTCCGGAGCGACCTTCTTCCGCTCGATCGGTGCCTCGTTCGGCGTCGCCATCTTCGGCACGCTCTTTGCCAACCAGCTCGGGGACAATCTCGCCGAAGCGCTCGCCGGACAGCGGGTGCCGCCGGGCGCCGGTCCGGCCGAGCTGGCCGCCGACCCGCGGGCGATCACCGAACTGCCGCCCGGGCTGCGGTCGTCGGCGATCCAGGCGTTCTCCTCGTCGATCACGGACGTCTTCCTGTACGCGGTGCCCGTGGTCCTCGTCGCCTTCGTCTTCGCCTGGTTCCTCAAGGAGGACCCGCTGCGCGGCTCGGTCACCGCGCCCGACACCACCCAGACGCTTGCCTCCAACCCGGTCGAGCGCTCCTCCCACGAGGAGGTGGCGCGGGCGCTCTCGGTGCTCGGCTCACGCGAGGGCAGACGCAAGATCTACGAGCGGATCACCGAGAAGGCCGGGTACGACCTGCTGCCGGCGGCCAGTTGGCTGCTGCTGCGCATCCGCCGGCACGGCGTCGTCGAACCGGCGCTGCTCGCCGACACCACCCCCGTACCGCTGCGCACCATCACCGAGGCGGCCCGTCAGTTGGAGGAGCGCGGGCTGACCTATCGCGAGGGGCTGCAACTCCAGCTCACCGAGCCGGGTCTGCAGACGGCGGTACGGCTCGCCGCGGCGCGCGAGGAGTCGCTGGCCGAGCTGCTCGGCGACTGGTGGGGGCCGGACCGGCCGACGGATCTGGTGCAGCTGGTGCAGGAGCTGAACGCGGAGCTGTGCGGCTCGGACGCGGAGCGGCCGTACGGCCCGCCGCCGCCGAGCGACCATGCGCGGCACGGGCGTCGGCACTGAGGACGCGGCGGCACGGAAGACTCAGGCTGCGAGCTCCTTGGCGTAGCAGATGTCGACGTGCGTGTCGTGGCAATAGAGCGGGATCTCGCGGTAGCCGTGCCGCACGTACAGCCGGCGGGCCTCGACAAGGTCGAGCCGGGTGTTGAGCACCATGCGGATCGCTCCGAGCGCGCGGGCCTCGGACTCCAGGAACTGAAGGAGCAGCGCCGCGCCCTTCCTGCCGCGGAACGCGGGCCGGATGTAGACGCGGGTCAGCTCGGCGCGCTCGGCGTCCAGCATCAGGAACCCGCCGCAGGCCGCGGCCTCGCCGCCGTACCGGCCGACGACGAACTGGCCGGTGGGCGGCACGAGCAGCGGCGAGTTGTCGCCGTCCAGCCCTTCGTCGATCTCCTCGGAGGTCGCGGGCCGCTTCCAGTAGCTGCCTGCGACATCGCCGTAGTAGTCACGGCGCAGAGCGGTGGCGACGGGCGATTCGACGGGTTCGGGGGCGATGGCCCAGGCGTTCATGAAGCTCTGTCTACCTGAGGCCGGAACGGCCGGGCCAACGGTTTTCCGGGCCGCTCTACTCCTTGGGCGCGGCCTGCTGGACCACCTCGAACGACCACAGCGTGGAACCGGAAGCCGCGGGCTTCGGCCGCTCGCCGCCCTCGCCGCCCTGTCCCGCGCCGTGCGACGCCTTCATGGTGCCCTCCATCCAGGACTGGAAGGCGGCCTCGTCGCGCCAGCGCGTGTAGACGAGGTACTGGTCGGTGCCTTCGACGGGGCGCAGGAGCTCGAACCACTCGAAGCCGTCGGAGTTCTCCACCGCGCCCGCACGGGAGGCGAAGCGCTTCTCCAGCACCTCGCGCTGCTCGGCGGGGACGGTGAGGACGTTGATCTTCACGATGCTCATGAACTCATCCTGCCTCATGGCTCGGCCGTCGCCCCGCGTGGTCCCGGAGCGCTCTCAGCCGAAGCGGTCCGGCGAGAGGAACTCCAGCGGGACCTGCGTACGGCTGCCTTGGGCCAGGTCCGCCAGCGCCTCGCCGATGCCCGTCGCGTGCTGGAAACCGTGCCCGTTGTCGCCGCCCGCGACGATCAGGCGCGGGTCGCCGCCCGGACGGCCGATGACGAACTGGCCGTCCGGCGTCCGCGTGCGCATGCACACCGTGACCTTCGCCGGCAGCGACTCGAGGCCGGGGATCTTGGCGGGCAGCATCCGCGCCAGGTCCGACCAGTCGTCGGGCGTCACCGACCGGTCGCTGTCGTCCGGATCGATGGGCTTGGCCGACACGCTCCGGTCCTCAAAGCTCAGCTTGATGTCGTGACCGCCTTCCATGCCGCTGCCGCGCAGCACCCGGCCGTCGTCCAACTCCCGCATGAAGACCGGGAATTCCTCCAGTGTGAAACTGCCGTCCGGCTCCAGCGGACGGAACCACGTCATCGGCATCCGTACGGTCTCCAGCGGGAGGCCGGGCACCAGCTCCGAGAGCCAGGATCCGGCCGTCACCAGGACCTGCCGTACGCGGACGGTCTTCTGCGCGGTGTGCAGCAGGACGCCGCCCGTCACCGGTTCGACCCCGGTGATCCGGGTGTCGGCGAAGACGCGTGCGCCCGCGCGGCGAGCGAGCGAGACCGCGGCCCGGACCGTGGCCTCCGGCCGTAAGATCCCGGCCGACGGCTCCCAGACGCCGGTGTGATGGTCCGCCACACCGGTGTGACGCGGGTACTGGAAGCGCAGCGCGGCGGCCGTGTAGGTGCGGACGTCGATGCCGTGCGCGCGGGCCGCGCGGAGCGTGCCGCCGGCGACATGGCCGTTCTCCGGGCCGATCAGCAGCCCGCCCGATGCGACGAACAGCTGCTCCTGCGCGGCGTCTTCGAGTTCCGACCACAGCTCCCGGGACCGCTGGGCGAGCGGCACCAGCTGCGGGTGTTCCAGGCAGGTGAGGCGGAACATCTGCGAGCCGCCGTGCGAGGAGCCGAGCGAATGGCCCGGTGTGAAGCGCTCGAACCCCATGACGTCGACGCCCCGGGCGGCCAGCTGCCACAGCGCCGAGGCGCCCCACGCCCCGAGCCCCACGACCGCGGCCTCAGCATCCCACCGAGTCATGCCACTCACTCCTGCCTGCCTGTCCGTTCACGGTGCCGGGAACCACTGGACCACGGGGCCGCGCGCGCCCGCCTGAGTAGCCGCCACTCACCTTGCGGGCCCACTCACCGGCCTGCGCCGTCGCCGCTCGGGACGGCCGCCGCGGGCCCGGCTGAGGCTGGCGCGAAGTGGTGCCCCGGAACGGGTTTGAGTACCGAAGTACTCATGAAGCGGGGTCCCGGCCCGTGGTCCCTTCAGAGAGCCGCGCGGTGCAGGCCGCGACGACCGGTGGAGGTATGGATGCAATTCCGGGTACTGGGCCCCCCTGAGATCTACGACGAAGTCAGGCAGCGGAGCGTCCAGCTGACCAGTCCCAAGCAGCGGGTGCTGCTCGGTGTGCTGCTGGTCCGTATGGGGTCTCCAGTGCCGACCGAAGCGCTGATCAACGAGTTGTGGGGACGCAACGCGCCGGACAAGGCCATCAACGCGCTGCAGGCGCATGTGTCGCGGCTGCGGCAGCAGTTGATCGAGGTGGAGCCGTCCCGGGCCAACACGCCACGGCTGGTGGCCCGCGGTTCCGGATATCTGCTGCAGGCGCGGCCCGACGAGCTCGACAGCGTCCAGTTCCGGCTGCAAGTGGCGCGGGCGCAGCGGCAGCTGGAGTCCGATCCGCAGGCCGCGACCCTGCTGCTGCGCAAGGCGCTGAAGCTGTGGCGCGGTCCGGCGCTGGACGGTGGTTCCCACGGTCCGCTGTGCTCCGGAGTCGCGGCGCGGCTCGAGGAGGAGCGGCTGCTGGCCCTGGAGGACCTGTGCGACGCCTCGCTCCGGCTGGGCCAGCACCGCCAAGTGGTCGGCCAGCTCGAGGAACTGGTCGCCGCGCACCCGCTCAGAGAGCGCTTCCGCGACCAGCTGGTGCTCTCGCTCCAGCGCTGCGGCCGGCAGGGCGAGGCGCGGGCGGTGCGCGACACCTCGCGACGCCGCCGGGCCGGCGAGCCCGGTCCCGGTTCGGCGCCGGTGCGCTCCGCACACGTACGCCAGATCCACGACGGCCAGCGGTGGCACACGCAGGGCGTGGCCCAGCACACGGTGGCCGAGGAGTTCGGCGACACGTCCGGTGCGGGCGATCTCGAACTCCTGAGGCTGCGCCGCCGGGTGGACCAGCTGACGTCCGAACAGAACACGCTGCGCTCGGAAGTGGAACGGCTGGTCGCGCTGGTCGAGGAAGGCGCTTCCGGACAGCGCCGGGATTCCGCCTGACCGGCCCGCGCCCGATACGTCTGATCCGTCTCGACTCCGTCCGAACTCACGTTGTCAGCCTGTCAATTACGTGTCAGATGTGCCTTCTGGATGTCCCAGTGGGTGGCGGTTCAATCTACGATGCGAATCGCCTATGAGCGGAAATTCAAATTTCTGAGAGGAGAATTCCGTGGCCGTGCTGCATACGACCCACACGAGTTCCGGGACAGCCGACCAGTTGTGGAAGGTGCTGCTGGACATCGAGGCGTTCCCTTCCTATATGGAGGGTGTCAACGAGGTGACGATCGGCGACGAGGCGGACGGTCGCCGTACCAGCAGCTGGGTGGTCGAACTCAAGGGTTCGGAGATGGAATGGGATCAGGAGGACGTCATCGATCCCGAGCGCCGACGCGTTGAATTCCGTCAGACCGACGGCGATCTCGCGCAGTACGAAGGCTATTGGCAGGTCGTCGAATCCGGCGACGGCGTCGGTCTTGAGCTGAAGGTGGAATTCGACATCGGCCTTCCCATGGTCGCCGAAATGATTCATCCCGCGGTGGCCAAGGCGCTCGAGGGCTACCAGCAGGGCATCGTCGAGCAGGCCCTCTAACAGGCTTTCCAGAAGGAGAAGCAGATGAGTGACCTTCGCACGCCCGATGCCAAGGAAACATTCCGGCGCGTGAAGCGCCATTTCTCTCTCGCGCTTTCGGTGGCCGGCAAGTTCACCGGACAGGGCGCCGTCGAGTCCTCCGCCGAGGGCTGCCGGGTGACCCTCTCCGACGGCCGGTCCGTCCTCGATTTCGGCTCCTTCGCGGTGGCCCTGCTCGGCCACCGGAACAAGGCGATCACCGACGCCGTCAAGAGCCAGCTCGACATCATGCCGACCTCGACCAGGTCGGTGCAGAGCCCGGTCCCGGCGCAGGCCGCGGAGCGTCTCACGGAGTACCTCGGAGGTTCGCTCAACCGGGTCTACTTCGGCTGCGGCGGCGCTGACGCCGTCGAGGTGTCCGTGAAGCTGGCGCGGATGGCCACCGGCCGGATGACCGTCGTCGCGGTCGAGGGCGCCTTCCACGGAAAGACCCTCGGCGCGCTCGCGCTGACCCACAACGAACGCTTCAAGACCGGTCTGGAGCCGCTGCTCCAGGGCGTCGTCCATGTCGCACCCGACGACCCCGAGGCTGTCGCCAAGGTCATCCGCGAACAGGACGTCGCGGCGGTCATCTTCGAGCCGGTGCAGGCCGAGAGCGGTGTGCAGGTGCTGGACGAGGGCGTCCTCGCGCAGTGGACCCGCGACGCGCACGAGCACGGCGCGTTTGTCATCTCCGACGAGATCCAGGTCGGCCTGCGGCGCTGCGGCGCCCGCTCGGTCGCGCTGGAGGCCGGGCTCGCGGTGGACGCGGTGCTGCTCGGCAAGCCGCTCGGCGGCGGCGTCGTGCCGGTGTCGGCCGCGGTCGGCAACGACCGGCTCTTCGAGCCGCTGTTGTCGGACCCGATGAAGCACACCGCCACGTTCAGCGGCCACCCGCTGGGCACCGCGGTGATCCCGGTGGCGCTGGACACCATCGAGCGGCACGCCGACGACGGTGTGCGCATCTCCAAGCTGATGGCCGAGGGTCTGGCGGAGATCAAGGCGCAGTACGGCGACGCCGTGGTCGCCACGCGCGGCCGCGGCCTGCTGTGGGGCATCGACTTCAGCTCGCCGGAGCTGGCGGGCGATGTGCTCGCCGGGCTCGCGCAGCGCGGTCTGGTCGTCTCTCCGTGCATCAGCCGTCCCACGACCGTACGGCTGCTCCCGCCGCTCGTCGCGTCCGACGAGGACGTCAAAGAGGCCCTGTCGCTGCTGACCGGCGCGATAGCCGAGGCCGCCGCCGGCGCATAGCCGCGGCACCGAACCCGCCGGATTTGTCCCGGGGAAGGAACGAAGATAACTGATGACTTCGCTCACGCATTCTGAAGTCACCGACGATTTCGCCGAAGACATCAAACTGGCCGATGACATCACCGGTTTCACGGCGAAGGCGAAGGATCCGAGCACGGTATCCGAAGTGTTCCTCACCGGAGCGACCGGGTTTCTCGGGGCATTTCTGCTGAAGGAACTGCTGGCGCGCGGCCTGGTCGTGCACTGCCTGGTGCGGGCCGCCGACGCCGACGCCGGTCTCGAGCGGCTGAAGGCCACCCTGGGCACGTACGAGATCATCGACGACGTCGACCTGGACCGGGTCAGGGTGGTCACCGGAGATGTGACCAAGCCGAGGCTCGGTATCGCGCAGGAGGCGTACGACGGGCTGGCCGGGCGGATCGACGCCGTCTACCACTCGGCGGCCAAGGTCAACTTCCTGACGCTGTACCGGTGGCTGCGGAAGTCCACCATCGACGCGACCCACGAGATCCTCCGGCTGGCCTGCGCGGCGAAGGCGCCGCTGCACCATGTGTCGTCCACCGGTGTCTTCCAGCCCAAGGCGGCGCTGGGGCCGCAGGCCGAGACCGACCCCACCGGCCCTCCTGAGGAGCTGCCGCTCGGCTACACGAAGAGCAAGTGGGTCTCCGAGCAGCTGGTGGCGGAGGCGGGCCGCAGAGGTGTGCCGCTGACGATCCACCGGCCCGGCCAGGTGTGGGGCGACACGGTGAGCGGCGCCTGCCAGAAGAACGACTTCGTCTGGCGGTTCATCACCGGTTCCGTACAAGCGGGCCTGTATCCGCGGAAGTTCCGGCTCGAGATGAACATGGTGCCGGTCGACTATGTCAGCGCCGCCATTGTTGCCTCCTCGATGAACCCGGAGTCGATCGGGCGCGCATTCCATGAGGTGAGTCCCGGGACGCTGGATTCCGAGGAGATCCTCCGGCTGGTCCGCTCCGTCGGATACGAGCTGAAGGAAGTCTCCATCCTCAAGTGGATGAAGGCCGTTTCGGCCGACGTCAACAACTCCATGTTCCCGCTGCTGCGCATTCTCATGGACCAGGAGAGCGGTGAGGTCGCGGTATTCGCCGACGACGCCACCCGCGCGTTCCTGAACGGCACCGGAGTCGGCTGCCCGGCCATCGACGAGAAGGTCTTCGCCGGCTACGTCAGCTATTTCGTGCGCCACGGAGTCCTGCCGGACCCGATGCTCTGATCTCGCTGTGAACCGACTGTGTCCCGCGATGAGTTTCCTCGCGGGACACAGTCGTGCCGGGGCCGTACCGCCGCCGCCGTCAGGACGCGGGCCGGTCGACGAAGCGGAACCCGACCTCGTGCGGCAGCCGTTCACTGTCCGGCTCGTCCTCGGCGGCGAAGTCCGAGTCCGCCGACCGGATCAGCTGCACCGGCGCGATCCGGCCGGCCCCTTCTGACTGCGCGGCCGCCTGCTCCAGTCCGCGCTTGAGATCGTTCCGCGCCGTGATCCCCAACTTGTGGTAGATCCGGTGCAGATGGTTCTCCACCGTGCGTACGGACACCACCAGCCGGTTCGCGATGTCGCGGTTCGACATCCCCGTCGCCGCCAGCGCGGCCACCTCCCGCTCCCGGGGTGTCAGCGGCGCGATGTCGCTCTCCCGCCGGCTCTCGCTCACCATCCACGGCGGCAGCGCCCCGCCGGACGCGCGTAGAAAGTCCTGACAAGCCGCCCATGCCTCACGGCCCTTCCTGCGCTGGCCCGACGCCCGGTAGGCGCGCGCGGCCTGCGCGGCGGCCTCGGCGGCCAGCGGCAGCGCGCCCATGTCGCGGAACTGCTTGCAGACCTTGGCGAGGGCGTTGCCGTCGGCCTCGGCGAGCGCCTGGATGTGATCGGCCATCACCCGCACCACGCCTCCGGTGCTCCTGGCCGCGAGCTGCTGCGCCTCCTTGCGGAACCGGAACGCGGCGCCCTCCTTGATCCGGGCGGCCAGGTGCAGCGCCATCACCGCGGTGACCGTACGGCCCGCCGCGGCCGCGCGGTCGGCCAGCTCGACGGCGTGCGCGACGGCGCCGGACCGGTCGCCGGTGTGGGCGAGGACCAGTGCGCGGTCGTGGGCGATCTCGTCCTCCGCGATCGGGTGCGACACCGCCTCGTTCTGCACCGAGCGGGCCTCGACGAGCGTGCGCAGCGCCTCCGAGTGCTGGCCCGACTCGGCCAGTGCGCCCGCCAGTTGGGCGAGCGGCCAGGCCCGGGTGGCGGGCCACTCGTGACCCGACTCGACGGCGATCGCCTGCCGCAGCAGGACCACGGCGCGCTCGGGCCGGCCCAGCATCCGCAGCAGCCTGGACCGGGCGATGATGCTCTGCAGCAGCACGGGCCAGCGGTCGGTGGAGTCGTAGCGGCGCGGCGCGTCGAGGGTCTCGGCGGCCTCCTTGAGGTTGCCGGAGAGGTACGAGCAGCGGGCGGCGACCGCGTCGACGAGGACCAGCGCGTCGGTGTCCCAGTCGAACGAGACGTCCCGGTAGCGGTTCAGCAGCTCCAACGCGCCGATCGGGTCGCCGAGTTCGGTGCGCGCGAAGGCCACCACGGGCACCAGTGCCTGCGTGACGGGCAGGCCGGCGGTGCCGGCCCGCAGCACCGAGTCGCCGATGGTGACGGCGTCCTGGAGCTGGTCGGACATCACGGCGATGGTGGCGCGGCTGCCGTGCAGCACGCCCGCGTGCTCGGAGCCGATGGCCTTGATGGCGTGCGCCAGTACGGCACCGGCCTCCGGCACCCGCCGCAGCCGCCAGGCCAGGTTGATCACCCGGGTGTGCACGGCGGCGATGTACTCGCTGTGCGGCACCTCCACACCGGCGTCGAGTGCCGTGGCCAGCACGGCCTCGGCCTCCTCGTGGCAGCCCCTGCCGACGAGTACCTGGCCGAGCAGCAGTGCGGCCCGGATGCAGTCGGCGGGGTCGTCGGAGCTCTTGGCCGCGCGGCTCACCACACGGCAGAGGTCGGATCCGTACTCCGCGGAGTCCGGCACCGGGCCGTACGGGGAGGTCTCGTCGCCCGCGGGAGCGTCCCGCAGGGCCAGCAGGCACAGCCGCTCGGCGAGCACGAAGTCCCGCCGCTGCAAGGCCGTACGCGCCGCCGCGAGCAGCTGGCCGCGGTCCGGTACGAGCCCTGCCTCGATCCGCAGCCAGACGATCCGCAGGACGTCCTCGGCCCGCCTTGCCCCGGTGCGCTCCAGGGCGTCGGCGACCTCGCGGCGCAGCCGCTGGGCGGTGAGGTCGGACATCCGGGAGGCGACCACGACCCGGCTCAGCGGCACGGCGAGCCGGAGTTCGACGCGTGCTCCGGTGCGTTCGACGGTCACGATGCCGCGCAGATCGAGCGACTCCGCCGCGTGGGCGAGGCCCGACGCGGCGGCGATGCCGATCTCCAACGGCTCGGCCACGGCGAGCATGTTGACCAGCTCGTGTTCATCGGGGCCCAGATCGCGCAGCCCCAGGCGTATGACGTCGGAGAGCCGTTTGCCGGGACGCTCGGTCAGGCCCTGCCAGATCCAGGTCCCGTTCACGGCGCGCAGCGACTCGTCCTCGAGGGCGTGCTCGATGAGCTCGCGCAGCATGAGAGCGTTTCCATGGGTGGCCGCCCAAAGCCGTTCGAGCGTCGATGTGTCGGTGTGACCGCCGAGCCGGGCGCGCAGCACATGGCCCAGCGCGGTGCTGTCGAACGGCGCGACCTCGACATGGTCGATCAGCCGGTCGACCCACAACTTGTCGATGCCGGCGGGTGCCTGCGCGTCCTTGCGGCTGGTGGCCAGGACGCTCAGGCGTCCCGCGGCGACCAGCATGTGCAGTCGGTGACCCGACGCGGCGTCCACCAGGTGGGCGTCGTCGATGCCGACGACCGGGCGGTCCGACGCGGGACCGTCCAGGGTTGAGGGTTCGACTGTTTCCAGACATTCCGCGAGTGAACCGAAGCCCCGTGCCCGCGTGCCGCTGTTCCAGCTCGCGCCGCCGACGGAGAGCACCGTTCGGCCTTCGTCGGCGGCCCGCTCCAGCGCGGTGGACAGCAGAAGGCTCTTGCCGACTCCGGGACCACCGACAAGGATCGCGCCACTGCCTCGGCCGAGGGCGATTTCTACAGCTTTCAGCTCGGCATCTCGGGCGGTTATCGGCCAGTGCGAAACAACATCTGTTGACATCTGTTCTCAAGCCCCCGCAGGAAGAATGTCAGCACCTTTCATGAATGTCCCGGGACCCTCAGGTGTCTTAACGTGTCGGCCAATTGAACAGCCTGCGACCGGCAGGAAACTTGCCTCAGTATCCGCTTTGCTCCCGGTCGGACGAAAAGAGCTACGACGCTTTCAAGTCACTCGGACCTGATGGGCCAACAGGACGGTTGCAAGTATAGACCGGCATGTTGGAAGCGGGGCTGGATTGGTTCTGTCGGACGTGCGAACACTCGAAAGCCCTGATGGCTCAGCCATTCATGCGGGGTGTTACCGGGGGGAGCGGCAAGTGCACCGGCAATTCTGACTTCCTGTCGGCCGCCTGGTCGGCGCATGTGCTTCAAGCCATGCATTCCCTAATGTTTCCATGACGTTTCGGATACTTCTGTTCCGGGCGCCGATCGCCCCTGGCCGGAAGGCCGGGGGCGATGTGTCCCACGTCATATTCGACGGCTTATTCGAAAGGGCGGTGCGTCATGCGTGCTGCCGCGTGAGACGCCACCGCTGGGCCCGGCTGCGCTCCGTCCAGAACGCCGCGTACCGGCCTTCCGCGTCGACGAGTTGGTCGTGCCGGCCGCGCTCCACGATCCGTCCCTCGGCGAGCAGCAGGATCTGGTCGGCAGCGGCCACGGTCTGCAGCCGGTGCGCGATGACCAGCAGCGTCCGGCCCGCGGTCAGCACGCTCAGCGCGTCCTGCACCGCCTGCTCGTTCTCCGGGTCGAGCGATGCGGTCGCCTCGTCGAGCAGCACGATCGGCGCGTCCTTCAGGATCGCGCGGGCGATGGACACCCGCTGCCGCTCGCCGCCCGAGAGCAGCGCGCCGCCCTCGCCGACCTTGGTGTCCCAGCCGTCGGGCAGCCGCTGCACGATCTCCTCGACCCTGGCCAGCCGCGCGACATCCCGGACCTCGGCGTCGGTCGCGGAGGGACGGCCGACCCGGATGTTCTCCAGGATGGTGCCCTCGAAGAGGTACACATCCTGGAACACCACCGAGATACGGGACATCAGCTCCTCGGGATCGATGTCCCGCACGTCCACACCGCCGACCCGCACCACGCCCGAGTCCACGTCCCAGAACCGCGGGATCAGCTTGCTGACCGTCGTCTTGCCGGAGCCGGAGGGACCGACCAGCGCGGTCATCGTGCCCTCCTCCATGATCAGCGAGACTCCGGACAGCACCGGCGTGCCGTCGTAGCTGAAGGAGACGTTTTCGAACTCGACCGCGTTGCCCAGCGGCACCCGCGGGTCCTCCGGCTGCGGCAGCACGGGCTCGGCCAGCAGCTCGGAGACCCGGTCGAGCGCCGCCCGCGCGGTGCGCAGCGTCGAGCCGAGCACCGCGGTCTCCGCGATCGGCTCGATGAACCGGGCGGCGAGGACCAGGATCGCCAGCAGCTTGGCCACGCCGAGCCCGCCGTCGAGGACCAGATACGTGCCGGTCACCAGGATGACCGTGAACGCCGCCTGGATCACCAGGGAGAAGCTGATCAGGCCGGGCACGCCGGTGACGAGCACCCGGCGGGACGCCTCGTACTGCGTGTTCAGCGCCTCGTCCAGGCCGCGCGATCCGGCGCTCGTGCCCCGGCCGAAGACCCGCAGGACCGGCTGGAGTTGCGCGAACTCGACGACCTTGCCGCCGGTCACGGCGTGTGCCTCGGTCCGTGCCTCGTCGGCCTTGCGGCTCAGTCCGATGCTCCACCGGTAGACCACGACGATCACCGGGATGGTGAGCGTGGCCGCCAGCGCGAGCCGCCAGTCGAAGACGTACATCAGCGCCACCACGGTGGCGGGCGTGACAAAGCTGGTCACCAGCGGCCGCAGCAGATGCGCCGGCACACCCATGATGTCCATCACGCTCTTGGTGGCGAGCTGGCCAAGCTGGCCGACCCGCTCGGGCGCGAACCAGCCGAGCGGCAGCGAGGCCACCTGGTCGCCGATCCGGTGGTGCACCGTCCTGGAGAGCGTCGCGCCCGCCTGGAATCCGATGCGCATGCTGTATTGGTACGCCGCGCAGTACAGCGCCGAGACGCCGAGCAGGACCCAGATCCAGGGCCAGACCTCGTCCGGGTCGGAGCCGAAGAGCGCTTCCAGGATCGGTACGAGCAGGGCGAACGCGACGCCTTGCAGGACCGCGCCCACCACCAGCGCGGCGAGCATCCTGCGTACGGGCCGGCCGTGCTCGGGGCCCACGACATTGAGCAGTTGCCGGATCATCAGATGTTCCCTCCCACCGGAGCGGTGCTCGCGGTCGAGACCGATGTTGACTGGTGGGGCTGCCACTGGGCGGTGCGCTCGTGGGCGTGCCACATCCGGGCGAACTTGCCGCCGCGGGCGACCAGTTCGGCGTGGGTGCCGCGCTCGACGATCCGTCCGTCCTCGAGCACCGCGATCTGGTGCGCGTCGACCACGGTCGACAGCCGGTGGGCGATCAGCAGCACGATCTTGCCGCGGGTCAGCTCCGAGAGCGCGTCCTGCACCGTGGCCTCGGACTGCGGGTCGGCGAAGGCCGCGGCCTCGTCGAGCACGATGATCGGTGTGTCCGCGAGCAGCGCCCGGGCGATCGAGACGCGCTGCGCCTGGCCGCCGGAGAACCGGGCGTCCTCGCCGATCACCGAGTCGTAGCCGCGCGGCAGCGCCTCGATCACCTCATGCACGCTGGCCGCGCGGGCCGCCGCCACCACCTCGGAGCGGTCGGCGTCGGGCCGTGCCATCCGGATGTTGTTCTCGACGGTGTCCTGTGTGAGCCGTACGTCCTGGAAGACGAACGCGACCCGGCTGTACAGGTCTTCCAGTGCCAGTTCCCTGATGTCGACGCCGCCGATGCTGATCGATCCGGCGGTCACATCGCCGAACCGCGGCAGCAGTGTGGCGAGGGTGCTCTTGCCGGAACCGGAAGGTCCGACCAGCGCGGTGACCGTGCCGGGCGTCAGCTCCAGATCGACGCCGGCGACGGCTTCCTGCTTGCCGTCGTAGGAGAACCGCACGCCCTGGTAGCTGACGTCGTGGCCGGCCGGGGTGCGCGGTGCGGCGGGCACGGGCAGTTCGTCGGCCTCCAGCACCTCGTTCACGCGCTCGGCGGCGGCCTTGGCGATCCGCAGCTCGTAGCTCGAGTAGAACAGCGACAGGATCGGCGCGGTGAGACCGATGCCGAGCAGCGCGAACGGCAGCAGGTCCACGGCGGCGATCGAGCCGTTCGTCACGAACAGCGCCCCGCCGACCAGCACCGCGACCAGCACGGCGACGGGCGAGAGCACGATCTCGGCCGCGCTCTTGGAACTGTGCGTGGAGCGCACCCAGTTGAGGAAGAAGGACGAGAAGTCGTCGGCGGCGTCGCCGAACTTCTGGTGCGCCCGGCGGGACTGGCCGAAGGTCTTCACCACGGCGATGCCCTGCACGAACTCGACCGCGCTGCTGTTGAGCCGTCCCATCGCCTTGTCGTACTCGGGCAGATGGCTCGCCATGCCGGCCATCGTGATGCTGTACAGGCTGAGGCCGATGACCAGCGGCGCGAGCGTCACCAGCGTCATCGCCCAGTCCACCCAGAAGAGGTAGGCGACCGAGACGGCCGGCACGACGGTGGCGGCGGTCATGTCGAGCATGGAGTGCGCGATCAGGTGGTGCATCGCGTCCACGTCGTCCTGCACGGCCTTCTTCACCGTGCCGGAGTTGCGGGCGGAGAACCAGCCCAGCGGCACCCGGCCGAGCCTGTCCACGATGCCGCGCCGGATGTGGCTCTGCAGTTCGTTGTCCGCGAAGTGCGAGAGCGCGCCGGCTGCCAGCAAAAAGATCAGCCGGATCAGCAGGGCGCCGGCGCCGATCGCGGTGATGGTCCATGCGTCGCTCGAACGGTCCGGCTCATTGTCGAGCAGCACCCGGCCGAGTTCGGCGATGGCGATGAAGGGCACGACGCCGGCGACCGCTGAGACGGCCTGGGCGGCGACGGCCAGCCTCAGCCTTGTCCTGATCGGGCGGAGAATCGCGCCAAGTGCGGTCTGTTCCGCGGCCATCTGGGCCTCCATGACCTCAGTTAGACGGTGTCTAATAGATGGGTTGACTGTACCTGACGTCGGGCTCCGTGCGTCAAGCGCTGTCCGCCGCCGGCGGCGGCGACAGCGGGCTGAAGTGCCGCCGCCGACCACGGCACTTCAGCCCGGGCCCTTGAGGTACGCCGGTTGTCTCCCGGCGACCCGGGGAGGGATGTCGGTCAGCCTGCGACCGGGACGCGCTCCCGGCTGGTGTCGTCCGGAATGCCGTCCGTCTCCTTGATGCCGTACTTGGAGTACAGCCGCGCCAGCGGGCCGGGAGCCCACCAACCCGCCCGTCCCATCAGCTTCATGACGGCCGGCACCAGCAGAATCCGCACCACGAACACATCGAGCAGGATCGCGATCACCATGCCGACGCCGAACAGCGTCATGGTCAGCACGCCGCTGGTCGCCATCGCCGCGAGCGGCACGCACATCAGCAGCGCGGCGCTGACGATCAGCCGCCCGATGTTCTGCAGACCAGTTGCCACCGCGGCGGTGGGGTCGCCGAGCAGGTCGTACTGCTCCCGGATCCGGGACACGAGGAACACCTCGTAGTCCATGGAGAGTCCGAAGATCAGCGCGAACAGCATGATCGGCATATTGGGTTCGATGTTCCCGGTGGAGTCGAAGCCGATCACATTCTCGAGATGCCCGTCCTGGAAGATCCAGACCAGGATGCCGAAGGTGGCCGAGAGCGACAGCAGGTTCATCGCGATCGCCTTCAGCGGCAGCAGCACCGAGCCGAAGGCCAGGAAGAGCAGGAGGTATGTCGCGACCGCGATGTACAGCAGCATCCACGGCAGCGTGTCGGCGAGCGCGTCGAGCGTGTCGTCGAACACCGCGGTCTCACCGCCGAAGGACGCCTTCGCGCCCGGCGGCAGCGGGACTTCGCGCAGATCGTTCACCAGGTCCCGCGCCTCGGTGGACACGGCCACGCCGTCGAACTTGACCGAGACCCGCGCGAACGTGCCCTCGACGCCGGAGATCTGCGCGCCCTTCGCACCGGGCACCTTGCCGAGCCGGTCGGCGTACGCCTGCAACGCGGCGCCCTGCTCCTTGGACTTGGCCTCGCCCGCCAGCGTGAGCAGCGAGTCGATCGACTTCACGCCGTCGCCGTCGAAGTCCTTCTCCAGGATGTTGTGCACCTGGCGGCCCTCGGCGCTGTTCGGCAGCTGCCGCGCGTCGTTGGCGCCGAACTCGATCCGCGCGAACGGCGCGGCCAGGGCGAGAAGCACACCGAGCGTGAGCACCGTGACGATCAACGGACGCTTCATCAGGCCGTGCGCCAGCCTGTACCAGGCCCCGTGGCCCTCGGCCTCGGCCGGCGCCTGGGCCGGCGCTTCGCGCTTGCGGCGGCGCAGTGAGAGCGCGTTCACCTTCGGACCCATCACGGCGAGCGCGGCGGGCAGCGCGATGATCGAGAAGAACACCGACAGCACGACCGCGGCGACGCCGCCGTACGCCATGGACTTCAGGAACGCGAACGGGAAGAAGGTCATGCCGAACAGGGCGACGGCGACCGTGATGCCGGAGACCACGACGGTGCGGCCGGCCGTGGCGACGGTGCGCGACAGCGCCTCCTCACCGGTCTTTCCGCGCTCCAGCTCCTCGCGGTAACGGCTCACGATCAGCAGGCCGTAGTCGATGGCCACCGCGAGACCGAGGACCGTCACGAGGCTCATCGCGAACACCGAGACATCGGTGAACTGCGCGATCACGCGCAGCACCGCCATCGATCCCAGGATGGACAGACCGCCGACGAGCAGCGGCAGGCTGGCCGCGGCCAGTCCGCCGAAGACGACGATCAGGAAGATGAAGAGCACCGGGAAGGAGAAGCCCTCGGCCATCCCGAGGTCCTTGCCGATCTCCTCGCCCGCCTGGAAGCCCGTCGGTACAGGACCGCCGCGCAGGGTCTCGAGCCCCGCCACATCCAGCTTGTCCTTGATCTTCTTGTAGGACTGTTCCTTGGCGTTGTCGTCGCCGCCGTGCAGGTTCAGCGCGACATAGGTCGCGTGCCGGTCCCGGCTGACCTGCTCCGGCATCTTGGTCATCCAGAAGTGGGCGGACCCTGTGACCACATCGCGCGGCAGGGACTCCACCTTGCCGACGATCGACTTCTGGAATGACGGGTCGTCAACTGTCTTGTCCTTGCTCCGGTAGACCACCACCGCGTCGGGCGCCCGCTGCGGGAAGGCCTTCTCCGCCAGCTGGGCCGCCTTGCGGCTCTCGGAATCCGGGTTCTCGAAGCCGCCGGGCTTCATGTCACCGAAGACGCCGACCCCGTAGACCCCGGAGAACACGGCGAACAGCAACGTGAAGATCAGCAGGGGCTTACGCCCTCGGTGAATGAAACGCCCCAACCCTTCGAACATCGCATCTCCCTAGATCGTTCGCGAGCGTCGGATGCCTGGAGCTCTGACGCTACGGCAACAGTAACAGCGTTATCAATCCCTCGCAGCGTGGAATCAAGCGCCCTGGGGCGGCTTACGGGCTGTCGAGAACGCTGTTGACCTGCGGAAATGCTGAACGAAAAATCAGGAGAGGTGTGAAGCCCGGCCGGGACGGTGCTGACAGGCGCTGATGCGGCCCGCTGTCGGCCAGCTTGCAAAACACTGTTGCGGTACATTTGACGAATGGCCCGGCTCAAGACACATGACGAAGCACTCCGTCTCAAGCTCATCAACCGCGCGGCCGCCACGGTCTTCGACCGCGGCACGGCGGCGCTGAGCCTGCGTCGGCTCGCCGCCGATGTGAAGACCTCGACCACGGCGGTCTATTCGCTGTTCGGGAACAAGGCCGGGCTGCTCGACAGCCTGTACCGGGAGGCCGCGAGGCTCTTTGTCGCACGTCTGGCCACGGTCGACCCGACGGACGATCCCGCAGCCGATGTGATCCGGCTGGGTGTGGCCTACCGCGAGTACGCGCTTGCGAATCCGCATCTGTATTCGATCATGTTCGCCGACCGGACGGTGGAGTACGAGCCGACGCCGGAGCGCAGGAGCGAGGTCGGCGCGACGATCCAGCCGCTGGTGGACGCGGTGCTCCGCGGCCAGGCGGCCGGCCAGTTCAAGACGGCGTCGCCCGAGGTCGTGGCGGTTTCCTGCTGGGGTGCGGCGCACGGTCTGGTGTCCTTGGAGCTGTCGGGGAACGAACCGCCGGGGCTGAATCTGGCGGACTGCTACGAGGCGACACTGAAGGCGGTCGTGGACGGCTGGCGTCGGGACCCGTCGGCGTAGCTTGTTTGCTGATGCGATGAGTGGCCCGGGCCGAACGGCCCGGGCCACCGCTGTCTCAGGCGAGGGCCACACCCTCGGCGAGCAGGACGCCCGCCCCTTCCCGCAGGCCCGTCCAGCGACGCAGATCCGCCGTCGTATGCAACGCGTCGACGCGCTGCGCGCCCGGGCACAGCACCAGACGGCCGATCGTCAGCGTGCCCGGTGCGTCCCGGGCGGTGTGCCGGTCCGTGGCGCGGACGATCGCCTCGACCGCCGCCGGGGCCACCGTCGGGTCCGGCGGGAACGGCACGGTCCACAGATCGGCGGGCAGCACGGGCGCGAGGCCGAGCCGCAGCCCGCCGTCCCGATCGCGGCCGGCCGTGTCGTACCGGCCCTCCGGGAAGACCACACCGGACCAGCTCAGCCAACCCGTACGCCCCGACGGCCAGTTGCCGCTCTCCTCGTCCACCACCGCCACCGGCTCGGCCGGTTCCGCTCCGTAGACCAGCGTGACCGTGGCGATGTCCGAGCCCTCCGGGTCGCGGACCGCGACGTCGACGCACCACTCGCCGTCCGTGTAGCCGCCGTGCGCCTCGCGGTGCAGCAGGAGATGGCCGTCGGTGAAGCGCAGTCCGTCCAACCTGACCTGAAGATCGCGCAGTTCGCGCAGATGGAGCAGCGGCCAGCCCTCCGGCACCACCCAGTCGCCGGCGGCCACCGCGTGTTCCAGCACGACGCTGACCGGGACGGCGGGCGCTCCGTCCACGCGCACGTCCGACAGGCACGGATGCTGCCGCGCGGTCAGCCGCGTGGTGGTGCGCAGCGAGCGGAAGATCTCGTACTCCTCGACATCGCCGAGATGGTGGTCGAGCGCATGCAGGCGCGGCAGGTCCGGATGGCCGGTGAGCATGCCGAAGCCGCGGAGCTGGCCCGGAGCCAGGACCGCGCCGATCCGGCCGAGGAACACCGCCTCGTCGGTGTGGCCGGAGGCCAGTTCCTCGGCCCAGCGGCGAGCGCCCTCCGCCGGGTCGAGCGTGGAGACGTAGCGGACGGCGGCCGAGTAGTTCGCGATGACGCCGAGGCGCTCCCAGGTCGGCCAGCACAGAGTCTGCACCGGCAGTCCGAGGTTGTCGCGCGCCCAGAAGCCGAGCCGGGCGAGGGCCTCGTTGCCCGCCGCGTAGTCGATCTGGCCGACCATGCCGCCCATCCGGCCCGCCAGCGAGCCGACATTGCTCAACAGCCGTAGCCGGTCGCGGCGTTCGGGGCGGGCGAGGATCGCGGCGACGAGGTTCGCGAAGCCGGTGACCTTGACGTCGACGGTACGCACCACCTCGTCAGCGGACTTGCGGTCGAATCGGGCCGGATCGTCGATACCGGCGTTGTGGATCACGAACTGCGGGCCTTCGCCGAGCGCGGCGAAGGCCCGCTCGACCTGCTCGGCGTCGGTGCAGTCGCAGCGCAGATAGTCGATGCGCAGACCGCTCGCCGCGGCCCCGGCGAGATTCCGGTGGACGGTGCGGTTCTCGTCCGCCCGCCGGATCTCGCGACGGGCGGCGGCCAGGTCCTTGGGCGTCCGGGCCTCGCCGAGCCGGCCGCGGCGCCAGACGGCGAACTCCTCGTCGTCCAGGGCGCTGACCTCGTCCGCCTCCGGACGCTCACCGCGGCCGGTGACGACGACCCGGCAGCCGAACGACTCGGCGAACGCGCGGGCCGCCGCGAAGCCGACACCGCGCGCACCGCCGGTGATCAGCACGGTGTCGTCGCGGCCCGGCGGGCGGTGGCCGCCGGTGAGGAGCGGCGCGGGCCGCCCGACCAGCACATGGCGCCGGCCCTCCCGGTATCCGACCTCGAAGTGCTCGGGCTGTACGTACTCACGCTCCACCGCATCGGCGATCGCCGCCGGCTCCGCGCGGTCGAGATCCACGACCACGATGCCGGCGGCCGGCAGTTCGCGCGGCAGACACTTGGCGAGGCCGGCCCAGATGCCGCCGAGCGGCTGCGGCACCGGGCCTTCGCCGTGGCCCCCGAGCCCGCCGAGGCGGGTGACCGCGAGATAGATGTGGCGGCCGAACCGGGGCTCGGCGGCCCAGCGCTGATAGGCGCAGCGGATCGCCTCGGTGGTGCGGGCGAGCGCCGACTGCCAGCCGGTGTTGCCGAGTTCGTACGTCTCGCCCATCACGTTCAGGTCGACGATGCCGTCCCAGCCGTCGCCGGCCAGAGGTGTGCCGGGGTCGGACCGTACGACCAGCGCGCCGCGTTCGCCGAGCTCGGCGGCCACCGCCCCGACCAGGTCGGCCGATTCGCCGACGAGCAGCAGCCGGCGTCCGGCGAGCGGCCGGACCGGCGCCGGGCCGGTGTGCGGAACATGGACCGGCTCCCAGATGAACCGGTCGACCGGCCGTACGAAGGCGTCCGGATCGAAGGACGACAGATGCGGCCGCACGGCGGGCCAGGCCGCCCCGGCCCCGGCGGTGGTCGTCATCGGCGTCGCTCCTCGGCCGTCACCTTGATGCCGCCCTTCGGGAACAGCGTGATGAACGCGCCGTTGCGGGCCTGCTCGCGCGCGAGCGAGAGCCGGAACCGGCCCGAGACCGCGGCGACCGTCTGCTGCAGAACAGTGAGCCCCATCTTCTTGCCGATGCACTGCCGGCGGCCGCCGCCGAACGGCAGATAGGCCGAGCGGTCCTGGGTCGGCGTATGGCCCGGCCGGAACCTCTCCGGGTCGAACCGTTCCGGGTGATCCCACTGCTCCGGGTTGTAGTGCGCGCCGTACACGGAGACCAGCAGCGGAGTACCGGCCGGAATGTGATGGTCCGCCAGTACGTCGTCCTCGATCGCCTCCCGCGTGAACTGCCAGACCGGCGGATGCATCCGCAGCCCCTCGTCCACGACCATTCCGGCGTAGGTGAGCTCGGCGAGGTCCTGCCCGGTGGGCATGCGCCCGTCCAGTACCCGGTCCGTCTCCTCCTCCAGCCGCTCGCGCGCCTCCTGGTCGCGCGCGACCTCGTACAGCGTCCACGACAGAGACAGCGCCGTGGTCTCGACCCCGGCGAGGAAGAGCGTCACCAGGTCCGCCCAGAGCGCGTCCTCCGGCAGGTCCGACTCGCGGATCAGCGTGGCCACTTCGCCGCCGATGCCGAGATCGACGTTCTGCGCGGCCTCGGCGACGACGCGTTCGAGCGTGCGCCGCGCCCTGGCCACCTTCCTGCGGTACGGGGTCGGTATGAAGGACGGGATCGCCTTGTCGAGCGAGCCCACGTTCTTGAAGATCGCCTCCAGCGCGACGGAGACCGCCTCGGCGAACTCGCCGCCGTCCTTCGACAGATCCTTGCCGACCAGGGCAAGACCCATCACCCGGCAGGTCAGCTTCATCGACTCGGTGAACAGGTCGAACTCGCGGCCCGCGCGGGCGTGTTCCGCGAAACGGCTCACCAGATCGGCCACGGCCGCGTCGGTCTCGGCGGAGCGGGCGGCGATCGCGTTCGGAGTGAAGGCGGGATTGACGACCTTGCGGTGGCCGCGCCAGTCGCCGTCGTCCAGCGTGAGCAGTCCGCGCCCCATGAACAGCTCGAACGCCTCGTAGTACGCGCCCCGCGAGTAGTTGTCGGCGTTGCTCTGCAGCACGCGCCGGATGGCGTCGGGAGCGGAGAGCTGGACGGTCGGGTTGTGCGGCAGGATCGGCAGCTTCACCACGGTGCCGTGGTTCTGCTGGGCACGGAGCGAGTAGCCCGGCGGATCGGATGCGTACGCGACTGTCGAGATCACCGGCGACGACAGCGGGAACTTCGCCGGTCCCTCGACCTGTTTGGCCCGCGCCCCGGTCACCGGGCAGACGCCGCCCTGCTGTTCGTTGTTCTCGGTCACGCTGTTGCCTCCTCGGCAGGGCGCCCGCGCTCGCGGTACTCGCCGGTGGTCTGGTTGACATGGCCGAGCACGACGCCGGTCATGTCCTTGATCTGGAGCACGACATCGCCGTCCGCGGTGACCGCCACGGCCCGGTTGTCCTCCTCGCTCTCGAGATCGAGGCGGGAGGGGAGTGAGTAGAGCTCGACCCCAGTGCCCGCGGCGGCGAGTGTGGCGTCGGTGTGGCCGCCGTACAGATCGATCCGGCGGATGGTGCGCGGCACGGCCAGCGGGGTCCAGTCGCCGTCGGTGCGGTCGAGAACCGAGACGCGGGCAAGACCGTCCAGCAGGACGGACGGCACGACGAGCGAGGAGAACCAGCGCTCGATGCCGGGCCGGTCGGGCGCGTAGCGGGCACGGCGGCCGTTGGGGTGGGTGCGGGTGTCGGCGGTGGACACGAAGACGCCGCTGAGCAGCACGGCGGGATTGGGCAGATGGTACGGGTCGGCCATGCGCCCGGCGCCCTGGTCGTCCCAGTGGTCCCAGCGCGGCGAGGCCACGGGCTCGTCGCGCAGCCGTACACGCGCGGAGAAGTGCCGGCGGTCCTTGACGAGCAGCCGCCCGTTCGGGGCGAGGACGTCGCCGGTCACCTCGATGTCGACGACGGACTCCTGCGGGCCGTGGCTGACCAGGCGGGCCTTGATGCGCTTGGTCTCGTCACGGCCGGGCTTGTAGACCCGCAGGAACGAGTCGAGCCGGATGTCCTCGAAGACGACCGGCACACGGCCCGGCACGAGGTGCATGGCGGCCTGCGCGGCGAGTTCGGGCACGAAGGTGCCGGGCAGGGTGGGGTAGCCGTTGACGACATGGTCGTGGAGATAGGCGTCGCGGTCCTGGTTGAAGGTACGGACGACGGTGAGGCGGTCGGGTGCCCTGTCGGTGATGTCATCGACGAAGAAGTCCGGAAGAGCGGCGGTCGCCGTCTCTTCGGGCGCGGCACGGCAGAAGTCGAGGTATCCGGGTACGGCGGCCTGGATGGCGGCGCGTTCCGGCTCGCCGAACAGGACGGTGACCGGGGTCTGTTCGGTCTGGTCGAGCTCGTGGAGGAAGTGGTCGACGCCCTCGGCGGTGGGCATGGCGGTGAACTGCGCGCTCTTCGCGAGGAAGGTCCGCATGATCGGCGTGGCACCGAGACCGACGTCCCGCCACAGCGTCCAGCCGATGGTGAACTCCCGTACGCCGCGGGACGCGCTGTGCAGGGCGGCGGTGTTGAAGTAGTCGTTCGCCGAGCCGTAGTCGGTCTCGCCGTTCTGCCCGGTGAAGCCGACGAACGACCCGAAGTTGCACCAGCGCCGGGGCTGCGCGCCGCTTTCGCCGAAGGCCGCCTTCAGATTGGCGTATGTGCGCACCTTGAGATCCCGGACCGTACGGAAGTCGTCGAGGCTCTTCTGGTCGACGGAGGCGGCGCGGTTGGTGCCGGCGATGTTGAGCAGCAGGTCCACGCTCCGGCCGCCGTCGGTGATCTGCCGGACGACCGCGTCCACGGCGCCGCGGTCGCGCAGATCGCACACGTGGTACGAGACGCGGCCCGGCCCGCAGATCCCTTCGAGGGTCTTGATGTTCGCCGCGACCTCACGGGCCGCGGCGAGCCGGTCGAAGGCGGCGTTGGCCTCGCGCACGGTGAGCCGGTCGGGCCCGGTCGCCGTCGTCCGCGTACGGATGAAGTCCTTGCGGCTCAGCTCGGCGTCTTCGGCCCTGTCCAGCCGGGTGGACCCGATGACATGCGTCCGCGGCCGGTCGCGCCGTGCGAGCGCGGTGAGCAGTTCGGCCCCGATTCCACGACCGCCGCCGGCGGCGACGACGGTGTACTCCGCGGAGGGCAGGGCCTGGGCTGTCCGGCTGTGTCCCGGATCCGGGGCGGCCTGCCAGAGCAGCCGGGTGCCGCGTGCGAACGAGACGACGGGCAGCAGCTGTTCGGTCACCACCTCGGCCGCCGCGTCGTCCTCGGCCGAGGCGAGATCGGTCGCGTCGTGCACGACGGCGAGCACGTTGGACTTCGGCCACTCCAGGGCCAGGCTCTTCACGAACCCGGTGAACAGTCCCGTGCACGGGTGCGGCGTGCGGTCCGCGCCGATCCCGCCGAGCACGAGGACGACGAACGACTCGGGCCGGTCGGTGAGTTCGGCACACGCCTTCGCGGTCCGGAAGAGAGCGTCGTGCAGGCTGAGCAGCCCGTCGGACGGCCCCGCGTGCGGGTCCTCGCCGGACAGATCGACGACGACGCGCACATGGCGGGGCGCTGTGCGGAGCACGGTGGTTTCTAGGGTGCTGTCGGTCGGCAGGGCGGCCCGCCCCACCGGTGCCTGACGGTTGGTCAGGATTACGGTCCCGGTGGGGAAGAGAGGCGGTACGGGCCCGTTGGCACGTGCGCTCCGGGGAGCGGCCGCGAGCCGCAGCACATGCCGGTCCAGCAGATGCGGCTCACCGGATGGGCGAGGCGGGGCCTCGGCCGGCGTACGAGCCGCGGGTGCGCGGAAGCGGACGCGGTGAACGGGACCGTCCGGCTGAACGCGACGGGTGATGTCCGTCGTCGGCGCGGGAGATCCTTGCGTGAGGAACGCGATCAGTTCACGCGCGCCCTCCGCGCCCAGCAAAGTCCTGGCGGTCATGCCGCGACGCTCCTTTCCATGACGGCCAGCACAGGCAGGCCGGCCTCCTCCGCAAGCGACCGGCGCGTGACGACGAACAGGAACGCGCCTTCGGCGGCCTGCCGGCCCGCCGTGTCGTTCCAGCCCGGCAGCGCCGTGCCGTTGACCCCGGCCACCAGCGCCACGTCGATCTCCCGGAAGTCGAGATACGAACCGGCGACGTCGAACGCCTCCAGCAGCGACGCCTCGCCCGCGTCGACCGTGATGTTCAGTCCGCGCAGGTCGAAGTAGTTGGACAGGCGGGCCGCGATCACATTGGGCATCTCGCCCGGGAACGAGTCCTCGGTCGGCGCGGCGATCAGGCCGGTGGCCCGTTCCTCCAGGCGTTGCAGGAACTTCGCCGTCGTGGCCGGTTCGTCGGCGCCCGCCACCGCGTGGCCGATCTCGTCGAGATACGCACGCGTCTTGTACAGCAGCGCGTTGCGCGTCGCGCCCGTGTGGCCGACCACGACTCCCGTGGTCTTGTGGTGTCCGAGGCACAACTCTCGTACCGGCTCGTCCAGTTGCTGCATGCAGCGCACCATCATCAGCTGCGTACGGTCCGTGGCCCGCGCGGTCGGCGGCGGCATCCGCAGCTGCTGGAACGGCGGTACGGGGTAGGTCGCTCCGAACGACGGATCGGGATCCTCGCCCGTTCCCGCCGCCCACGCCGCGACCTCCGCTGTCTCCGGGCTGCCCGGCAGATGGGACGACCAGCCGACCACGACCAGGTCCTCGTCGACCGGCGCGGGAAGTGCGGCCGGGTGGCCGGACCGGGTCGCGCGGTGGTCCTCGGAGATGATCATGTGCGCGTTGGTGCCGCCGAACCCGAAGCCGGAGACCGCGGCGCGGCGCGGCCGCTCCGCACTGGCGGGCCAGGCCACCGGGCCCTGCGGCACGGTCAGCCCCTCCGACTCGCCGACCAGAGCGTCCGGCAGTCGCTCGAAGCGGTACTGCGCCGGGATCGTGTCATGGCGCAGAGCCAGCAGCGTATGGATCACGGAGACCACGCCTGCGGCCCAACCACAGTGCCCGACGAGCGACTTGTTGGAGGTCACCAGGGTCTCGCGGTCGCCGGAGTAGCGCTGCGCGAGGCTGGTGAACTCCGCCTCGTCGCCGGCCGGCGTGCCGGTGGCGTGGGCGACGATCCAGTCCACGTCGTCCGGGCCGAGCCCACTGCGGTCGAAGGCCCGCTCGATGGCGAGCTCCTGACCGGCGCGGGCGGGAGCGTAGATGGCCTTGCCGCGGCCGTCGGCGGAGAGCCCGATGGCGGAGACGAGGCCGAGGACCTGGTCTCCGTCGGCACGGGCGCGGGAGAGCCGCTTGAGCACGACGAGCCCGGCGCCGTCGGAGAACAGCGCGCCGTCCGCACCGGCGTCCAGCGCGCGTACGGCTCCGCCCACGGAAAGGCCGTTGAGCTTGGCGAACAGGATCGACCCGCTCGGCGCGAGCGCGAACGAGCCGCCGCAGACGGCGATGTCGCTGCGCCCGGAGAGCAGATCGCGCACGCCGAGATCCATGGCGTAGAGGGAGGAGGAACAGGCGGTGTCCACCATGTGCAGCCGGGTGGCGGACGGCAGGATGCCGTCCATGGCGTCCTGTCCGATGCGGTGCGGGAGATACGACCCGGTCGGGTCGTCACCACGGCGGAACCGGCTTCGCAGCGCGTCGCCGATCGGCCCGTCGACGGCGTCGTCACCGTCCTCGGCGAGGGTGTCGAGCGCGGAGCCCAGCACGAAGGCCTCTTCGAGGTGCTGGCTCCCGTCGGGTGTGTACCCGACACAGAAAGAGAACCGGTCCTGCGGTTGCTGCCGCACACCGTCGAGGGCCTGGTAGAGGCTGTGCCGCAGCCAGAGCGCGGTGTGGTCGAGCCCGGTTCCGTCCGGCTGCTCGGCACGCAGCCGCTCGTGCGGCCGGAAGTCGGTGATGAACCCGGAACGGCGCTGATAGGTCTTGTCGGGCGCGCCGCGGTCGGCGGAGTGGAACCGGGCGATGTCCCAGCGGTCGGCGGGGGCGTCGACGAAGAGCTCGGCACCGTCGAGAAGGAGCCGCCAGAAGTCTTCGGGGGAGGAGGCGCCGGGGACGGCCATGCCCATGCCGACGACGGCGATGGGGTCGTCGGCGTTGGCGGCTTCGCCGCCGTCGTGTTGCCCGGCGGTTCGCGCGGAGCCCCGGCCGGAGCCGGCTTCGTCACGGTCCCGTGGCATGGCCGCCTCGGCGGCGTCCGCCACGCGGTGTTGCCCGGCGGTTCGCGCGGCGATCCCGGTCCCAGTCCTGGTCCGGCCGGTGGCCTCCTCCTTGGAGGCGACGGGCACGTCCGTGGCCGCGGCGTCAGCGACTGCGGCGGCCCAGGCCATCGAATGACCGTCCGACTCGGCCGCGCCTGCGACGGCGGGCACGGTGCCGTGGCGTTCTGCGGCCGGGGCGGATGCCTCAACTGCCTTGTCGCGCACGGTTTCGCCGGTCCGGTAGGGGCCGGCAGTATCCGGCCGGTCGGCACCTGCGGCCTGGGCGGCAGCCGCGGCACTCGTGCTGCTGCAGGCTTCGGCTGCTTGGCTGACGCTCTCCGCCGCACCGGCGGACGCCGTGCCGTGGCGTTCTGCCGTCGGCGCGGAAGTCTCAACTGCCTTGTCGCGCACGGTTTCGCTGGCCTGGTTTCGGCGGGGAGTATCCGGCCGGTCGGCACTTGCCGCCGGGGCGGCAGCCGCGGCTCCCGTGCCATTGCGGGCCACGGCCGCCTGGCCGGTGCCCTCCGCCGTACGGGCGGACAAGGTGGCCGCGCCTGCGACGGCGGACGCCGTGCCGGGGCGCTCGGCCGCCGGGGCGGAAGCCCCGACTGCCGCACCGGTGGAGGCGGTGGCCGCGTCTGCGGCGGCAGGCGGACCGCTTGACGCACCCGCGGACGCGGTGGCCCCGGAGGCCGCAGCCTCCGGCAGCGTGTCCGCGGGCGCGGCGCTCTGCGGGGGTGACATCGCCGAGCGCAGCAGCGTCAATCCTCCGTCCGCCAGGATCGTCTGGCCCGTGATCCAGGCCGAGCGCGGTGACGCCAGGAACAGCACGACCTCCGCCAGGTCCTCCGGGCGGCCCAGGCGGGACAAGGGGGTGGCCGAGACCGTGTTTGCGCTGACTCCTGCGAAGTCGGGGAACATCTGGCCGACCGGGTTGTCGATCAGGCCGCACGACGCCGCGTTCACGCGGACCTGGTCCTCGGCCAGTTCGGCCGCCAGGTAGCGGGTCAGGGCCTCCAGTGCCGCCTTGGAGACGCCGACCGGGAGGTAGTTCGCGGGAGTGGTGACCGCGCCCAGCGACGAGACATTGACGATCGAACCACCGGCACCCGCACCGGCACCCGCACCGCGCCCCCGCGACGCGGCGAGCAGTGGACGGGCGTAGCGGGCGCACCACAGCGGGCCCTTGACGTTGGTGGCGTACGTCCGGTCGAGGAGGTCCTCGGTGATCTCGTCGAAGGGGACGAACGAACCCGCCGCCGCGTTGTTCACCAGGATGTCGAGCCGGCCGTGCTCCTCGCCGATCTCCGCGAACATCCGCTCCACCTGCGCCGGGCGTGCCACCGACGCCCGTACGACCCGTACATCCAGTCCCCGCTCGACCAGCGCGCGCGCCTGGTCCTTCGCGGAGTCGTACGAGTGGAAGCAGTTGAGCAGCACCGTCGCGCCGCGCTCGGCGAGGCGCTCGACGATCACCCGGCCCACACTTCCGGCGCCGCCGGTCACCAGCGCGATCCGGCCGGCGAATTCGGGGCTCACTGGGTGGCTCCCGCGGCCACGAAGTCGACGACCTTGCCGAACGTGTCGTAGTCCGCCACCCGCAGGCCGGCCGGCGGAGTGCCGAGGCCGAAGCGGTCGCCGAGCCTGCTCAGGAGTTCGGTCTGCTTGACCGAGTCGACGCCGAGGTCGGCCTCCAGCAGCACGTCGTCGGTGAAGACCTCCTCGGGGTACTCCATCGCCTCGGCGTACAACGCCCGGACCTGGGCGGTCAGTTCGGCACGGTCCACAACAGCGACAGCGACAGGGGCACCCGCAGCCGCCGTCGCAACCGGCGTCTCGACAGCAACCGACACCGCCCGCGCCAGCGGGTCCCGCAGCGCATCCGCCGCCTTCGCCAGGCCCGCCTCGTCGTCCCGTCCCGCCAGCGGCGCCACCGCATGCACTCCTGGGTACGCCTCCGACACCAGCGCCGTCAGCACCCGCCCGGCCCCCGCCTCCACGAACACCCGCGCACCCGCCGCATGCAGCGCCGAGACCGCCGCGCCGAACTCGACCGGTGTCACCAGGTGCAGCGCCAGCAGCTCCGCGAGGTCGTCGCCGTCGCGGTAGAAGCGGCCGAGGATCGGCGAGTACACGGGCACGGTCAGCGGCCTGCTGCGGAACGGCGCGATGCGGACCGCCAGTTGGCGACGGGCCTCGGCCAGCAGCGGGTTGTGGAAGGGGTGCGGCGAGCGCAGCTGGGTCGCGGAGATCCCGAGCTGCCCGGCGATCGCCGCGGCCGTGGCGACCGCGTCCGCCGGGCCCGAGACGACGGCCTGGTGGGCGCTGTTGTCGACGGCGAGCACCAGCTCCGGGTGGTCGATCAGCGCCACCACCCGCTCGGCGCGGTCCCGGCCGCAGCCCAGCGCGAGCATCGCCCCGCCGCTCCGGTCGTACGCGCGCAGCACGGAGATGCGCTCGCAGAGCACGGCCGCCGCGTCCGCGAGGTCGTACGCTCCGGCGCAGGTCAGCGCGGCCAGTTCGCCGAGGCTGTGGCCGAGGTGCACGGACGCCCGCGCACCGCGTTCGGCGAGGAGGCGGTGGGTGGCGACAGCGGTGGTGAAGACGGCCAGTTGCAGCGTGTCCGGCGCGGTCTCCAGCAGGGTCGCCGGGCTCGGCGGCGTCGGCCGGAACACCGTCGAGGACACATCGCGGCCGAGCTTCTCCTTGGCGATCGCGTCGACCTCGTCGAACGTGCTGCGTACGGTGTCGTCGCCGCTCTCCCAGAGCGCGGAGAGCGTGCCCGGCCGGTAGGCGCCCTGCCCCGGGAAGAGGGCGACGCTCAGATGCAGTTCTCGGTTCATCGGTATTCCCATCGGGTCGCTTAAATGCCTGAAGTGGCTGATAAATCGGTCCGTTGCAACGCACCGGGCCGAGCGCCGTCGACCGCCACGGCCAGGACATGACGCGGTCCTGGACGCAGCAGCTCGAACTGCCAGGAACCGCCGGCGTCCGGCTGCTCGGGGTCGTGGACGGTGATGCGTTCCGCCCCGCCCGCCGCGTGGCGGGCGAAGGAGAACGCGGCGAGGCTCCGGTGCAGACCGGTGCCGAGAGCCTTCAGGTACGCCTCTTTGAGCACCCAGAGCTCACTGGTCCTGTCGATCCGTGTGGCGGGGCCGAGCGCGGCGAGTTCCGCGCGCTCGGCGTCCGCGAAGAACCGGCTGACGTAGTCGGCGGATTCGGCGGAGGCGGGCAGCCGCTCCACGTCGACTCCGCAGACCCGGCCGTGCGTGACGGCGCAGACGATCAGCCCTTCGGTGTGCGAAAGGCTGAATCGCAGACCGTCGCCGTCATCGAAGTTCGGCAGCGGTTCCGGGCGTCCGTACCTGCCCGTCGAGAACCTCCACCGGTCGAGCGGGCGGCCCGTCCGGTCGCTGAGCGCGTACCGGCACAGCAGCCGGCGGGCCAGGAACCGCCGCCGCGCCGCCCGGGTCAGCAGCCGCCCCATCCGGACCTCTTCGTCCTCGGTCAGCAGCCGCGTGCCGCCCAGCTTCTCGGCGAAGCCGTCGACGGCGTCCTCGGGCAGCAGCCACAGATGCGTCAGCTCGGCGCCTGCCACCCCTGCCACGGTCATCCCGGTCACCGGCCACCGGACGCCAGGCCTGTGCCCACCAGCCGGTGCCTCTTGAGGATGTCGTCCGCGAGCTGGAAGGCGAGGTTCAGCGACTGTTCGCGGTTGAGCCGCGGATCGCAGACCGACCGGTAGCGCGCGGGCAGATCGTCGAAGGTGAGCCCGGCGCCGACGCATTCGGCCACGTCGTCGCCGGTCAGTTCCAGATGGACGCCGCCGGGGTGCGCGCCGGCGCCGCCGATCACCTCGAAGAACCCGGTCAGTTCGTCGAGGATGTCCTCGAACCTTCGGGTCTTGTGCCCGCACGGCGCGGTGATCGTGTTGCCGTGCATCGGATCGGACACCCACGCCACCGGAAGTCCTTCGGCGGTGACCCGCTTCACCAGACCGGGCAGCACGTTGCGGATCTGCGCGGCGCCCATCCTGGCGACCAGCGTGAGCCTGCCGGGCTCGCGCTCCGGGTCCAGCCGGTCGATGAGGCGCAGCAGTTCGTCCTCGGCGATGCTCGGCCCGATCTTGACGGCGATCGGGTTGCTGATGCTCGCGAAGTACTCGACATGCGCGCCGTCCGGCTGACGCGTGCGCTCGCCGATCCACAGCAGATGGCCAGAGGTGGCGTACGGCCTGGCGGTGCGGGAGTCGACCCTGGTCAGCGCCGATTCGTAGTCCAGGAGCAGCCCTTCGTGCGACATGAACAGCTCGCCGGGAGTGTGCCAGCCGTCGGTTCCGGTGAAGCCGCCCGCCTGCTCGATGCCGGTGGCGAGCGCTTCGTACGCGTGCCGGCCGGGAGCGCCGGCCGCGAAGTGCTTGATGCGCTCCAACGCGGCGTCGGGGGCGGCGAGTTCGCCGGTGCCGAAGGCTCTGATGAGATTGAGCGTGGCGGTGGACGCGTTGTAGATCCGTACCAGCCGCTGAGGATCCGGCGTGCGCGAGGCGGCGTCGAAGGCGAACCCGTTCACCGCGTCGCCCCGGTAGACCGGCAGTTCGACGCCGTCACGGGTCTCGGTCGGCTTGGAGCGCGGCTTGGCGTACTGCCCGGCCATCCGCCCGATCGTGACGACCGGCAGCGACATCGCATAGCCGAACACCGTGGCCAGCTGCTGGATCGTGCCGGCGGTGCGGCTGATCGAGGTGGCGCTCACCGCGTCGAGTGACTCGGCGCAGTCGCCGCCCTGGACCAGGAACGCCTCGCCCCGCGCGACCGCGGCGAGCCGGCTCTTGAGCAGGTCGCACTCCCGCGGGAACACCAGCGGAAGGGCCTTGGTGAGGGTGACGACCGCCTGGTGGAGCGCGGCGGGGTCCGGCCACTGCGGCTGCTGCTGCGCGGGCAGCGCCCGCCAGCTCTGCACGGCGTGCGCGGAAGGGACATCGACCATGGGGGTCACGCCGAGAGCTCCACTCTGTGAGGCACCGGTGCCAGCGCACGGGTGACCAAGTCGTCCAGGATTGCCGAGCCGTGCCGGGTCATCACCGACTCCGGATGGAACTGCACGGAGGTGAAGCCGGGGCCGCGCAGGCCGTGCACCTCGCCGGTGGCAAGGTCGCGCGCGACCTCCACGTACCGGTGACACAGCGGGGTGTCGAGCAGCTCGCTGTCGTGGTGCGCGGTGAACGCGTTGTAGAAGTAGACCGGCTCCGGCGAGCCGAAGAGATCGACGGTGCGCCGCACGCCCTGGTTCGGGAAGTCCAGCTTGCGCAGCGGCAGTCCGAGCAGTCCGCTGAGGATCTGGTGGCTCAGGCACACCGACACGAACGGCACCCGCAGATTGAGCAGGCTGCGGGTCACCGCGCGCAGGTACGTGATCTTGGGGTGGGTCTCGTCGCGCGGATCGCCGGGCCCCGGGCCCAGCACCACGAGGTCGTATCCGGTCACCCGGTGCGGCTCGTCGAACCGGCTGACGGTCACGTCGAAGCCGAGCGCCCGCAGCTGGAGCGCGCCCATCGCCGTGAAGGTGTCCTCGGCGTCGATGATCAGCAGCTTGCCGCGGGTCGGGGCGGTCGCCGCCGGCGGCGCGAGCCAGAAGTCCGACAGCGGCGCGTTGCGCGAGGTGAGCGCGGCCCGGATCGCGGGATGTCCGTCGAGGCCCGCGGGACGTGCGTGTTCGGCGACGCGGTTGAGCGCGTCGAGCAGCCCGGCCGCCTTGGCTGCGGTCTCCGCGGCCTCCTTCGCCGGCTCGGAGTCGCGCACCAGCGTCGCGCCGACGCCGATCCGCATCCGGCCCGACAGGTCGACGTCCGCCGTCCTGATCATGATCGCGGAGTCCATCCGCCGCCGGTTCACGGCGTCGCGGCCGATCAGCGCGGCGACACCGGAGTAGTAACCCCGCCCGGCCGGTTCGAACTTGGCGATGACCTGGCAGGCGCTCTGCACCGGACTGCCGGTGACGGTGGGCGCGAGCAGCGTCTCGTGCAGGATCTCCCGTACGTCACGGGTGCTGCGGCCGACGATGCGGTACTCGGTGTGCGCGAGGTGGGCCATCTCCTTGAGCTGCGGGCCGACCACGCGCACGTCGTCGCAGACCCGGCTCATCATCTTCAGTTCCTCGTCGAGCACCATGTACAGCTCGTTGGTCTCCTTGCTGTCGGCGAGGAAGTCCAGCACGCCGTCCGCGGTCGGGCCGCCCTGCGGATAGCGGTAGGTGCCGCTGATCGGGTTCATCACCGCGATGCCGGCGTCGAGGCTGACATGGCGCTCGGGGCTGGCGCCGATGAAGGTGCGCTCGCCGGTGTGGATGAGGAAGGTCCAGTACGCGCCGGGTTCGGCGCGCAGCAGCCGGCCCCAGAACGCCAGCGCGGTGCGCACCGACCAGTTGGCGATCTCGGTGACGAAGCTGCGCTTGAGCACGAAGTTGGCGCCCGCGCCGTGACCGATCTCCTCGGCGAGCACCCGGCGCACCAGGTCGCCGTACTCCTCGTCGTCCAGGTCGAAGGTGCCGTCGCCCATCTCGATGGGCCACCGCAGCACCAGGTCGAGCACCTCGTCCACGGGCAGCAGCGACTGCTCGCGGACGGGCATCGCCAGCACCGGCTCGCCGTCGTCGTGATGGTCGTAGCCGCGCTCGCCGATCACCCGGTACGGGAGGAGCACCAGCGTCTCGTGCGTGTCGGGTTCGCCGAGGTCGGGGATCGGCAGCTCGGCCGTGCCGGCGACCTCGGTGAACTCGCCCAGCAGCAGATCGACCGTACGGCGCCGGCCGCTCTCCGGGCGGTGCAGCACCGCGAACGGCCTGGTGCCCCTGGCCAGTTCGTCGAGGGAGGTCATGACGAGCCTCCTGCGGACACGGTGACGGCCGCCGCGAGCTGGTCGAGCATCGTCGCGGTCGGAAGGGTCATGGCGCACCGGCTCGCCGCGTACTGAAGCGCCATCCGGTGGAACTCGGGCGTGAAGTCCGCGATCGCGTCCGCCACCACGAAGGGCTCGATGTTGTGCGCGAAGGCGTCGCAGGCGGTGAGCAGGATGCCGACATGCGCGTAGATCCCGCAGATGATCAGCTGGTCACGGCCCTGTTCGGCCAGCAGCTCGAGGAGCCCGGTGCGGTGGAAGGCGCTGGCCCGCCACTTGGTGAGGACGGTGTCCCGCTCACCGGGGCCGAAGGCGTCCGGGATGCCGCGGTCCGCGGGGTCGGCGGACATGCCCGCACCCCAGAAGTCGTGGAGCAGGCCGCGCTCTTCGGGCGACATGCCGCCGGGCTGGGCCGAGTAGACGACCGGGACGCCGAGATCGGCGCACTGCTCGCGCAGTGCGGTGACATGGGCGAGCAGATCGGTCAGCGGCTGGCTGCCGTCGGCGAACGGCGCGAGGAAGTAGTGCTGCATGTCGTGCACGAGCAGCACGGCCCGGCGGGGGTCGACGGTCCAGCGTGCGGTGTTGACCGGTAGTTCGACGGACCGCGGCATCGGATAGGAGTCGATAGGCGCAATCGCCACTGGTCGTTTCCTCTTCTCATGGATCGGTCGGACGTCATGGATCGGTCGAACTCATGGATCAGCCGAACGCCACGGAACGGTCAGACGCCGAGCGCGGCGCCGCCGTCAACGGTCAGGTCGTGCATGGTGATGTGGGAGGCCCGCTCGGAGAGCAGGAACAGCACGGCGTCCGCGATGTGCGTCGGCTCGGCGATCTTCCGCAGCGGAATGCCGACCCGGAACGCGTCGGGCACTCCGTCGATCGAGGCGCGCTCGGCGGCGTCGCCCTGGAGCGCGGTGAGCATCGGCGTCCTGGTGGAGCCCGGAGCGACGACGTTGCAGCGGATGCCGTACCCGGCCAGTTCCAGGCCGAGGCACTTGGTGAACATCGCGGAAGCCGCCTTGGACGCCGCGTACGCCGACATCGACATCCTTGGCGTGGCCGCCGCGTTGGAGGCGACCGTCACGATCGATCCGCGCCGGCGCGGCACCATCAGCCGGGCCACCGCCCGGCTGGCGTGGAACACGCCGCCGGCGTTGACCGCGAACGTGGTGTCCCACTCCTCGTCGGTGAGCTCGGCGGCCTGGCCGCTGCGCAGCACCCCGGCGGCGTTGACGAGGTATTCGATGGGGCCGAGTTCGGCCTCCACCTTGGCCATCGCGGTGTCCACGTCCGCGCTGTCCGTCACATCGGTGGCGACGGCGATCACGCGCCCACCGGTCGAGTCCAGTTCGGCGGCCAGTTCCCACAGCGCCAGGATGTCGCGGTCCAGCAGCGCGACCGGGGCCTCGGCGGCCACCAGGCTGCGCGCGATCTCCGCGCCGATCCCGCCGGCCGCGCCCGTCACGACGGCGACACCGGACAGCCGTCCGAGCAGCGCGCTCATCGGGTCACCTGCCCGAGAACGCGGCCGACGACCTCTTCGGGCACCCGCAGCGTGCGCGTCGTGAACGCGCCGAGCGCCTCCAGGTAGCGCTCCTGCAGTCCGGCCTCGTCGACCTCGACGCCCTTGCCACCGGACAGCAGCGTGCGGCCGCCGACGATCACGGTGTCCACATCGGCCGAGCCGGACAGCCACAGGAACGCCTCCAGCGGCCGCGGGTTGAGCAGGTAGCGCCAGTCGTCGGCCTTCACCAGCACCAGGTCGGCCTGCTTGCCCACCTCGAGGCTGCCGACCGCGTCGTCCCAGCGCAGCCCCTTCGCCGCGATCCGGGTGCCCATGGCCAGCGCGTCGCTGGGCAGCACCTCGGTCTGGTCGGCGCTCATCTCGTTGTACATCTGCCAGGCGGCGCGCATCGTCTCGGCGATCCCGGCGCTCGGCATCGACGATCCGTCGGTCGACAGCGACACGTCGAGGCCGGCGCGGCGCAGCGCCGGCACCACTGCGGTCTCGGTCAGCGACGACTCGCCCGACGGGCCGTACTTGCCGGGGGAGTGGCTGATGTGTGCGCGCGCGTCGAGCAGCAGCTGCTGCTCCTGCTCGTCGAGGAACGCACAGTGCCCGGCCATCAACCGCTCGTCCACCAGCCCGAGTTCGGCCAGCCGGCGCACACCCGTCTCGCCGTAGTACCTGCGCATCAGCTCGACCTCGTTGCGCAGCGCGCCGACATGGGTCGCGAAGCCGAGGTCGTGCCTGGCCACCAGCTCGGCCATGCCGCGCGCCAGCTCGTCGGTCATGTTGGTGACGTACGCGATGCTCGGACGGCAGCGGATACGGCCCGAGGTGTCCTTGCCGACCAGCTGAAGCAGTTCCTCGAAGGCCGCGAGCACGCCGTCGGCGTCCCGGGTGCGTACGAAGGTGTCCTGGTCGGGGAGGCAGACGGCGTCGGCCGCCCAGGTGCTCGCCGAGAACCGGATGCCCAGGCGCTGCGCCGCGGCGACCATCGAGTGCGGCCGGTTGAGCGAGCCCATGTCGCCGAGGGTGGTCACGCCGCCGCGCAGCTGGGTCCACATCGAGTACTCGGCGATCGCCTGCGCCTCGTCCGGCGTCATGCCGTCGATCAGCGGGTCGAAGCGGTCGAAGGTGGCGGATATCTGGTGCATGTCGCCGCCGCCGCCCATGAACGCGACCTCGTCGGCCCGGTCGGAGACCGGCCGCAGCGCACCGCGCATCGGGAAGCGCATGGCGAACATCTCGTGCCAGTGCGCGTTGACGAAGCCGGGCAGCACCATCATCCGGCCCGCGTCGGTCCGCTTCAGCCGGGCCCTGTCCGCCGGTTCGAGTGCGGCGACCGCCGTCTCGACCTCGGCCGCGGGTCCGACCGCGGCGATCGTGCCGTCGACGATCAGCACCGCGCCGCCCGCGTGGACGCTCTCCTCGGCGTCCGCCGTGTAGACGGTGCCGCCGGTGATCAACTGGACGGTCATCACGCCACCCCGGGCTCGGACGGCGCGGACGTGGCAGGCGCGGGCGTGGCCTTGGCGGTGAAGTGCGCCAGCCAGCCGGCCAGCGTGGGCGCGGCGACCAGCGCGTCGAAGTCGACGGCGATCTTCTGCTTGCGCCAGCGGCTGACCAGCCGCATGATCTCCAGCGAACTCAGGCCGAGGACCACCAGGTTGGCGTCCTGCGCGATCGCGTCGGGCTCGACGCCCAGCAGCGGCGCGACGGTTGCGCGAAGATCCTGCTCGGTAGGGGTCGGGGTGGTGTCCACGTCAGCCTTCCTGCTCGGACGCGGCTGTGACGGCCAGCGCCTTCTTGTCGACTTTGCCCAGCGGGGTCAGCGGGAGCTCGGCCACGTACCGCACCACGTCGGGCAGCTTGTAGTCCGCGACGCCACGGGCGTGAATGGCCTGCTTGAGGTCGGCCAGCGTCAACTGCCCGCCGTCCGGGACGAGATAGGCGCAGATCCGCTCGCCCAGGAACTCGTCCGGCACACCGATCACCGCGGCCTGCGCGATCGACGGCAGCGCGAGCAGATGGTCCTCGACCTCGCCCGCGGAGATCTTGTCGCCGCCGCGGATGATCATGTCCTTGATGCGGCCCTCGATCACCAGGTCACCGTCCTCGGTGAGCCGGGCGAGGTCACCGGTCCGGTAGAAACCGTCCTCGGTGAAGGCGCGCTTGTTGTACTCGGGCACGCCGTAGTAGCCGCGCAGCGTGTACGGGCCGCGGGTGATCAGCTCGCCGATGGAGCCGGCCGGCAGGGCCGTTCCGTTCTCGTCGACGATGAGCAGCTCGTCGGCCTCCGAGATGGCCTTGCCCTGCGTGGTCAGCACCGACTCGGCCGGGTCGTCCGGCCTGCTGAAGGTGAGCAGGCCCTCGGCCATGCCGAACACCTGCTGCAGCGAGCAGCCCAGCGTCGGCCCGATGCGCTCGGTGAACTCGCGTGTCATCCGCGCGCCGCCGACCTGGACCAGCCGCAGGCTGCTCAGATCGTCCTCGCTCCACTCGGCCGCCTCCAGCCACAGCTGCATGATCGACGGCACCATCGAGGTGACGGTGACCTTGTGCTCCTCGATCAGCGGAAAGCAGTCCAGCGGGTTCGGGGTGTCGGCGAGGACGGCGGTGCCGCCGGTCTGGAAGGTGCCGATGACTCCCGGGCAGCCGTACGCGAAGTTGAACTCGACCGGCAGCACCGCGAGATAGGTGTCGCGGTCGGTCAACTCGCAGACCTGGGCGGCACGTTCCGACTGGTAGACATAGTCGTCGTGGGTGCGCGGGATCAGCTTCGGCAGCGCCGTCGTCCCGCCCGAGAGCAGGAAGAAGGCCACGTCGGCGGGGTCGGGCTCGGGCAGTGGCTCCGGGTCGGCGTCGACCAGCTCCAGCTCGGAGACCGAGACGAAGCCCTCGGTCTTCGCGCCGAGCACGAACAGCGTGCGCAGGTCGGCGGCCTCCGCCTGGATTCCCAGCGCCATCTCGCGGTGGTCGAACCCGCGGTGGGTCTCCGGCAGTACGTAGCCGGTGGCGCCGCTGAGTTCGACGAGATGGCTGATCTCGGTGGCGCGGTGCGCGGGCAGCGAGAAGACCAGCTTCGCGCCGATCCGCATCAGCGCGAACGCGATGGCCACGAACTCCGGGACGTTCGGCAGCTGGACGACGATCCGGTCGTTCTCGCGCACACCGTGCGCGGCGAATCCGGCGGCGAGCCGGTCGGACCACTGGTCGAGTTCGGCGTAGCTGATCCGGCGCTCGCCGTGCACCAGCGCGGTGGCGGAGCCGTAACGCTGCGCGGCGCCGCGCAGCATCGTGCCGAGCGTCTCACCGCGCCAGATGCCCTGATCGCGGTAGCGCTGAGCGACGTCGGACGGCCATGGGGTGCATCCGGCAAGCATCAGGACTCCAGCTCGGCGTCGGTGGCTTCGGCCGGGGGCGCGTACTCGGCCGCGGACTCGGTGATGCGTACGACGGCGGCGCCGGCCTCCATGCCGGTGCTCGCGCCGATCAGCAGCACGTGGTCGCCGGGCTTGACCTGACCCGTGCGCCAGACGTGCTCCAGGCCCAGGAAAAGGTCGGCGGCGCCGGTGTGCCCGATGGTGTTGGCGTACTCCCAGAGGGCCTTGTCCTCGTCGACGTCCAGCGGCAGCAGGAACATCGCCTCCAGCGCGGGCCGGCCGAAGCCGACGTGGCAGACCTTGGCGATCTGGTCCAGCGACAGGTCCGCTTCCTTCAGCGTGCGTTCGGCGATCTCGGCGACCTTGTCGCCGAAGTTCTTGATCGGCGGGGCCTGGCCGGCCGCCCACTGCTCACGGACCTTCTGGGCCCGCTCGCCGAAGTTCAGGCCGCGGCCCCGGGTGACACCCGGCGGGAAGAGCTCCTCGCCGGCCCGGTGCAGGATCTCCATCGAGGAGTCGGAGAGCGAACCGACCGCGAGCAGCTCGGCGAAGCCGGAGCGGCGCGACAGCACCACGGCGGAGCCGGCGTCGGCGAGCACGAACAGGCCGGAGGAACGCCAGCGCTCCACGCCCGGAGTTGAGTAGTTGTCGCCGGTGGTGATCAGCGCGGCGTCGTGCGTGGGGTTGGCGGTCAGCCGGTTGGCGGCCACCTCGACGGAGGCGAGCATGCCGAGGCAGCCCTGCTTGATCTCCACGGCGGGCACCGGACGGTCGACCGTGTTGTTGAGGATGTAGTGGACCGCCGACCAGCCGTCGGGACCCTGGTGGTGGGTGTAGCTGTGCAGCAGGATGCCGATGTCGTCCGGGCCGTGGCCCGATCCGGACAGCGCGGCCCGCGCCGCGTCGATCGCCATGTCGGGTGCGGGTGTCGACTCGCTGACGGCCGCCGAACGCATGCCGGACTCCTGCCGGCTCGCCTCGTCGTACAGACCTTCCGCGACCGCGCGCTCGGCCGGAAACAGGGGCGGCAGATGGCTGCCGATCCCGGCGAGATACAGGTTCTCAGTCCTCATCGCGCCGACTCCTTCGTGGGGTGGGTGCCTTCGCGGCAAGCACAACACCTGGGCCGACGCCCCTCATGAGTAGGCGGTACTCAACCGTCGCGTATTAGACAGTGTCTAACGATGAGAGTCCTACGCAGGTAAACCTCTCCTCACCCACCGCGGCCGAGGGTGGCCGATTTGAGTAGCGACTACTCGGGCATGCGTGCGCGTCGCGGTGCTGTGCTGATCGCGTAGCCGCCGCGTGCCGACCGCCCGCGGCCCGGGCACAGACGAGGGAGATCCGATGTCGAGGTCGCGTCCCGAAGTGGGCGACTGGTCAAGTCCCGCCGAACTCGCGGTGCTTCAGCGTGCGGAGCTGCCACGGGTGATCGCGCAGGCGATGCGCTCGCCGTTCTACACCGCCCGCTACGACGGCCGGAGCGTGCCGCGCGGCGCGGAGGACTTCGACGGCATCGAGCTGACCACCAAGCAGGACCTGCGCGACGCCTACCCGTTCGGGATGCTCGCCGTGGACCGCGAACAGCTGGCCACCTACCACGAGTCCAGCGGCACGGCCGGCGACCCGACCGCGTCGTACTACACCGACGACGACTGGACCGACCTCGCCGAGCGCTACGCCCGCAAGTGGGTCGGCATCAACCCGTCGGACACCTTCTTGGTGCGCACGCCGTACGGACTGGTGATCACCGGTCATCTCGCCCAGGCCGCGGGCCGGCTGCGCGGCGCCACCATCGTGCCCGGCGACGCCCGTTCGCTCGCCACCCCGCTGCCTCGTATGGTCCGCGTGCTGAAGACCCTCGACGTGACGCTGACCTGGTGCAACCCGACCGAGATCATGATGCTCGCCGCCGCGGCCAAGGCCGCCGGACTCCGCCCGGACCAGGACTTCCCGGCCCTGCGCGCGATGTTCACCGCGGCCGAGCCGCTGACCGAGGTGCGCCGCCGCCGGCTCAGCGAGATCTGGGGCGGCATCCCGGTCGTCGAGGAGTACGGCTCCACCGAGACCGGCACCATCGCGGGCCAGTGCCCGGACGGCGCACTGCACCTGTGGGCCGACCGCGCGATCTTCGAGGTCTGGAACCCTCAGACCGGTGAACTCTCCGCCTCCGGCCGGGGCCAGCTGGTGGTGACCCCGCTCTACCGCGAGGCGATGCCGCTGCTGCGCTACAACCTCGCCGACGAGGTCGAGGTGTCCGACGCTCCGTGCGCGTGCGGCTGGCCGCTGCCGACAGTCCGCGTTCTCGGCCGGTCCGGCACCGACTACACGGTGGGCTCGGCGACGGTCAACCAGGCGCGCCTGGAGGAGCTGGTGTTCGGCCTGCCCGGCGGCTACGAGGTGATGTTCTGGCGGGCCATGGCCCAACCGGACGTGCTGCGCGTGGAGTTCGAGGCGCCGGACGAGACCCGCGAGCAGGCCGTCAAGGAGCTGGCCGAGGCGATCGACCGTGAGCTGGGCGTACCGCACCGGATCACCGGACTGCCGCTGGGCACGCTGGTGCCGCAGCAGGCGCTCACCGCGCAGCGCGACATCCTCAAGGCCCGCTATCTGTTCGGCGAGGGCGAGGACTGGGACAAGGCGGTCATGTACGCATGAGCCGCGTCCAGTCGCCCTCCGACGGTCCGCAGCCTGCCGAGTCCCCGCAGCCTGACGGTCCGGCCCCTGCCGATGCCGCGCGGCCTGCCGGCAGCCAACTTCTTCTTGTCCCGACGTCGTCCGGAGCGGACGACGCCCGACCCGTAAGCGGTGACCCCATGGTGAGTGCGTTGTCCCCCCTCCCGCCGAGCCCCGAGGACCCGATCGCGATCGTCGGCATCGGCTGCCGCTTCCCCGGCGGCGTCGACTCGCCGCAGGCGCTGTTTGAGCTGCTGATGGGCGAGGTCCAGACGGCAGGACCGATACCCGAGGACCGGTGGGCGCCGCAGCGCGCGCAGTCCCGGGAGAACGCGGCGGTGCTGTCGCGGGTGATCTCGAACGGCTCGTTCCTCGACGACATCGGCGGATTCGACGCCTCCTTCTTCGGCATCTCCGCCACCGAGGCGCGGCAGCTCGACCCGCAGCAGCGGATGGCGCTCGAAGTGGCCTGGGAGGCGCTGGAGCACGCAGGCATCCCCGCGTCCACGCTCGCGGGCAGCGACACCGGCGTCTTCGTCGGCGTCGGCACCGACGACTACGGCCGCCGGCTCCTCGAAGACCTCCCCGGAGTCGAGGCCTGGACCGGCATCGGCTCCTCGCTGTGCGGAGTGCCCAACCGGATCTCGTACACGCTCGATCTGCGCGGACCGAGCGTCGCGGTCGACACCGCGTGCTCGTCGTCGCTGGTGGCCCTGCACCAGGCGTGCGCCAGCCTGCAGCGCGGCGAGGTCCCGGCCGCGCTGGCGGGCGGCATCATGCTGATGGCCGGCCCGGGACTGACGACCGTGCTCGACATCGCGGGCGCGATCTCGCCGGACGGCCGCTCGAAGGCGTTCGACGAGGCGGCCAACGGCTATGGCCGCGGGGAGGGCTGCGGCATCGTCGTCCTCAAGCGCCTCGCCGACGCGGAGCGCGACGGCGACCGCATCATCGCGCTCGTCCGCGGCAGCGCCGTCCACCAGGACGGCCGCACCGACGGCATCATGGCCCCGAGCTCGTCCGCCCAGGCGCACCTGCTGCGCAAGGCGTACGCGGCGGCCGGCATCGCCCCGGGCGAGGTCGACTACGTCGAGGCGCACGGCACCGGCACAAAGGTCGGCGACCCGATCGAGGCGGCGGCACTCGCCGAGACGGTCGGCGCGCGCTCGGCCGGCCGGGGTCCGTGCCTGATCGGCTCGGTGAAGACCAACATCGGCCACTGCGAGGCGGCGGCGGGCATCGCGGGCCTGATCAAGACGGCACTGGCGATGGAACACGGCGTGATCCCGCCGACGTTGACGGTGTCGGGTCCGCGCAAGGACATCCCGTGGTCGGAGTCCGGCCTCGCCCTGGTGACCGAGCCGACACCGTGGCCTCGGACGGACCGCCCGCGCCTGGCGGGAGTGGCGAGCTACGGCTACGGCGGAACGATCTCGCACGTGGTGCTCGAACAGGCCCCGGTTCCCGCCCCTACGGAGGCGGAGCGGAACACGGCGGCCGGGGTCACCCCGCTCCTCTTCCCCGTCTCCTCCGCCACCGAGCCCGGGCTCGCCGCGCAGGCCGCGCGGCTCGTCGGGGCTCTGCCCGCGTACGCGCTGCCCGACGTCGGGCACACCCTCGCGCACCGCAGGACCCATCTCGCGTCCCGCGCCGTCGTCGCCGCGGCCGACGCGGACGAACTCACCGCCGGGCTCACCGCGCTGGCCGACGGCGAGGCCCACCCGGCCGTCGTCACCGGCGAGGCATCCGGCCCCGCCAAGGCTCCCGTCTGGGTGTTCTCCGGACACGGCGCGCAGTGGTCCGGCATGGGCCAGGGCCTTCTCGTCGACGAGCCCGTCTTCGCCGACGCCATCGACCGGCTCGGGCCGATCTACGCCGAGGAGCTCGGCGTCACCCCACGCGAAGTGCTCAGCAGCGGCGAACTCGGCTCCGTGGACATCATCCAGTCCATGCTCTTCGCCATGCAGATCGGTCTCGCCGCGGTGTGGCGACGCCATGGCGTGACGCCCGGCGCGGTCATCGGCCACTCCGTCGGCGAGATCGCCGCCGCGGTCGTCGCCGGTGTGCTGTCCGAGGAGGACGGCGCACGGCTCATCTGCCGCCGCTCCGCGCTGCTGCGCAAGGTCGCCGGCATGGGCGCCATGATCATGGTGGACCGGCCGTTCGACGAGGTGCACGAGCAGATCGGCACCCGTCCCCGCGACGGCGAACTGGCCGCCGCCATCAAGGCCGCCCAGAACTCCACCGTCGTCGCCGGTGACATCACCGCCGTCGACGAAGCCGCCGAGGAGTGGGCCGAACTGGGCTGGACCGTACGCCGGGTCGACTCCGACGTCGCGTTCCACAGCGCGCACATGGACGAGATCAGCGCCGACCTCGCGGTCGCGGTCGCCGACCTCGACCCCGCCCGCCCGCAGGTGCCGCTGTACCTCACCGCACTCGACGACCCGAGGTCCGACCGCCGCCAGGACGCGAGCTACTGGGCCGCGAACCTGCGCAACCCGGTGCGGTTCCACGACGCGGTCCAGGCGGCCGTCGAGGACGGCCACCGGCTGTTCCTCGAGGTCTCCGCGCACCCGGTGGTCAGCCACTCGATCACCGAGACCGTCTCCGCCACCCCGGGCGCGCTGGTCGCTCCGACCCTGCGCCGCAACAAGCCCGAACGGGCCACCCTGCTCGCCTCGTTGGCCCGGCTCCACTGCCACGGCGTACCGGTCGACTGGTCGGTCCTGCAGCCCGCCGGACGCCGCGCCGGGCTGCCGACGACCGCCTGGCAGCACGACCGGCACTGGGTCGACGCCCGCGGGCTCACCGAGTCGCCGGTCGACACGCTGCTCGGCACCGAGACCTCGGTGCACGGCTCGCGGCTGCGCATCTGGCAGACGACGCTCGACCTGCGCACCCGTCCCTACCCGCAGCGCCACCCGGTGCTCGGCACGGAGATCGTCCCGGCGGCCGTGCTGGTGAACACCTTCCTCACCGCGGGCCGTACGGACGTACTCACGGATCTGCGCCTGCGCCAGCCGGTCGTGGTGCCCCAGCAGGAGACCCGCCAGCTGCAGATCGTCCGCGACGACACGGGCCTGCGGCTCGTCTCCCGCAGGCTGGGCGCGCCCGACTCGGCGTGGGCGACCCACACCCTGGCGACGGTCGGCGGCGGTGAGGAGTACGAGCCGGTCTCCGTCGGCGACGCGCCGGAGCGGCTGGACCCCGGCTACGTCGTCGAAAGGCTCGCCGAGCTCGGTGTCGCGGACATGGGCTATCCGTGGCGGATCGAGGAACTGCGCCGCGGCGAGGGGACGTTGACCGCCACCGCGAGCGCCGACCTCGACCGCAGCTGGGCGGCGATCCTGGACGCCGCGCTGTCCATGGCGTCGGTGATCTTCCCCGGGCCGGCGGTGCTGCGCATGCCCGCGCACATCGACCAGGTGACCCGCTCCGGCCCGCCGCCGCGCAGCGCGACGATCGAGGTACGCCTCGACCCCGAGCGTCCGACGACGGTCCATGTCGACATCCGCGGCGCTGATTCCGTGTGCAGCCTGCGCGGACTGACGTACGGCGAACTAGACGGCGATCTGTCCGGCGACGAGCAGGCGGCCGGCGGCCGGTTCGAGCTCGCCTGGCAGCCGTTCCCGGTGGACACCGCCGCGCACACCACGCTGCCCGAACGCACCGTGCTGGTGCTCGGCCCGACCGATCTGGCGCGCTCGCTCGTTCCGGCGTGCGCGGCGCACGGCGCGACGGTGAGCGTGGACAGGAACGCACTGGCCGAGGCGGACCATGTGCTGTACGCCCCGACCGCGTCCGCCGCCGACGCCGCCGATGTCGCTGTGGAGTTCGCCCGTGTCGTCCGTGAGATCTCGGCACTGTCCGGCCGCAAGCCCCTGCTCTGGTGCCTCACCAGCGGCGTACGGGACGCGACGGCGATCGAGGACCTCGGCGGCTCGCCGCTGTGGGGCATGGGCCGGGTCGCGGCGAGCGAACACCCCGAGTTCTGGGGCGGCGTCGTGGACCTGCCTGCCGGACCGATCGAGGAGCCGGCCGCCACGCTGCTGCTGAACCTGCTGCATCTGCGTCCCGCCGAGCCGGTGTTGTCGGTCGCGGGCGGCGAGGTGCAGGTGCCGCGGCTGGTCACGGCCGTGCTTGCGGAGGACGCCGAGCCGTTCACCTGCCGCCCCGACGGTACGTATCTGATCACCGGCGGTCTCGGCGTACTCGGTCTGGAACTCGCCGAACACCTCGCCCAGCGCGGTGCCCGCCGGATCGTGCTGCTCGGCCGTACCGCCGTACCGCCGCGGGCTCAGTGGTCCGAGGACGACCGGCGGATCGAGGCCCTGCGCCGTCTGGAGGCGGCCGGAGTCACCGTCAGTACGGTCGCCGTCGACATCACCGACCTCGAGGCGACCCGGACGGCGCTCGCAGCGCTCCAACTCCCGCCGGTCCGCGGCGTGGTGCACGCGGCGGGCACCGTGCACAGCGCGCTGATGCAGCGTCTTGACGCGGGCCATCTGCGCGATGTCATGCGACCGAAGGCGGACGGCGCTCTGGTCCTGCACGAGCTGTTCCCGCCCGGGTCGACGGACTTCTTCGTCCTCTTCTCCTCGGCGGGCCCGCTGCTCGGTCTGCCGGGCCAGGGCGCGTACGCGGCCGCCAACGCGTTCCTCGACGCCCTCGCCGCCCACCGGCGCGCGGCGGGCCACGAGGAGTCGGTGAGCATCGCCTGGACGAGCTGGCGCGGCATGGGCATGGCGACGGCGGCGGAGGCGACCGACGTCGAACTCGCCGCCCGCGGCACCGCGGACATCGCTCCGGACCAGGCCCTGCGCGCCTTCGACCAGACCGCGGCGGGCGGCTCGGCCGCCCTGGTCTCCGTCCTCAGCCTCCTCCGAGGCCACACCGGCCCCCGCCCCGCTCTCCTGGCGGAACTGGCCCGTGACGACGCCTCCCAGCCGGCCGAAGTCCCGGACTGGGTGGGCCTCACCGGCGACGAGCTGGCCGCGTACCTGCTCGACGACGTACGCCAGCGGGTCGCCACGGTCCTCGGCATGCAGCCCTCCGCGGTCGGCGTCCACCGCCCGCTCACGGAGGCCGGCGTCGATTCCCTCCTGGCGGCGGCGGTCCGGGTGGCGCTGGAACGCGACCTGGGCGTGGCGCTCCCGGCGACGCTGCTGTGGAACTACCCGACGGTGAGCGAGATCGCGGGCTACTTGGCGAGCGTCCTCACCGACAACGCGGAGTCGTCCGCCCGGGCCTCCGCCTGAAAACTGAGGGCCGCCCCCCTCGGCCCCCAGCCCTCAAGCCCCCTGGACATGGTCCGGGGGGCTTGAGGCGCGGGCGACTGACAGGCGGGAGGCGATCAGCGACGCCGGCCGGCGTTGAGCCGGGCGGCCTGGCGCGTCAGATGGTCGCGCTCGGCGAGGTTGGGTGCCTTTTGGGCCGCCTCGGCGTACAGCCGTGCCGCCGTCGCCAGGTCGCCGTCGCGCTCGTGGAGGTATGCCGCCACCGCGGTGTGGCGGGGCAGGGAGTCGTCCAGCGCCGAGAGCGCCGCCAGGCCGGCGCGCGGTCCGTCGGCCTCGCCGACGGCCACCGCGCGGTTGAGCCGGACGACCGGGCTGTCGGTCAGGCGCGCGAGCTCGTCGTACCACTCGACGATCTGCACCCAGTCGGTCTCCTCGGCGGTGGGCGCGTCGGCGTGGAGTGCCGCGATGGCGGCCTGGGCCTGGAACTCGCCCAGCCGGTCGCGGGCGAGGGCCGCCTGGAGGATCTCGACGCCTTCGGCGATCGACTTGGTGTCCCACCGGCCGCGGTCCTGCTCGGCAAGTGGCACCAGGCTGCCGTCGGCCGCGGTCCGGGCTGCGCGCCGGGCGTGGTGGAGCAGCATGAGGGCGAGCAGCCCCGCCACCTCGGGGTGATCGATCGCGGCCGCGAGTTGCCGGGTGAGCCGGATGGCCTCGGCGGCGAGGTCGACGTCGCCGGAGTAGCCCTCGTTGAAGACCAGGTAGAGGACGCGCAGCACGGTGGCGACGTCGCCGGGCCGGTCGAAGCGCACGCCGGAGACGGTGCGTTTCGCCCGGCTGATGCGCTGCGCCATGGTCGCCTCCGGCACCAGGTAGGCCTGGGCGATCTGGCGGGTGGTGAGCCCGCCGATGGCGCGCAGCGTGAGCGCGACCGCGGACGACGGTGTCAGCGCCGGGTGCGCGCACAGGAAGTAGAGGTGGAGCGTGTCGTCCACCGCGGGCGCGGGGCCGGGCGCCGGCTCCTCGTCGACGAGGTCCTCACGCCGGCGGCGGGCGGTGTCCGCGCGGGTCGCGTCGAGGAACTTGCGCCAGGCCACGGTGACGAGCCAGCCCTTTGCGTCCCGTGGCTGGTCGGACGGCCAGACGCGGACCGCCTCGACCAGCGCTTCCTGCACGGCGTCCTCGGCCGCCGCGAAGTCGGCTCCGCGGCGGACGAGGATGGCGAGCACGCTCGGCGTGAGGCTCCGGAGCAGGACCTCGTTCACGTCAGAGGTCACTCCGTGATGGTGGGCGACACGCCGTAGAACGGGCGCAGCTCCAGCCACTCGTGGATCGGCTTGCCGCCCGCACCAGGGGCGGCCGACAGCTCGCCGGCCAGCTCGACGGCGCGCTCGTAGCTGTCGACGTCGATCACCATCCAGCCGGCGATGAGGTCCTTGGTCTCGGCGAACGGGCCGTCGGTGACCGGCGGGCGGCCTTCGCCGTCGTACCGGACGAACGTCCCCTCGGGGGCGAGGGCCTGACCGTCGACGAACTCGCCGGTCTTCTCGAGCCGGGCCGCGAAGTCGTTCATGTACTGCAGGTGCGCCGAGATCTCCTCAGGCGTCCACTGGTCCATGGGCACGTCGTTGACCGCAGCCGGAGCTCCGCGGTAGTGCTTGAGCAGCAGGTACTTGGCCATGGTGGTTCTCCTCGGTGCTGGTGCGACCCATTGTGGTCGCGTTCACCTCGGGGACGGAGCCGGCCACGGGTTCTCGACATCGTCGTCCAAGTTTTTTTGTACGTGAGCTTCACGCCGACAGCAGCGCCTGCGCCCCGTCCAGGGACCGTTCCATCGTCAGCCTGAAGAACGCCAGGTCCTCCGCCGCCAGCCGTTCCGGGTCCTCGCTCCGGGCCACCGCCTGGGCGCCGGCTGCCGCCAGGCCGGGACGTGAAGTGTCCGCCGCGAACCGGGCCATCGCGCGGCCCATGTCCGCGCGGGCGTTCGGGAAGTAGCTGTCGCGGTCGTCCTCCACCGCGACCAGCATGAACGCGCTGTTGAGCAGGTAGCGGTAGATCTCCGTGGCGTGTTCGCCGAAGCCGGCGCCCAGGAGCACCTTGATGCCCTTGTCGATGGTCGGCAGCGCCGACGGGACGTTCGGGCCGACCACCACCAGGCGGCGGGCCACTCCCGGGTACTGGCGCAGGACCGTGCGGCCTTCGAGCATCAGGGCGCTGAACCAGTCGCGCCAGGGGACCGAGACGTCCGGGACCGGGATGCGGGCGATGACGCGGTCCGTGACCGCCATGACCACTGCCTCGCGGTCGCCGACGTGGTGGGCCACCACGCCCGGCCACACATCCAGCTTCGTGGAGATCTGCCGGATCGACCAGCCGTCGAGCCCGTGCTGCGCGGTCAGTTCGACCGCGGCGTCAATGATCTTGTCCGCCGTGATCGGCGGCAGACCCGCCGAGGCCCGGGACCGACGGCGCGGAGCTGACTCAGACATGACGGAAAACCTAACGCTGAGGGGGTGTGACCAAGGCAACTTGACGCCCGGCAACCCGCAGGGCATAGAGTCAGCCTAACCTATTAGTCACTGTCTAAGAGATGCCCGTACCGACCTGCTCACCGTCGATGCCACGGCGCGCGGTGCTGGTCAGGGCTGCCTTCCGTTCCCTTCGCACCCTGAGAGGCTTCGCGTCATGCGGAAATGGATGCCACTGCTGGCGGTCTGCCTGGGCACCTTCATGCTGTTGATCGATGTGACGATCGTCAGCGTCGCGCTTCCCCAGATGACCGATTCCCTCGACGCGTCGTTCTCCGCCCTGCAGTGGGTGGTCGACATCTATGTGCTGGTGCTCGCCGCGCTGCTGATGGCCATCGGCTCGCTGTCGGACCTGATCGGCGCGCGGCGGGTCTATCTCGTCGGCCTGGCCGTGTTCGCGGTCGCCTCGCTGGCCTGCGGTCTCGCCGACTCCAGCGGCCTGCTGATCGCGGCCCGCGGTGTGCAGGGACTCGGCGCGGCGGCGATGTTCGCCACCAACACCGCTCTGCTGGCGGGCAATTACCAGGGCAAGGACCGCGGGCTCGCGTTCGGCCTGTGGGGTGCGGTCAACGGAGCGGCCGCCGCGGCCGGTCCGATCCTCGGCGGACTGCTCACCGAGCACCTGAACTGGCGCTGGATCTTCCTGGTCAACCTGCCGGTCGCCGCCGTCGCGCTGTTCGTCGGCGCGAAGTACCTGGCCGGCTCGGCCACCCGGACCGACCGCCGGGTCGATCTGCCGGGCACGATCGGCTTCACGCTGGTGTCGACTCTGCTGATCTTCGCTCTGATCCACGCGGGCGAGGACGGCTGGGGATCGAACCTCACGCTCATGCTGTTCGGCGGATCCGCCCTCGCGCTCGTGGCGTTCGTCCTCGTCGAGCGCAACAAGCGGGATCCGATGCTGGATCTGGCGCTGCTGCGCACACCTTCGTTCGGCGGTCTGATGGCCGGCGCGGTGATCTTCAGCGCCGCGGCCTTCGCCAACCTGGTCTTCGTCTCCGTGTGGGCGCAGTCCGTACTCGACTACAGCCCCGTCAAGGCGGGCCTGATCCTGATGCCGCTCAGCGGAATGTCCTTCGTGGCCGCCGGGTTGGCGGGACGGTTCCTGTCCTCCGTCGCGCCGCAGTGGCCGATCGGCATCGGTCTGCTGCTGATCGGCCTGGGCACGGTGATGGAGATGCTCGTCACCGGCGACTCCGGCTGGACGGCGCTGCTGCCCGGAATGATCGTCACCGGTATCGGCGTCGGCATCGCGTCGCCGACGCTCGCGTCCGCCGCGCTGGCCGCGGCACCGGCGAGCCGGGCCGGTATGGCGGGCGGCGCGGCGAACACCTTCCGCCAGCTGGGCTTCGCGGTCGGCATCCCGGTCGTCGGCGCCATCCTGTCCGGCGTCATCGCGGGCAAGCTGGACGACAGCAAGCTGTTCGCCGACTCCGACACGGCGGCCGAACTGGTCACCGGCGGCCAGGCGTCGGGTGTGGTCGCAGCGCTGCCCGAGCAGTCCCGGGCCGCCGCGACCACCGCGGTGGAGAACGCCTACGCGGCGGGCCTCGACCAGGTCTTCCTGGCCAGCGGCATCGCCGCGCTGGCGGCCGGGGTGCTCGTCCTGCTGCTGGTGCGCCGGTCACCCGAACACCCGGACGTCGAGGCTCCGGAGTACGACGGAAAGCCGTCGGCGACCGCGGAAACGTCGGTCCGGGCCGGCTGAGAAGCGCCTCCTGGGATCCGTCGATCGTCAGTTCGGCGGACCCCGGAATTCGGTCCATGTTTTGGTTGACGGTTTGACGGAAATCCCGTGGCGGCAACAGTTCCTGGTCACTTGGTGTCCACTTGTGGCCGAAGCGTTCGTCGGGGATTCGCAATTGCTCAATGGGAATGATCGCTTCCGCGCACAGATCGCAATAGAGTGAGACTCGAGTGGGACGTATGCCGGTGTTTTTTGGGCTGGCGTTGGCCATTTGCGCTTGAAGGGTGGGGGACTGGTGAGGATTGCCAAGGGAGCCGGTCTGCGAGCCGCTCGCATCAAGGCGGGGTTAACGCAGGACGAAGTGGCTCGAAGGGCCGACATAAGCGTCAGAACCGTCCGGCATATCGAGCGCGGCCAGGTGAAGAATCCGCGGCATGACACGCTCGCCCGCATGGCCGAAGCTGTCGGGTACGAGACCGCCGCAGGTACGGGCCGCGAACCTGATGTCGTCACGCCATCGGAACAGTCCGGAATTCCCCATGAAATACGCCTGTTGGGGCCGTTGACGGTTTTGTCCGCCGGTCTTCCCGTCACCATGCCGCTGAAACAGCGCGCACTGCTCGGCCTGCTTGCCGTGCAGCCCGACCAGACGGTGAGCCATGAAGAGATAGCGGATGTGCTGTGGAGCGGTGAAGCACCCTCCGCCTATCCGCAATTGGTTCACACCTACGTCGCCCGGCTTCGCCGGATTGTCGAGCCGGGACACGGCCGGCACGGCGGCGGCCGCCGGATCAGCACCGTGCGCGGCGGCTATGTGTTCAACAGCAGCGGTGTCGACCTGGATCTGCGCCAGTTCGAGGAGCGCGGGGCACGTGCCACGCAGACCGCGGAGTCCGACCCGGCCGCCGCGCTGGAGCTGTTCGGTCAGGCGCTGCGTGGCTGGCAGGGCCGGCTGCTCCAGGACCTGCCGCAGCTGCACCACCACCCGGCCGTCGTCCGCGTGTCGCAGCGGCATATCGACGTCGCCATCGAATTCGCCGATCTGGCCCTGCGGTTGAACCGCTCCGCCTTCGCCGTCGAGCACCTCAGAATTGCCTCCTACGAAGAACCGCTGCACGAGGCCCTCCAGGCGCGGATCATGCTCGCCCTCGCCGGCTCCGGCCGCCGGGCCGCAGCGCTGCGGCTCTTCACCGATCTGCGGATGCGGTTGAAGAAGGAGCTCGGCGTGGAGCCGAGCGAGGAGATCTGGCAGGCCCGCCAGGCGATCCTGACGAACGACACCGCCGACGGGCGACCCGATCCGCACCCCGCCGAACAGCCCAGTTCGCGCACGCGCACGTCGTACGGATCGACGCCGGCCGGATCGCAGTACGGATCGACGCCGGCGGGATCGCAGCCGTACGGATCGAAGCCGAGCGGATCACCGTCGTACGGTCAGGCCGCCGACCCTTCGTACCGCACCTCCGCAGACGGCGTGCCTTCGCCTGCGCCTGCCCCGGCCCGTCCTCATAGCCTTGCGCCGCCCGCCCAGCTTCCGCCCGTCATCACTCCTTTCATCGGCCGCAACGATCAACTCGCCGCGCTCGACGGCCTGTTGGCCCACCAGCGCAAGGGCCACCCCTCCGTCGGCATCGCGGCCATCCACGGGCCGCACGAGATCGGCAAGACCGCGTTGGCCGTGCGCTGGGCCCATCACCGGCACGAGGAGTTCCCGGACGGCCAGCTCTACGCCGACCTGCAGGGCAGCGGCGCCCGGCCGGTGCACCCGCAGACCGTACTCACCCGCTTCCTGCGCTCGCTCGGCGTGCCGGACGAATGGATACCGGACACGCAGGAGGAGGCATCCGCGCTGTTCCGCAGTCTGCTGGCCGGCCGGCACTTCCTGCTGGTGCTCGACGACGCCGCGGACACGGCACAGGTCCGCGGACTGCTGCCGGGCACACCGGGCAATCTGGTCGTGGTGACCAGCCGGACGCCGCTGATGGACCTGGTGACCCGCGAGGGCGCGATGCCGCTCGCCATCGACGTGCTTTCCGCCTCGGAGGCGTACGCGCTGATCGAGACCCATCTCGGCGCGGAGCGTACGGCCGCCGAGCCCGAGGCCACGCAGGAACTGGCCGCGGTGTGCGGGCAGTATCCGCTGCAACTGCGCATGGCCGTCGCGCGGCTTGCCGCGAGCCCGCATGTCTCGATCCACTCACTTGTCGCGGAACTCGCCCGCGACGAAGCCGGTGAACTCGGCCCGCGTCATGCCGAGCAGACGCCCGTAAAGAGCGCGTCCCGCAATGCGGGAGACCCCCGTTGGCAGCAGCTGACATGAACGCTGACAGCCTTACGCCAGCCTGACAGGACGCCACTTCCCGTTCTCTTCCGCCCAATCGTTGCAGCTCAGCAAGGGAATTCAGGGCCGGACAGGCTGACCGGGGCATTACGCACGCGTTAATGGGCCTTTCCGGCAGTGAAGTTCGGTTGCCCGATCTGGAGCGCAGACCTATGGTCAAAGCGCTCGCGGGCAAGTCCCGATTAATGGCCGGCTCCGGCCAATGCTGATGCATTCTGACGCCTCCACCGCACGAGGCGGCCTTACGGGGAAGTGCCTGTATCCCCGAAGGCGTGCAATAAGCCGCTTGAAAGGATGGGGAATGGCGAACGTTACGGCCGATGAAGCCCAGAAATGGTTGATCGAGGAGATCGCGCAGCGCCTGGGCGTTGCGCCGTCGGAGGTCCCGCCGGACCAGTACTTCGACGAGCTCGACCTCGACAGCACCGCGGCGCTGATCATCGCCGGTGAGATGGAGAGCTGGCTCGGCTTCGAGCTCGGTACGACGGCGCTGTGGTACCACCCGACCATCGAGGCTCTCGCGGCACACATCGCCGAAGAGTGCGAGAAGCGCACCGCCGCGGCGTAGCCCCTCGCGCCGCAGGCGCAGCGGGCCGGCCGCAGCCGCCGGTGCCCGGCAAGGCCCCGGGCGGCCCCGGCCCCCAGGACCTGATCCCAGGACCTGGCCCGAGGGCTGACACCAGGCCCGGCGGCATCCGCCCTGAGGCCTTGCCGCGCACACCGCACCAGCCGCGCACACCGCACCAGCCGCGCACACCGCACCTGGCGACCCACTGCTCGACGCCAACCGACGCAGCGGAGTTCGCCGATCTGGTCCGCCGCCCCAGGGCGGCGCGCGCCGACCGGCCCGGCCCGCCGGGCCGACGAGCCCGGAGCGCCGAGACCGAAGCCCTGTTCGCCCAGATCCAGAGAGACTTGCCGTGAACTCTTCGCAGGAATCCGACCTCGACCGTCGGCTCGCCCGGGACCCCATCGCCATCGTCGGCCTCTCCGCGCTCTACCCCAAGTCCAGCAATCTGCGGGACTTCTGGGCGAACGTCGTCTCGGCCGCCGACTGCATCGACGATGTGCCTTCCGACCACTGGGACGTCGACGAGCACTTCGACCCCGACCCGTCGGTGCCCGACAAGACGTACTCCAAGCGCGGCGGCTTCATACCCGACGTGCCGTTCAACCCGCTGGAGTTCGGCCTCCCGCCGAACACCCTCGAAGTCACGGACGTACTCCAGCTCCTGAGCCTGGTCGTCGCGCGCGATCTGCTCAAGGACGCCGGCGCCGACCAGGCTGGTCAGTCGTGGTACGACGCCTCCCGCACCGGCGTCGTCCTCGGCATCACCGGCGCCAACCAGCTCACCCAGCCGCTCACCGCGCGCCTCCAGAGCGGAGTGCTCAAGGAGGTCGTCCGCAGCTGCGGTCTGACCGACCGGGACGCCGAGGAGATCGTCGCCAAGTTCCGCCTCGCGTACGCGCCCTGGGAGGAGAACTCCTTCCCCGGCATGCTCGGCAACGTGGTCGCCGGACGGGTCGCCAACCGGCTCGACCTCGGCGGCATCAACATGACGATCGACGCCGCCTGCGCCAGCTCCCTCGGCGCGGTCCGCACCGCCGCCAGCGAGCTGCTCGAAGGCCGCTCCGACACGATGCTGGTGGGCGGCTGCGACGCCGAGAACACCATCTTCATGTACCTCTGCTTCAGCAAGACGCCGGCGCTGTCCAAGTCCGGCCGCATCCGGCCGTTCGACAAGGACGCCGACGGCACGCTGATCGGCGAGGGCATCGGCATGCTCGCGCTGCGCCGCCTCGCCGACGCCGAGCGCGACGGCAACCAGATCTACGCGGTCCTGCGCGGCATGGGCACCTCCAGCGACGGCCGCTTCAAGTCCATCTACGCCCCGCGCAAGGAAGGGCAGATGGTCGCGCTGCGCCGCGCGTACGAGGACGCCGACTGCTCGCCCGCGAGCGTCGAGCTCTTCGAGGCGCACGGCACCGGCACCGCCGTCGGCGACGCCACCGAGCTGAGCGCGCTCTCCGCCGTGGTCTCCGACGGCAACGAAGGCCGTCAGTACGCCGCCGTCGGCAGTGTGAAGTCGCAGATCGGCCACACCAAGGCGGCCGCGGGCGCGGCCGGCATGATCAAGCTGGCGCTCGCGCTGCACCACAAGGTGCTGCCGCCCACCATCAATGTGGACGAGCCCAACCCGGCCATCGACTTCGACGCCGGCCCGTTCTACGTCAACACCGAAGCCAGGCCCTGGATCCGCGACCCCGAGCGTCCCAAGCGCCGCGCCGCCATCTCCTCCTTCGGCTTCGGCGGCACCAACTTCCACATGGTGCTCGAGGAGCACGGCGACGGCGACGACCTCCAGGTCTCCTACCCGGTCGCCGCGGTCCACCTGTGGCACGCGCCCGACACCGCCGCGCTCACCTCCGCACTCGCCGGCGGCGCGCCCGCGACCGGCGGCCCGGCCCCCGAGGGCCACGCCCGCGTCGCGCTGGTCGCCCGCACCGAGGCCGAACTGGCCACCCTGCGCGAACTCGCGCTCGGCGAACTGCGCGCCAGGCCCGACGCGGACTCCTGGTCCCACCCGAAGGGCGTCCACTTCCGCCGCAGCGCCGCGCAGGCCGGCAAGGTCGCCGCGCTCTTCGCCGGCCAGGGCAGCCAGTACGTCAACCCCGGCCAGAGCGCCGTCATGGCCCTGCCGCCGCTGCGCGCCGCCTTCGACCGGGCCAACGTCCACTTCGACGGCGCCGAGCCGCTGTCCCGTATCGCCTTCCCGCCGCCGCTGTTCGGCGCCACCGCGCGCTCCGCGCAGGAGACCGCGCTCCAGGCGACCGCGTACGCACAGCCCGCGATCGGCGCGCTGTCGGCCGGCCAGTTCCGCTATCTGACCGAACTCGGCTTCGCCGCCGAGGGATTCCTCGGCCACAGCTTCGGCGAGCTGACCGCGCTGTGGGCCGCGGGCGCGCTCGACGACGACGCCTTCTTCGCGCTGGCCCGCGCCCGCGGCAAGGCGATGGCCCCGCCGCCGGAGGCCGGCTTCGACGCCGGTGCGATGGCCGCGGTCTCCGCCCCGGAGGAGCGGGTCGCCGAACTGCTCGCCGACCGGCCCGGACTGGTGGTCTGCAACCGCAACGCGGCCGACCAGATCGTCGTCGGCGGTGGCACGGACGAGGTCGAGCGCCTGGTTGCCGCGGCGAAGGCCGGGGGCCTGCGCGCCAGCCGCCTGCCGGTGTCGGCCGCGTTCCACACGCCGTTCGTCGGCCACGCGGTCGACGCGTTCCGCGGCGACGTGGAGCGCTTCGAGGTACGCCGCCCGAACGGCACCGTCTACGCCAACACCAAGGACGCGGTCTACGGCGACGACATCGCCGCCAACCGCAAGGTGCTGGCCGAGCAGCTGATCAACCCCGTCGACTTCGCGGCCCGCGTGGAGGAGATGTACGCGGCCGGGTTCCGGGTCTTCGTGGAGTTCGGCCCCAAGAGCGTCCTGACCCAGCTGGTACGCCGCATCCTCGGCGACCGCGACCACACGGTGGTCAACCTCGACGCCGGCCCCGGCAAGGACGCGGACGTCGCGCTCAAGCAGGCACTCGCGCAGCTCGCGGTGCTGGGCCTGCCGCTGGCGACGGCGGACCGCTATGTGGCGGCCCCGGCGAAGAACGAGCCGACCAAGGGCATGTCGATCCTGCTGAACGGCATCAACTACGTGTCGCCGGAACGGAAGGCGGCGTACCGGGACGCGATCGAGAACGGGTACCGGATCGCCGTTCCGACGGCGGGAGGACGCGCGGTGCCGGGTGCGCCTGTGCCGGGTTCGCCTGTGCCCGCGCTTGCGGCTTCCGCCACGGGCGCACCCGCGTATGCGGCGTCCGCCGCGCCTGCCGCGGCTTCGCACGCCACCGTGGCGGCTGGGCAGCCCGCGGGTTCCGCGCACGGCGCGTCGCCCGCTGCCGCTGCGCTGCCTGCGGGATCCCCGTCCGCGTCGGGCACGACAACTCCGGCCGGCGGGGCGGCAGCCCCAGCAGACCGGGGTCCGGGGCGGAGCCCCGGTCGTGCCGGGACCGCTCTCGCCACCGCAACCGCACCCGCGGAGGTCGTCGCAACCGCCCCCGCTCCCACCGTCATGGAGACAGACCACGTGGAAAGTGATCGCCTGGCCGATCTTGTGGCCGACCATCTCGCCCTGCACGACGACTACCTCAACGGCCAGCTGCAGAGCGCCGAGCGGCTCACCGGTCTGTTGGAGCGCGCCGCGGACCAGAACCAGCTCGGTCAGGTGCTGGCCGGGGTCAACGCCGTCAAGGAGCACGGCCTGGACATCGGCCGCAGCCACCTGAGGGCGAACGAGATCCTGCGGGACCTGGCCGGACTGGAACTGGGCACCGCGCCCGCTCCCGTGCAGGCCCGCCCGGCCGCCGCCCCTGCGGTCGCGCCGCAGGCGCTCGCCACGGCCCCGCAGCCGGTGGCTCCGGCCCAGGTCCCGGCTGCCATCGCGGCGGCCCCGGCCGCTGCGCCCGCGCAGATCGCCGCGCCCGCCGCACCGCAGGCCCTGGCTCCCGCGCCCGCCCCCAAGCCCGCCCCGGCTCCGGCTCCTGCCGCCCCCGCCGGCCTGGACGCGGCGACCGTCGAGTCCGCGCTGCTGGACGTCGTCGGTGAGAAGACCGGCTACCCGGCGGACATGCTCGAGCTGGACATGGACATCGAGGCCGACCTGGGCATCGACTCCATCAAGCGCGTCGAGATCATGGGCGTACTCCAGGAGCGCTTCGACGGCGGTGTCTCGGCCGGTCCGGAGCAGCTCGCGGAGCTGCGCACGCTGCGTCACATCGTCGACTTCATGACGGCCAACAGCACAGCCCCGGCAGCCTCCCAGGCTGCTCCGGCTTCAACCGGCCTGGACGCGGCCGGTGTTGAAGCCGCCCTCCTCGAGGTGGTCGGTGAGAAGACCGGCTATCCCGCGGACATGCTTGAGCTGGACATGGACATCGAGGCCGACCTGGGTATCGACTCGATCAAGCGTGTCGAGATCATGGGTGTGCTTCAGGAGCGGTTCGGTGAGGTCGGTTCGGCCGGTCCGGAGCAGCTTGCCGAGCTGCGCACCCTGCGTCACATCGTCGACTTCATGACGGCGAACGCGACGGCCACGGCTCCGGCTCCCGCGGCCGCTGCCGCCACCGGCCTGGACGCCGCGAGCGTCGAGTCCGCGCTGCTCGAAGTGGTCGGTGAGAAGACCGGTTACCCGGCGGACATGCTTGAGCTGGACATGGACATCGAGGCTGATCTGGGTATCGACTCGATCAAGCGTGTCGAGATCATGGGTGTGCTTCAGGAGCGGTTCGGTGAGGTCGGTTCGGCCGGTCCGGAGCAGCTTGCCGAGCTC
>NZ_JBIRTX010000016.1:0-103212 GCF_044334895.1 Streptomyces sp. NPDC020681 | reverse complement strand
TCGATCAAGCGTGTCGAGATCATGGGTGTGCTTCAGGAGCGGTTCGGTGAGGTCGGTTCGGCCGGTCCGGAGCAGCTTGCCGAGCTCCGTACGCTGCGCCACATCGTCGACTTCATGACCGGCGGCACCGCCACCGCACCGGCCGCACCGGCCACCCCGCAGGCGACCGCGCCCGCCGCCGAAAAGCCCCGCGGCGCCATCGGCCGCGCCCAGGCCGCGCTCGTCCCGCTCGCCACGCCCGACCTGCTCGTCGGCGCGTACCCGCAGGACTCCGGCGCGCTCCTCGTGGACGACGGCTCCGAGCTTGCGCCGGTCCTGGTGAACCAGCTCATCGACACGGGCTTCCAGGTGCACGTACTGCGCCTGCCCGGCGTCGCCCAGCGCATCTCCGGCGTCAAGGACCACTCCCTGTCCGGCTGGGGCGTGACCGAACTCGCCGAGCGGATGGACGACATCCTCTCCGACCGGGTCCGCCTGGTCGTCGACCTCTCCGCCGCGCACGGCGCCGACTGGTCCGAGGGCGTACGGCGGCTCGCGCACACGCTGCTGGTCGCCAAGCACGCGGTCGAGCCGCTGAACACCGCGGCCGCCACCGGCCGCGCCGCCTTCGTCACCGTCACCCGCCTCGACGGCGTCTTCGGACTCAGCGGAGTCGCCGAGGAGCTCGTCCCGGCCGGCGGTGTCGCGGGTCTGGTCAAGACCCTGGCCGTGGAGGCGCCCGAGCTGTTCTGCCGGGCCGTCGACCTCGCTCCGGGGCTCACCCCGGAGGCCGGTGCCGCCCTCGTGGTGAACGAGACGCTGGACGCGGTCACCGACACCGTCCAGGCCGGCCACGACGGTTCGCGCCGTGTCGGACTCACCCTCGGCGAGGAGCCGCTGAACGGCTCGGCCGCCGACATCCCGCAGCTGACCTCCGACGACCTGCTCGTGGTCACCGGCGGCGGCCGCGGCATCACCGCCGCCTGCATCATCGAGCTGGCCAAGCGCTACCGGCCGGGCCTGCTGCTGCTCGGCCGCACCCCGCTCGACGAGGAGCCTCAGTGGGCGCGCGCCGCTCAGGACGCCGGTCTCAAGGCGGCGGCCGCGACCCAGTTGAAGGCCGCGGGGGAGAAGCCCACCCCGAAGCGGGTCGAGCAGCTCTACCAGGCCGTCGTCGGCGCCCGGGAGATCCGTAAGACCCTCGAGGACGTACGGGCCGCCGGATCCACGGTCGAGTACCTGGCGGTGGACATCACCGACCCGGCCGCCGTCGCCGCCGCGTTCGCCCCGTACAAGGACCGCATCAGCGGCCTCGTACACGGCGCGGGCGTCCTCGCCGACCAGCTCATCTCCAACAAGAAGGCGTCCGAGATCGAGCGGGTCTTCGCGCCCAAGCTCGCCGGACTGCGCACGGTGACCGGTGCACTGCCGGCCGACGCGCTGCGCCATGTGGTGCTCTTCTCCTCGGTCGCCGGGTTCTTCGGCAACCGCGGCCAGTCGGACTACGCCATGGCCAACGAGGTGCTCAACTCCTGGGCGTCGTCCTGGAAGCAGCGCCACCCGGCCGCCCGTGTCACCTCGCTCAACTGGGGCGCCTGGGACAGCGGCATGGTCTCCCCGGAGGTCAAGGCCGTCTTCCAGGAGCGCGGCATCACGCTGATCCCGCAGGACACCGGGGCCCAAATGTTCGCCGACCAGCTCGCTGCCGAGCGCGGCGGCGACGTGGTGACGGTGCTCGGCCCGACGACGCCGCTCTCCGAGCCCGAGCGGACCGTCTCCACGGCGACCGTCACCGTCGAGCGCAGTCTCGGCGGCCTGGAGGCCGACCCGGTCGTCTCCGACCATGTGATCGGCGACGCGGCGGTGCTTCCGGCGGCGGTCGCGCTCGGCTGGGCGATCGGCGCGGTGGAGCGCTCCGGCGGCAACGAGGTGCGCCAGGTCCGGGACTTCTCCGTCCACAAGGGCATCGTCTTCGACGGTACGCAGCCGGAGAAGGTCAGCCTGGCGATGACGCCCACCGGCGACAGCGTCAAGGTCGCCATCCAGGCGAACGATTCCGAAGGCGTCGCACGACCGCGCTACGCGGCCGTCGTCGCCCCGCAGTCCACGCTCGCCGACGCCACGCTGAGCGGCCTCCCGGCCCTCGGCTCGGGCCGGGAAGCCGCCGGCTTCTACAGCGACGGCACGCTCTTCCACGGCCCGGCCCTGCGCGGTGTGCGCCGGGTGCTGGCCGAGGACGAGTCCCGGCTGGTCCTCGAGTGCGAGCTGGCCGAACTCCGGCCGGCCGGAGGCGCCTTCGGCGGCTCCCGCTTCGCGCCCGGCACGGCGGATCTGCTGCTCCAGGCGGGTCTGGTCTGGGTGCGGCTGTTCCGCGGCACCGCGGGCCTGCCGCTCTCCGTGGGCCGCGCCGATCTGCACCACCCGCTGCCGGACGGTGAGCCGTTCCTGATCGTGGTGGAGCCCGCTTCCGCGGGCAACGGTTCCGGATCGTCGCTCACCATCACCGCCTGCGCCCCCGACGGACGGGTGCTCACCCGCTTCGACGGCGTATCCGTGGTCTCGGCCCCGCAGTTGGCGGCCAAGTTCATCAGCAGCTGATTCCGCTTCGTACTGACGCAGGCGGATCGGGTCGGCCCGGACGGCGCACACCGTGCCCAGCCGTCCGGGCCGACCGCCCCTCAGAAGGGACCCCAAAGCTCTCATGAGCAAGTACGCCATCGTTGGCCTCTCCTGCCTGTTCCCCGGAGCGGAGACGCCTGCCGAGTTCTGGCAGAACCTCCGTGCCGGGGCCGACAGCCGCCGGGAAGGAGGCACGGAGATCTTCGGCCCGGCCCTCGACGCCCGGGACGCCGACCCTCAGCACGAGATCTACTGCAGCCGGGGCGGCTTCATCACCGACTTCGACTTCGACCCGTCCGGCTATCTCCTCGACGCCGGCCATCTCGCGGGTCTCGACCGGATCTTCCACTGGTCCCTCCATGTGGCGAGGGAGGCACTGCGGGACAGCGGACACGCCGACCGGCCCGAGATCCTGTCCCGCACCGGACTCGTCCTGGGCAACTACTCCTTCCCGACCCCCGCCTCCTCGAAGGTCAGCGTGCCGCTGGTCCAGGAGGCGGTCCTGGAGGGCCTGCGCCAGGCCGGACACCCGGCGCTCGGCGCGCTCGCCGAGCAGGACCTGCGCATCGACCGCGACGCCCTGAAGCCGGAGGACCTGCGGGTCAGCGGCTCCCCGGCGTCCGTCGCCGCATCGGCGCTCGGCCTCGGCGGACCGCGCTACGCGCTCGACGCCGCCTGCTCGTCGGCCCTGTACGCGCTCAAGCTGGCCTGCGACCACCTGGAGGCCGGGCAGGCCGACCTGGTGCTGGCCGGCGGCGTCTGCGCGCCCGAACCGACGCTGATCCACCTGTCGTTCTCGGACCTCCAGGCGTATCCGCGCAACGGCTTCAGCCAGCCCTTCGACGACCGGTCCGGCGGCATCCTCACCGGCCAGGGCGCGGGCATGGTCGCCGTCAAGCGGCTGGCCGACGCGGTACGCGACGGCGACCGCATCCACGCCGTCGTCGACGGCATCGGGCTGACCAACGACGGCAGCGGACGCCATCTGCTGGTCCCGCAGGGCGGCGGACAGCTCCAGTCGTACGAACTCGCCTACGAGCAGTCCGGCATCGACCCGGCCACCGTCGACTACCTGGAGTGCCACGCCACCGGCACACCGATCGGCGACGCCACCGAGGCCGAGTCCGTCGCCGGGTTCTTCGGCGCGGCGGGCAAGGTGCCGCTGATCGGCTCCGTCAAGGGCAACATCGGGCATCTGCTCACCGTCGCCGGACTCAGCAGCATGCTCAAGGTCATTCTGGCCATGGGCAACGGCCACATCCCGCCGACCATCGGCGTGGACCAGCCGGTCGCCTCCAAGGACGGCAAGGTCGGCGACTCCACCCTCGTCCGCAGCGGCCGCGAGTGGCCGCGCGGCAAGCAGCCGCGCCGGGCGGCGGTCTCCGCCTTCGGCTTCGGCGGCACCAACGCGCATGTGGTGCTGTCCGAGCCGGGCGCCGAAGCAGCCCCTGCCGAGCCGTCCGCCGAGCTGCCCACGCTCGATGTCGTCGGGCTCGGCGCGCACTTCGGATCCTTCGGCTCGCTCGACGAGTTCGAGCGCGCGGTGCACTCCGGCAGCGACTCCATGGGCCCGCTGCCGGAACGCCGTTGGCGAGGCGTCGACAAGACCCGCGGCGGCTCGCTCCAGGACGGCACCGGTGTCTCGCCCGACGCACTGCCGTACGGCGCGTTCGTCGACGGGCTCGGCATCGACCCGGTGGACCACAAGATCCCGCCCGCGGACCTGCGGACGTACAACCTCCAGCACGCGCTGGCCACCAAGGTCGCCGACGAGGCCCTGCACGACGCCGGCTTCAGCCGCGCCGTGCCCGAAGGCCGGACCTCGCCCGCACCGCGCCGGATCGCTGTCGTGGTGGGCATGGAGCTGGAGCCCTTCACTCATCTGCGGCTCACCCGCCGCTCGCTCGGCGCCTTCGTGCGCGAGGAGTTCGCGCGCGCCGACGTGGCGGTCGACGAGGAGCAGCTGGCCGCGCTGACGGCGGTCGGCCGGGACGCGGTGGTCGACCCGATCGTCGCCAACGAGGTCCTGAGCTACATCGGCAACGTCATGGCCAGCCGTATCTCCTCGCTCTGGAACCTGACCGGGCCGTCCTTCACCGTCTCGTCCGACGGCTCCGGCACCGCCGAAGCCCTCGAAGTCGCACGGCTGTTGCTGCTCGACCCCAGCATCGAGGCGGTCCTCGTCGGAGCGGTCGACCTGGCCGGCTCTGCGGAGAACCTGCTGCTGCGGCCCGACGTGGTCGCCGAGGCCGGACTCACCTTCGGCGAAGGCAACCGCGGCCGGCGGCTCGGCGAGGGCGCCGGAGCGGTCGTCGTCACCCGGCCCGGCGAGTCCGACGCCCGCGTGTACGCGCGCCTCGACTCCGTCGCCATCCGGCACGCCGCGCCCGTCGACGGCACGGTGCCCGAGGCCGACGCCACCGCGCTCGCCGCCGCGGCCGAAGCGGCGCTCACCGCCGCCGGAGTCACGGCCGCCGACATCGGCTACCTGGAGGCACACGCGGGCGGCACCGACGTCCAGGACCGCGCCGAGGTCGCCGCGCTCGCCCGCGTCTACCCGGCCGACGGCAACAGCGTCGCCATCGGCAGCGCCAAGGCCCAGGTCGGCGACGCCGGTTGCGCGGCGACCATGGCCGGGCTCATCCGGTCCGTGCTCTGCCTGCACCACGGCTATCTGCCCGGCACCACCGGCTGGGTGCGACCCGCCGCCGAACTCGCCGACGACTTCGCGGCCTCCGGTCTGTACGTCCCGGAAGCCTCCCGCCCCTGGCTGCGCGCGGCCAAGGACACCCGCCGGTACGCCGCCGTCAGCTTCATCGGCCAGTCCGGCGCCCACGGCCATCTGGTGTTCTCCGCCGACGCCACCCGCGGCGAGGTCACGTCGAGCGACTGGCAGCGCGCCGGCGGACCCGTCGTCCTGCCGCTCGCCGCCGACTCCTTCGACGCGTTGCACGCCTCGGTCGAACAGCACCTGGAACTGCTGGCCGTGGCCGACCCGTACGCCGTCGCCCGCGAGGCCGCGCGCGAACTGCCGGGCAAGAAGCTGCGCGCGGTCTTCGTCGGCCGCGGTCGCAGTGAGCTGCGGGCCCAACTGGAGCTCGCGGTGCGGGACCTGCCCGCCGCGTACGCCAAGGGCGGCGAGTGGGCGACTCCGGCCGGCAGCTACTTCACCGCCCGCCCGATCGGTCCCGAGGGCAAGGTCGCGCTGGTCTACCCCGGCGCGTTCAACTCCTACCCGGGCCTCGGCCAGGACTTCTTCCGGGCGTTTCCCGGGCTGCTGGACCGGTTCGAGTCCCTGGCGGACGAGCCCGCCCGCCATCTGCGTGCGACCTCTCTGTATCCGCGTACACAGGTCACTCCCGGCCGTCGCGAACTCATGGCGCTGGAAACCGGGCTCGGCGAGGACGTGCCGTTCATGCTCGCCACCGGTACGAGCTTCGCGATCCTCTACACGGACCTGGTCCGTGACGTGCTCGGCGTCACCGCGCACGGCGGATTCGGCTACAGCCTCGGCGAGTCGAGCATGCTGTTCGCGACGCGCGGTTGGCGGCCGGAGGGCCGCCGTGACGGCCTGATCAGCAACACGCCGATCTTCCAGGACCGGTTGTGCGGTCCGCGGCGCACCGTCCGCGAGCTGTGGCAGCTCCCGGACGAGATGCCCGACGCGGAGGTGTGGGCCAGCCATGTGCTGCTCACCGACGCGGACTCGGTACGGGAAGTACTGCCGCGGTACGACCGGGTCCACCTCACGCACATCAACACCCCCGCGGAACTGGTGATCGCGGGAGATCCGGCGCAGTGCAAGGCCGTCATCAAGGAACTCGGCTGCCCGGCCGCCAGGTCGCCCGTCAACGTGGTCATGCACAACCCGGTCGTGGACGCGGAGGTCGAGGGCCTCGCGGGCCTGAACGACTACCCGACGGGCTCGTTCGGCGATCTGGAGCTGTTCAGCGCGTACGACTACGAGGCGCTGCCCGCGCTGGACCGGGGCGAGTACGCACGCCGCATCGCGCAGACGCTGCGCTCGCCGATCGACTTCTCGCGGCTCGTGCGCGGCGCGTACGAGAGGGGCTTCCGTTACTTCCTGGAGGTCGGCCCCAGCGCGACCTGCGCCCGCTGGATCAAGGACACGCTGGGCGACGCGGCGCATGTCGCGGTCCCGGTCGACCGCCGTGGAGTCTCCGCTACGAAGTCGATCGCCCAACTGGTCGCCCGCCTGATCGGCAACGGCGTCGAACTGAACCTCTCCCCGCTGCTGGACACGGTCCCGGTGGGCCCGTCCCCGCGCTCCACCCGCCCCACCCGCTTCCGTGTGGGCGGCGGCGACCCGGTCCCACCGCGGATGACCCGCGCGCTGGCGGAAGCGGTCTCGGCGGGCACGGCTCCGCAGTCGGCGGCGCCGGCGCTGGTGGCCGTGCCGGCCGGTGCGCCCGCGGGTGCCGGTGCTGTGACCGGCTACGCGCCGGTGGCTGCGGCGGCCGCGTCCGGCATGCATGCCGGGGCTGGGCCCGGCTCGGCAGCGACTGCCGGTGGCGCACCCGGTCTGGCTGCGCACGCCGGTGGCGCACCGCTTGGTGCGGCCCCAGGTTCGGCAGCCTCCGCCGGTCACGCGCCGTACGGCGCTGCAGCGGCAGGCACCGCGCCGACAGGCGCGTATGGCTCGGATGCGTCGGCCGGTCATGCACCGGTATTTGGTGCTCCCGGCGCTGCGCCCGGCTCGGCAGCGACTGCCGGTGGCGCACCCGGTCTCGCTGCGCACGCCGGTGGCGCACCGCTTGGTGCGGCCCCAGGTTCGGCAGCCTCCGCCGGTCACGCGCCGTACGGTGCTGCCGCTGCAGGCGCGCTCGGTTCGGGCACGCACGCCGGAGCCGCGCCCGGCTCGGCCGCCGCCAGGGTGACTCCAACCGGTGCCGCTCCCGGATCAGTTGCTCCGACGGGTGCGCCCGGCTCGGCCACGCCCGCCGGTCACGCGCCGTACGGCGCTGCCGCCGGCGGCACGCCGACCGGCACCGCACCCGGCTCGGCCACCTCACCCGGCTCGGGCGCAACCAACACCCCGTCCGGTCCCGGCACGTCCAGTGCCGCAACCAATTCGTCCGTACCGCCGGAGGACTCCGTCATGCCTGCCGACCCGACTCTCGCTGACGTGGAGGTCATCGCCTTCGACGGCACACCGATCTCCTTCCTTCCGTGGGTGCCTCCGGCGTCCGCGGAAGACCAGCCCGCACAGCCCGCCCGGCCCGCACCCCCGCAGGTGCCCGCCAAGCCGAGGCCCGTCGCCCCCGCCGCGCCGACCGCGCGCACCTCGGGCGCAGAGTCTGCGACTCCCGCCGCCGACCTCGTCCGGGAGATCCGGCAGCAGATGGTCGCCACCCACTCCGTGGTGATGGAGACCCAGCGCATCCTCCAGGGAGCCACGCTCAACCGGATGGAGGCCCTCCTCGGAGGGGACACGGCACCGGCACCCGCACCCGCGCCGGAGGCCGTACAGCCGCCCGCCCCCGCCCCGCAACCCGCTCCCGTGGAGCAGGCCGTACGCCCAGCCCTGCCCCCGGTCCCCGCGCCCGAACCGGTCACACCGGAGCGCGAGGTCAAGGAGGGTGTCATCTGGGACGAGGCCGACCTCCTCGAGTTCGCCGTCGGCTCCGTCGCCAAGGTCTTCGGTCCCGACTTCGGCGTCATCGACGGGTACGCGAAGCGCGTCCGACTCCCCGCACCCCCTTACCACTTCGTCACCCGCGTCACCGAACTCTCCGGCACCACCGGCGAGTTCAAGCCCGCCACCATCACCACCGAGTACGACGTCCCGGAAGACGCCTGGTACGCCGTCGACGGCGGCGTCCCGCCGGCCGTCACCGTCGAGGCCGGGCAGTGCGACCTGCTCCTCGTCAGCTACCTCGGCATCGACTTCCGCAACAAGGGCGAGCGCGTCTACCGGCTCCTCGACTCCACCCTCATCTTCCGCGGCAACCTGCCCCGCGTCGGGCAGACCCTGCGCTACGACATCTCCATCGACCGTTTCGTCCACCAGGGCGACACGACCCTCTTCTTCTTCTCCTACAAGTGCTACGCCGACGGCGAGCTGATCCTCGAACTCCACGACGCCTGCGCCGGGTTCTTCAGCCAGGCCGAGCTGGATACTCCTCTCGGCGTCGTCATGACCGAGAAGGAGAAGGCTGCCCGCGCCGCGCTTCCGAGGGGCTACTTCAAGCCCCTCGCGTACACCGAGAAGAACCATCTGACCGCCGACGACCTGGAGACCCTGGCCCAGGGGCGCATCGGTGACGTCTTCGGTCCCGACCACGCCCAGGACCCGGGCATCAACCCGGCGATCCGGCTGCCCGACGCCAAGCTGCGGATGGTCGACGAGGTCACCATCGACCGCAAGGGCGGCCCCCGCGGTCTCGGCACGCTGAGTGCCACCAAGCGGCTCACGCCCGACGCCTGGTACTTCATCTGCCACTTCCCGGACGACCACGTCCTCGCCGGCTCCCTCGTCGCCGAGGGTGCCGTGCAGCTCCTCCAGATCTATCTGATGCACCAAGGCATGCACCTCACGCTGCCGGACGCGGCGTTCCAGTGCGTCACCGACGTGCCGATCGAGGTGCAGGTCCGCGGCCAGATCACCCAGGCCCACGAGGAGATCCGGTACGAGGTCGAGGTCATGGAGCTGACGCTCCTGCCGCGTGCCACCGTCATCGCCGACGTGCTGATCTACCTCGGCGACAAGCCGGTCATCCGGATGAAGGGCCTCGGCCTCCAGGTCCGCGAGAAGGAGGGCACGCCCTTCCGTCCCGAGGCGGGCGGTGTGCCGCAGTTCCTCGGCCGCCGCAACAGGAACGGCGAGCCCGCCATGATCAACGAGATGCACCTGGCGCACGCCGCCAAGGGCCTTCTCGACGTCGCGATGGGACCGGAGTTCGAGGTCTACCGCAACAGCCGCGCGCCGTACATCCCGAACGGGGACTTCCAGTTCGTCGACCGGGTCATGTCCCTCAAGGGCACCCGCGGCGATCTGCGCAGCCCCGGCTCGGAGATGGTGACCGAGTACGACTCGCCGGCGGACGCCTGGTACTACGAGCAGAACTCGCACCCGCACATGCCGAACGCGATCTACATGGAGTCCTCGCTCCAGGCCGCGATCTTCCTCGGCTACTACCTCGGCGCGACCCTCGAACGCCCCGAGGAGCAGTACGCCATCCGCAACCTCGACGGCAAAGCGACGCTGGTCAAGGACATCGACCTGCGCGGCAAGACCATCCGCCACCACTCCAAGCTCCTGATGACCAGCGCGGTCTCGGGCGCGGTGCTCCAGAACTTCTCCTACGAACTCTCCGCCGACGGCGAGGTGTTCTACGTCGGCGAGTCGCTGTTCGGCTACTTCAGCGAGGCGGCGCTCGCCAACCAGGTCGGTCTGGACAACGGCAAGTGGGTCGCCCCCTGGATCGAGACCGAGAACGTCGACGCCGCCAGGGTCCGCCGGATCGAACTCCCGGAGAACGCACCGGCGTTCACCGACCCGGCCGGCGGCCACCTCCGCCTCCCCGGCGGGCACTTCGCGCTGGTGGACCGGGTCGACCTCGTCGAGGACGGTGGCAACCACGGCGCCGGCTACATGCACGGCTACCGCCAGATCCGCCCCGACGAGTGGTACTTCGACTGCCACTTCCACCGTGACCCGGTGATGCCCGGTTCGCTCGGCGTCGAGGCCATCCTCCAGGCTATGCGCCTGTTCGTGATCGAGCAGAACCTTGCCGACGGCATGCAGCGGCCGCACTTCGCGATGGCCGCCGATGTGGAGATGGCCTGGAAGTACCGCGGCCAGATCCTGCGCCACGACAAGGAGTTGCAGTTCGACGTGCACATCAAGGAGGTCCGGCGCGAGGCGGACCGCCTGCTCGTCATCGCCGACGCGGATCTGTCGAAGCCGGGCCTGCGCATCTACGAACTCACCGACGTGGCCATCGAGGTCCGTTCCGGGGCCTGACGGCCCGCACCCGCGCTCGCCCAGCTCAGCCAAGGAGCCTCGTTTCACCATGGATATCCGCCACACTCCCCTCCGATGGTCCGGGGACACGTACCCCAGCACCGACCCGGCCGGGATCTACAACGCGCTGGCCGATCTCGACCAGCCCTGCTTCATCGTCGTCACGCCGGACGGGATCGGCGCCGTCTCCGGCGGCTCGGCGACCGTGGAGGCCGACGGCCTGCCTCTGCTCGCCGCCGCTCAGCCGCTGCCTCCGCAGCGGCTGGGTTCGGGCGCCTTCCTCGCCGCCCACCAGGTGGCTCAGCCGTACATGGCGGGCGCGATGGCCGGCGGCATCGCATCCGCCGACATGGTGATCGCGCTGGCCAGGGAGGGCTTTCTCGCCTCCTACGGTGCGGCCGGGCTGCTGCCGGAGACGATCGAGAAGGCGCTCGGCCGGTTCGCCAATGAGATCGCCGGGCTGCCGTATGCCGTCAATCTCATCCACAGTCCCAGCGAGGACCGGCTGGAGCGCGAGGCCGTCGAGCTGTTCCTGCGGCACGGCGTGCGCTGTGTGGAGGCGTCCGCCTTCATGGACCTCACTCCGCATGTCGTCCGCTACCGGCTCGCCGGGCTGCGCCGCGACCCCGACGGCCGGGTGGTCGCGGAGAACCGGCTGATCGCCAAGATCTCCCGGTCCGAGACCGCCGAACGCTTTATGCGCCCGGCCCCGGCCACCCTGGTCAGTTCGCTGCTGGAGCAGGGCCTGATCACCCACGACCAGGCCGCGCTCGCGCACCATGTGCCGCTGGCCGACGACATCACCGTGGAGGCGGACTCCGGCGGTCACACCGACCGGCGTCCGCTGCCCGCGCTGCTGCCGACGATTCTGCGGCTGCGCGACTCCGTGCAGCGCGAGCACCGCTATGCGGTGCCGATCCGGGTCGGGGCCGGCGGCGGCCTCGGCACGCCGGTCGCGGTCGCCGCGACCTTCGCGATGGGCGCCGCCTATGTGGTCACCGGCTCCGTCAACCAGTCCTGTCTGGAGTCGGGCGCGTCCACCGTGTCCAAGGCGATGCTCGCCGAGGCCGGGATCGCCGACTGCGAAATGGCCCCGGCGGCCGACATGTTCGAGATGGGCGTGGACCTCCAGGTCCTGAAGAAGGGCACGCTCTTCCCGATGCGGGCCAAGAAGCTCTACCAGATCTACCAGGCGTACGACGGCCTCGAGTCGATCCCAGCGCCCGACCGCGCCAAGCTGGAGCAGCAGGTCTTCCGGCGTCCGCTGGAGGACGTCTGGCAGGAGTGCGTCGGCTACTTCACCCGGCGTGACCCGGAGCAGTTGCAGCGCGCGGCCGGCAACCCCAAGCGCCGGATGGCGCTGGTGTTCCGCTGGTATCTCGGCATGTCGTCGCGGTGGGCGGTTACCGGCGACAAGGACCGCGCGATGGACTACCAGATCTGGTGCGGCCCGGCGATGGGCAGCTTCAACGACTGGGTGACCGGCAGCTATCTGAAGAATCCGAGCAACCGGCGGGTGGCCGACGTGGCCCACCACCTGATGCTCGGCGCGGCCTTCCACACCCGGCTCACGCAGCTGCGGAGTGCGGGCGTGCAGATTCCCGCGACGGCCGGTGACTACCGTCCGGTGCCGCTGGAGACCCCGGCGCACGGCTCCCCGGCAGGCATGCGATGAGCCTGCTGACGCCGGAGGCGTTGGAGGCGCTGCTCGGCGACCCGGGCGACAACACCAATCCGTACGGCTTCGCCGCCGCCGTCGAGCGGGACGAGCGGGACGAGTTCCCGGCCACGCTCTGCGAGGCGCTCGTGAAGTCCGGGTTCCATCTGAACTATCTGCCGGCCGAGTGGGGCGGCTGCTTCGAGTCCTTCGACCGCAGCCTCACTCTTGTACGGTCCGCCGCCCGCCGGGACGTGAACATCATGCCCGGCACGATGTTCAGCATCGTCGCCGCGACCTGTCTCCAGCTGCACGGCACCGAGGAGCAGCAGCGCCGGGCCGCGGACATCCTGACGCGCGGCGGCGGGGTGGGCTTCGCGCTCACCGAGGCCGAGCACGGCAGCGATCTGCTCGCCAACGAAGTCCGGCTGACCGACGGCAAGTTGAACGGCGAGAAGTGGATGGTCGGCCTCGGCATGAGCTGCGAGGCGGTCTATGTGATCGCCCGCACCGGCGAGCGCGCGGCACCCAACGCGTTCTCCGCCGTGCTGATCGACGTGGCCGAGGTGCCGGAGGGTCAGCTGGAGCGCACTCCGGCAGTCCGTACCGGCGGCATGCGCGGCATCGACCTGGCCCGGCTGCGCTTCACCGGCCTCCAGGTGCCCGACGGCGCGCTGGTCGGCAGGGAGGGTGAGGGGCTTGAGGCCGCGGTCAAGGCGCAGCAGGCCGTTCGGCTGATGAGCATGGCCGGCAGCCTGGGCGTCGCCGACACCGCCGTCCGCCTCGCCCTCGACTTCGCCACCACGCGCCGCATCGGTCGCGCGGTCCTCACCGAGTCGCCGCATCCGCGCCGTGAACTCTCCGTCGCCGCCGCCGCGTTGCTGGCCGCGGACACGGTGGCGCTGACCGCCGCGCGCGGCATCCATGTGGTGCCGGAGGCGTTCAGCGTCTGGGCGCTGGCGGCCAAGCACGTGGTGGCCGAGGCGTCCGACGAGCTGATCCGGCGCTGCGGCTCGGTGCTGGCGACCCGCTCGGTGCTGCGCGACGGCGAGCGCGGCGCCGGGCTGTTCCAGAAGCTCCAGCGCGACTCGGCCGTGGTCCGGGTGATCGACGCCAGCACGCTGGCCAACCTCCGTTCGTACGCGGGCCAGTTGCCCACGCTCACCGAAGGCCAGGCGCAGCCGGACCCGGAGGCCGTCGCGACGGTCTACTCGCTCGGCACGGAGCTTCCGGAGTACGAACCCGCCAGGCTCGACATGTTCGCCCGCGGCGTCGACCCGGTGCTCGCCGGACTGCCCGACGCGGCCGCGGAGGCAGTCAAGGCCCTGGGGGAGAGCGACGCGCCGGTGGCGGCGCTGGTCGAGCAGCTGGCTGCGGCCGTCGCCGGACTCGGCGATCTGACCCGGGCCGCACGCAAGCCGGGCGCCGACCCGAACGCCCTGGTCGACGCCGCCGAGCGGTACGCCTGGCTGCATGCCGCCGCGTCCGGCGTCCATCTGTGGCAGGCCAACCGCGACCGCTCGCTGTACGGCACGGAGCCCGGCTCCGCCGGCTGGCTGGGCGCGATGCTCGGCTATCTGCTCGCCCGCGCCGACGGCACGGACCCCCGCCACCTCGGGGACCTGCTGCTGCCTGCGCTCGACGCCGTCGTCGCGCTGCGGGAGGGCAACCGGCTGTTCACCGCCCTGCCCGTCCGACTGGCCACCATCCGATAGGAGTCCCCATGTCCAAGGCCGAGTTGATGGAACTGGCGGCGCAGCTCGAGGAACACCTCGGCGACCCGCACGACGAGGGCAGCCGGATGCCCTTCACGCGGGTGATGGACCACGACGAGCACGAGGAGTACCCGTTCGGGTTCGTCAGCCGGCTGCGCCGCTGGGGTGTGCACGAGTACTCGCTCCCCGCCGAACAGGGCGGCCGGGCGGGCAATGTGGAGACCGGGTTCAACCTGATGCGGCTCGTCGCCCGCCGCGACTGCACCACCGCCACCTGCCTCGTCATCACCAACCTCAGCTTCATGACACTGTGGATCGCGGGCAACGAGGAGCAGAAGCGCACGGCGATCGAGCAGATGAAGCGCGGCGGCGGGCTCTCCTGGGGCCTGTCGGAGCGCGAGCACGGCAGTGATCTGCTCGCCAACGAGATGGTCGCCGAGAAGGTCCCCGGCGGCTACGAACTGACCGGTGAGAAGTGGCTGATCGGCAACGCCACCGTCGCCGACACGATGATCGTCCATGCCCGCACCGGCAAGCGCAACGGCCCGGCGGCGTACTCCATCTTCATCGTCGACAAGTGGTCGCTCCCGGCCGACGCCGCCGAGGAACTGCCGGTCGAGAAGCTGCACGGGCTGCGTGCGCTCGACCTCAGCGGGCTGCGCCTGAAGGGTGCGTTCGTGCCGGACTCCGCGCTCGTCGGAGTCGAGGGCCAGGGCCTGGAGATCGCGCTCAAGGCCACCCAGGTCGCCCGCAGCGTGATCAGCAGCCTGGCGCTGTCGGCCGTCGACACCGGCCTGCGGCTCACGCTGGACTTCACCGAGGGCCGGGTCCTGTTCGGCGGCACGGTCAGCGATGTCCCGTACAGCCGACGCCAGTTGACGGAGTGCTTCGCCGACCTGATGATCGCGGACGCGATGAGCCTCGGCGCGGTGCGCGCTCTGCAGGCCGCTCCGGAGCAGATCAGCGTCTGGTCGTCGGTGGTCAAGTACCTCGCGCCGACGCTGCTGGAGAAGACGATGTCGCAGCTGAACACGGTGCTCGGCGCGCGCTTCTTCCTGCGGGCCCATCCGCACTACGGCCCGTACCAGAAGATGCTGCGCGATCTGCTGGTCGCCAATATCGCCGACGGCAACACCGTGGTGAACCTGCGCAACCTGGGCCAGCAGCTGCCGGGCCTGCTCTCCAGCGCGGGCAGCGCCACGCCGGAGGTCCGCGAGGCCGCGGCAGAGCGCTGCGCCACGCTCTTCGGCATGGACACCGAGCTTCCGGTGTACGAGCCGTGGAAGCAGGAGCTGTTCAGCCGCGGCCTGGACGACGCGGTCCTCGCCGCGCCGGACGGACTGCGCCGGCTGCGCGCGCTGGCCGAGGACGCCAAGGGCACCGAGCGCGACCGGCTGCTCAAGGCGGCCGACGTGGCCGCGGAACTCCTCGACCGCACCGGCCTGCTGGCCGAGCGGCTCGCCGAGCTCAAGGCACGGATGGGCCGCGAGTACGGGCAGTCGCCGGAGCTGTTCGAGCTGTCCAAGGAGTACTGCGTGCTGCACGCCACCGCGGCGTGCGTGCTCACCTACGTCCACTCGCACGGCGCGCTGGACGACCCGCTGCCCAGCGGCGCGCTGCTGCTGCTCCAGATCGAGCGGCTGCGCCGGCATCTGTATCCGCACGAGGCGGTCACGGACCAGTCCGTGATCGACGAGGTGATGCAGGTGCTGCGCCGGCTGCACAGCGAGAACCGGCTGTTCTCGCACTGGCAGTTCCCGCTCGCCGAGCGCGTCGGCGACCTCTTCGCCGCCCGCAGCTGACCACCCACGCCCCTCCGAGACCGTAAGGAGCGCCGTTTCGATGCATCCCGACCTGCACGCCGACCCGACGTTCCTGTGGCTGCTGCCCGAGCAGGCGGTGGGCGATTTCGCCGCCGCGCTCGGCGGCACGCGGCTGCTCACGGCCGAGGAGAGGTACCGGCTCGAGCGGCGGCTCACTCCGGGCGCGCGGCGGCGCTATCTCGGTGCGCGGCTGCTGAGCCGGTACGCGCTCAGTGCCCGCACCGGCCGTGCGCCGGACCGCTGGCGCTTCCGCTCCGGCGAGTTCGGACGGCCCGAACCGGTGCCGGACGAGGACGGCGTGCGGTTCAACATCTCGCACACCGAGGGCCTCATCGCCTGCGTGGTGACCCGGGGCCGCGGCTGCGGCGTCGACGTGAGCCCCACACCTTCCACGGCGGAGCTGGCCGACCAGCTCCGCCGCGTCCTCGCCCCGGCCGAACGGGCCGAGCTGGCCGCGGTCGCTCCCGGCGCCCGCCCGGCGCTGGTCAGCGAGTTGTGGGTGCTGAAGGAGGCGTATCTCAAGGCGCTCGGCACCGGCCTCAGCCGGGGCCTCGGCGGCTTCTCCTTCGCACCGCGCGCCGCGGACCGCATCGCCGTGCGCGACCCGCAGCAGCCGGCCGGCGCGGCCGACCGCTGGTGGTTCGACCTGCTCTATCCCGGCCCCGGGCATGTCGTGGCGGTCGCCGCCGAGGACGGCCGTCCCGGAGCCCTGCGCCGCACCGACCTCTCCGACCTGTCGCTCGCCGACATCTCTTCCGTATGAGACCGACCGTATGAGACCGACCGCACGAGACCGATCCGTATGAGACCGACCATGAAGGACATGCCCATGTCGCAGCCCACCACCCCACGTGTCGCCATCGTCGGTGCCGGAGTCGCCGGCCTCTCGGCCGCCTACCACCTGCGGGAGCGCGCCCGGATCACGATCTTCGAGCGCGAGGACCGCCTCGGCGGTCACGCCAACACCGTCGAGGTCGAGGAGAACGGACAGCTCCTCGGCATCGACACCGCGTTCGTCGTCTTCAACCGGCCCGCCTACACCAACCTCTGCGAGTTCTTCGACGAGCTGGGCGTCGAGGCGGTCGAGCACAAGGGGGCCTTCAACTTCTTCGACCTGGACTCCGGTCTGGAGTACGGCACGAAGGAGCTCGGCATGACCGAGGAGGAGGTGTCGGCCCGCTACTCCGAGGAGTTCCTGACCATCTGGCGCGAGGCCGCCCGCTTCCACACCGAGGGCCGCAGGGACTTCGTCCGCAAGAAGGCCGACATCCCGCTCGGCGAGTACCTCGACCGCGGCGGCTACAGCCAGGCGTTCCGGCACTCGTACGTGATCCTGCTCTGCTCCGCGGTCTGGTCGATTCCGGCGGAGCTGATCTGGGAGATGCCGGCCAGCACCGCGATCGCCTTCTTCATGGGCCACGACGAGGGCGGCCTCGGCGGTCAGCACGTCGACTGGCGCACGGTCGGCGGCGGTTCGATCAACTACGTACGCAAGGCGATCGCCGCGATCGGCCCGGAGATCCGCACCGGCGAGCCGGTCACGCGCCTCCAGCAGGACGACGACGGCGTCACGGTGACCACGGCCAAGGGCAGTGAGAAGTTCGACTATGTCGTGGTCGGCGCGCACGCGGACGAGGCGCTCGGGATGCTTGCCAACCCGACCGAGCGGCAGCTCGAGGTCCTGTCCAAGGTCCACTACAACTCCTCCAGCGTCATCCTGCACACCGACCCGTCGGTGGTGCCCCAGGACAAGAGCCGCTGGGAGGCGTGGAACTACGGCAAGGTCGAGGTCGACGGACAGCCCAAGACCTTTGTCGCGTACTACATGAACAAGCTGCACGGATTCACCGCGGAGAAGGACTACTTCGTCACGCTCGACTATCCCGGAGAGGTCGACCCGGCGACGGTGATCGCGGAATTCCCGTACACCCACCCGATCATCAACGTCGATGTCCGCGACATGCAGAAGGACATCTACAACGTCAATGAGGGAACGCGTGTGAAGCTCTGCGGTTCCTACTTCCACGCGAAGCGGCACGGCGTGGACCAGATCGGCTCGCACGAGGCCGGGTATTCCTCCGGAATGGAGATCGCTGCGCAGCTCATCAGCGAGCTCTGAGCCGCACACGTAAAAGCGCCTCTGTGTACCGGACTTCCGGTACACAGAGGCGCTTCTGCGTTCCTCATACGCCTCCGGTGTACAGGGCCTGCCCGCTGAGGAGTTCCGTCAGATAGCCCATGACCGAACGGGCCGGCCGGTCGAAATCGCGGTCGAAGTCGCGGTCGAAGTCCCGGTCCGCCGCCGACGGCAGAGCGGTCACCTCGACCCGCGTCCAGTCGTCCGCCGCGTCCAGCTCCGGCCCGAAGAGCGTCGGAGCCTGCACGCTGATCTGCTCGAGACGGGCCGACAGCAGCCGCGTATGGCCGTGTTCGGCGGTGAGCCGGTGCCGGGCGCGGGTGTAGACACCGATCGCCTCGGCCCCGCGGCCGCTGCGGCACAGCGCCAGCATCAACTGGTCGTGGAACCGTTCCCGTAGCGGATGAGCTGCGCAGACTTCCTCGAGCTCGGGGACGATGCGATGGTGCTGTCCCATCCGCAGGGCGCAGTCGAAGAGGATCTCCAGCGCCTGCTGCCGCTCCTCCTCCAGCCGTGCGGCGAGCGCCGCGCAGACCGGTCCGTGCGCGCCGCCCTCCAGCGCGGTCCCGCGCCAGAGCCCGAGCGCCCGGCGGAGCAAGTCGTGTGCCCCGTACGGGTCCTGGGCCGCGGTGCGCTGGGCCTGCGCGACCGCCAGACAGAACTGGCCGCTGTCGGTCTCCGTCGCGCGGGTCTCCAGGAGATAGCCGGCTGACCGCGCGACCAGCCGGGTCGACGCGATACGGTCCGGTTCCGCTTCGGCCAGGGCCTTTCGCAGCCCGGAGACATGGGCATTGAGTGTGTTGCGGGCCTTCTTGGGCGGCAGTGCGCCCCACAGTTCGCGGATCAGCCGCTCCCGCGGGACGGGTGAATTCGGCCGGGCCAGCAACGCGCCCAGCAGCAGCCGCTGTTTGCGACTGGTCAGCGGTATGCGCTGCTGCCGTTTCTCGTCGTACAACTCGGGCGAGCCCAGAATCCGGAACTGCATTCCCTTGCCTCCCCGTGTGCGGTGCACGGCATTTTCGCCGTGCTGCATTCAGCACACGAGCAGATCACTTTTTGGCCAGTGCGGGCCTGAGTCACAGGTACTCACGTTCGGAGGCAATGCTCCGGTGTATTTTCCCGCACCGGAGCAATCACTCCCGTTCAAGCTGAGTACTGATCACTCACGCCCTCAGCCGCGATGCCGGACCGTCGATTCCGCTTCCTGTGCCAGCCGGCGCAGCGCCAGCAGCGCCGGCTCCAGCAGGAACGTCAACAGCACTGCGCGCTCCGCCTTTTCGAGCGGATCGTCCTCGTCCTCGAGCTGGTCGAGGTCGAGCGTCGCGGTCTCTTCGGCGAGCCGCGCGTACGGGACGAGCGACTGCCAGTCGTAGTCCATGCCGAGCGAGCGGAGGGTGTGCAGGGTCTGGGATATGACCTCCCGCGCCGGGTTGTGCTCGCTGACCTTCCAGCCCATCTCGGCGACCAGCGCGTTCACTTCGGCCTTCTCGGCCTCGGTCGCCTCGCCCTTGACGACGCCGGCCTTCGCCTTGGCCGTGCTGTCCTTCGTGGTTGGCCAGACGCCGAAGACCAGACCGAGCAGGCCGTGAGTGTCGGCCTCGACCTCGGAGATGGTGTCGAGTACGTCCTTGGCGGCGCTGACCGTCAGTCCGCGCACTCCGATCAGCGCGCGGATCAGTCTGAGGCGGCGGACATGCGACTCGCCGTACTCGGCCTGGGTCGCGGCCGTGGCCCGGCCCGGCGGCAGCAGCCCTTCGCGGAGGTAGTACTTGATCGTCGCGGTGGACACCCCGCTGCGGCGGCTCAACTCGGAAATTCGCACCTGCTCCCGCTTCCCACTGGCCATTGGGCAGCTCTACTGTCTAATATAGATACTGCCACTCACCAACTGTGAATGCGAGGGTACCGTGCCGACTCTTCCCTGGGCCACGCCGAATCCGGCTCGGCCCAACACCCGCGCTTTCGTCATGGCGTCCCGGCTCGACGTGAGGTCGTTCAAGGATGTTCCGCGCTTCTTCCTGAAGTCGCTCTCCGCCTGGGGCCAGGTGCGGAAGGCGCCGGGTGCGCTCGGGGCGTCCCTGGAGGCCCAGCTGACGAAGGGCGTCTTCTACACGCTCTCCGCCTGGGAGGACAAGGAAGCGCTGTACACGTACGCCAGGACAGAGCCCCACAAGACCATCATGACCGGCCTGCGGTCGACGATGAGCTCCTCGACGTTCACGTTCTGGGAGGTGCCGGTGGAAGAGCTGCCGATCTCCTGGAAGGACGCGAAGCGCCGCATCGAGGACCAGGCCACGGCGGACGCCGACAAGGCCCGCTGACCCGGACTCCCGGTCCGGGGCCTCCCCCGTCCCCGGGCCGGGGCAATGCCGCGGTGCTCCGCCCCGAACCGCGGGGGGCGGGACGGAGCACCGGTAGCGGCTGCCGCGTCAGTCGATGACGCGAGCCAGCAGGAAGCCGTCCCAGCCGCGCTCGCCGACCGTTTGGACCACGGTCGCGTCCAGCCGCGGCTCACGCCCCACCAGCTCGTACATCTCCCGCGTTCCCACGACCGCCGGGTCCGAGTCGGCGGCGTCCAGCATCTTCCCGCCCCGGACGGCGTTGTCGACGATGATCACGCTGCCGGGGCGGGAGAGCTTCAGCGCCCACTCCACGTACCGCGGGTTGTTCACCTTGTCCGCGTCGATGAAGAACAGGTCGAACGGCCCCGCGCCCGGCTCTGCCGCGAGCTTCGGGAGGCTGTCGAGCGCCGCGCCGACGCGGACCTCGGCGACCTTGTCGAGGCCGGCGCGGGCGAGGTTAGCGCGGGCGACCTCCGCGTGGGCCTCGCTGTACTCGAGCGAGATGAGCCGGCCGTTCTCCGGCAGCGCACGCGCCAGCCAGATCGTGCTGTAGCCGCCGAGCGTGCCGATCTCCAGCACCTGGCGCGCGCCCTGCATCTTGGCCAGCAGGTGCAGCATCTTGCCCTGCGGCGGCGCGACGGCGATCTGAGGCAGCCCGGCCGCTTCGCTCGACGCGACGGCCGCGCTGAGCGCCTCGTCGTCGGGAGAGATGAGTTCGGTGACGTATGCGTCGACGGCGGTCCACTGTTCCTGAGTCATACACCGACCCTATGCACGCGCGCCCGCCGCCGCACGAGTACGAGCAACACGGCCAAGACGGCCAGCACCAGGCCGCCGAACGTCAGCAGCCACGCGGGCACTCCGCCCACCATCAGCAGCTCGTCCTGCCACACCACCCGCCGGTACGTGGTGTCCTTCTCCGTCGCACGCAGCACATGGTCGCCGTTGATCCGCTCCGGCTCCGGGAACTCCTGGTCCAGCGCGGTCAGAAACCGCTCGCCCCCGCCCGTGAACGAGTCGATCACGCCGCTCGCCGGGGCCTTGCCCGCGTACGTCACCTCCGGCGCGTCCCCGCCGATCGAACTCACCGGCTCCATCCGGTGCGGAGCGAGCACGAAGAGTCCCAGCGACTGCGCGGTCTTCGCCCGCCGCGACAGCCGCATCGGATACACCAGCTCGTCGCTGGCGAACCGCAGTTCCAGCGGATCGAGCGTGCCCCGAAGCACCGCCTCCTCGCCTCCTGAGGCCTCCGGAGCGAGCCGCACGGCCACGTACTCCCACTTCTGCTCCACATACGGCTTCAGGTCCGCAGTGAGCCCGTCCGGCAGCTCGAAACCGTTCGTTTCCAGCCAGGTTCGCAGCGCGTCGGGATCCGTGGCCGTCAGCCGGGCCACATCGAAGTCACCCAGCCGTTCGCGGCCCACCACGCCGACCGGAGGAGCCGCGTCGCCCGGCGCCTGAGGCGCGCCCGCCGAGTCCCGCTCGCCGGCCGCCGAGAACGGCCAGTCGCCCTCCCGCGGCCAGAAGTAGTGCCGCGTCCGCTCCTCGGGCTCGATCGCCGTCTCCAGCTCCGAGAAGACCGCCCGGTCACCGAGCTCGACCGTGGCGCGACTGGGCACCGGCATGATCCACGCGGCCTTCGGAGCGTCCCCGTCGACCGTGAACCGCATCAGGATCTGTTCCGTACGCCCGTCCCAGGAGACCACCGACGTCTCCCGGTCGACCGCCATGCTGCTCCCGCGTCCCGGCACCATCGCCCCGCATCCGCAGGCATATGCCGGACTGATCAGCGAGCCGAGCTGGAGCGCGAGCAGCGCCAGCACCACCGTCAGGAGTTTTTGTCGCATTCGCACCGGCAGGTGGGCACGGCCGTGGTCTTGTATGTTCCCCCGCATGCCTGCTGGGACGTCGCCACGGACTTCGCGGTTCCGGTGCTCCTCCGGCTGCGGTTCGGCTGCGCTTCGACAAGACTTTCGGTCGAAATTGGGTGACAGTCAGGCTAAGAGGGGGTTGCCTGAGTCTTCCTCATGGGGCAATGCCAGGCTCTATGGATCACAACGCGGAATGACCGGATACGGAACGTAAGGAACGTGGGGAGGCACGGCGCGACGTGGCGAACGCGGAGCACAGCGTGCACGGGAGTGCGACCGATTCGAGGATGGGCGCGGCAAGGGCCGCGCTGTGGCTCGTGGCCGCGGTTCTCGCGATACGGCAGGCAGCAGCGGTGCTCCGGCAGCCGCCGGGCGAGCGGCTCATCGACCTCGAGACCTGGATCGGCGAGAACGGCGTCCTGCACCTGAAGGGCTCGCTGTACGACGCCGACAAGTTCACCGGCACTCCTTTCGCCGGCCTGGTGCTCAAACCGCTCGCCCGCTCCGCGGAACAGAGCCTCGGCGTCGCCTGGACCTTCGGCACGCTGCTGCTCGTCGTCGGCATCGGCCTGGTCGTCGCCCGCGCCCTGCCCGGCCCCGTGTCGCGCCGCAGCGGCCTCCTCGCCGCCCCGATCGCCATCAGCCTGCTGATGCTCTCGCTGCCGGTCCGCAACAGCTTCTACCTGGGCCAGACCAGCATCATCCCGGTCCTGCTCGTCCTCCTCGGCTGTTTCGCCGCCCGCGACGAGAGATCCTCCGGCGTGCTGATCGGCATCGGCGCGGCCCTCCAGCCGACCGTGCTGCTCTTCGCGCCGCTGCTGTGGTTCACCGGACGCAGACGCGCCGCCGTCACCACGGCCGGCACGTTCGCCGCCTCTTCGGCGCTCGCCTGGGCCGCGCTGCCCGGCGACTCCTACACGTACTGGGTGCACCATCTCGCCGGCGCCGGACTCGGCGCCGCCCCCGACAGCCTCGCCAACCAGTCCCTGCACGGAGCGCTCCTGCGCTTCGGCCTCCAGGGTCCGCTGGAAATCGGCCTCTACGTCGCACTCGCCGCCGTGGTCGGCTGGTTCGGCCTGCGCCGCGCCATCCGCTACGCCCAGGACGGCCAGCTCCTCCTCGCCGTCGCCCTGACCGGCTGCGTCGCCGTCGCCGTCTCACCGACCGCGTGGCAGCACCAGCTCCTGTGGATCCTGCTCGCCGCCGTCGGCCGCGTCGGAAAGCGGGCCTCCGACCGCATGCTGTGGCCGGTCTTCGTCGTCCTGGCGATGACGCTGCCGTACAAGATGCTGCTGCCGAACGTGGCCCTGCTGAACCCCGTACGCGACAACGCCCTGCTCATCGCGGCGCTCGCGGCGGCCGTCGCGGTGCCGTTCCTGCCGCGTACCTCGCCGCACTTCCGCGCTCCCGTGCCCACCGTGTACGCGAACCCGGCCCCCGCCCGGTGGAGCTGGGTCCCGCTGCTGCCGGTCTGGCGGCGCGTACTGAGCCGGCCGAACCTGCTCCTCGAACTCCTGGTCATCCGGGTCGGCTACTCCGCCTACTCCCACATCCGCGCCGCCGCAACCGGTGGAGTCGCCGCGGCCGAAGAACACGCCCGCCAGATCGACGGCATCGAGCGCGCGCTCGGCCTCGACATCGAGCACTGGGTCAACCACGCGGTGGTGAACGCGAAGTGGGCAGAGGCCTTCTTCGACTTCTACTACACGTCGTTCCACTTCGTGGTGCCGCTGGCCATCCTCGGCATCCTGTACGTCCGCCGCCCAGCCGACTACCGCTGGGCGCGCTCCTCGCTCGCCTTCGCCACGCTTCTCGCGCTCATCGGCTTCTGGTTCTACCCGCTGGCCCCGCCGCGCCTCATGCCCGGCATGGGCTTCATCGACACCGTGCACGGCCCGCAGGACCTCGCCAACCCCGACTACGGCGCGATGACCGCCGTGACCAACCAGTACGCGGCCATGCCCTCGCTCCACTTCGGCTGGTCCCTGTGGTGCGGACTCGTGGTCCTGGTACTCGCGCCCAAGCTGTGGATGAAACTCCTCGGCCTGCTCCACCCGCTGTTCACCGTGTGCGCGATCGTCGCCACGGCCAACCATTGGGTGCTCGACGCGGTCGGCGGCGCGATGGTCGTCGGCGCGGGCTTCGGCCTCACATACGTCCTGGCGGGCCGCCGAAAGCTGCTGCTCCCGACCGGATCGGTACCGGTGGCCCGAGCGGACACACACGTCGACGAGCCGGTCGCGGCCGCACGGAAGTGATACGCGCGCCCCAGGGGGTGCGGGAAGCCCGCACCCCCTGGGGATGGATCGTCGCGATCCAGTCAGGATCCTCCCACTTGGCCGGTTCCGCCACTTGAGCGACTTCACCTTGACTACTCTCGGCTACGACCCGGACACAACGTGCCCTGTCATTGGTGTAGTTGAACGAGGGGATGCCCGCCATGAGCCAAGTCAACGTCCTCGACCCGAGCGCGTCGCCGCTCGACTACTACGGCTACGAGCTGCGCCGATACCGGGAGGCGGCCGGGCTTACGCAGAAGCAGCTCGGCGCGGTCATCAGCTACACGGGGTCGCTGGTGGGCCAGATCGAGACGGCGAGGAAGCTGCCGACGGCGGAGTTCAGCGAGCGGGTTGATGTGGCGCTCGGGACGGGCGGATTACTGTCCCGGCTGCTGGGGCTGGTGTTGCGGAGCCAACTCCCGGCGTGGTTCCAGCAGGTCGCAGAGCTTGAGGCTCGGGCGACGGAGGTCTTCACCTTCCACACGCACCTCGTGCATGGCCTGCTCCAGACCGAGGCGTATGCCCGCGCTGTGCTCGGCACTCTGGACAAGTCCAAGCTGGACGACCGAACTGCGGTCAGGCTCGCGCGCCAGCGCATCCTGGACAAAGAGCAGCCGCCGGTGCTGTGGGCCATCGTTGGAGAAGCTGCGCTGTACCAGGCGATCGGCGGCCCGGAGGTCATGCGGGGACAGCTGGCCCATCTGCTGTCGTACGAGGAGGACCCGAGGGTGAACATCCAGGTGCTGCCGTACGCGACCGGAGCCCATGCCGGACTGACTGGCCCGTTCGACCTCTTCCGGTTCGTCGGCGACCCGTCCATCGTCTACACCGAGGGCTACGGAGCGGGCCATCCGACAGCCAACCCGGATACGTTCAAGGACTGTTCGCTCCGTTACGATCACCTCCAGGCTGCTGCCCTGTCCATCCCGGACTCGGCGAAGCTGATCCGGCTTGTGATGGAGGAACGCTATGGGGAGCAACACGCAGTGGCGTAAGTCGAGCTACAGCAGCGACCAGGGGGGCTCCTGCGTGGAGATCGCCGAGCCGGCGCCCCACACCGTCGCCGTACGCGACTCCAAGAACCCCACCGGCCCCGTCCTCTCCCTCTCCCGCCCCGCCTTCGCCGCCTTCGTCGGTTCGCTCAACCGACGCTGACCTGGAGCTCCTTGATCCCGTTCAGCCACGCTGAGCGCAGCCTGCGCGGGTCTCCGACCAGCCTGAGGTCCGGCAGGACGTCCGCTATCGCGTTGAAGATCAGGTTGATCTCCATCACGGCAAGGGACTTGCCGAGGCAGAAGTGCGGGCCTCCGCCGCCGAAGCCGAGGTGCGGGTTCGGGTCGCGCGTGACGTTGAACTTCTCCGGCTCGTCGAAAACATCGGGGTCGTTGTTGGCGGAGGAGTAGAAGATCCCGACGCGGTCGCCCTTCTTGATCTCCTGCCCGCCGAGGGTGACATCCTGCGTCGCCGTGCGCTGGAACGAGATCACCGGCGTCGCCCAGCGCACGATCTCCTCCGCCGCCGTCTCCGGCCGCTGCTCCTTGTAGATCTCCCACTGCTCGGGGTGGGTGAGAAACGCGTGCATCCCGTGGCTGATCGCGTTGCGCGTGGTCTCATTGCCCGCCACCGCCAGCAGGATCACGAAGAAGCCGAACTCGTCGTTGGAGAGGTTGCCTTCGTCCTCCGCTGCGACCAGCTGGCTGACGATGTCCTTCGCCGGGCACTCCTTGCGCGCGGCGGCGAGGTTCATCGAGTACGAGACGATCTCCATCGCCGCTTCCGCGCCGATCTCCTCGGTGATGGCGTACTCGGGATCGTCGTACGCGGCCATCTTGTTCGACCAGTCGAAGATCTTGGCGCGGTCCTCCTGCGGTACGCCGATGAGCTCGGCGATGGCCTGGAGCGGCAGTTCCACCGCGATGTTGGTGACGAAGTCGAAGCTGCCGTCGTCCTTCGCGCCGGCCAGCGCGGTCTCGACGATGCCGCGGGCGCGCGAGCGCAGGGCGTCCTCCAGCGACCGGATCGCCCGGGGAGTGAAGCCGCGCTGGACGATCTGCCGTACTCGGGTGTGCTCCGGCGGGTCCATGTTGAGCATGATCAGCTTCTGGACCTCGATCTGGTCGCGGCTGATGGACTCGTTGAAGCGGATGACGGCCGTGTTGGTGTTGGAGGAGAAGAGTTCGGGATGCGTGGAGACGTGTTTCACGTCGGCGTGCCGGGTGACGACCCAATAGCCCTCGTCCTGGAAGCCGGAGATGCCCGCCGGCTGGCTGCACCACCAGACCGGCGCGGTCTGCCGCATCTCGGCGAACTCGGGGTGGGGGATGCGGGCTTGGACGAGATCGGGGTCGGTGAAGTCGAAGCCTTCGGGCAGATGGGGGCAGGAGGACATCGGCAACTCCAGGTCTGGCGGCGGCGGTGTCAAGGACACAGCTCTGACTTTCTCTGACGACCCATCAGAATTGACCGAAAGCTAGTAACGAGTTCTACAAGTCGCAAGAGTCGCGGCGGGAACTGTTGCGGCGCATGGGTGCAGCGAGGGCGTGCAAGACCCTTGCGTACCGGCGGTAGCACTCATAAGACTGCTGGGAGAACTAGAACGCGTACTAGTTCCCGCGTGGTGGCGCCGGGACGCCCCGCGCACGTGCAGGAGAGGACGAGCTCATGGCCGCGGAACCCGTCATCGTCGAAGCCGTACGCAGCCCCATCGGCAAGCGCGGAGGCGCGCTCGCCAATCTCCATCCCGCCTATCTGCTGGGCGAGACCTACCGTGAACTCCTCGGCCGCACCGGCATCCACGCCGACTGCGTCGAGCAGATCGTCGGCGGAACTGTCACTCATGCCGGCGAGCAGTCCATGAACCCCGCGCGCAACGCGTGGCTGGCGATGGGACTTCCGTACGAGACCGCCGCGACGACCGTGGACTGTCAGTGCGGATCCTCGCAGCAGGCCAGCCACATGGTGGCGAACATGATTTCGGCCGGCGTCATCGACATCGGGATCAGCTGCGGCGTCGAAGCGATGTCGCGGGTGCCGCTGGGCAGCGGGTCCAAGCACGGGCCGGGAAAGCCGTTCCCGGACGAGTGGAATGTGGATCTGCCCAACCAGTTCGAGGCGGCCGAACGGATCGCGCGCCACCGCGGGCTGACCCGCGAGCGGGTCGACTCGCTCGGGCTGCTGTCGCAGGAGCGGGCGGCGATTGCCTGGGCCGAGGAGCGCTTCAAACGCGAGACGTTCGCGGTCCAGGTGCCGACGACCGAGGAGGAGCAGGCCGCGGGCCAGGGCATGTGGCGGCTCGTTGACCGCGACGAGGGCCTGCGGGACACCAGCATGGAGGCGCTGGCCGCGCTGAAGCCGGTCATGCCGACCGCCGTCCACACCGCCGGCAACTCCTCGCAGATCTCGGACGGTTCGGCGGCGATCATGTGGGCGTCGAAGCGGATGGCGCGCGCCCTGAAGCTGAAGCCGCGGGCCCGTATCGTCGCCCAGGCGCTGGTCGGCGCGGACCCGCACTACCACCTCGACGGCCCGATCGACGCGACACGGGCTGTTCTCGGCAAGGCGGGCATGTCGCTGCGGGACATCGACCTGGTGGAGGTCAACGAGGCGTTCGCCTCGGTGGTGTTGAGCTGGGCGCAGGTCTTCGAGCAGGACCTGGAGAAGGTCAACGTCAACGGCGGCGGCATCGCGATCGGGCATCCGGTGGGTGCGACGGGAGCGCGGCTGATCACCACGGCGCTGCATGAACTGGAGCGCAGGGACAAGGAGTTCGCGCTGATCACCATGTGCGCGGGCGGCGCGCTCGCCACGGGCACAATCATCCAGCGTCTGTAGGGGGCCTGGGGCGAGACGGAGGGTGGTGACGAGTGCACCCTCCGTACGGGGGCTGCTCGGATGTCCTGCGGAGCCGCCGGTTCCTACCGTCGTAGGCATGAACTCACACCCCCGAAGCGCCCGTTCCGCACGTACCCGTCGATGCGTCGCCGCCGTGGCGACCGCCGTCGCGATCGGCACGATCGCCTCCGCCGTCCCGGCCTCAGCTTCGGCTGATGCCGCCCCGACCCCGACCCCGACCCCGACCGCTGCCGCGGCCAACCGGCCCACGGGCTTACCCGGCCGCGGGTCGCTGCTCCACATGAAGCCCATCGGCGCGCTCGACCACGCACAGGTCGCGCAGTTCGTGGCGCGTGCGGGGCTCGACGCCGCGTCCGTGCGGTACGGGGTGCGCGCGTACCGGCTCACGTACCGCACCACCGACCCGTACGGCCGTACCACCCTCGCCACCGGCCTGTTCGTCCTCCCCGACGGCGGCCGGCGCACGGTCGGCATCGTCTCCGACACGCACGGCACCATGGCCCACCGCGACAACGCACCCTCCGTCGGCGAGGGCCTCGGACGGCTCGCGCCCTATCTGCACGCATCGGCGGGCCGGGCCGTCGCCGCACCCGACTACCTCGGGCTCGGCATGGGCCCGGGCCGCCATCCGTACATGGACACCGCGTCCGCCGTGACCGCGACGGTGGACATGCTGCGGGCGTCCCGGACGGCGGCCCGCATGCTCGGGCGGCCGCTGACCGGCGATGTGTACGCCACCGGGTTCTCGCAGGGCGGGCAGGTCGCGATGGCCCTCGGCCGTACGCTCCACAAAGGAGCGGACCCGCGGCTGCGGCTGCGCGCGCTCGCGCCCGTGTCGGGGCCGTACGACCTGGTCAACGCCGAGCTGCCGGGAATCTTCGACGGCAGCGTCAACGACACGAGCGCCGTCTTCTATCTGGCGTACTTCCTCACCGCGCAGAACCGCATCCATCCGGTCTACCGGACACCGGCCGACGCCTTCCGGCAGCCGTACGCCGCACGGATCGAGCAGCTCTTCGACGGCAGCCACGCGGAGGAGGACATCGTCAAGGCGCTGCCCGGCACGCTGAAGGAGCTGCTCACCGCCGATTTCTACCGGCAGGTGCGGCGGCCGGAAGGCGGACTGCTGCGGGCGCTGCGCGCACAGGACGGAGCCTGTGGCTGGAAGCCGGCGGCTCCCGTACGGCTCTACACCGCGTCCGGCGACACCGACGTGCCGATCTCGAACGCGCGCAGCTGCGCACGGCACCTCGCCGCGCACAGCACGAAGGCCCCGGTGCTCGACCAGGGAAAGGTCGACCACTTCGGGGCCTTCAAGAGCGCGGAACCCAAGATCGTGTCCTGGTTCAACGCGGTGGAGCTAGGGCCTGTCGTCTGGATCAGGCCGGATCAGTGAGCGGGGTCTGGTGCCGTGTATCGCAAGGCGGAGGAGGGAGGCATGGCGGAGCCATGCCGACCGACGACAACGCGGCGAGGCGCGGTGCCAGGGCACGCGAGCCCGGCAAGATCCAGCCGACAGGCCCTAGGAGACTGATCAGCGGCCGATCAGCGGCTGATCAGTACCAGCCCTGGGACTGCCAGGCGGACCAGGCGCCACACGGGCTGCCGTAGCGGTCCTTCATGTAGTCCAGGCCCCACTCGATCTGGGTGGCGGGGTTGGTCTTCCAGTCAGAGCCGGCAGAGGCCATCTTGCCGCCGGGCAGCGCCTGCACCAGGCCGTACGCACCGCTGGACGGGTTGGACGCCTTGGCGTCCCAGCCGCTCTCGTGCGAAACGATGTTGGAGAAGCACTGGAACTGCGCGTCGTCCTTGATCATCTGCTTCGCGATCGCCTTGGCGGAGCCGGAAGCGGCGGCCGCGGACGCCTTGGCCGGAGCCTGCGCCGGGGCGGCGGAAGCCGTGGCCGGGTTGACGCCGATCACCATGGCGGCGGAGCTCACCACGAGGGCGGAGCCGACCAGAGCGGTCTTCGGGCGGTTGGCGATGCGGCGGATGACGGAGCGGGACACAGACAGACCTAACGTCGGGAACAGGACGGTCGCGCAGGCATGCCGAAGTCACGTGTGTACGTGGGTTTCGGCCCCCTGCCAGACGCGTTGCTGCCCGTGGACGAGCACGACTGCGCCTTGCGACTCGACAGTTCTAGCTGGCCGTCCACCCCGGTCGCAAACACCTTCATTACTAGTGGAGCTCGCATGTAGGGCGAATCGGACAGGGGGCTTGACGGGCCCCTTCCGCGCAGGTCACAGCGCGGATCTTGGGGGTCGCGCGGGCCTCTCGGCGACTCCTATCCCGCCTAGTACGGGACTTTCGGCCTGTGGGGCGGCTCACCCGCCCGGGACCCTCCCGGGCCCTCGAATGTGACCTGCGCCTCGAAGTTGGCGCGCCTGGTCGCCCGGCGCAGCGCCTTGAGCACGGTCGGCCCGATGGTGAGCGTCAGCACGACGGTGAGCAGGGCCCGGCCCAGGTCCCAGCCGAAGGAGGTCGCCGCGCAGTAGGCGAGAAAGCGGACCAGGTTCTCGTGGACGGGATCGCCGGGATGGAAGGAGACCCCGGAGGACATGCCGCCGATATAGGTCCAGCCCTGAAGATTCATGATCGTGCCGTACGCGAAGGCCGCGACGGCCCCGTACGCGCCGAGCATCAGCAGCTCGGCCCGGCCGCGCAGCCGGTCGGAGCCCGGCAGCAGGCCCGCGCCCATCGTGAACCAGCCCATCGCGAGCATCTGGAACGGCATCCATGGGCCCACACCGCCGGTGAGCAGCGCGGACGCGAACATCGTGACCGAGCCGAGCACAAAGCCGAAGCCAGGGCCGAGGACCCGGCCGCTCAGCACCATGAGGAAGAACATGGGCTCGAGGCCCGCGGTCCCGGCCCCGAGCGGCCGCAGCGCCGCCCCGACCGCGGCGAGCACGCCGAGCATCGCCACGGCCTTGGCGTCCATCCCGGAGTCCGCGATCGTCGCGACGACGACGGCGACGAGGAGCGGGAGCAGCACGGCGAAGAGCCAGGGCGCGTCGGCGGAGTGCGCGAGCCCGGAGTCCGCGTCGGCGAGCAGCGGCCAGCCGAAGGCGACGACGCCGATCGCGCCGATGAGGCCGAGGGCGGCGATGGCCCGTGGCCCGAGCCGGATGGGCCGCGCGCTCACAGTGCTTCCTTTACCTGGGTCACGGTCAGCCACTTCTGCGGCGCGAGGATCTTCGCGACCTGCGGCGCGAAGGCCGGCGAGGACACCACGACCTCGGACGTCGGCCCGTCCGCGACGATCTCTCCGTCGGCGAGGATCACCACCCGGTCGGCGAGCTCCGCGGCCAGTTCCACATCGTGCGTGGCGAGGACGATCGCGTGGCCCTCGCCGGCCAGCCCTTTGAGGATCCGCACGAGGCGGGCCTTCGCCGCGTAGTCCAGACCGCGGGTCGGCTCGTCGAGCAGAAGGAGTGGCGGCCTCCCGGTGAGCACGATGGCCAGCGCGAGCGCGAGCCGCTGCCCTTCGGAGAGATCCCGGGGATGGGTGGCGTCCGGCACGCCGGGCAGCAGCTCACTCACCAGCGCCCGGCAGGTCCCGGGCCGCGCCTGCGCGTCCGCGTCGGCGGCCGCGCACTCGGCGGCGACGGTGTCCGCGTACAGCAGATCGCGCGGTTCCTGGGGCACGAGCCCGACGTGCTGGATCAGCTCGCGGGGGCTGGTGCGGTGAGGTGTCCGGCCGCGGACGGCCACGGTGCCGGAGGTGGGCTCGACCATGCCGACGAAGGCGGACAGGAGAGTGGACTTGCCGGCACCGTTACGTCCCATGAGGGCGACGGTTTCGCCGGGGGAGAGGGTGAAGGTGAGGTTGCGGAGGGCCTCGACGCGCCCGTGCCGGACGGTGAGCGCGAGGGCCTCGCCGAGGGGGCTGTTTTGCTCCCCTCCCCGCCCCTTCCCGAACCTGGGGGCAAGCCCCCAGCCCCCCGTGCGCCCTGCGGTCGCCTGCGTGTCAGCCCGGCCGGCGAAGCTCGGCCCGTCGGCCGGGCCGGCTTCGCCCGCGCTGGGTGCGCCGGGCTCGGGGCTCTTCCCCAGGCGCTCCCGCAACGCACCCGCCCGACGCCGAGCGTCCCGTACCGACAAGGGCAGCGGGTTCCAGCCCGCGAGCCGACCCAGCCCCACCACCGGCGGATACACCGGCGACAGGGCCATCACCTCCGCGGGCGCGCCCACCACCGAACGCGCGCCGGGAGAGGGCAGCAGCACCACCTGGTCCGCGTACTGCACCACCCTCTCCAGCCGGTGTTCCGCCATCAGCACCGTCGTGCCCAGGTCGTGGACCAGCCGTTGCAGCACCGCCAGTACCTCCTCCGCCGCCGCCGGATCCAGCGCGGACGTCGGTTCGTCGAGGACCAGCACCTTCGGGTGCGGAGTCAGCACCGAGCCGATCGCCACCCGCTGCTGCTGCCCGCCGGACAGCGTCGCGATCGGCCGGTCGCGCAGATCGGCCATCCCCAGCAGATCCAGCGTCTCCTCGACGCGCCGCCGCATCACCTCCGGCGCGAGGCCGAGCGACTCCATGCCGTACGCCAGCTCGTCCTCGACGACGTCGGTCACGAAGTGGGCGAGCGGGTCCTGGCCCACCGTGCCGACGAGATCGGCGAGTTCGCGCGGCTTGTGGGTGCGGGTGTCGCGCCCGTCGACGGTGACGCGGCCACGCAACGTACCGCCGGTGAAGTGCGGTACGAGCCCGGAAACCGCACCCAGCAATGTCGACTTGCCGACCCCGGAGGGTCCGACGAGCAGCACCAACTCGCCTTCGGGCACGGTCAGATCGACACCGGCGACGGCAGGCTCGGCCGCATCGCCATAGGTCACCGACACATCGTCGAACCGAATCACGGGTTCTCCTTCGAGTCCGTCGCGGGTCGTGGCGCGACAACCGCCGGCAGCAGGCCGATCAGAATCCCCGCCGCCGGCCACAGCGGCAGCGTCGGCGCGGTGAGCGGTACGACGCCGGGGTGCAGCGCCTCCGGGTCGTACATACCCGCCCGGATCAGCACCGCGGCGACCGCCGCGCCGGACCCGGCCACCAGCCAGGACCGCACACCCCAACGGTCCGGCCGGTAGCGGCTGCGGACCTGCCGACGGCCACCGAGCCACAGCCCGGCGGTCGCGGCGGCGAGCCCCGCGCCCAGGAGCGGCAGCCCGTACGCGGCACCTTCCGCGGCGAGGAGCCCGTACGAACCGGCGCAAACGCCGAGGAGACCGCCGAGCGTGAGGGCCGCGGTGGTACGGCGGACGGCGGGCGGGACCTGTGCCGTACGTCCGTACCCCCGCGCGTCCATCGACGCGGCAACGGCGACGGACCGCTCCAGCGCGCCCTCCAGGACCGGCAGTCCGATCTGCACGATCGCTCGGACACCGCCGGTGGGCCTGCCGCGCAGTCGGCGGGCGGTGCGCAGGCGTACGACGTCGGCGACCATGTTCGGCGCGAAGGTCATGGCGACGACGACGGCGACACCGGCCTCGTACAGCGCGCCCGGAAGGGACTTGAGGAGCCGGGCGGGATTGGCGAGGGCGTTGGCGGCGCCGACGCAGATGAGAAGGGTGGCGAGCTTCGCCCCGTCGTACAGCGCGAACACGATCTGCTCGGCGGAGACCCGCCCGCCGATCCGGATGCCACGGGCCCAGTCGGGAAGCGGGACTTCGGGCAGCGTGACGAGGACGTGCGTGCCGGGAATCGGCGACCCGAGGACGACGGAGAACAGCACTCGGACGACGAGGACGACGAGCCCGAGCTTGACGAACGCGCCGTAGGAACGGGCCCAGGGCGCGTCGGTCCGCCGGGCGGCGACGACGTATCCGGCGACGCCGACGAGGAGCCCGAGGAGCAGCGGATTGGTGGTCCGCGAGGCGGCGGTCGCCAGCCCAAGGGCCCAGACCCACCAGGCGCCGGCGTGCAGGGCGTTGCTGCGGCCGGCCTCGGGAGCGCGGAAGCGGGCCAGGAACGCGGAGGTCATCGTCGGCGGCGGCGGGACTGCCAGACCGCCGCCGCACCCAGCGCGAGGACCGCCGCGGCGCCCGCGACGATGCCCAGCGACGGGCCGCCGCCGCCCGAGTCGTCCGGCTCGTCCGTCGCCGGGCGCGAGCCCGACACCTGCTCGCCGCAACCGGCCTCCGGGTAGCCCGAAATCGCGCACAGCAGCGCCTGGTTGTTGTACCGCAGCGGCTTCGCCACCGCCGCCAGAGCCTCCGCACTCGTCGCGTCCGGGCGTACCTGCGCACACGCCACCCGGGCCGCGGGCGGGGTCTCGCCGGACGGCGCGTCCGCCGCGGTGCCTGGGTCGATGACCAGCGCGACCCGCTTCGCGCCCGGCTTCGGCGGCGTACCACCGCAGATCGCCGCGAAGTCCGGCGCCCTCCTCGGCCGCGCCGAATCCCCGCTGTCCTCGCTCACGGAGAACCGGAAGCCGTTCACCGAACCGTCCGCGGGCCGCGCGGTCGCCGGCCCCTCGGTCGCGTACGCCCAGGTCGTCCCGCTGCCGATCCAGAACGACCAGTAGCGGTACCCCGCGGCGTGCGCCGGCCCCGCGCCCAGCACCGTCAGTACGGCGCCGAGCGCGAGGGCCAGAGCGAGGGCCGGCGCGAGGCCCGGCGAGCGCGGTCGGGTGCGCATCACTGCTGGTTCTTGCGGCGGCCGCTGAAGAGGATGCCCACGCCGACGCTGGCCGCGAAGAAGGCACCGACGAGCCACCAGACTCCCGCGCCGGACCCCGAGTCGTCCTTCTTCTCATCCGCGGCCTCGGCCTGCTCCGTCGCTTCCGGAGCCGGACCCGTCGCATTCAGACCCGCCACCAGGTCCGTACCGCCGAAGCTCTTCGGGTCCGCGCCCGCCGCGTGCGCCGCGAGGATCAGCTGCGCGTACGCCGCCGGGCCCGACTCCTTCGCCCACGCCGCGGAGTTCTGCTGGAGCCATTCCAGCGGCTTCTTCGCCTGGTCGCCGAGGCCCTGCGCGGTGAGCGCGACGACCGCGTCCGCGGTGTTGCCGTGGTCCGGCTTCTCCGCCGGGTCCGTCGAGCCGGGCATCGGCGGCGTGTTGAGGTGCCCGGTCTTCGCGAGCGCCGTCGCGAGGTACGCCGCGCCGTTGTGCGCCGCCGCCTCGATCGTCGTCGCCTTCTCGCAGGCCGTGCCCTTCTCGTCCGTCGCGCCCGCGGTCACCACCAGCCCCTTGCCGTGCGCACCGAGCACCGCGGCCGCCGTCGAGTCGGCGACGACGCCCGCCATCTTCGGCTGGAACAGGAACGCGCCCGCGTCCTTGCCACCGCACGGCTGCGCGAAGGTCAGCAGCGCGTCGTACGCCGTCTTGCCGCCCTTGGACTTCGTCTCCGCCGGCTTCCCGCCCGACGCGGCGAGCGCGCCGATCACGATGGACGTGGAGTTGGCGTCGCTGGCCCCGCCCGGGTTGTAACCCCAGCCGCCGTCCGCGTTCTGCACGGACTTCAGCCAGTCGACGGACTTCTTGACCGTGGCGTCCTGCCCGCCGAGCGCGGCGAGCGCCTGCACCGCGGCGGCGGTGGCGTTCGAGTCCAGAGGCAGCTTGGCGTCGCACGGCTTGGTGGCATCCGCGCGGTACGACGGGAACGCGCCGCCGGCGCACTGCTGACCGGTCAGCCAGTCCACGGCCTTGCCGGCGGGCTTGACGCCGACCGTGTCCTGCGCGAGCAGCGCCAGCGACTGCCGCCAGACACCGTCGTAGGTCGGGTCGCCGGTTCCGTACAGCCCGGACGGCAGCACGGCGGTGGGCGTCGGGGTCGGCGCGGCCACGGCGGCCGGTGCGATGGCCACGCAGAGTACGGCGGATGCGGCGAGCGCGAGGGCGCTGCGGCGACGGCGAACGGTGGTCATGGCGGGCGGGCCTCTCCTGCGGGATTCCTGCGGGAGCCGGGCACGGGCACGCTGAGGCACCTGGGCTCCGGCCCCGTATTCCTCGACGGTGCCGGCCACCGGCGGGCTGCCGGCGGCGCGAGCCGGTCACGTTCTGTACGGGGCATTCCGACTCACCGCCTGTCGCGGCGGTTCACGGTTGCGGGTCAGTGCCGGATTTGCACCGGCTTCCCCCCGTACGGGCGTGATGACGACTTGCACACTCTACCGGCCGGTCACCGGCGCGCCTTGGCCGCATCCCGGCTCCGCGTCGGGTAAAGGAAACGGTTCCCGGCCCGTGCCCGCGTCGTGCTCGTCGTGCAGGCTGTACGGACACGCCAACGAGTGGAACGGAGCCCGGAGTTGTGCCGCGCTACCGGGACCTGCTGACCAGGGACCTGTTGGTCTGGTCCCTAGTCGCGCTCGCGAGCAAGGCTCCCGTGGCCATGGCACCGCTGGCCTTCGTGTTCTTCAGCCGTGAGAGTCCGGGCGGATACACGCTCGGTGCGACGCTGGCATCCGCGTACGTGCTGGGCGAGGTGGCCTCTCGCGCAGCCTGAGTCTGCGGGAGCGGCTCCCCGAGCACGCTCACGCCGCCGGATACTCCGTGATGTACGCGGTGTCGGGCGTGGGATACAGCGTGACGGCCGCACTGTCCGCGGTCGTACTCGACTGGGCGGATCCCTCGACGGCCGTCCTGGGTGGCGTGGTGATCGCGCTCGTGGTCACCGGCGTGAGCGCGCTGGCGGAACGAGATCCGGGCCGGACACGGCGTGAAGAGTGTGCCGAGGCTTGAGCCGGCAGTGGTGAGTCCGGACCGTCGGCCTCACACCGCCACGTACCGCGTCGGCTCTCCGGTGAGCACCTCGCCATGCCCCAGCTTGACCAGCCTGCGCAGATGCGCCTCCGCCTCCGAGACCGCGATGTTCCGCGATCCGTACGGGATCTGCTCCCAGGGCCGGTTCCACTCCATCCGCTCGGCGACCTGCCAGGGCGTGAGCGGCTCGACGAGCAGCGCGAGCAGTCCGGTCAGCCGCTCCTCGTGATGCGCGAGCAACTCCCGTACCCGGGAGGCCGCGTCGGGGAAGGCGTACTGATGAGCCGGGAGGACCTCCGCGGGCGCGAGGCGCCCGATGCGCTCCAGTGAATCCAGATAGTCACCCAGTGGATCGGTGACGGTGGCGTCGTCCGGGTCCTCGTAGAGCCCGATGTGCGGAGTGATCTCCGGCAGCAGGTGATCGCCGGAGAACAGCCGCCCGTTGCCCGCGCGCTTCGCCGGATGGTCCTCCTCCAGATGAAGGCAGACATGCCCGGGCGTATGCCCCGGCGTCCAGATCGCCCGCAGCCGCCGCCCGGCGAGATCCAGCAGGTCGCCGGGCACGATCTCCCGATCCGGCAACGCGGCCCGCAGCCCCGGCAACGTCCGCATCCGCCCCTTGTCGCGGGCCTCCCGCAACGGCGCGATGTGCTCGTCGGGCGCTCCGGCCCGCTCCAGCTTCTCGGCCAAGTAGTCCAGCCAGCGCCCGGGTTCGGCCTCCCGCGTCCGGCGCACCACGGAGGCATCCGCGGCATGCATCGCGATCCACGCTCCGGACGTGTCCCGGACCTGGCCCGACAGCCCGTGATGGTCGGGGTGGTGGTGCGTGATGACCACACCATGGACATCACTGACGGCCACTCCGAGCGAGTCCAGCCCGGCGGTGAGCGTGTCCCAGGAGGCCGGGTCGTCCCATCCGGTGTCGATGAGGACGGGCCCGCGGTCGGTGTCGAGGAGATGGACGAGGGTGTGCCCGAGGGGATTGTCCGGGATGGGCACGGAGATGGACCAGACGCCTCCGCCGTGGTCGGTCACCTGCGTCATGAGGCTCTCATCTCTCTTCGGCAGCACGGCCGTTGTGTCCCGACCTCGGTCACTATAACTAGAACTGGTTCCAATGGTCGCCCAAGTCGACCGTTTCTCCGGGAGGGTGAGTTAGACGGCGCTGCGTCTCATGGGAGCGCGCGGGTGAGCCAGACGAGTTCGCCTTCGTCGTCCGTCGAGACGCGGTCCCGCCGGAATCGGAGCTTCTCGAGGACGCGGAGCGAGGGCGCGTTCCAGGACCTCACCGTCGCCCAGACCCGCGTCCGCCCGGTCGCGGTCGCGGCGTCGAGCACGGCGCGGGCCGCCTCGGTCGCGTAGCCGCGTCCATGGGCATGCCGGAACAGCTCGTACGCGATCTCCGGCTCGTCGACGGTGGAGCGGCCGACGATCAGCCCGCAGTATCCGATGAAGTCGCCCGCGTCGCGGCGTTGGACGGGCAACAGAGCGATCCCCGTCCGCGCCGTCGTGGCGAGCAGGGTGGCAATCAGCTGCCGGGTGTCCTCAAGCGCCGGCGTCCCGTCGGTGCCGCCGCGTCGTTCGGCCTTGAGCGCGCGGAGATCGTCGGCATCGGACTCGGCCCATGGCCGCAACGTCAGCCGGTCGGTGTCCAGTTGGAACGGCATCGGCGGATAGGCAGGCATAGCCGCAAGCGTAATGACGCACCCTCGAGTGGCCGCAGCCTGTCGGAGGATCTAGCCTCGGCAGCCATGACCACCCTGCAGACGATCCATGATGTGCCCGTGATGATGTGCGCCCTCGAGGGCGAGCCCATCGGCAGCGAACGTGACGTCCTGGACCTGATCGGTGATGCCGGCTATCAGGGTGCCCAGTGGGTCGTCATCCCCGCCGGACGGCTCGACGAGTCGTTCTTCCGGCTGCGTACCCGCGTCGCGGGGGACATCATCCAGAAGTTCGTCAACTACCGCTTGGGCGTCGTCGTCCTCGGCGACATCTCCCGCCACACGGACGCCAGTTCGGCCTTGCAGGACTTCGTCGTCGAGTGCAACCGGGGACGGCAGACGTGGTTCCTCGACGACCTCGATGCGCTGCGGGAGCGACTGGAGAACTAGATGATCTATTCCAAGGGGTCAGTGATCGTAGGCGATCAGTGAGCGTAGGACGGTTTGTCCGGTGGCGTCGTTGTGCCAGATCGCGGCGGTCAGCGCGAGGATGCGTTGCATGACGCGGGCTATGACACCTCCGGGTGTGCGCCCTCGGTGCCGTTCGAGGTCAAGCTGCCCCTTGAAGGTCTCGTTGATCGATTCGATGACCTGTCGCAGCGGCTTGAACAGGGCTGCACCAGGCCGCTCCCGTTCACCTTTACGGGCAGGCCGCAGCAACTGGACTCCATGCTCGGACAGTTCGCGTTCGAAACCACGGCCGAAGTAGTTCTTGTCGCCGATGAGAGTCTGTCGGGGGCGCTCTCGCAGAAGCTCGCATTCGGCTGCCAGGAGGTCAAGGAGGGTCTCGCGTTCGTCGGCCTTGGCCCCGGTCAGGGCGAAGGCGATGGGCAGGCCCTGAAGGGTGCAGACCAGGTGCAGGCGCAGGCCCCAGAAGAAGCGGCTGTGGCTGGCGCAGTAGCCGTATTCGGCCCAACCTGCCAGGTAGGAGCGTTTGACGGTCTCGCGGGAGCGGCCGCATTCCACCGGGGTGGAGTCCACGACCCATACGTCGTCGCTCCACACCGAGGTGGTGGTGGCCAGGATCCGGTTGACGCTTCGCATCAGACCGGCGGCCTTGCGCAGCCGCTTGTTGTAGCCGGGCTGCTGGGGCAGGTAGGAGAAGAGGTGGCGCAGGTGGGCACGGGCATGGCGGAGCCATTTGGCCTCGGAGGTGTAGCCGAGTATGGCCTGCATCGTGGCGAGGGTGACCAGTTCGGCATCGCTCAGGCGGGGCGTAATGCCGACCTGCGGGCGCCACGGCGCCAGGTCGGGATGCTCCTTCAGCATGTCGTCGGTCGTCGCATAGAGTGCTGTCGCGAGGGTGTCCACATCGTTCGTCACAAAACGATCTTGGACATCCTCGTTCTCGTCTCCGCAGGCGCCCCTTGGACCACACCACCAGGAGGAACCAGTGTCATACCCGCAACTGCTCACCCCCGAGGAGAAGCTCGCCGACGCGAAGAAGCTGTTGAGCCTCCCGCGTATCGTCGTGATCTGCGGCTCCACCCGCTTCATGACCGAGATGACCGAGGCCGATCTGCGGGAGACCAAAGCCGGAAAGATTGTCGTCAAACCGGGCTGTGACATGAAGTCGCCGCACGAACTTTGGTCCGACCCTGTCGAGGCCGAGGCGCTGAAGGTTCGACTCGACGATCTGCACCGGGCGAAGATCCGGCTCGCTGATGAGGTGCTCGTAGTCGGCGACTACATCGGAGACAGCACCCGAGCCGAAATCGCCTACGCCCGGTCGCTGGGCAAGCCCGTGCGGTTCACGCACCCCGAAGTCGACCCTGACGCCTGACCGCCCGCTGCCACCTCGACAACCAGGGCCGGCAGCCCGCCGCCTGACCGTCGCGCGGTGGCTTCGGCCGCCGCCCGCCCCACACCCTCCGCAGGCATCCCTTGGAATTGATCATCTAGGACCCGTCCTTCTCTCGGCCGCAGGGAACAGCCGGCTCCCGTCCGGCGTTACGGAAGCCAAGGAGGCGACAAGGTGACGAACGCGCAGAACGATCAGGACGCCGCCGAGGCGGCACGGCGGGCCCGGTTCGGCAGTCTGCCGGAGCCGATACGGCTGGAGGACACGGTTCAGGAGCTTCCGGCCACCGTGCCGGACCCCGCGAAGGACACGTACGACCCCAACGAGTGGCTCACCCGCAACGCCTTGTAGCGGGACCGCCTCCCGCGAGCGATGGAGCCGGACCCCTTCCAGGCATTTGCAGACCGCGTCTTCAAGAGCTCGCGTCGACGCCCGTGGAGGCCCCAGCGGATGTCGTCCGGGCCGGCGACGAGGTCACAATCGTCGCTACGGAAATCGACCGACTGCGACGCAGGCCGACCCTGGCCCGGTTCCGCTTTGCGTACGACCAGGTCACCGCGGTCATCAGGGCCGGGATGGCAAACAGGGGAGCGAAGGCGAGGGCCCAGACGGTCTGTGCCGTACCGCTCGACATGTACGTCTGGCTCTCGACGGTGAAAGCGACCACGAGTTGCCACAGTGCCACCAGGACCAGGACGCCCGACGCGGTCCAGGCCAGCGGGGCGAGGACCCTGGGGCGCAGCGGCCGCCACCGGTCGCTGACGAGCAGCAGCGGAAAGAGAGCGGCCAGCTCGGCAAGGACGGAGAGGCCGACGACGTATGCGATGCCCCAGCCCGGGATGTCGAAGACGTCGCGCAGCACCTGGTCGCTGTAGCCCACATAAACACCGGATGCCATGGCGATGCGCCACAGGCCGGACGGGACTGCGCACAGAGCGATGGTGTGGGCGGCGCGGCGAGCCCAGACAGGCGCAGGTGCGGAGGCTGCGGGTGTGGAGGTGGGGAGAAGGGCGGTCGGTGTCGTCATGACGTACATGCTGGCCCTGGACATGGCGGCCGCGCTTCGTCCCCTGCGGCGGACCGTATCCGCACTGCGGATGAGGGCGCTCCCGCTGAGGTAGGACCTGATGAGGGCTCAATCGCCGGACACAGCTGGGTTGTCCAACCGCCGTCCACCCCACCAGTGGCAAAGTAGCTGGTGGGGACCTGTTTGGTCTCAAGTCTGGCTTAGTTTAACTAGAACTGGTATCAGTTCTGAAACAGTGTCAGACAGTGGTGCCGGGCCGCGGGAGGCAGCAGCCATGACCGAGCTTGTGGAACACGGAAAGCTGTTCATCGGCGGGGAGTTCACCGATCCTCTCGGCGGCGAGACCATCGAGGTCGTCTCGCCGCACACCGAGCAGGTCATCGGCCGCGTGCCGCACGCTTCCCGCGCGGATGTCGACCGTGCCGTGGCCGCCGCCCGCCAGGCCTTCGACCACGGGCCCTGGCCGCGGACGACGCTCGAGGAGCGGATCGCCGTCGTCGGTCGCATCAAGGACGCGATCGCCGTACGGCACGAGGAGATCGCCCGTTCCATCAGCTCGCAGAACGGATCGCCGTACTCCTGGAGCGTCCTCGCCCAGGCCCTCGGCGCGATGATGGTCTGGGACTCGGCGATCACCGTCGCCCGCGACTTCACGCACGAGGAGCAGCGGTCCGGAGTGCTCGGGCCGATTCTCGTACGCCGGGAGCCGGTCGGCGTGGTCGCGGCCGTAGTGCCGTGGAACGTCCCGCAGTTCACCGCCGCCGCCAAGCTCGGGCCGGCCCTGCTCGCCGGGTGCACCGTCGTCCTGAAGCCGTCGCCGGAGTCGCCGCTCGACTCGTACATCCTCGGTGAGATCGCGCAGGAGGCGGGACTTCCGGAGGGCGTCCTGTCGATCCTGCCGGCCGACCGCGAGGTCAGTGAGTATCTCGTCGGCCATCCCGGCATCGACAAGGTCTCCTTCACCGGCTCGGTCGGGGCGGGCAAGCGCGTCATGGAGGTCGCCGCCCGCAACCTCACCCGCGTCACGCTGGAGCTCGGCGGCAAGTCCGCCGCGGTGATCCTGCCGGACGCGGATCTGGAGTCGGCGGTCGCCGGGATCGTGCCCGCCGCCTGGATGAACAACGGGCAGGCGTGCGTTGCCCAGACCCGCATTCTCGTGCCGCGCGGGCGCTACGACGAGATCGCCGAGGCGTTCGCTGCCGCGGCCTCCGCGCTCGTGGTCGGCGACCCGCTCGACGCGGCGACCCAGGTCGGGCCGCTGGTCGCGCAGCGCCAGCAGCAGCGTTCGCTCGACTACATCAGGATCGGGCAGGAGGAAGGCGCCAAGATCCTCACCGGCGGCGGGCGTCCGGCGGGCCTCGAGCAGGGCTGGTACGTCGAGCCGACGCTCTTCGGCGGCGTCGACAACGCGATGCGCGTCGCCCGCGAGGAGATCTTCGGGCCGGTGATCTGCCTGCTGCCGTACGGGGACGAGAGCGAGGCCGCGAAGATCGCGAACGACTCCGACTACGGGCTCAGCGGCAGCGTCTGGACGGCGGACGTCGAGCACGGCATCGACTTCGCACGGCAGGTCAGGACGGGAACGTACAACGTCAACACCTTCAGTCTCGACATGCTCGGGCCGTTCGGCGGCTACAAGAACTCCGGTCTGGGGCGGGAGTTCGGGCCCGAGGGATACAGCTCGTTCCTGGAGCACAAGATGATCCATCTGCCGGCCGGCCACGTGGCGGGAAACGTCGCCGGGAGCGCGTGATGGGGGACCGGTGGCATGTCGAGGTCGACCGGAGTGTGTGCATCGGCTCCGGGATGTGCGTCGGAAACGCGCCCGACGGGTTTGAGCTCGACTCGGCGCGGCAGTCGCATCCTCGGGCTGCGGAGGCCGACGCGAACGAGCTGATTCTCGCCGCGGCGGAGAGCTGTCCGGTGGAGGCGATCGCGATCACGCTGCTGGAGAGCGGCGAGCCGGTCTTCCCGCCGGAGGAGTAGCCGAGCAGATCCCGAGCCCCGTAGTCGAGCCCCGTAGTGGAACTCTCGTCGCTCGAACAGAGGTTGACTCGTGCGTATCGCACGGTGATCTCGTGACATGCGTGACTGTCCGGCCCCCGGACGCCGTGGAAATCTCGTTGCCACGTCGCCGACGGGGGGAAGCACGATGGACAAGCGGTATGAAGTCTTCTGTCTTGCGGACAGAAATTTCTACGAGACCCCTGACCGCTTGTCCTCCGTGCCCGGGCCGTCCCGCAGAGCGGAGCAGGGGGATGCGGGGGAGAGCGTCCCCCTCTTCGAGGCGGCGCGGCGCCCGGTCCCCGAAGGGTGGCGTCGTTTCCTCTCCGGGGACTGGCTCCACATCAGCCCGGTGGGCACGGCCCGCCCCCGCCAGGGCTGGAAGATCCATGTCTCGGCCACTCTGGACAACGCCGAGAAAACGGCGGCCAGAGTGTGGGACTACTGCGTCCCGCGCTCCGTCCCCTTCAAGTTCGTCCCCGGGCGGCAGCCGCTGCACCTGCGCAACTCCAAGTACGCGGGACGCGGCTCCAGCGGGAAGTTCGCCACGATCTATCCGGCGGACGAGGCCGAACTGCGGCTGATTCTCGACGAGTTGGGCCAGGAGCTAGCGGGCGAGCCGGGCCCGTACATCCTCACGGACCTCCGCTGGATGGAAGGCCCGCTCTACGTACGGTACGGAGGCTTCGCCAAGCGGCACTGCGTCGACGAAGCCGGCTCGGGCGCGCTCGTGCCCGCGATCGAGAACCCCGAGGGCGTGCTGGTGCCCGACCGCAGGGACCCGGTCTTCCAGTTGCCCGAGTGGGTGACGCTGCCCGCCTTCCTCGAACCCCAGCTCACGGCGCGCAACGCGACCACCACTCAGGATCTGCCGTACCGCATCGAGCGTGCCCTGCACTTCTCCAACGGTGGGGGCGTGTACGCGGGCACCGATCTGCGGACCGGCGAGCAAGTGGTACTCAAGGAGGCGCGCCCCCATGCCGGGCTCGCTGCGGACGGGGCGGACGCCGTCACTCGGCTGGAGCGCGAGCGGGCCGCGCTGGAGCGGCTCGGCGGGCTGGGCGTGGCGCCCGAGGCGCGGGACTGGTTCACCCTCGGCGAGCACCGCTTCCTCGTCATGGACTTCCTGCCCGGCCGCACGCTCAACTCCTTCTTCGCCGAGCGCCATCCGCTGCTGGCCGTGGAGCCGGACCCGGCGGCGCTCGCCCAGTACACCCGCTGGGCGCTGGGGGTTCTGCACGCGGTGGAGGAGGCCGTGACGGCCGTGCACGGTCGCGGTCTCGTCTTCAACGACCTGCACATGTTCAACATCATGGTCGACCCGGACGACGACTCCGTACGGCTGCTCGACTTCGAGGCGGCGACACCCGTCGAGGACCATCGCGGCCAGGCCATGGCCCACCCGGGATTCGTCGCGCCGGGCGACCGCGAGGGCTTCGAGGTGGACCGCTACGCGCTCGCCTGTCTGCGGCTCGCCCTCTTCGTACCGATGACGACGCTCCTCGTGGTGGACCGGGGCAAGGCGGCGCACCTGGCGGAGGTCGCGGCGGAGCTGTTCCCGGATCTGCCGGACGGCTTTCTGGCGGAGGCGGTGGACGTCGTACGGGGTGGGCAGCCGCAAGGGCAGTCGTTCGCCGGGGGCCGCGCCGCCGCATCGGCGCCGGGGGAACGCTATCTGCCCGTGCCCGTACAGGACTGGCCCGCGAGCCGCGACTCCATGGTGCGCGCGATCCTCGCCTCCGCCACGCCCGAGCGCCAGGACCGGCTCTTCCCCGGCGACATCGCGCAGTTCGGCGACGGCGGCGGACTCGGCCTGGCGCACGGCGCCGCCGGGGTGTTGTACGCCCTCGCCGAGACCGGCGCCGAGCGCTACGAGGCGGGTGAGGAGTGGCTGCTGAGCCATACGGACCCGCCCCCGTCCGGTACCCCGCTCGGGCTCTACGACGGGCTGGCCGGCGTCGCCGACGTCCTCGACCGGCTCGGCCACCGCGAGCGCGCCGTCGAACTCGTCGGACGCGTGCTGGACGAGAAGTGGCAGCGCCTCGCCCCCGACCTGCACGGCGGACTGGCAGGCATCGGTCTCGTACTCGACCGGCTCGGCCTGCGCGCGCAGGCGCTGGAGGCGGCGTCCGTCCTCATCGACCGGCCGCCGCCGCCCGAGCGCGGCAGACGCGCGGGGCTGCTGCGCGGCGCGAGCGGGCCCGCCCTGTTCCTTCTGCGGCTGTACGAGTCGACGGGCGACCCCGCCCTTCTCGATGAGGCCGCCCGGGCCCTGCGCCGGGATCTCGGCACCTGCGTACGGGACCGTACGGGCACCCTGCTCGTGGACGAGGGTGCGCGCACCATGCCGTATCTCGGCGCGGGCAGCACCGGCATCGGCGCGGTCCTCGACGACTTTCTCGCCCACCGCCGCGACGAGGAGTTCGCCCGCGCCCGCGAGGCGATCCTGCCCGCCGCGCAACTGCGGTACTACGCGCAGCCCGGGCTGTTCAACGGGCGCGCCGGGATGGTGCTGCACCTGGCCCGGACGCGCGCCCCGCGACCGCACCTGGACGCCCAGATCGCCGCGCTCGACTGGTACGCCGTGCCCTACAGGGGCGAACTCGCCTTCCCCGGCGATCAGATGATGCGGCTCTCCATGGACCTCGCCACCGGAACCGCGGGTGTCCTGCTCGCACTCGGCGCCGCGCCGGGCCACTGCGACCGGCCCGCAAGGCTGCCCTTCCTGCCGCCACCGAAGGCGGCTCCTCGAACGACCCCGTGAGGGGTCGAGCAAAAAGCACCCGTATTCAACCGTCCCCACGAACAAGGAGATCACCATGGCACTTCTCGACCTGCAGACGCTGGACGTCCCCGAGACCGACGGCGGCGGCCACGGCGGCGAGAGCAGCGTGAGCCTGCTGCTCTGTGACAAGCACAGCTCGCACAGCAACCTGCTCTGCCTCTGATCGAGTGAGGATCGCGGCCCCGGGTGTCACCGCTCACCGGCACCTGGGGCCGCACCGATCGCAGCGACGTAGGAGTCCTGCATGTTCCTCCGGGAGATCGTCCGGCACGGCGCGCCGCGTGCCGTCCTCGTCCTGCTGCTGACCTGCGCCTCGGCCGCCGCCGGGCTCGCGCTGCCCGCGGTGCTCGGCCACGCCCTCGATCTTCTGCTCGCCGGAGCCGGGGCGGCCCGCGCGGACGCCGGGCCGTGGCTCGCCCTGTGCGCCGGTCTCACCGCCCTGTCCGTGCTGCTCGGCGCGCTCGACGGGCTGGTCACCGCAAGCGCCAACGCCCGTACCACCGCCTGGATACGGGCACGGGTCCTCGGGCATGTCCTCGCCGCCGGACCGCAGCAGCGCGTGTCCTCCGGCGAGCTGGTCGCCCGGCTCACCGGCAACGCCGCGCAGGCCGGAACCGTACCGACCGCGCTGGCCGCCGCACTCGCCGCCGTACTCACGCCCGTGGGCGGCCTCGTCGCACTCGCCCTCACGGACGGCTGGACGGCACTCGTGGTGATCGCCGGGATGCCCCTGCTCGCCCTGCTGCTGCGGGTGTTCATCCGGGCCTCCGGCGAGAGCAGCGCCCGCTATCTCACGGCCCAGGGCGAGATCGCGGGACTCCTGGCGGAGGCGGTACGAGGCATCCGCACGATCACCGCGGCCGGCGTCCCGGAGCATGACGCGGCCCGCATTCTGGCGCCGATGCCCGAACTGACCCGCCAGGGGCGGCTGATGTGGCGCATCCTGGGCAGCTCGACCGCCCGCGCCGCCGCCCTGCTGCCGCTGCTCCAGCTCACCGTGCTGGCCGTCGCCGGTCTACGTCTCGCGGACGGCGCTCTGACCGTCGGCGGGATGCTGGCCGCCTGGCGGTACGGGGTGCTCGCCACCGGCACCGGTGTACTGGTGGGACAGCTGAACGGCCTGGTGCGCGGGCGCGCGGCAGCCGGACGGCTCGCGGAGATCCTCGAAGCCCCGGCGATGGCGTACGGATCGCGACAACTGGGGCCCGGCAAAGGCGAGTTGGAACTCAAGGGCGTCAGTCTGCGCGGGCTGCGCGGCATCGATCTGGTGGTGCCGGGCGGCTCGGTCACCGCCGTCGTCGGACGCTCGGGCAGCGGCAAGTCCGCACTGGCCGCCGTCGCCGGACGGCTGGCGGACCCCGACGCGGGCGCCGTCCTCATCGACGGCGTCCCGCTGCCCTCGCTCTCCCACGACACGCTGCGCCGCGAGGTCGGCCACGCCTTCGCCCGCCCGGCACTGCTCGGCAAAACCGTCGCGGGCACGATCGCCTTCGGCGCCCACCTGCCTGCGGGCGAGACCGTGATTCAGACCGCGCAGGAAGCCGCGCGTGCCGCCTGTGCCGACGACTTCGTACGCCGTCTGCCGCTCGGCTACGACACCCCCTGCACGGCCGCGCCGCTGTCCGGTGGCGAGGCCCAACGCCTCGGTCTGGCACGGGCGTTCGCGCACACCGGACGGCTGCTCATCCTGGACGACGCGACCTCCAGTCTGGACTCCGCCACCGAGCGCAAGGTGTCCCAGGCCCTGTTCACGGGGGCCCACCGGACCCGGCTGATCGTCGCCCACCGCGCCCCGACCGCCGCCCGCGCGGATCTCGTGGTCTGGCTGGACGAGGGGCGCGTCCGCGCGGTCGGCCCGCACGCCGAGCTGTGGCAACTGCCGGAGTACCGGGCGGTGTTCGATGAGTGAGTTCCGGCTCCTGCGCGCCCGGCCCGCAGTGCTCGTACGCCTCGCCGCCTGGTCCGCGCTGGAGGCCGGGCAGACCTTCCTCCTCGGCTACGCCCTCGCCCGCGCCGTCGACGGCGGCTTCCTCGCCCACGACCCCGTCCACGGCCTGCGCTGGCTGGCCGCCGCCGCGCTCGCCGTCGTCCTCGGGGCGTACGGCACCGGCAGGGTGCACCGGGTGGTCGCCGACCTCGTGGAGCCCTTGCGGGACGCACTCGTACGACGGGTGGTGGACCGGGCGCTGCGCGACGGGGACGACGCGGCCATGTCCCGGCTGACCCACCAGGTGGAGATCGCCCGGGACACCTTCGCGGGCCTCGTCCTGGTCTCGCGCACCTTCGTCTTCACGGCCGCCGGAGCCCTGGCCGGACTGCTCACGCTGGCACCCGTACTGCTCCTCGTCGTCACGCCGCCGCTGTTCGCCGGGCTGACGCTCTTCGCGCTGACCCTGCGCCCGATGGCGCGCAGACAGGAGACCTTCCTCGTCGCCGACGAGACGATCGCCACCGAACTGGGCGCGCTGACCTCGGGGTTGAGGGACATCACCGCGGCCGGGGCGGAGGAGCGGGTGACCGCCGACGCCCAGGTACGGTTCGCCGACGAGTACCGGGCCGCCCGCGCGCTGGCGCGCTGGGGCACCCTGCGCGTCCTGGCCGTGGGCATCGGCGGCCGGCTGCCCATGGTGCTGCTGCTGGTCACCGCGCCCTGGCTGCTCACGCACGGGGTGAGCGCGGGCGCGCTGGTCGGCGCCCTCGCCTATCTGAGCCAGTCCCTGCTGCCCGCCCTGCAGTCGCTGATGCAGGGCCTCGGGACCTCGGGCGCGCGGCTCGCGGTCGTGCTGCGCCGTCTCACCGCCGAGGGGGCACGGCGGCCGGGTGCCGTGCCCCCGACGGGGGGAGCGGAGCAGGCGGTCCGGCTGCGGGGGGTGACCTTCGCCTACGGGCCGGGTGCCGCCGCCGTCGTCGACGGGCTCGATCTGGACGTCCCGCACGGCGGCCACCTCGTCGTCGCCGGTCCCAGCGGCATCGGCAAGTCCACGCTCGCCGCGCTCATCGCCGGGGTGCTCCGGCCCGACCGCGGCGAGATCGCGCTCGGCGGCGAGCGGGTCCTCGTACCGCAGGAGGCGTACGTCTTCACCGCCACCGTGCGCGACAACCTCGGCTACCTGTGCCCCGAGCCGCCCACCGCCGCCGCCCTTCTCGCCTCCTGCGCGGCCGTCGGTGCGCTGGGGCTCGTCGAACGGCTCGGCGGGCTCGACGCGAAGCTCGACCCCGGCGCCCTGTCGGCCGGTGAGCGACAGCTGCTCGCGCTGGCCCGCGCCCACGTGGCGCCCGCGCCCCTCGTCCTGCTCGACGAGGCGACCTGCCATCTCGCCCCGGAGGCCGAGGCATTGGCGGAGCGGGCGTTCGCAGCCCGCCCCGGCGGCACGCTCATCGTCGTCGCCCACCGGATCGGCTCGGCGCGGCGGGCCGGGCGCGTCCTGCTCATGGACGGTACGCACACGCAGTGCGGCACCCATGAGGAACTGCTCGCGTCCTCGCCCTTCTACCGCGAACTCACCGGCTCCGAACTCACCGGCTCCGAGCTCACCGGCTCGGAAGCCTCACACCCAGCCCTCGCCCTGGGAGATCCTTATGGCGTCGACCCGGTTGCGGGCCCCGGTCTTGCGGGTGATGGCCGCCATGTAATTGCGCACCGTGCCGTTGGACAGATGGAGACTGCTCGCGATATCGGCGATCGAGGCTCCCTCGGCCGCGAGTGACAGCACGCCCAACTCCCGTCTCGTCAGCGGCATCTCGGCCGCCTTGAGAAAGCTGAAGCCCAGGGAGTAGTCGACGAAGCGCTCGCCCTGTGCCACCTGCCGGATCGCCAGGATCAGGCGCTCGGGCGTGCCTTCCTTGTCGACATAGCCGATGGCCTGTGCCTCGACCGCGCGCCGGAGCGGACCTGGCCGGTTTGCGCTGGCGAGTACCAGCAGCCGGCTGTTCGCGGCTCCTTTGCGCCGCCCGCGCAGTTCTCCGAGCGGCGCGATGGCGCCCGAGTCCGCGCACTCCAGGTCGACGACGCAGACGTCGGGCGCGAGAGTCCGCGCGAGCACCGGCGCGGTGCGCCACGGCGCATGGGAGACCTGAAGGTCCGGCTCATCAGCGAGCCTGTCCGCCAGCGCCGAGCGCAGCAGACCCGCGTCGTGCACGAGAAGTACCCGGATCACGTTTCGCCCCCTCAAGCCCCGCCCACCGGTTTGCTCCGTGCAGCACAGCGAACATTGTGGTGGGCGTTGCGCCGCCACGGGCGGGGAGATCCGGCCAAGGGGTGGCAAGAGGGGCGCACGGACCGGGCGTGAACGCCTGGCGTGCACGACCGCGTGCGCGAGACAGGCCCCCTATCGGGTCCGCGAGTCAGGCCCCTACCGGGTGCGCCCCGGCGCAGCCGACCGCGACGGCGCCGACGGAGTCGTCAGGTCGATCAGCCGGCACACCGTCTCGATGTCGATCTTCACCTGCGCAATCGACGCCCGCCCCGACAGCCACGTGATCAGCGCCGAGTGCCAGGTGTGCTCGATCACCCGCACCGCCGACAACTGCTCCGGCGTCGGGTTCTCCAGGCCCATCGCGTCCAGGATGATCACCGTCGTCTGGCGCGAGACCGTGTCCACCTCGGGGCTCACACTGCGGTCCGCGAACGTCAGCGCCCGCACCATCGCGTCCGCGAGCTGCGGCTCACGCTGGAGCGCGCGGAAGGCGCGCATCAGCGTCTCGGCGACCCGCTCCGCCGCGCTGTCGCCGGCCGGCGGGCGTTTGCGGAGCGTGGTGTGCATGTGCTGGAGCTGGTCCTGCATGGTGGCGACCAGCAGATGGATCTTGGACGGGAAGTACCGGTACAGCGTGCCGAGTGCGACGCCTGCCGCCTCGGCGACCTCGCGCATCTGGACCGCGTCGAAACCGCCGCGGCTGGCCAGCTGGGCACTCGCGTGCAGGATGCGACGGCGGCGCGCCTCCTGGCGCTCTGTCAGGGGCGGCGACGCAGGTACCCCCGGCTTGGCTTCGGCTGTCATGTTTCCCGTTCCGTGCGCGAGTCCGGACCGCACAGCATGGCAGCGTGCCCGTCGTGGCGCGAATCACCTGATCCGGCTCTTACAGCGGCGCTACCTGCCGGTAGATTCGAAGCTCCTTGAACGATCAAGTCTGAAACTTGTTCTAGATTAGCGCGACCGGTTACGCTCCGGCGAAACGCAGTGAGAAGGGGGCCGTGAGTGACCGCTGAGGCCATAGAGGCCGGCCCACGTGCGAGCCTTCAAACAAGCAGTACGAGCCCGTCCGGCGGTGACGACAGCCCGCTGCGCATCGCGCTCCTCACCTACAAGGGCAACCCCTTCTGCGGCGGCCAGGGCGTCTACGTACGCCACCTGTCGCGCGAGCTCGCCCGCCTCGGGCACAGCGTCGAGGTGATCGGCGCCCAGCCCTTTCCCGTACTCGACGAAGGCGTGCCGCTCACCGAGCTCGCCAGTCTCGACCTGTACCGCAGCCCCGACCCGTTCCGTACGCCAAAGCGCGGCGAGTACCGCGACTGGATCGACGCGCTCGAGGTCGCGACCATGTGGACCGGCGGCTTCCCCGAGCCGCTGACGTTCTCCCTGCGGGCCCGGCGGCATCTGCTCGCGCGGCGCGGCGAGTTCGATGTCGTGCACGACAACCAGACACTTGGGTACGGGCTGTTGGGCGAGCTGGGCGCGCCCCTCGTCACCACGATCCACCACCCCATCACCGTCGACCGGCAGCTCGAACTGGATGCTGCGGACGGCTGGCGGCGGCGCGCCTCGGTGCGCCGCTGGTACGGCTTCACGCGCATGCAGAAGCGGGTCGCGCGCCGGCTGCCGTCCGTGCTCACCGTCTCCGGCACCTCGCAGGAGGAGATCGTCGAGCATCTCGGCGTACGGCGGGACCGCATCCATGTCGTCCACATCGGCGCCGACACGGACCTGTTCTCGCCAAATCCGGCCGTCGCCGAAGTGCCCGGGCGCATCGTCACCACCTCCAGCGCCGACGTGCCGCTGAAGGGGCTCGTCCACCTGGTCGAGGCGCTGGCGAAGCTGCGTACGGAGAACCCCGAGGCCCATCTCGTCGTCGTCGGCAAGCGCGCGGAGGACGGGCCGGTGGCGCAGCTGATCGAGCGGTACGGACTCCAGGGCGCGGTCGAGTTCGTCAAGGGCATCACGGACGCCGAACTCGTCGACCTGGTGCGCAGCGCCCAGATCGCCTGCGTGCCGTCGCTGTACGAGGGCTTCTCGCTGCCCGCCGCGGAGGCGATGGCGACCGGCACACCGCTGGTGGCCACGACCGGCGGCGCGATCCCGGAGGTCGCGGGCCCCGACGGCGAGAGCTGTCTCGCGGTGCCGCCGGGCGACGCGGGCGCGCTGGCGGCGGCGCTCGGCCGGCTGCTCGACGACCCCGACCTGCGGCGGCGTCTCGGCGCCGGAGGCCGTGAGCGGGTGCTGTCCCGCTTCACCTGGGCCCGGGCGGCGCAGGGCACCGCCGAGCGCTACCGCGAGGCCATCGCCGAGGGCCGCTCGGCAGCCAAGGAATCAGGCCGCTCCGCGGCCCCAGTGGTGGGGAGCAACCACTCATGCTGACCGTCGACTTCTCCCGTTTCCCGCTCGCCGCGGGCGACCGCGTGCTGGACCTGGGATGCGGGGCCGGACGGCACGCGTTCGAGTGCTACCGGCGCGGCGCGCAGGTCGTCGCGCTGGACCAGAACGGCGAGGAGATCCGCGAGGTCGCCAAGTGGTTCGCCGCCATGAAGGAGGCCGGTGAGGCGCCCGAGGGCGCGACGGCCACCGCGATGGAGGGCGACGCGCTCAATCTGCCGTTCCCCGACGAGTCGTTCGACGTCGTGATCATCTCCGAGGTGATGGAGCACATCCCGGACGACAAGGGCGTGCTCGCCGAGATGGTCCGGGTGCTCAAGCCCGGCGGCCGGATCGCGGTGACGGTGCCGCGGTACGGGCCGGAGAAGATCTGCTGGGCGCTCAGCGACGCGTACCACGAGGTCGAGGGCGGGCACATCCGCATCTACAAGGCCGACGAACTGCTCGGCAAGATGAAGGAAGCCGGGCTCAAGCCGTACGGCACGCATCACGCGCACGCGCTGCACAGCCCGTACTGGTGGCTGAAGTGCGCGTTCGGCGTCGACAACGACAAGGCGCTGCCGGTCAAGGCGTACCACCAGCTGCTGGTCTGGGACATCATGAAGAAACCCCTGGCCACCCGGCTCGCCGAGCAGGCGCTCAACCCGCTGATCGGCAAGAGCTTCGTGGCGTACGCGACCAAGCCGCACCTGCCCGCGGTGGCTGCCAAGTGACGTCTCCCGGGCGTACGGAACACCTTGTCCTGCCCGGAGTCCTCACCGCCGAGCAGGCTGCCGAGACCGTCGCGGGCATACGCGCGGTGCAGCGCGAGGACGGCGCGATCCCGTGGTTCCGCGGCCACCATCTGGATCCGTGGGACCACACCGAGGCCGCGATGGCGCTGGACGCGGCGGGCGAGCACGAGGCCGCGGCCCGTGCGTACGAGTGGCTGCTCAGGCACCAGAACGAGGACGGTTCCTGGTACGCCGCGTACCACGACGGCGACGCGGACCGGCCCACCGACCGCGGCCGGGAGACCAACTTCTGCGCGTACATCGCGGTCGGCGTCTGGCACCACTATCTGGCCACCGGCGACGAGGTGTTCCTCGACCGGATGTGGCCTGCGGTCTGTGCGGCGATCGAGTTCGTGCTGCGGCTCCAGCAGAGCGGCGGCCAGATCGGCTGGAAGCGGGAAGCGGACGGGACGCCGGTCAACGACGCGCTGCTGACCGGCAGTTCGTCGGTCCATCACGCGCTGCGCTGCGCGCTCGCGATCGCCGAGGAACGCGAAGAGCCGCAGCCCGACTGGGAGCTGGCGGCGGGCGCGCTCGCGCATGCGATCCAGCGGCATCCCGAGCGCTTCCTCGACAAGAGCCACTACTCGATGGACTGGTACTACCCGGTCCTCGGCGGCGCGCTGACCGGTGCGGAGGCGACGTCCCGTATCGAGAAGAGCTGGGACGAGTTCGTGGTGCCCGGCCTCGGCGTGCGGTGTGTGCTGCCGAACCCCTGGGTGACCGGCGGCGAGAGCTGTGAACTGGCGCTGGCGCTGTGGGTGATGGGGGAGTCGGACAAGGCGCTGGAGATCCTCCAGTCGATCCAGCATCTGCGGGCCGACGGAGGCATGTACTGGACGGGGTACGTCTTCGAGGGCAACCGGGCCCTCTGGCCGGAGGAACTGACGACCTGGACGGCGGGGTCGCTGCTGCTGGCGGTGGCGGCGCTCGGAGGAGACGAGCCGACGACGGCGGTCTTCGGCGGGGCTCGCCTCCCCAAGGGCCTTGCGCCGGACTGCTGTTAGCCGGTCGCGATTCAGTGGCGGCGCAGGCGGCCGGCCACCGCGTGGCCGACGAAGAGGTACACCACGGCCGCCAGGCCGTAGCCCGCGACGACCCGTGCCCAGGCGTCGTCGAAGGTGAACAGGTCGTACGACCACGACGCCAGCCAGCGCGCCGCGTCCTGGACGAAGCCGACCAGGTCATTGGCGCGGTTGGCGTCCAGCAGGTACATGAGGATCCAGAGGCCGATGATGACGGCGACGATGTCCGTGACGATCGTGATGACCGTCGCGGCCTGATTCGTTCGTTCACGAGGACTCATAGCCATCGGATTACCGCTTGTGCGCGTGTGAAACCCCTTCGTCCTCGCCCGCGTGCCGGAACGGTGTGAGTGAAGGCCGGGCTCGGGAGCTAGAGCGCCAGCTCCGCCAGGACCCGCAGCGTCTGAGGGTCCGGCGCGGTCACCAGCAGATCCGTGACCGGTCCGGCGCGCCACAACTCCAGCCGTTCGGCGATCCGTTCACGCGGTCCCACCAGCGAGATCTCGTCGGCGAAGGCGTCGGGGACGGCGAGCACCGCCTCCTCGCGGCGACCGTCGGCGAACAGCCGCTGGATGTTCCTGGCCTCCGCCTCGTACCCCATCCGTGCCATCAGGTCGGCGTGGAAGTTACGGGCCGCGTGGCCCATTCCGCCGATGTAGAAACCGAGCATCGCCTTGACCGGCAGCAGTCCTTCGGCGATGTCGTCGCAGACCTTGGCGCGCGCCATCGGCGCGATCATGAAGCCTTCCGGCAGTTCGGTGAGCGAGGCCTTGTACGCGTCGGTGCGCAGCGGCGACCAGTACAGCGGCAGCCAGCCGTCCGCGATCCGTGTCGTCTGCGCGATGTTCTTCGGGCCTTCCGCACCGAGCAGCAGCGGCAGCGAGGAGCGCAGCGGGTGAGTGATCGGCTTCAGCGCTTTGCCGATGCCGGTGGCGTCGTCGCCGCGGTACGGATGGAGGTGGAAGCGGCCGTCCAGCTCAACAGGGGCCTCACGCCGCAGGACTTGGCGGATCACGTCGACGTACTCGCGCGTCGCGGTGAGCGGGCTGCTCGGGAACGGGCGGCCGTACCAGCCCTCCACCACCTGCGGCCCGGACAGGCCGAGGCCGAGCATCATCCGCCCGCCGGAGAGGTGGTCGAGGGTGAGCGCGTGCATCGCGGTGGCGGTCGGCGTGCGCGCGGCCATCTGTGCGATCGCCGTGCCGAGGCGGATCCGTGAGGTGTGCGCTGCGATCCAGGTGAGCGGCGTGAAGGCGTCGGAACCCCACGCCTCCGACGTCCACACCGAGTCGTAGCCGAGGCGTTCGGCCTCGCGCGCGAGCTCCAGATGGCCGGGATCGGGGCCGCGTCCCCAGTAGCCGAGAGCGAGTCCCAGTCGCATGCCGATCCTTTCTGACGGTGCGTCAGGTAAGCCGGTCCGTCCGCGACTGTACGACAACGGCCCCCCGCCCGGAAGGGCGAGGGGCCGTCGGCGGAACGGACTGCGTCAGCCGCGCTGGATGCCGGAGGTGTCCTGCAGCACGCCACGGCGGCCGTCCTGCGTCTGGGCCACCAGGCCGGGACCGCGCTGCTCGACCGCGAGGTACCAGGTGCCGGGCGCGAGTTCGGCGATCGGGGTCGGCGAACCGTCCTCGCCGAACAGCGGACGGCCCACCGGGACCGCGAACCAGAACGGCGTGAAGTCGGACGGAGCACCGGCGTTCTGCGGCGCGGCCGGACCGGGCTGGCCGGGCTGCGGCTGACCCGGGCCCGGCTGCGGCTGGCCGCCGTAGGGCTGGGGCTGTCCGGGCTGGGCGCCGTACGGCTGCTGCTGGGCGCCCGGGTAGCCGTAACCGCCCTGCGGCTGCATGCCGTACGGAGCCGCGGCCGGCTTCGGGGCGCCGACCAGCGGGGCCTTGAAGGCGGGCACGATCAGCGAGCAGACCGCGCCGGCGGCCAGCACGAGCGCGGCGATGAAGCCGAGGATGAGGCCGGTGCCGGAGTCGACGCTGCCGCCGACGTCCAGCGAGCCTGCCGGGTCGAAGATCGCGCCGAGCGCGCTCCAGGCGGTGAAGACGCTGAGCGCGACACCGAACTGGCCGAGGTCGATCCCGATGATCTTGGGCGACTGCGGCAGGCCGCGCGAGACAACGATGAGCGCCGCGCCGATGATTCCGGCGAGGTAGACACCGAGGAGCAGGGACCCGTTGTCCCAGGCGGTCGGCACGTCGTCACAGTTGCTGCCGGAGCAGTCGAACGTGTCGAGGAACGAGGCGATGAACAGCAACACCGCTGCTCCGATCACCACGCCATCGCCTCGAGTGAGGGAGCGGATGTTCACGTAAAAAGTCCTTCGTCGGTCGTCTCATCGGGGCGGTCGTCGCTGCCGCCGGTGTGGCGGGTGCACGGCGCGGAGCTCGGGGGTGACTCCCCATCGTAGAGGTGAATCTATCGTCTGCCCGTTCCGGCCGTCTGCCCGGTATCGCAGTTACTTCAGGAGGTAGCTGCTGATGCCGTCCGCGATTCCCTGCGCCGCTTTCTGGCGCCAACTCGAGCTTGTCAGCAGCGCCTCGTCCTTTGGGTCACGCATATTGCCGCATTCGATGAACACTTTGGGCACGGTGGACAGGTTGAGACCGCCGAGATCCTTGCGTACGTCCAACCCCGTACCGTCGCCTACATAGTTGGACGGGGCGCTTCCGGTCGCGCGGACGAACTTCCCGGCGATGCGCTCACCGAGGTCGCGGGACGGCCCGACGATGGCCGTGGTGTCCGCGTCACCCGCCTTGACCAGGGCGGGAAGGATGACATGGAAGCCGCGGTCGCCGTCGGCCGCGCCATCGGCGTGGATGGAGATCACGGCATCGGCCGCGGCCTTGTTGCCGATCCTGGCCCGCTCGTCGACGCAGGGACCGAACGCCCGGTCGTTGTCATGGGTGAATTTGACCGTTGCGCCCTGCTTTTCGAGCAGAGTGCGAAGACGTTGTGAAACATCGCGGGTGAATGCGGCTTCGGTGTAACCGTCATTGGTCGCGGTGCCGGTTGTGTCGCATTCCTTGCTGTTGGTGCCGATGTTCACGAGCTTATTGATTTCCGCGGTATGCCGGAAATTGCCTGGATTGTGACCCGGGTCGACGACCACGACCTTGCCGGCGAGCGGGCCTTCGCCGCCTTTCCCCGAAGACGACGGCGACTTCGAGGGTGAGGCGGTCGTGGGCGGTGCGAGAGTCGGCGACTCAGACGCCGCCGGGCCCGGCTTGCCCGCCGTGGTCTGCTTGCTCGGCAGCGGCAGCACCTTCGGCGGCTCGTTCTCCTCCGGACCGCTCATCGCCTGCCAGACCAGCCAGCCCGCGAGTGCGGTCGGCACGAGGGCGGCGATCGCGATGGTCAGATTGCCGCGGCGGCGCTGGCGGGCGGGGTGCGGGTTCTCGTCGTACGACACGTGGCGAGCTTAGGGGGTGTCTGCCGGATCGGGCCGGATTCGCGAGCGGGGTCCGGCGCGCGCCAGGGCACGCGAGCCCGGCACGCTCGACCGCGCAGGGCCTGGGCCCCGCGGCTCAGATTCCCGGTCCCGTACGCCGCAGGACGCGCAGCGCGTCGGTTGCCGAGACCTCGGTGAACGCGCCGGACGCGAGTGCCCGGAGGTAGACGCGGTACGGGGCCTGGCCCGTCCACTCGTCGACCGGGTCCGGGAACACGTCGTGGATCACCAGCAGGCCGCCCGCGGCGACATGCGGCGCCCAGCCCTCGTAGTCGGCGTTCGCATGCTCGTCGGTGTGTCCGCCGTCGATGAAGACAAGGCCCACCGGCCGGCCCCACACCTTCGCGACCTGCGGAGAGCGGCCGACGACCGCGATGACATGGTCCTCCAGGCCCGCCTTGTGCAGCGTGCGGCGGAACGTCGGCAGCGTGTCCATCAGGCCGATCTCCGGATCGACCACATCGGGGTCGTGATAGTCCCAGCCCGGCTGCTGCTCCTCGCTGCCCCGGTGGTGGTCGACCGTGACGGCGGTGGTGCCCGTCTCGCGGGCCGCGTCCGCGAGCAGGATCGTCGACCGCCCGCAGTACGTGCCGACCTCCACCAGCGGCAGCCCGTGCGCCCCCGCGTCGACGGCGGCGGCGTACAGGGCGAGCCCCTCGCGCACGGGCATGAAGCCCTTGGCGGCCTCGAAGGCGGCGAGGGTCTTCGGTTTCGGGACGGCGGTCATGGGGTCGCTCTCCTGGTCCTGCGGGATGTCCGGTGGCCCATCGTGCCATCGGTACGGGCAGGTCGTGCGGGTGCGGGCGCGATCTGACCTTCCATCAGATTGGAACGTGTTCTAGTCTGCCGCGCATGGGGACGGGTAGCGACACCGCAATCGGCAGAGACGGCGGCATCGGAATCGGTGTCGGAGTCGGGATCGGAATCACGCAGGAGCAACGGGCGCTGGCGGACTCCGTGCGCGGCTGGCTGGCGCGCGCCGTGCCGCCCGAAGCCGTGCGCAAGCTGCTCGACGCACCCGGAGCCGGGGCCGGCGGACGGCCCGGGTACTGGGACGGGGCCGTGGAGCAGGGGCTGCTCGGCCTGCATCTGCCCGAGGAGCACGGCGGCGGTGGCGGAACGCTCCTGGACCTCGCCGTCGTACTCGAAGAGACCGGGCGGGCCGCGCTGCCGGGGCCGTATCTACCCAGCGCACTCGCCTCCGCCGTCCTCGCCCGCGCCGGGCGGGGCGATCTGGCGAACGCCCTGGGCTCGGGCGCACGCATCGGAGCCGTCGGCCTCGGCGCCGGCGGCCTCACCGCCGCCGAGACCCCGGACGGCTACCGCCTCGACGGGACCGCGCCTCCCGTACTCGGCGCCGGACATGCCGATCTGCTGCTGCTCGAGACGGGCCTCGGCTGGTTCGCCGTCGACGCCGAGGGCCTCTCGATCCGCGTGCACGAGAGCGCCGACCCGACCCGGCCCACCGCCGACGTCACGGCGCACGGCGTGACCGTGCCACGGGACCGCCTGCTGGATGTGGACACCTCCCTCGTACGGGACTGCGCCGCCGTGCTGTTCGCGGCGGAGTCGTGCGGGACCGCGGCCTGGGCGCTGGAGGCGGCCGCCGAGTACGCCAAGGTGCGCGAGCAGTTCGGGCGGCCCATCGGGCAGTTCCAGGGGATCAAGCACCTCTGCGCCGACATGCTGGTGCGGGTCGAGCAGGCCCGCGCACTGAGCTGGGACGCGGTCGGAGCCGTGGACTCCGAGGGGCCGGAGGTGCGTGGCCTTTCGGCCGCGCTGGCGGCGAGCGTGGCGCTGGACGCCGCGTACTCCTGTGCCAAGGACTGCATCCAGGTGCTCGGCGGGATCGGCTTCACCTGGGAGCACGATGCGCATCTGTATCTGCGCCGGGCGCTGGTCGCGCGGCAGCTTCTGGGACCCGGCGACCGGTATCGCCTGCGGGCGGTACGGCTCGCGGCGGGCGGGGCACGGCGCGAGCTGCGGCTGGAGCTGCCGGCGGAGGCGGACGCGTACCGCGGTCCCGCCCGGGCTGCGGCCGACGGCGTACGAGGGTTCGACCCGGCCGCGGTACGCCGTGCTCTCGCACCCACCGGGTACGCCGCCCCGCATCTGCCGGAGCCCTACGGCCTCGGCGCGGGACCGGTCCAACAGCTCGTCGTGCAGGAGGAGTTGCGGGCGGCCGGGGTGCGGATGAGCGACCTCGGGATCGCGACCTGGGTGGTGCCTTCGCTCCTCGCCTACGGAACACCGGCCCAGCAGGAGCGCTACCTGCGGCCGACGCTGCTCGGAGAGCTGCGCTGGTGCCAGCTGTTCTCCGAGCCCGGCGCCGGATCGGATCTGGCGAGCCTGCGCACCAGGGCCGAGAAAACCCGGGACGGCTGGCTCGTCAGCGGCCAGAAGGTGTGGACGAGTTCGGCCCGGCGGGCCGACTACGGCATCCTGCTCGCCCGCACCGACCCCGGCGCTCCCAAGCACCAGGGGCTCACCTACTTCGTCGTCGACATGAAGCGGACCGAAGGAATCGACATCCGGCCGCTGAAGGAGATCACCGGCGACTCGCTCTTCAACGAGGTGTACTTCGACGGCGCGCTGCTGCCGGACGACGCCGTGGTGGGCGAGGTGAACGACGGCTGGCGGGTCGCGCGCAACACGCTCGGCAACGAACGCGTCCACATGGCCGACCAGTTGACCTTCGGCACGGGCCTCGAGGCGCTGCTCGCTCGGGCGTCCGGCCTGGACGGTTCCTACCGCGCCCGGATCGGGGCGCTGGCCGCCGAGGCGCATGCCCTGGCCTGCATCGGTCTGCGCACCACGATGCGGCAGGTGTCGGGGCTCGAACCGGGCGCGGGCGCGTCCGTACGCAAGCTCGTCCAGACCGTGCACCAGCAGAAGACCGCCGAACTCGCTCTCGAACTCCTCGGTCCCGAGGGTGCGCTGGGCGAAGGGGCGGGCGCGCGGGCCGTGCACGGTTTTCTCATGTCGCGCTGTCTGACCATCGCGGGCGGCACCACACAGGTGCAGCTCAATGTCGTCGCCGAGCGGATCCTCGGCCTGCCCAGGGACTGAAGGAGCTTGTCGTGAAGAGCTACATCGTCGGCGTCGGGATGACGAAGTTCGAGAAGCCCGAGACCCGGGACTGGCAGTACTGGGACATGGCGAAGGAGGCGGGAACGCAGGCGCTTGCCGATGCCGGGATCTCGTACGACCTTGTCGAGCAGGTCCCGGTCGGCTACTGCTTCCAGGCGTCGACGGCCGGCCAGCGGGCCGCGTACGAACTCGGCCTGACCGGCGTGCCCGTCTACAACGTCAACAACAACTGCGCGACCGGTTCGACGGCGCTGATGATGGCGCGGCAGTTCGTCGAGGGCGGCATCAGCGACTGTGTGCTCGCGCTCGGCTTCGAGAAGATGAAGCGGGGTGCGCTGGGCGGCGGCGCGGACAGCGGTGACTTCAGTACTTCACCTGTGGCCCGGCACTACGGTGCGATGGCCGCGGCCCACGGCTTCGAGATGACCCCGCCGACCGCGCAGATCTTCGGCAACGCCGCGCGGGAGCACATGGAGCGGTACGGCACGACCGAGGCACAGCTCGCCGCGGTCGCCGCCAAGAACCACCGGCACTCGGCGGCCAACCCCAACGCGCAGTTCCAGGACGTCTGGTCGGTGGACGAGATCCTCGCGGCCAGGACCATTCACCGGCCGCTGACCAAGCTCCAGTGCTCGCCGACCTCCGACGGTTCGGCGGCCGCCGTGGTCGTGTCCGAGCGCTTCGTCGTACGGCACGGGCTGCACGAGCGGGCCGTCGAGATCGCTGCCCAGTCGATGACCACCGACACCGAGGAGTCCTTCGCCTCCGGCTCCTGCATCGATGTCGTCGGCAAACCGATGTCGCGGTCGGCCGCGCGCCAGGTGTACGAGAGCTCCGGGCTCGGCATCGAGGACGTCGATGTGATCGAGCTGCACGACTGCTTCTCGGTCAATGAGCTGCTGACGTACGAGGCGCTCGGCATGTGCGCGGACGGCGAGTCCGGCAAGCTCGTGGAGAGCGGCGCGACGACCTACGGCGGGCGGTGGGTGGTGAACCCGTCGGGCGGGCTGATCTCCAAGGGCCATCCGCTGGGCGCGACCGGACTGGCCCAGGCCGCCGAGCTGGTGTGGCAGTTGAGGGGCAAGGCCGGAGCGCGGCAGGTCGAGGGCGCGCGGGTGGGACTCGCGCACAACATCGGGCTCGGCGGGGCGGCCGTGGTCACTCTGCTCCGTAAGTCCTAGGACCAGGGCCGGGACCTTCCGTACATCGAAATCTCGATGTACGGACCACCGGCTGCCTGCGAGCATGACGGGCATGGTCCAAGCCCCCTCAGACACCGCAGCCGCCTCTGTCTCCGCCGCCGGCCGCCGCGCCATGCGCACCTGGCCGGTCGTACTCGCCGCCTGCGCCGGGCAGTTCCTCGTCGTCCTCGACGTGTCCGTGGTCAACACCGCGCTGCCGTCGATGCGCGCCGACCTGGGGCTGAGCGCCGTCGGGCTGCAGTGGGTGGTCAACGCGTACTCGATCGCGTTCGCCGGGTTCATGCTGCTGGGCGGCCGGGCCGGGGACATCTTCGGCCGCAAGCTGATGTTCCTGGTCGGGCTCGGGCTGTTCACCGCGGCCTCGCTCGCGGGCGGGCTCGCCCAGGAGGGCTGGCAGTTGCTGGCCGCGCGCGCCGGTCAGGGGCTCGGGGCCGCCGTCCTCGCGCCCTCGACGCTGACGATCCTCACCTCGGCGGTGCCCGAAGGACCGGCGCGGGCGCGGGCGATAGGCACCTGGACCGCCGTGGGTGCGGGAGGAGGCGCGGCCGGAGGACTCGTCGGCGGGGCGCTGACCGACGCCTTCAACTGGCGCTGGACGCTGCTGATCAATGTGCCGGTCGGCGCGCTGGTGCTGGTCCTGGGGATCTGGTGGCTCACCGAGAGCCGGGCCGGGGAGCAGCGGCGCCGGCTCGACCTGCCGGGCGCGGTGCTGGTGACGGCGGGCCTTGCGACGCTCGCATACGGCATCGTCCAGACCGAACAGGAAGGCTGGACCGCGCCGGCGACCCTCGTGCCGCTGGCCGCCGGGCTCGCGCTGCTCGGCCTCTTCGTCGCGGTCGAGGCACGGGCGAAGGCACCGCTGATGCCGCTGAAACTGTTCCGCGTGCGGTCGGTCTCGGCGGCGAACGCGGCGATGTTCAGCTGCGGCGCGGCCATGTTCTGCATGTGGTTCTTCATGACCTTGTACGCCCAGAACGTCCTCGACTACAGCCCTCTGGCCGCCGGGCTCGCCCTGATGCCCAGCTCGCTCGCCGTGGTCGTCGGCTCGAAGGCCGCACCACCGCTGATGCGCTCGATCGGCGCGCGCAACACCGCCGTACTCGGCACTCTGGTGAGCGCGGTCGGCTTCGCCTGGCAGTCGACGATGAACGCCCACGGCTCGTACCCGACGGCGATCCTGCTCCCCGGCCTTCTGATGATGCTCGGCGGCGGCCTCGCCGCGACCCCTCTCGCGTCCCTGGCCACCTCGGGCGCGGACCCGGGCGACGCGGGCCTGGTCTCCGGCCTGGTCAACACCTCCCGCACGATGGGCGGCGCACTGGGCCTCGCGGTCCTGTCGACGGTCGCGGCATCGAGAACGGCGGGCGCGACGGACCCGGAGTCCCTGACGGCCGGCTACGCACTGGCGTTCCGGACGGGGACCGGGGTGCTGCTGGCGGGCGTGGTGCTGATGCTGCTGTGGCTGCCGCGCGACGGCGCGAAGGATGCCGCTGAGGGATGAGGCAACGGTTTCCGTCCCTCACGGACTCCATTGTGTGAGGAGGTGCCCATGGGGGAGAAGCAGACGCTGGACGAGGAGTTCCAGCAATTCGCAGCAGTCCGCTGGCCAAGGCTGCTGCGCACGGCGTTTCTGCTGACGGGGGAGCAGCACGCGGCGGAGGACCTGGTCCAGTCGTCACTGGAGCGGGTTTATGTGGCCTGGCGCAGGGTGAGCGGGGCGGACGACCAGGACGCCTATGTCAGACGGGTCATGGTCAACGCCCATGCCCGCAAGCACCGCAAGCGGCTCAAGGAGTACCTGTCGCCGCACGACGACACCGGAATCGGCGGCGACCTGCCCGAGCGTAGTGACTCGATCGCGCAGGCCGACGACCGCGCGGTGCTGCTGCGTGCGCTGGTCCAACTGCCGCCGCGCCAGCGGGAGGCGGTGGTCCTGCGCTACTGGGAGGACCTTAGCGAGACCCAGGTGGCGGAGTGCATGGGGTGCTCGGTGGGCGCCGTGAAGAGCAATGCAGCCAAGGGGATCGCCAAGTTGCGCGCCATATCCGCGCTGGCGAGCGCAGTCGGAAGCCGAGGGAACTGATGATGGGACAAGAGCGGCAGAGCACGGCGGAGACAGCACTGGGTGCGGGGCTGGCGGAAGCGGCAGAGGGCGTGCGCATCGTGCCCGTGCCCACCGCGGCGGTGATGGCAGGAGGCCGCCGTCGCAGGGCGCGCCGTCGTGCCGCGGTGGCAGCACTCGCCGTGGCCGCGCTGCTGCCCGCGGGCGGCTTCGCGGTCGGAGCGGCGATGGACGACAAGGGAACGAGGAGCGCGGACGGCGTGGCGGCCCGGCCGACCGTTCCCGGCCTGCTGACGCCCGTCACTGTGACGGTGGCCACGCTGAAGTATCCGGACGGTGCGGTGCGGAAGGCGCAGGTCACGGTGTACGGGGCGCCACGCACGAAGGAGGAGTCGCTGCGGCAGCTCAAGTTCGCCGAGCAGCGCGGGGATGTACCCCGTGGGTGGTCCGAGGGAGTCGAGAAGAGAGCCAAATCCGGCGATGCCCGGGAGCTGCTTATCGGCCAGAACTGGTACGTCATCCACTACGCGGAGGGCAAGAAGCGCCAATTGCTTTCGGGCCCCGAGCGCGACGGTCGCGAGCGCCACGAGGACAGCAGCAACACCGAAACCATTCGCGGCAAGTACGTCGGCGTGTGGGTGGGCGCAGTCGGCAGCCTGTACAGCGCAGTGGAGATCGGCTGGGGCCCGCAGCCGAAGGTGAGGCCCAGGCTCGTTTCCGTTCCGGGGATCGACGTCAGGTTCTACGCGGCGGCCATTCCTGAGAACCCGGGCAGGTTGCACTTTGCGTACTACGACAAGGAGGGCAAGGTCGTCGCTCAGCGCTGAGCCGGCGACCGGTCGCCGTCAGAGCCAGCCCTGCTGCCGCGCCGCTCGCACCGCTTCCATGCGGTTGCGGGTGCCCGTCTTGCCGATCGCCGACGAGAGGTAGTTGCGGACCGTCGACTCCGACAGGTGCAGCGTGCCCGCGATGTCCGCGACCGTCGCGCCGTCCACCGAGGCGTTCAGCACATCCCGTTCCCGCGCGGTCAGCGGGCTCGGCCCGGCACCCAGGGCGGCCGCGGCGAGGGCCGGGTCGATGACCGTTTCGCCGCGCAGCACCGCGCGGATCGCCTCCGCCAGCTCCTCGACCGGTCCGTCCTTCACCAGGAAGCCCACCGCCCCGGCCTCCATGGCCCGCCTCAGATAGCCGGGCCGGCCGAACGTCGTCAGGATCAGCACCCGGCAATCGGGCACCTCGTCCCGCAGCTGGGCGGCGGCGTCCAGGCCGCTCACACCCGGCAACTCGATGTCCAGCAGAGCCACATCGGGCCGCACGTCGAGCGCCGTGCGCACGATCTCGTCCCCGCGGCCGACCTGGGCGACGACCCTGATGTCCTCCTCCATGCCGAGCAGCAGCGCGAGCGCGCCGCGCAGCATGCCCTGGTCCTCGGCGAGGAGGACACGAACGGACTGGGCGGCACGGTGGTTCTGAGGCATTTCTTCCACGTCGCAAGCGTATGTCCGATCAGCGCGGATGGACGCGACCGGGGCGGACCGGGCATCGGGTCGGCTCACACCGCGGGCCAGGTTTCCTGCAGCGCGTCCACCGGAAGTTCCGCCTGGACGCGGAAGCCGCCGCGGGCGGACGGGGCCGCCTCGAGGGAGCCGCCGGCTGCCGAGAGGCGTTCGGCGAGACCCTTCAGGCCCGTGCCGGCGGGGTCGGGTATCCAGTCGGCCGCGGTGGCACGGCCGTTGTCGCTTATCGTCAGGCGGACCTTGTCCTGTGTGCCGTCCACGGTGATCTCGCAGACCGTCGCGCCGCTGTGGCGTACCGCATTGGTCACCGCCTCCCGCACCACCCAGCCCAGCAGCGCCGCCGTCTGCGGTTCGAGCGGCGGACCCGACTGGCGTACGACCGGTTCGATGCCGGCCGCGGCGAGGGCCGAGCGCGCCCCGTCGAGTTCCGAGGCGAGGCTTCCCGCGCGGTAGCCGGTCACCGCCTCGCGGATCTCCGTCAGTGCCTGGCGGCCCACCGACTCGATGTCGGAGATCTGCGCCAGCGCCGCCGCCATGTCCCGCGGCCCGAGCCGCCTCGCCGCCTCCGACTTCACCACGATCACCGACAGCGTGTGACCGAGCAGATCATGGAGATCGCGGGAGAACCGCAGCCGCTCCCTCTCGACCGCTGTGCGGGCCAACTCCTGCCGGGTGTCGCTCAGTTCGCGGACCGTCTCGGACAGCCGCAGGATCGCCGCGGTCACCAGGCCGGAGAGCAGCGTGCCGTAGGCGATGCCGATCGCGCTCCAGCCGTCCCGCAGCCCCGCGACCAGTCCGGACGCGGCGGCCAGCGCGAGTATCACCGGGCCGATCCGCGGACCGTGCATCACCGCGCCCGTGGCGAGTCCCAGCAGCGGGAAGAAGAGCAGCCACACTCCGCCGTAACCCGCGGCGAGAGCGAAGGTGACCGCGCCCAGCGCCACCAGCAGCCACCGGGTCAGCGGCGCCTCCCGCGCGCTCTTGTCGAAGGCGCGGAAGACCAGCGCGATGTAGAGGGAGTTGAAGACCAGCACCCCGATGCCGCCGATCCACGGGTTCGGCGTCTTGCCCTGGAGCAGATTGGAGACCGCGCCCAGGCCCATCAGCAGCCACGGCAGCAGCGCGAAGCCGTTGGGCGGGCCGATGTGCTCCGGCCCTCGGACGAGCCTCCACCGCCGGCTCTTCCCGCACTCCGGCGCGGTGGACGTCGTCGCCGTGGAGTTCCTCGCTGTGGACTTCGCCGCTCTGGACATCGTCGCTCCTGTCACGCCGTGCGTCTGCTTCACGAGGATCCCGGTCTCTTTCATGAGGATCACGCTACGAAGAAGGTGGCAGGCCCCGGCAGATGCGCATGTACGGACTCGGCAGTGACAAATGTCCTGGGCGGCCCAGCAGGTGGGCCGCACATCTGACATAGCGTCAGCGGTCTTCCCAAGTATTGGGGGCTGCGTTATACATAGGGCCACCGACCCCTAGAACGCGTTCTAGAACGGCCGCGGGGCCGGTCCCGTACGACCTCGGTGCGGCCGACGGTGCGGACGGCCGCGCCGAGGTCTTCCACTCCTCAGGACTTCTCAAGACTCCTCAAGCCCCTCAAGGAGCAGCAGCCTCATGCCGATTGATGCCGCCAAGGCCGTCGCCGCCGAACCCCGCAGCGCCGAGATCCGCTGGGACCGCAAGGACGTCCAGCTCTACCACCTCGGCCTCGGCGCGGGCATCCCCGCCACCGATCCGGACGAACTGCGCTACACCCTCGAATCGAAGCTCCATGTCCTGCCGAGCTTCGCCACCGTCGCGGGCGCGGGCCAGGGCGGTGCCGGCGGATTCAACGTCCCCGGACTCGACATCGACCTGGCGTCGGTACTCCACGGCGGACAGACGGTCCGGCTGCACCGGCCGATCCCGGTCGCGGGGAAGGCCGTCTCGACCTCGCGCGTCGTTGCCGTCTACGACAAGGGCAAGGCCGCCGTCCTCGTCCTGCGCACCGAAGCGGCCGACGACGACGGGCCGCTGTGGACCAACGACTCCCAGATCTTCGTACGCGGAGAAGGCGGCTTCGGCGGCGAACGCGGGCCCTCCGCCCGCACCGAACTCCCGTCCCGCGAGCCCGACAAGACCGTCGAACGCCCTGTCCGCGAGAACCAGGCGCTGCTCTACCGGCTCTCCGGCGACTTCAACCCCCTGCACGCCGACCCCGAGTTCGCGGCGCTCGCGGGCTTCGACCGGCCCATCCTGCACGGGCTCTGCTCGTACGGAATGACGCTCAAGGCGATCGTCGACACCGTCCTCGGCGGCGACGTGGACCGCGTCAGCTCGTACACCACACGCTTCGCCGGTGTGGTCTTCCCCGGCGAGACCCTGCGCATTCGGATGTGGGCCGACGAGGGCCGCGTCCAGGCCGCGGTGACCGCCGTCGAGAGGGACGACGCGCCCGTCCTCGCCGACACCATCGTCGAGCACTCCTGAAAGGAACCGCACCATGCGAGCAGCCGTACTCCACGAGACAGGTCAGGACAAGCTGGAAGTCCTCGACGACATCGAGGCGGTGGGCTTCGGCCCCGGAAAGGTCAAGATCCGGGTCCGGGCCACCGGACTGTGCCACTCCGACGTCTCCGCGATGAACGGCGTACTGCCACAGCCCGCGCCCTTCATCCCCGGCCACGAAGGCGCGGGCGAGATCATCGACGTCGGCGACGGAGTCGGCGGCCTCAAGCAGGGCGACCGGGTGCTGCTGTGCTGGCTGCCCGCGTGCGGCAGCTGTCCCGCCTGCAAGCGCGGCCAGACGGAGCTGTGTCTGGCCGGCTTCATGAACGCGGGCACGCCGAACTTCAAGCGCCCCGGCGGTGACGTCTTCGGCTTCGCGGGCACCGGCACGTTCACCGAGGAGGTCGTCGTCGACGCCGGCTGCGCCGTGCCGATACCCGACGACGTGCCGTACGACATCGCCGCGCTGATCGGCTGCGGAGTGACGACGGGCCTCGGCGCGGCCATCAACACCGCCGATGTGGCGGTCGGTTCGTCGGTCGCCGTCATCGGCTGCGGCGGCGTCGGCATCTCCGCGATCCAGGGCGCGCGGCTCAAGGGCGCGGCCCAGATCGTCGCCGTCGACCCGGTCGCGAGCCGTCGCGAGGCCGCGCTCAAGTTCGGTGCGACGGAGGCCGTTTCGCCGGACGAGCTGGGCGACGCCAAGCAGCGGATCACCGCGGGCGAGGGCTTCGATTATGTCTTCGAGGTCGTCGGCAAGTCCGCCACCGCGCGCACCGCGTACGAGACGACCCGGCGCGGCGGCACGCTGTGCATCGTCGGGGCCGGAGCCATGGACGACTACCTCCAGCTCAACATGTTCGAGCTGTTCTTCGACGAGAAGCGGATCCTGCCGTCGATGTACGGCGGCGGAGACGTGCTCACCTCGTACGAGCGGGCCATCGCGCTGTGGCGGGCCGGCCGTATCGACCTCGAAAGCATGATCACGCACCGGGTGCAGCTCGCGGAGATCAACGACGCGCTGGCCCTGATGCGCACGGGTGAGGCACTGCGCACCTGCATCGAAATCTGATGCGCCACATTTCCGGAGAGGACCACTGAATGTCTCTGCCACTCGACGGCCTGTCCGCGATCGTCACGGGCGCGGGCCGTGGCCTCGGGCGTGCCGAAGCCCTCGAACTCGCCCGTCTCGGCGCGTCCGTCGTCGTCAACGACTACGGACGGCCGGGCCGGGACGGCTCCGGCGAGGCGTCGGCGACGCCGGCCGAGGAGGTCGCCGAGGAGATCCGCGCGGCGGGCGGCTCCGCCACCGCCCACCACGGCGACGTCTCCGACTTCGCGCAGGCCCGCGAACTCGTCGAACTGGCCGTCGCCGCCAACGGAAAGCTCGACATCCTGGTCAACAACGCGGGCATTCTGCGGGACCGGATGATCTTCTCGATGAGCGAGAGCGAGTGGGACTCGGTGATACGGGTCCACCTCAAGGGCCACTTCAACACCACGCACTTCGCGTCGGTTCACTGGCGCGAGCGCGCCAAGTCCTCCGGTGCGCCGGTGTACGGGCGGATCGTCAACACCTCGTCCGAGGCCTTCCTCGCGGGGTCGGCGGGCCAGCCGAACTACGCGGCGGCGAAAGGCGGCATCGTCGGGCTGACCACGTCCACGGCGCTGGCGCTGGCGAAGTACGGCGTCACGGCGAACGCGATCTGCCCGCGGGCCCGGACGCGGATGACTCAGGACGTCTTCGCCGGGTTCGCCGAGCCGACGGACGGCGGGCTCGACCTGCTGGCACCGGAGCATGTGTCACCACTGGTGGGCTACTTGGCGTCGCCGGCGGCCGGCCAGGTGAACGGCCAGCTGTTCGTGGTGCATGGAGGAATGGTGGCGATCGTGGAACGGCCGAAGGTGGCCGCCAAGTTCGACACCTCGAAGGAGGCGTTCAGCTTCGACGAGCTGGATGCGCTGCTGACGCCGCACTACGCGGGGCGGCCGGGGAACGAGACGTTCGCGGCGGCGGAGGTGCTGGGACTGAAGAAGGGCTAGGAGGCAGTTTCGTCGCGGTCTCTGAGCGGCACAGGATCTTCAGTGTGGCTCCACCCAGCCGTGCCGGATGGCGTAACCGCCGAGCTGCATCCGGGTCCGAACTCCGGCTATGTCCATGAGGTGGCGCAGGCGGCGGTGCAACGTGCGCGGTGACAGACCCAGTTGTGCCGCCGCCGTCTGGTCGGTCAGGCCGGCCAGGAGGAGCGCGAGAATCCTCCGGTCGACGTCGGTCGGGCCGTCCGCACCGACCTCGACGGTGGTTCCGACTTCTCCGCCGTTGCCGGACAGCTCGAGCGGGTGGGCGGTGCGCCATACCGTCTCGAACAGTGCGTCCAGCGCATCCAACAGGCCGCTGCGGTGCAGCAGCACGGCGCCGGGCTCTCCGGCCGGTGTGACCGCGAGCGGGACAAGTCCGAGGTCGGCGTCGGCCAGCACGAGTTTCATCGGCAGCTGGTCGGCGACACGCAGTTCCACACCACTGCGCAGTGAATCGATCGCATCCGTGACGATGCCCGGCTCTGCCAGCACGGCCCGGTCCAGCACCGCCCGGAAGTGCACGCCGCGGCCGATGGCCACCGGTTCGGCCGTGTTCTCGTCGGGCGGCACGGCGACGAACGGTGCGGTGATGAAGCTGCGGACCTGCGTGCGGGCTGCCTGCTGCACCTGCAGGAAGCGATGGCGGATGGCGTCGACGCCCGTGACGACCTCGATCAGGTCGTTGATGCTGCTCCCGGTCATCGCCGCCCGGTGTTCCTCGGCGAAGGTCACCAGTGCCTGCTCGGCCGTGCGCAGCCCGTCCCGGCGCTGGCTGATGAGAGCGCCGAGCGCCATGGCCGGCGGCGCGGCGGTGAACTCCTCGTCCGCCGACCTGGTCACCAGTCCCCAGCCGACCAGGCGGGACAGGGCCTTGTCCACGTCGGCCTGCGATGCGACGAGCAGATCCGACAGCAGCGTCGCGGTGGACTTCGGCCGCCCGAGCAGCGCCCGGTAGACGCGCTCGTCATCGGATTCGAGGCCCAGCACATCCAGCATCGGCGACCGACTCTCTTCCGCTTGCCGCAGCGGGGAGAGTATGCGCCATGGCGGCAGACCCTGAATAGTCCCTGGTGGGAGCGGGTGTGACGGGAAGGGCCCCGGGAAGTCGCCTCCCCGGGGCCCGGCAGTGCGGCTCATCGCAGGCCGTACGCCCGGATGATCTCGTTCTTGACGCTGAAGCCGCTGTCCGTCGCGGCGCTCGCGCGGACCGAGACGAAGCCGCCGGGCTTCTTCGCCGTCCTGAACGAACCCGTCCAGTAGCCGTCGGCGCCCTTGGCCAGGGTCACCTTCTGCCAGGTGGCGCCGTCGTCGTACGAGACGTCCAGCGTCACCTTGGTGACGGTGCCCGGCACAGTGCCGGAGTCCATCGACACCGGCTTGAGCGCGATCTGCTGGGTCGCATTGGCCTTCACGTCGCCGTGCAGGTCCGACTCCAGCTTGTAGTCCAGGTTCAGCACCGAGAACCGCTCGAAGAAGTCCGAGTCGACGGTGTCGGACATGAACGTCCACTCGGTGTGGGTGCGCGTCGACAGCCGGAAGACGTCACCAGGCCGCTCCACGTCGAGGACGGCGCGGTAGGGCAGATTGCCCGCCGGCACCTCCACCCACTGCATGTCTCCGCCGACCGGGTTGTCGTGGATCAGCGTGTCGCCCTGGAAGACCTTCAGGTGGGACGGCGTCTCACCCCACGGCAGGTAGCCGCCAAGACGCATGGTGTCGCTGGCGGAGGCCCACGCCTGCACGTTCCAGGTCATGTAGTTCTGCCAGCGGGAGTTGTACACGCCGAAGGACTCGCTCTGGCCGGGCCGGGTCGCCGGAGCGAACCAGTCCAGACGGGTTGCGCTGCCCTTGGCATACGTGTTGTCGCCCGACACCATCGACCACGGCAGCGGTCCGTCGATGCCCTGTGTGTGGAACTCCCTCCAGACCTGGCCCGGGGTCACCCATTCGGTGCGGGTGCCCGGGTGCCACTCGAGCTCGGGGAAGTTGAACGACGGGCTGAGGGTGAAGTCGGACCGGTAGCCCTCCGCCAACCGGCCGCCCGCGGCCGAGTAGTAGCGGGCGTCGATCCGGGCGAGGTCACCCTTGGCCGGCTTGTAGACCAGGGCACGGTCCGGCACCTGGCCGGGGTACTCCCGGGTCAGGTCGTAGACGAACGGCGTGTGCTCGGTCTGCTCTGCGGTCAGCTTGAAGATGCCCGCCTTCGCCATCGAGACAAGGGCCTTGCCCGCGTCGCGGTGCACGGTGGCGACCGGAATGGTCGACTCGCCGACGTACTCCATCAGCGCACCGACACCGTCGTTGACCACGATCAGCGCCTTCGCACCGGCCGCGACCGCGGCCTCGGTGCGCTCCTGCGGCGAGACCTCGTCGCTGCGCTCGACGACGACGACCTTGCCCTTGGCCTTGACCTTCCCGTACGCGGCCGCCGCGCCGTTGCCCGCGTAGACGACGCCGAGCGTGTCCGTGGCGGTGCCCAGCGCGCTGCCCGCCTGTACCCGTGCCTCGAAGCGGAGCCGACCACCCATCGTGCTCAGGCCGAGCTGCGGTTCGCCCTTGCGCCAGCGAGTGGTCAGCATGAACTCGCCCTGCTTCATCGGCTCCGTCGGGGCGACGTAGACGTCGTCGTACGTCAGCGGCAGCACGTACGCGCTGCGGTAGTCCATGTACGGGTCGTGGCCCTTGTAGTGGACGTTGAAGTCGACCTTGCGCTGGCGGTCCTCGGTGCGCTGCGGCGCCTCGGTCTGCAGCAGGCGTGCCTTGCTCGCGTCCAGCACCACGTCGGCGGAGCCGTCCTTGAGCACGGTCTCCGGGTCGACCAGCACGGCCAGACCCGAGCGGTCCGCCTTCTCGCCGGCCACGTCGAGGTATCCCGCGACGGTGTACAGGCCGGGTGCCATGCGCATGGTGGTCGAGCCGTCGACGTAGACCGACCACGGCCAGACGTCGCCGGCCAGGTTGACTCCGACCCAGCCGGCGGCGGGCTTGCCGTCCCGGCCGACCAGCTTGATGTTCAGGTCGTAGCGCTCCTCCTCCTTGAGCAGCGCCACGGAGGTGCGGGTCACCGGCTGTCCGGTGGCCGCGTCGGTGGCTGTCACGTAGCCGGCGTGCCGGCCTGCCGAGGCGGTTTTCGGGTCCCCGGTCACCGGGACGGTGGCGGTGCCGCCCGCCGGGACGGTCACCGTGGTGGCTCCGAGCGTGAACGGGCCGCCGTCGTTGGTCAGTGCCAGGTTCAGCGTGACGTCGGCGGAGCCGGTGTTGGTGAAGGTCAGCTCCTTCGTGACGGCGACGTCGCTCGGCTCGTGCGGCCACGTGTAGTTGCCGAAGAAGAGCGATCCGGTGCCGCGGACCGTGGCGCGCACGGCGGCGGCCACGTCGAGACGGCCGGTGCCGACCTCGTACGGCGAGTACCCGCCGTCCAGGCCCTTCGCGGTACTCGTCAGGTGTTCCTTGAGCTGCGCGCCGGTCCAGTCCGGGTGCTGCTGGGCCAGGATCGCCGCCGCGCCGGCCACGTGCGGAGTGGCCATCGAGGTGCCGCTGATGGTCCGGTACAGGCCCTCGCCGCCGTCGGTCATCTCCTGCGAGCGGGCCGCGGTGATGTCCACGCCGGGCGCCGCGAGGTCCGGCTTCATGCCGCCGGAGTAGGCCAGCGGGCCGGTGCTGGAGAAGGACGCGAGCCGGTCCTCCTTGTCCGTGGCGGCCACGGTGAGCGCGGAGGCGGCCGCGCCCGGTGCGGAGATGCTCTCCGGGCCCGCGTTGCCGGCGGCTATGACGAACAGCGTGCCGTACTGCGCGGACAGCGCGTCGACCGTCTGCGACATCGGGTCGCTGCCGTCCGTCGGGTAGGAGTCGCCGAGGCTCATGTTGACGACGTCGGCGCCGGACTCGGCGGCCCACTGCATGCCGGCCATGACCCAGGAGTCCTGGCCGTAGCCCTCCTTGCCGCCGAGCACCTTGCCCACGAAGAGGTCGGCGCCGGGGGCGACGCCCTTGTTGTCGCCTCCGGAAGCGGCGCCGGAACCGACGATGGTGCCGGCCACATGCGTGCCGTGCCCGTTGACGTCGGTGACGGCCTCATTCGGCACAAAGCTGGCCGTGCCGTCGATCAGGCCGGCGAAGTCGGGGTGGTTGACGTCGATGCCGGTGTCGAGCACCGCGACCTTGACGCCCTTGCCGGTGTATCCGGCCGCCCAGGCCCCGGGCGCGCCGATCAGCGGCACGCTCTCCTTCAGGTTGGCCTTCACGCGACCGTCGAGCCACAGCTTCGCCACACCCGCGCCCAACGTCGCGCTGCCCTGCGGCGCGACAGCGGTCCAGAAGGTGCGGGCCTGCCGCTTCTCGGTGCTGAGCACGGCACCGCGGATGCCCTTGAGTTTGCGGGTCAGCCTGCTGCCCCGGGGGGCCGTCGGCTCGACGGCCCCCCGGGACTTCGGCCGGGCGTACGTCGCGATCAGCGGTACCGCGGCCGACTTGGCGTCGTCGTAGCCCATCTCGATCAGGTCGGTGACGTTGAACAGCCGCCGGTCGAGCTTGTCCGTGCCGAGCAGCGGCGCGGCCTCGTCCGGGATGACGAACAAGTCGCCCTTGATCTCCTGGAGTTTGACGCCGCCGACGGCGCTGTCCGGCCGGTCGACGTCGGCGATCTGCTTGCCGTCGGCCGTCGTGGTGACCGTGACGACGTCGCCGGTGACCAGGGTGACCTTGTGGGTCGCCGAGGGCTTGGCGGGAATGGCGGGCTTGCTCGGAGCGGCTTGTGCGGGTGCTTGCAGAACGGCAAGACCCGATGCCAGCAGCGGCACTGCGGTGGCGGCTGAGAGCAGCTGCCAGCGTCTGCGCCGGAAGGCGGAAGACTGCGAAGGGGAGGACATGCCATGGGTCTATCGGCCGGAAAACGCCGACGTGAAGGCCTGATGACGGCAAGTCCTCGCCATGGCGAAGACTTGCCAGCAGCAAACTGCGCAAATCCAGGCAGAGTTGCACTTTCCGTACATGGGCATTCCGCCCGGTGATCCAAACGAATGCCCCTGGCTGGGGTCCGTCTCCTGGAGCCGAGGCCCCAGGAGACGGAATCCCGCGCCTACTTCTGCGACTTGCGGTGCTTGCCGTGCGGCGTGGCCGTCGAGTCCTCCGTGGGCGCCGCACCTCCCCGGTGCTTGCCCGCGCCTCCCGCATCCGCCCCCTGCGGACGCGTCTGAGTCGTGTCGGTTCGGCTTTCGGACATGGTGGTAGTTCACCCCGTTGTGATCGCTTGCTTTCGTGTCACGAGGCACCGGCCCTGTGTGATGGCCATGTGGTTCGCCCCGGCGCCGGAGTTAGTCAGCGGTGCCGCCGCCGGTGAGCGGGGCCTCCCGCAACGGAACCGGCTTGCACACAAGCGGAATTGCCTGTGCGGGATCGGTGGTCACCTTGTGTTCCACGGTCGGCACCTCGGCAGCGGCCGACGCCCGGACCTCCGCCTCGACCTCCGCCGCGTCCACCTTCGCCACCCCGCACGGCACCGCCCCTGTCGCGTACGGAAGGTGCAGCACTCCTTCGCTGCTCCACAGCCCCGCACCCGCCAGCCACCCTTCCGGCGCTGCCAGTTGATGCAGCCGCCGTCCCGACGGCCGCCACAACCCCAGCCAGCTCCCGGCCGCCCCGTCGATCCGCAGCGCCACCGCGCAGCTCTCCGGCATCAGCACCTGGCCCGGCTGTACGGCGAACGGCTTCACCGCGCAGTCCGCGAGCCGCAGGCACTCCGGGAACCGCACCGGCTGCAGACTGCCCAGCACTCCCCAGCCCAGCCGGCCGTGGCCCGGCGCGTTCGAGCGGATCAGCAGCAGGCCGCTGTCCGGATCCGCGAGCAGCAGCCGGTCGTCGCTGTCGTCGGTGATCTGCAGCAGCGGCGACACCTCGCCGCCCCGTCGCAGATCGACCGCCACCGCCTTCATCGGTCCGCCGTCCAGCTGCCGGTCCAGGGCCAGCATCCGGCCCGTACGGTCCAGCCACACCCCGCCCGAACAGCGGCCCGGCACCTCGGCGACATGCTCGGGCCCGAAGGATCCGCCGGCCACCAGCCAGATCGCGGTCGATCGCTCGCCGGGCGCGACGGCGTACACGCTCATGCCGTCCGGCGATGGCGGAAGGAGCGTCAGCTCCGCCGACTCGACCGCGCCGAGCGGCAGTTCACCCGTTGCGGGACCCGTCGGGTAGAGCAGCGAGAAGGTGTGCCGACCGGCCGTCCGCCGCCGGATCAGCACCCGCCCGTCGGACAGCGGCAGTACGTCGGAGTCGCGCTCCTCCGGCTGGTCCAGCGGCAGCGGCACGGCGTAGGGCTCCGGCCCGTCGAGCGTCCAGCGCTCGGGGAAGAGGGCCTCTCCGGCACCCGCGAGCCGGGCCGCGTACGCGCCGTCCGCGGTGATCGTGATCCCCGTACGTCCCACGACACTTCCCACGACCGCGTCCTCCGCACCGTCCCCAGCAGCGGTCTCGATGGCACAGGCTGTCATCGGCTCGTCACCTCCGGCAACGAAGCTAGGTTCGCACTTCCTGACGAACAACACGCGCCCCGCCACTTCACACATAAGGGTGGCCATGTGGCGATTCGCCTGAGGAGCGGCAGGCGATTGTGCTGCCGCAGATGCGGGCGCTTAAGGTTAGGTCCGCCTAAGTACAGCCTTGAGTACCTGGATCAGGAGCACGTCATGTCCCTTCACCGCCGCGGTGCAGCCGCAGCCGTCGCTTTCACCGCCGCGCTCTCGCTCGCCGCCTGCGGCAGCTCGGACGCGGGTGACAAGGCCGCCCCGGCGGACGACGGCGGCAAGAAGGCAGTGGCGCAGGGCGGCAAGGGCTTCGGCGAGGCGGCGGAGAAGACCGCGGCGATGGGCACGGACGCGGCGGCCGGCCAGTTCCCGCGCACCATCACGCACGCGCTCGGCAAGACCGAGCTCAAGGCCGCGCCCAAGCGGGTCGTCGTCCTCGACGTCGGCGAACTGGACAACGTTGCCTCGCTCGGCATCAAGCCCGTCGGCTACGCGCCCACCGAGGGCGACGACGGCATCCCCGCCTACCTGAAGAAGGAAGCCGGCAGTCCCAAGAGCGTCGGCACGATCAACAACCTCAACCTGGAGGCGATCGCGGCCCTCAAGCCCGATCTGATCCTCGGCAGCCAGCTGCGCGCCGCCGACAAGTACAAGGAGCTCGCCACCATCGCTCCGACCGTCTTCTCCATCCGCCCGGGCTTCACCTGGAAGGAGAACTACCTCCTCAACGCCGCGGCCCTCGACAAGACCGCCGAGGCGAAGGCGAAGCTCGCCGCGTACGAGACGAAGGCGAAGCAGCTCGGCACGGACATCGGCGCCAAGAAGCCGACGATCTCGATGGTCCGCTACATGCCCGGCAAGATCCGGCTGTACGCGGGCGCCTCCTTCATCGGCACGATCCTCAAGGACACCGGGCTGCCCCGGCCGGCCAACCAGCAGGTCGAGGACCTCGCGGTGGAGATCAGCCCCGAGAAGATCGACTCGGCCGACGCCGACTGGATCTTCACCGGCGTCTACGGCGACCCGAAGACCACCAAGCGCGACACCGCCCAGTCCAACCCGCTGTGGAAGAACCTCAAGGCCGTCAAGGCCGGCCAGGCCAAGGACGTGCCGGACGAGACCTGGTACCTGGGCCTCGGTGTCACCGCGGCCGACGAGGTCCTCGACGACCTGCGCACGTATTTGATCAAGTAGCGGCCGGTCAGGAAGGAGCCCCGCCGACCGGCGGCGGCAGACCGCCTTCCAGCGGCAGGTCACAGGGGCACGGGGGCCAGGTAGCCTTTCCTCCGTGCCCCGTCTGTCTGAAGTCATCGCCGCGCTCGACACCCTGTGGCCCCCCGAGCGGGCCGAGCAGTGGGACGCGGTCGGCACGGTCTGCGGCGATCCCGACGCGGAGGTCCGGCGTGTGCTGTTCGCCGTGGATCCCGTCCAGGAGATCGCGGACGAGGCGGTCGAGCTCGGCGCCCAGCTGATCGTCACGCACCATCCGCTCTATCTGCGCGGTACGACGACGGTCGCGGCCGGTCATTTCAAGGGCCGCGTCGTGCACACGCTGATCAAGAACGACATCGCCCTGCATGTCGCGCACACCAACGCCGACACCGCCGACCCCGGCGTGTCCGACGCCCTCGCGGGCGCGCTCGACCTCCGGGTCGTACGCCCCCTGGTGCCGGACCCGACGGATCCGAGCGGCCGCCGCGGCCTCGGCCGGATCTGCGAGCTCGACCATCCGCAGACGCTCGCGGAGTTCGCCGAGCGCGCAGCCAAGCGGCTGCCCGCCACCGCGCAGGGCATCCGCATCGCGGGCGACCCGGAAGCGGTCGTCCGTACGGTCGCGGTGAGCGGCGGCTCCGGCGACGGCCTCTTCGAGGACGTACGGGCCGCCGGGGTGGACGCCTTCCTCACCGCCGACCTGCGCCACCACCCGGTCTCCGAGGCCACGCAGCACTCCACGCTCGGGCTGGTCGACGCCGCGCACTGGGCCACCGAATGGCCCTGGTGCGAACAGGCCGCCGCACAGCTCGACCAGCTTTCCGACCGGCACGGCTGGGACCTCAGGGTCCATGTCTCGCACACCGTCACCGACCCCTGGTCGTCCCACCACTCTTCCGCCGGCCACCACGCTTCTTCTGGCCAACCCTCTTCTCCTGGAGCCCCCAACTGAACGCCGCGCCCGCCGACCAGATCAGACTCCTCGACGTCCAGGCCCTGGACGTACGCCTGTCGCAGCTTGCGCACAGGCGCAAGTCGCTGCCCGAGCACGCCGAGATCGAGTCGCTCACCAAGGACCTCACGCAGCTGCGGGACCTGCTGGTCGCCGCGCAGACCGAGGAGAGCGACACCGCCCGCGAGCAGACCAAGGCGGAGCAGGACGTCGACCAGGTGCGCCAGCGTGCCGTGCGCGACCAGACGCGGCTCGACTCGGGCACGGTCTCCTCGCCCAAGGACCTGGAGAACCTGCAGCGCGAGATCGCCTCGCTCGCCAAGCGCCAGGGTGACCTCGAGGACGTCGTCCTCGAGGTGATGGAGCGCCGCGAGTCCGCGCAGGAACGTGTCGCCGAGCTCACCGAGCGGGTCTCCTCCGTCCAGGGCAAGGTCGACGACGCGACCGCACGGCGGGACGCGGCGCAGCAGGAACTGGACGCGGAGGCCACGTCCGTGACCAAGGAGCGCGAGGTCGTCTCCGCCTCCGTCCCGGCCGACCTGCTGAAGCTGTACGAGAAGCTCCGCGTCCAGCAGGGCGGGGTCGGCGCGGCCCGGCTCTTCCAGCGCCGGTGCGAGGGCTGCCAGTTGGAGCTGAACATCACCGAGGTCAACGAGGTCCGCGCGGCCTCGCCCGACACCGTGCTGCGGTGCGAGAACTGCCGCCGCATTCTGGTCCGTACGTCCGAATCGGGTCTCTGATGCGGAAGTTCGTCGTCGAGGCGGACGGCGGCTCGCGGGGCAACCCGGGCCCGGCAGGGTACGGCGCTGTGGTCCTCGACCCGGCGACCGGCGAGACGCTCGCGGAGGCGGCGGAGTACATCGGCGTCGCGACGAACAACGTCGCCGAGTACCGCGGCCTGATCGCCGGACTCAAGGCCGCGCACGCACTCGCGCCCGACGCCGCCGTCCACGTACGGATGGACTCCAAGCTCGTCGTCGAGCAGATGTCCGGCCGCTGGAAGATCAAGCACCCGGACATGAAGCCGCTGGCGGCGGAGGCGGCGCGGGTCTTCCCGCCGTCGCAGGTCACGTACGAGTGGATCCCGCGCGAGCAGAACAAGCACGCGGACCGGCTCGCCAACGAGGCGATGGACGCGGGCAAGAAGGGCAAGCAGTGGGAGCCGTCGGCCTCCACGGCGGAGCTGGACACACGGGACGCCGGCGCGGCGCGCGTGGTCGGCGACGCGACGGCGGGCGCGGCGAAGGCCCGGGCAGCGCTGTCGGGCGCGGTCTCCGCTCCGTCGGTCGGCTGGGGCCCTGCGGACCTCGGCCCTCCGGCCACCTTCGTACTGCTGCGGCACGGCGAGACGGCCCTCACGCCCGAAAAGCGCTTCTCGGGCAGTGGCGGCACCGACCCGGAGCTGTCACCGGCCGGCCGGCGTCAGGCCGAGGCGATCGCCGCGGCGCTCGCGGCACGCGGCACGGTCCAGGAGATCGTCAGCTCCCCGCTGAAGCGCTGCCGCGAGACGGCCGAGGCGGTCGCGAACCGCCTGAACCTCGACGTACGCATCGAGGACGGCCTGCGGGAGACGGACTTCGGCGCGTGGGAGGGCCTGACGTTCGCGGAGGTCCGCGAGCGGTACGGCGACGACCTGACGGCCTGGCTGGCCTCGCCGAAGGTGGCTCCGACGGGCGGCGGCGAAAGCTTCGCCACGGTCGCCCGCCGGGTGGCCACGACCCGCGACAAACTCCTCACGTCGTCCGCCGGCCGCACGCTCCTGCTGGTCACGCACGTCACCCCGATCAAGACGCTGGTCCGCCTGGCGCTCGGCGCCCCGCCGGAGTCGGTCTTCCGGATGGAACTCTCGGCGGCGTCGGTGTCGGCAGTCGCGTACTACGCGGACGGCAACGCGTCGCTGCGCCTGCTCAACGACACGTCACACCTGCGCTGACACCTCGGAGTTCGTTCGCCCGAGCGCGGCCGCCTCCGCGGCCAGGGACTCGACCCGCCCCCAGTCCTTGGCCGCGAGCGCGTCCGCCGGCAGCATCCATGTGCCGCCCACACAGCCGACATTCGGCAGCGCCAGATACGACGGCGCCGACGCGAGCGAGATCCCGCCCGTCGGGCAGAACCGCGCCTGCGGCAACGGGCCCGACATCGACTTCAGAAACGGCCTGCCGCCCGCCGCCTCCGCCGGGAAGAACTTCATCTCACTCACGCCGTGCTCCAGCAGCGCCACGACCTCCGACGTCGTCGAGACCCCGGGCAGGAACGGCACGCCCGACGCCTTCATCGTGCCGAGCAGCCGCTCCGTCCACCCGGGACTCACCAGGAACCGCGCACCTGCCGCCACCGACGCGTCCACACCGTCGGGAGAGATCACGGTGCCCGCGCCCACCACCGCGTCCGGCACCTCCGCCGCGATCGCGCGGATCGCGTCGAGCGCGGCCGCCGTCCGCAATGTCACCTCGATCGCGGGCAGCCCGCCCGCGACGAGAGCCCGTGCGAGCGGTACGGCATCGGCGGCGTCCTCGATGACGACGACGGGGACGACGGGCGCGAGGTCCAGGACAGAGGGCGCGGAGGTCATGGCCCCATCCTTCCCGGCGTCAGCACATCACGCAACGAGCGTTGCGCATACTGCAATGCGCTAATGGATCTGCGTGACCAGCACGTCCAGCGCCCACGGACGCCCCGCCCGCCCCGGAGCCTGTACCTCCACCACGTAGCCGAGACCCCGCAGCACCTCCACCAGCTCGGCCGGACCGGACGGCCGCACGCCCGCATCCAGCAGGCTGCGCACCATCCGTCCCTTCGTCGCCTTGTTGAAGTGGCTGACCACCTTCCGGGTCGGCGCGTGCAGCACCCGCACCGTCGCCGTCCGCTCCGCCACCTCGCCCTTCGGCTTCCACGCCGCCGCATACGCCGAGGACCGCAGGTCCAGGACGAGGCCCCGCCCGGCGGCCTCCGGCAGGACCGATTCCATCGGCCCGCGCCAGTGCGTGCCCAGCGCGCCGAGCCCCGGCAGCTTCACGCCCATCGAGCAGCGGTACGGCGGGATCCGGTCGCCGATCCGTACCGCGCCCCACAGACCCGAGAACACCAGCAACGACTTCCGGGCCCGGCGCCGTGCGTCCGGCTCCAGGGTCGCGAGGCCCAGCGCGTCGTACAGCACGCCGGTGTAGATCTCACCGGCCGGCCGCGCACCGGCCGTCCGCAGCTCCACGTTCTTCGCGATCTCGCCGCGCAGCCCCTCGCTCAGCCCAAGGACCTCCCGCGCCTTCTCCTCGTCGGCGGCGCACAGCTCGGCCAGTTCGTCGAGCACCGCGGCGCGCGCGTCGGCGAGGCCGGGCAGCGACAGCGACTCCGGCTTCAGCGGAGCCCCGCGGCCGGCAGCGGCCTTACCCTCCGACGGCGGCAACAGCACGAGCACGGCAAGTCTCCTTCGTACGTACGGGGACGGGGGGTGCGGCCCCCGCGCCAGCCTACGGTCATCCGCCGCCCGGACCGCGGCCGCGTCCACGCCCGCATCCGGCCCGCATCGGGCCCGCATCCGGGGTGCCGACCGCTGCCGCCCGCCATACGCTCGGTCCATGCCCCGCCGCCAGATGCACACGACCGGCGCAGCCGAGGCTCCGCTGCGGGCCGCGCTCCGCGAACTGCGTACGACGCTCGACGTGCCCGAGGACTTCGCGCCCGACGTCCTCGCCGAGGCGGCGGCCGTCGCCAAGGGCCCGCGGCTGCCGGACGCCGACGCCACCGACATCCCGTTCTTCACCATCGATCCGCCGACCTCCGTCGACCTGGACCAGGCAATGCATCTGGCCCGCCGGGACGGCGGCTTCCGCGTGCACTACGCCATCGCCGACGTCGCCGCCTTCGTCGAACCGGGCGGCGCGCTGGACGCCGAGGCCCACCGCCGCGTGCAGACCCTCTACTTCCCGGACGAGAAGGTTCCGCTGCATCCGGCCGTGCTCTCCGAGGGCACGGCCAGCCTGCTTCCCGACCAGGTGGCGCCCGCGCTGCTGTGGCGGATCGACCTCGACGCCGAGGGCCGCACCGTCGCGACCGAGGTACGCCGGGCCCTGGTACGCAGCCGGGCCAAGCTGGACTACGAAGGCGCGCAGCGCCGGATCGACACGGGCACCGCCGAGGAGCCGCTGGCACTGCTCAAGGACATCGGGCTGCTGCGCGAGGAGCTGGAGCGCGAACGCGGCGGCATCTCGCTGAACGTCCCCGAGCAGGAGATCGTCGAACGGGACTCGGCCTACTCCCTCGAATTCCGCGCACCGCTCCCGGCCGACGGCTGGAACGCGCAGATCTCGCTGCTCACGGGCATGGCCGCGGCCGACCTCATGACGGCGGCCGGAACCGGCATCCTGCGCACGCTGCCGACCGCACCGGACGGCGCGGTGGCCAGACTGCGCCGCTCGGCGACCGCCCTGCACATCGACTGGCCGCACCATGTCTCGTACGCGGACGTGGTCCGCTCGCTCGATCCGCACAACGCCCGCCATGCCGCCTTCCTGCAGGAGTGCACGAGCCTGCTGCGCGGCGCGGGTTACAGCGCTTTCTCCGGCGGCCGGCTGCCGGAGCACGCGATCCACGCGGCGGTCGCCGACGAGTACACGCACTGCACCGCGCCGCTGCGGCGGCTCGTCGACCGTTACGCGGGCGAGCTGTGCGTGGCCGCGGTCGCCGGCCGGGAGCCGCCGGAGTGGGCGCTCGCCGCGCTCGAAGGGCTCCCGAAGGAAATGGCCGACGGGTCCAGGCGCGCCAACACGGTGGAGCGGGAGTGCGTGGACATCGTCGAGGCGGCGCTGCTCAAGGAGCGGGTCGGCGAGCTCTTCGACGGGATCGTGGTCGACGTGAACGAACAGGAACCGGCCGTCGGCACGATCCATCTGGAGGACCCGGCGGTGGTGGCCCGGGTCGAGAGCGGCGGGTCGCCGCTGCCGCTGGGAGAGCGGCTGCGGGTACGGCTCACACAGGCGGACCCGGGATCGGCGAAGGCGCTGTTCGCTCCCGCGTGAGCGCGGCGACCAGGGCTTTCGGGTCGTCGGCGTGGAAGCGGACCGTGTGGGCGGTGCCGCGCTTGCCGAGCGGGCGTACATAGCCGACAGGAGCGGACAGTTCGATGCTCACGGTCGTCTGACCCGCCACGACGATCTCCAGCGAACCGTCCTCCCGCGGCTGAACCAGCCTTCCGTCCGGGTAGCGGCGTTCGACTCGCGCGCGGACGATCCGGTCCGCCGGAATCCGCAGGTCGAACAGAGCGCCGTAGCGCAGTCTCAACGACCCGTCCGCCTCCACCACATGGGGCCGTGTCACACAGGACGCGTGCAGCGCGACCATGAGCAGCACGCCGTACACATCGATCACCAGCGTGATCGAATGCACCAGCGGCCAGGGGATCAGCACGGCCAGCGCCACCGTCTCGACGACCGAAACGAAGATGAAGCCCCACATCATCGCGGTCTGCGGCTCGGTGTACGGGGCGGCGTGCGCGCCCGGTCCGATGCCGTGCCGCCGCCGGGCGATCCAGAGCGCGAGGCTGTACGCGGCCCGGACCTCGTGAACCAGCAGTCGGCGCAGGACCCTCATCGGCGGGCCTCCACACGTGCGTTGAGCACAGCCAGCATCCGTCGTACGACGGCGCCCTGCGCGGGTGCGAAGTCGGCGAGGAACGCCGCGCCGAAGGAGTCGTCCACGTTCCGCGGCCCGTCTGCCATCAGATCCAGCAGCGCGTCGGGCATGCTCGCGGCGAGCTCGTCGCCGAGCGGGCCGATCCTGGGGTCGTCCACGTCGGCGTCCTCGAGTGCGTCGAGGCGCTCGTACAACTCGTGGACGCGGCCACTGGTTTCGGGGTCCTCGGCGAGCGGCCGCAGCGCCGCGAACAGCCGGTCGCGCTGCTCGGGCGCCACGATCGTGTCCAGCAGCGCCAGATGTGCGCGGTCCTTCGCGGCCATCGGCGACTCGCTGGGCGCGAGCGCGCCGAACAGCCCGGCGAGCTCCGGCGACACGGGCCCTTCGGCCGGCAGCCGGCCTTCCTGCGCCTGCTTGATCAGCTCCGCGAGCCGTGCCCGCCGCTCACCGATGGCGGCCTCCTGCCGCGCCAGATCGGCGTCGAGCTCCGCCAGCACCTCGGCGAGCTCCCGCCCGGCGTCGTCCGCGAGCACATCGCGCACCTCGGCGAGGCCGAGCCCGAGCTCGGTGAGCCGCCGGATACGGGCCAGCGCGACGGCATGCTGGAGGCCATAGTCGCGGTAGCCGTTCGGCAGGCGCTCGGGCTCCGGGAAGAGACCGAGATGGTGGTAGTGGCGGACGGTGCGGCGGGTTACGCCGGCGAGTGCGGCGATCTCTCCGATCCTCATGGGGCCAGTAGAAAGCATGACGCTGCGGCAGGGTCAAGCCACGTCCGCCGCGTCTCCTCGATCATGTGCCACGATCGAGGGAACGACCCCGATCTCACGGACGGCGGGTTCCTCGATGTCTGACGCTGACGACATGACTGCCATGCCGCACGAACCACTCACGCAGGCGGAGTTCCTGCTCGAGGGCTTCCTGGCGCTGGACACGCCGGAGGGCTTCCGCGCGGAGCTGATCGAGGGGGAGATCGTTGTGACACCGCCGCCGGACGGGGACCACGAGGACTACATCGGGCTGATCGTCGGCCAGATCTACCGGCGATCACGCACCCAGATGCAATTCTCCGGCAATAAGGGCCTGACCCTGAAGGAGGCCCCCGGTGCCCCCAGGGACCACGTCATCCCGGACGGAACCTTTGCACCGGAGGCATTGCGCCTTTACCGCGGTGCGGAACCCTGGATGCCCTGCGACGGCGTGGCGATGGTTCTGGAAGTCACTTCGACCCGCCCCAACGTCGACCGCGAGATCAAGCGCCGTTGCTACGCCCGTGGCGCCATCCCGCTTTATCTCCTCGTGGACCGTGAGGCCTCCACCGTGACGCTCTTCAGCGATCCGGAGGACGACGAGTACCGCCAGCACTACCTGGCACCGTTCGGGAAGTCCCTTCCCCTTCCCGACCCCTTCGGCTTCGACCTGGAGACGGCCGACTTCCTCTGACCCGGCTCCCTCCGCACGCCGGGTAGCATGGTCGCCACGGCAGACGAGCCGGGCGGGCGGCCGCGTGAAGGTCCAGTGGATCTTCCCGAGGAACGTCCGGGCTCCACAGGGCAAGGTGGTGGCTAACGGCCACCCGGGGTGACCCGCGGGACAGTGCCACAGAAAACAGACCGCCGTGGACCTCGGTCCTCGGTAAGGGTGAAACGGTGGTGTAAGAGACCACCAGCGCCTGAGGTGACTCAGGCGGCTAGGTAAACCCCACCTGGAGCAAGGTCAAGAGGGGTCGCCGTAAAACGCGGCCCTGCGCGGACGTTCGAGGGCTGCCCGCCCGAGTCCGCGGGTAGACCGCACGAGACCGGTGGCAACGCCGGTCCTAGATGGATGGCCGTCGCCCCGACGACCGCGAGGTCCCGGGGCACAGAACCCGGCGTACAGCCCGACTCGTCTGCCACACCCGCTCCCGCCCAGGTCAGGGCGCCGGGCCGGACTGGGGCCCCTGGGCGTTGAAGTCGCCGGGGCGCAGCCGGAACACCTGAAGGCGCAGGTCGTAGTACTTCTCGGTCTCGCCGACCCATTCCATGCCGATCCGGCGAGCCGTTGCCGCGGCGCGGTCGTTGGCCGGCCGGACCACCGCGACTACCTCGTCGAACCCCTGGTCGAAGGCCCAGCGGGCGATCGCGCGCCCCGCCTCGGAGGCGTAACCCTGTCCCCACACGTCGGGATGCAGCTGCCAGCCCATCTCCAGGTCCTCTCCGCGGGGCGGGAGCGGCAGCAGGATTCCGCCGCCGACGAGGCGATGGTCGTCCCGCCGTTCGATGGCCCAGCGGCCCGCCGGGGTGAGCAGCCTGCCGGACTCGCCGATCCACTGCTGGAGCACCAGCCGCATGGCGTTGACGTCCGCGACCCGGTCCATGGCCGGGCTCAGCCAGCGTGCGACGTCGGCCGCGCTGAAGATGCCGAGCGCCTCTTCCGCGTCCTCGACGCGCCAGGGGCGAAGGATCAACCGTTCGGTTTCCAGGCGGCCAACCATCTGCGTCCTCCTGGGGGACGGGCCTTCAGGTTAGGCACGATCCAGGCTGCCCGCCCCTTCAGCCCGGCCACGCTCCCGAAGCGTCCAGGGAGCCTGCCGCCGAGCCGTGTCACATGATGGTCGGAGCTCCTGACCGAGGGCGGCCCCCGTGAACGCAACACCCCGGCCCAACCGCTACGCGGACCCCTGCGTCGTCTGCGGCGAGACCGTGCCCGCGGGCCAGGGAGTCGTACTGCCCGGACAGCACGGCGGCTGGGACGTCTTCCACACCGGGCACGCACGCGAACCCGCTCCGCCGCCGCGCGGCAGGCACACCGGCTGGCACCGCCGCCGTCTGATGTCCGTGGACATCGCGACGACCGGCAACCGCACCGGCGTCGACCGGATCCTCGCGGCGGCCGTACGCAGCACCGACGAGCGCGACGCCGACTGGCTGATCGACCCCGGTCCCGGACCGTCGGTCGATCCGCGCAAGACGCACGGCATCACCATGGACCGCGCACGCGCCGACGGCCTGCTGCCGCAACAGGCGCTGGACGAACTCGCGACGCTCCTCGGCGAGCAGCTGACGGCGAAGGAGCTGGTGGTCGTCTGGCACGCTCCGTACGTCCTGACTTTCATCGAGTCCGAGCTGCTGCGCCACGGGCTGCCACCGCTGTCCGCGCGCGGCCCCGCCGGTCTCTTCCCGATCTGCGATCCGCTGCTCCTGGACCGGCACGTCGACCGCTTCCGGTCCGGCGGCCGGGCGCTGGAGAAGGTCGCGCAGTGGTACGGCGTACCGCACGACAGCCCCGGCGACCCCGGCAGCGACGCGGCGGCCGCGCTGGCGCTGGCGCAGGTCATCGGCGCGTGTTACGCCTCGGTCGGCCGGCTGTCCCGGCCGGCGCTGCACGCCGAGCAGACACTGTGGCGGGAACAGCAGGCGAGCGAGGCCGAGGCGTACGACTCGCGCAAGCGCGACCACCGCTGGCCGCTGGCCACGGTCGAGGCACTCGAATGGGAGCCTCCGGCGTGACCCAAGAGGGCCACTGCCGCCGGGAGTTCAGCCGGTGAGCGACCGCTGCGCCACTCTCCCGGCATGACCCGCGAAGACCTCCCGCGTGTCCGGCGTGAGCGTGCGCAGGGCCACCATCGCCGTGATGATGACGTCGCAGAGTTCCGCCTCCACGTCCTGCCAACTGTGCGTACGGCCCTTGCGCGGGTTCTGGCCCGTCGCGCCGATGATGGCCGCGGACACCTCGCCGACCTCCTCGGTCAACTTCAACATCCGCAGCAGCAGCTCCTGTTGGGGAGGGAGTTCGCTCTCCCGGTCGAGCCAGGTGTGCAGGCGGTCGACGGTGTCCCAGATGGGGTCGAGCGTGGAGTCCAGGGTCTGTGGCATGGCGCAAGGGTGCCATGGCCGGCGGCCGGGGGAGTGGGTCGCGCGGGTGGCCCATGCCAAGGGGTGACGGCGGGCTTGGCGGTGTAGGGATGGAGATGCCCCGAAATCGAGTGCCCGTCAGGCCGAAGGAGACACTGTGACCCTTTCCGTGGACCGGCTCACCGACCCCGCCGTACGCGCCTTCGTCGGCGCGCTCAACTCCGGTGACCGCGACAGCTTCCGTGCCGCCCTCACGCCCGGCGCGACCATGTCCGACGACGGAACCGACCGGGATCTCGGGGAGTGGACCGAGCGCGAGATCTTCTCCTCCGGTGGGCACATGGAGATCGAGTCGCAGTCCGCCGACGGGCTTGCCCTGGTCGCCCGGTACCGCAATGACACCTGGGGCGAGATGCGTACCGCCTGGAAGTTCGTCGTCGAGGACGGGAAGGTCGGCCGCTTCGAGACCGGTCAGGCCTGAGCGGAGTACGGAGCAGAGCCCGAAGCAGGGCCTGTGCCGCGGAACGTCCGGCGGTACGCCGCCGGGGTCGTGCCCAGCGCGGCGTGGAAGTGCTGGCGCAGACTGTCTCCGCTGCCGAGCCCGCTCCGTTCCGCCACCGTGTCCACCGGCAGATCCGTCGTCTCCAGCAGTTCACGCGCCCGCGCCAGCCGCTGCTGGTTCAGCCATTTCAGCGGCGTCACTCCGACTTCCTGAGCGAAGTGCCGGCCGAACGTGCGTGTGCTCATCCCGGCCCGGTAGGCCAACTCGCCGATCGTGAGCGGCCGGTGGAGCCGGCGCACCGCCCAGTCCAGCACCGGTGCGAGTCCTTCCGCCCGCGGTGCGGCGGGAGCCGGTACGTACTGGCTCTGGTCGCCCTCCCGGTGCGGCGCCACCACCATCCGGCGGCCGATCTCCGCCGCCGCTGCCGAGCCGTAGTCGCCGCGCACGATGTGCAGGCACAGGTCGATCGCGGCGGCGGTGCCCGCGCTGGTGAGGATCGAGCCGTCGTCGACGTACAGCGAACGGTCGTCGACGCGCACCCGCGGATGGCGGCGGCGCAGTTCCTCCGCGTACATCCAGTGGGTCGCCGCCGGGCGGCCGTCCAGCAGTCCCGCCGCGGCCAGCACAAACGCGCCCGAGCAGAGGGAGGCGATCCGCGCGCCGCGGGCGTGCGCGGCGCGCAGCGCGTCGAGGAGCGCTGCCGGCGGCTCGTAGCCGTTCATCATCGCGGCCGGGACCACGATCAGATCCGCCTCGGACAGCGCGTCGAGGCCGTGCTCGGCCGCCAGCCGCAGCCCGCCGGGAGCGCGTTGCTCGCCGCCGGGCGCGGTCGCGCACAGCGTCAGCTCGTACCCCGCGCCCGAGAACACCGCGCACGGCACGGCCAGCTCGAACAGCGAGGTCTCCTCCAGCAGCGTCACGACCACACGAAGTGCCATGGCGTAAATCTAGTGGAAGCTGACGTTTACGCCAGTGGTATGGAGAAGTAGCAGGTCGGAAGGTAGGTGCATGCGAATCAACCCACTCACCGGACCACTCGCCGGACCGGGGCGTCTCGCCCTCGCCGGCGTCTCGGCGATCGGCGTGACCTTCGGCTTCGCACGGTACGGATACGGACTCTTCCTCCCCGAACTGCGCGCCGAGTTCGGGCTCTCCGTCTCGCTCGTCGGGCTCATCGGCAGTGCCACGTACGCCGGTTATCTCGCCGCGCTCCTGCTGGTCGGCGTCCTCGTGGCGCGCGTCGGACCCAGGCCGCTGGTTCTCGCCGGCGGCCTTTTTGCCGCGGTCGGCATGGGACTGGTCGCGCTCGCCCAGGAACCGGCGCTGCTGATCGCCGGTCTGGTGCTCGCCGGCACCAGCTCCGGCTGGGCCTGGGCCCCGTACTCCGACGCGGTCGACCGGATGGTGCCCGCCGGGCGGCGCGAGCAGGTGATGGGCGTGATCGCGGGCGGGACCGCCTTCGCGGTCGTCGTCGCCGGACCGCTGGCGCTGCTCGCGCGCGGCACGGGCTGGCGGTACGCCTGGCTGGTGTTCGCGCTGGCGGCGCTGGCGGCGAGCGTCTACAACGCCCGTGTCCTGCCCCGAGGTCCGGGCCGCGCGCGCCCCCAAGGCCGCCCGCAGCACCGCCGCGCCGCGCTGCCGCTGCTGATCACCGCCGTCCTCTACGGCGTCGTCGGCTCCTTCTACTGGTCCTTCGCCGTGCAGGCCGTCACCGACGCCCAAGGCACCGGCTCCGCGACCGCCCCGCTGTTCTGGTCGCTGATGGGGCTGGCCGGCACCGCCGGAGCGCTGACCGGCCATGCCGTCGCCCGGTACGGACTGCGCGCCGTTCATGCCGGTCTCTTCACCGGCATCGCCGTGGCGGTTGCGCTCCTCGGCCTCGCGCCCGGCTCGCTGCCCGCCGTCGCCGTCTCCGCGCTGCTCTACGGCCCGTGTTTCATGGCCGGTTCGGGTGTCCTGGCGGTGTGGAGCTACCGGGTCTTCCCGGAGCGGCCGTCCGCCGGGTTCAGCGTCACCGTCTTCTTCCTGGGGCTCGGCACCGTCGCCGGACCCGCGCTGCTCGGCGCGTACGCCGACCTCCACGGACTGAGTGCCGCGTTCCTGGTGACGGCGGGCGTCGCGGGCCTTGCCCTGGTGTGCACTCCAACTCGTAGCGTCCTGCGGCATGAACGCAATGGAGAGCAGGACACTGGGACGGCAGAGCGGCATCACCGTGAGCGCGCTCGGGCTCGGGTGCTGGGCGATCGGCGGTGAGTGGCAGGACGTCGAGGGCAACGCGCTCGGCTGGGGCGCGGTCGACGACGCCGAGTCCGTCGCCGCGATCCACCGCGCGCTCGACCTCGGCGTGACCTTCTTCGACACCGCCGACACCTACGGCGCCGGGCACAGTGAGCGGGTGCTCGGCCGGGCGCTCGCGGGCCGCCGTGACGAGGTGGTCGTCGCCACGAAGTGGGGCAACCGCTTCGACCCGGACACCCGCACGCTGACCGGCGCCGATGCCACGCCCGGCTATGTGCGCCAGGCGCTCACCGGTTCGCTCGCCCGGCTCGGCACCGATCACATCGACCTCTACCAGCTGCATCTCTCCGACGCTCCGCTCGCGCAGGCGGCCGAACTCCGCGACGTCTGCGAGGAGTTGGTGACCGAGGGGCTGATCCGCGGTTACGCGTGGAGCACCGACGACCCCGAGCGCGCCGCGCTCTTCGCCGAAGGCCCGCACTGCGTGGCCGTGCAGCACGCCTGCAATGTGCTTCAGGACGCACCCGAACTGCTGGACCTCTGCGAGCGGCGCGGACTCGCCGGCGTCAACCGCAGTCCGCTCGCGATGGGCCTGCTCACCGGCAAGTACGGCCCCGGCAGCCGCAGTTCCTCCGGCGACATCCGGGCGACTCCGCCGGTCTGGCTGCGCTGGTTCGGTGAGGGCGGTGTGCCCGCGCCGGAGTGGATGGCCCGCGTCGATGCCGTACGCGACGTCCTCACCTCCGACGGCCGCACGCTCGCGCAGGGCGCGCTCGGCTGGCTGTGGGCGCGCAGCCCGCAGACCGTGCCGATCCCGGGCTTCCGCACCGTGGCGCAGGTGGAGGAGAACGCCGGCGCGCTCGAGCACGGCCCGCTCCGTCCCGAGCAGCTCGAGGAGATCGACAAGCTGCTCTCGCGCGAGTCGGCGGCGTAGCGGCGCTGTCCCCGACCCACCACCTCGAAGGCAACTCCTGCGCGAAGGATTGACGGGTCGTCAGTTCTGTGGGTTCCTCAGGTTATATCGCCGAACCGATATAACCCGAACCGATATAACCCGAACGGACACAGCCCGAACCGACACACAGCCCGGGGAACCCATGGCCCGTACGCAGGCGCAGCGCAAGTCCGAGACCCGCGCGCGGCTCATCGACGCCGCCGCCGACCTCTTCGCCCGCAAGGGTTTCCACGCCGTCTCCGCGGAGTCGGTCGCGGCCGCCGCCGACCGCACAACCGGCGCGCTCTACAGCCACTTCGGCGGCAAGGAGGGCCTGCTGCTCGCGCTGCTCGACGTCTGGCGGGAACGCACCGCCGAGCAACTGGCCGACGAGCTCTCCCGCGCGCCCGACCCCGGCACCCACTTCGCCGCGATGTGGCGCAGCGTCACCCGGCCCGCCGCGGACCGCGGCGACGCTTGGCTGCTGCTCGAGCTCGAACTCTGGCTGTACGGAGTACGGGACCCGCTCGTCGGCGCGCAGCTCTCGCAGCGGTACGCCGAGGTGCGCGCCCTGCTCGGCGAGGGCCTGGCGGACTGGGCCGCGGCCACCGGCTCCGAACTGCCGTATCCGCCGGACGAGACCGGCGGGCTGGTGCTCGGCGTGCTCCTCGGCTGCGCGATGCAGTACCGGCTCGATCCGCGCTGCATGCCGCAGCAGCTGGTCGTCGACGGGCTGAGCGGGCTGCTCGGCCTCACCCGAGAGACACAGCCAGGAGGTGCGTCATGATCGATCTGCTGGAGGACACCTGGGCGCGGGAGGTGCCGCACGACCAGTTCGCGCGGCTGCGCCGGGAGGATCCGGTGCACTGGCACGAAGTCCCGGACCACCAGGGCTTCTTCGCGCTGACCCGGCATGAGGACATCGTCGCCGCGAGCCGCGACCCGGAGCTCTGGTCCGTCGAGCTCGGCTCCTTCTTCATCCGGGACCAGACGCCGGAGGCGCTGGAGAGCCTCGGGCTCACGCTGGTCGGCATGGACCCGCCGAAGCACACGCGGTACCGGCGGCTGGTGAGCACGGCGTTCTCGCCGCGGATGATCAGGAAGCTGACCGAGGACATCGAGCGCCGGGCGGCCGCGCTGGCCTCGACGGTGGAACGGCCGGGCTGCGAGGCGGAGTTCGTCGAGCAGATCGCGGCCCGGCTGCCGCTCCAGATCATCTGCGAGATGATCGGCGTCCCGGCGGTGGACGAGGACCGCATCTTCGACTGGAGCAACCGGATGGTCGGCCTCCAGGACCCGGACTTCCGGACGTCGCCGGAGGACGGGCAGAACGCGGCGGCGGAGATCTACGCGTACTGCGACGCTCTGGCCGAGGCCCGCCGTGAGTCACCGCGGGACGACATCCTGAGCGCGCTGGTCCACGCGGAGGTGGACGGCGAGCGGCTGAGCACGCACGAGATCGACATGTTCTTCGTGACGCTCTGCGTGGCGGGAAACGAGACGACACGGAATCTGCTGGCGGGCACGATGCTCACGCTGGTCGAGCAGCCGGCCGCGCGGGCGGAGCTGGCGGCGGCGGTCGACGACGAAGCGCTGTGGACGACGGCGACGGAGGAGTTCCTGCGCTGGAACGGCTCGATCCACAACTTCCGGCGTACGGCGACGAGGGACACGCAGGTGCGCGGCGTACCGGTCAAGGCGGGCCAGAAGGCGGTGCTGTACTACACCTCCGCGAACCGGGACGAGGCGGTGTTCGACGACCCGGACGTCTTCGACATCCGCCGCGCGCCGAACGACCATCTGACGTTCGGCGGCGGAGGCCCGCACTACTGCCTGGGCGCGGGCCTGGCGCGCACCCAGATCAAGTCGCTGACGAGGGAGCTGCTGCGCAGGCACGCGGAGGTGAGGCTGACGGGCGAGCCGCGCCGGATGCGGTCGGACTTCATCAACGGCATCAAGCACCTCCCGGTCCGTTTCGGGTGAGCGGGGCTCGCACCTTCAGACTTGGGGCTGCGCCCCAAGACCCCGGCCGCGTTCCGCTCAGCCGCACCCGGGCCGGGCCTGGGCCGACCGGCCCGCGCCTCGGACCTCAAGCGGCCTTCGGCCAAGCACGTGCCCGGCTCGGAGGCCGTCGACGCGAGCGCCGGCGGAAACTGAGCCCGAACGGGCCCGCGGCAGACGTCACCCGCGTCCGATGTACGGCATACCCGTCGCCATCACCGTCGCGAACTGCACATTCGCCTCCAGCGGCAGCTCCGCCATATGACGGACCGTCCGCGCCACATCGGCCGCGTCCATCACCGGCTCGACCATCTTCTCGCCGTTCGCCTGCAGAATCCCCGACTGCATCCGCCGCGTCATCTCCGTCGCAGCGTTGCCGATGTCGATCTGGCCGCAGGCGATCCCGTACGCACGCCCGTCCAGCGACAGCGACTTCGTCAGGCCGGTCATCGCGTGCTTCGTCGAGGTGTACGGCGCCGAGTGCGGGCGCGGCACATGCGCCGAGATCGAGCCGTTGTTGATGATCCGGCCGCCCTGCGGCGACTGATCCTTCATCACCCGGAAGGCCGCCTGCGCGCAGAGGAACGCGCCGGTGAGGTTGACGTCCACCACCGCGCGCCAGTCCTCGTATGAAATGTCCTCGAAGCGGACGCCCCGTGGCCCGGACGTGCCCGCGTTGTTGAAGAGCAGGTCGACGCGGCCGTACTGCTCGCGCACCGTCGCGAACAGCGCGGTGACGTCCGTCGGCGATGTCACATCCGTAGGGACGCAAAGGACGTTCCCAGCCGCCAGCGACGCCGTCTCCTCCAGCGCCTCCGCCCTGCGGCCCGCCGCCGCGACCGACCAGCCCGCGCCCGCCAGCGTCACCGCGACGCTCCGGCCGATGCCCGAGCCCGCTCCCGTCACCACCGCGATTTTCCCAACAGCGTTCATGGACGCGCAGCGTAGCCGTGTATCTGGCCGTGTGTACGTGTGCGGGGAACTCATCCGACCGACATACGGATGTTGTGTCCTCGACAACACGGAGTCGTCGGCCCCTACTCAAATGCAAAGGACAACAGCCGTCAGGGGAGGGGTACATGAGACCCGCATCGCACGCACCCGAGTTCCGGGCCGCCGCCCAGCACATCGGCCGCCGCAGGTTTCTCACCGTCACCGGCGCTGCCGCCGCACTCGCGTTCGCCGTCGACCTGCCCGGCACCGCCCACGCCGCCGAACTGGACGCCAGGAAGATCACCGAGGACCCCTTCACGCTGGGCGTCGCATCCGGTGACCCGCAGCCCGGCTCCGTACTCCTGTGGACCCGGCTCGCACCCCGGCCGTACGAGCCCGACAGTGGACTGCCCCGCGCAAAGTTCACGCTGCGCTGGGAAATCGCGCACGACTCGCGCTTCACCCGGATCGTGCGGCGCGGATCCGTCACCGCGCACCCCGAGTTCCACCACAGCGTCCATGTCGAGGCCGACGGCCTCGACAACGACCGGCCGTACTACTACCGCTTCCGCGCCGGGAGCTGGATCAGCCCCACCGGACACACCCGCACCGCGCCCGCCCGCTCGGCCCGGATCGGCGAGCTGAAGCTGGCCGCCGTGTCCTGCCAGGCGTACCACGACGGCTACTTCACCGCGTACCAGCACCTCGCCCAGGAGGAGCTGGACGTCGTCTTCCACCTCGGCGACTATCTCTACGAGTACGCCGTGAACGCCGTCGGCGGCGCCCGCAACTACACCGACCGCCGGCTGCCGGCCCACTTCAACCGCGAGACCGTCACGCTCGAGGACTACCGGCTGCGCTACGGCCTCTACAAGTCGGACCCCGACCTCAAGGCCGCGCACGCCGCGCATGCCTTCGTCCTCACCTGGGACGACCACGAGACCGAGAACAACTACGCGGGCGGCGTGCCGGAGAACGACGTGCCGCCGGAGGAGTTCCTGCTGCGCAGGGCGGCCGCCTACCGCGCGTACTGGGAGAACCAGCCGCTGCGCAGGCCCCAGCAGCCGCAGGGCCCCGACATGCAGCTGTACCGCCGGCTGCACTTCGGGCGGCTCGCGCAGTTCGACATCCTCGACACCCGTCAGTACCGCTCCGACCAGGCGTACGGCGACGGCTGGAAGGTGCCGGGCCCGGAGTCCGAGGACCCGGCGCGCACCATGACCGGCGCGACCCAGGAACGCTGGCTGCTCGACGGCTGGAAGAGCTCCCGCGCCCTGTGGAACCTCATGCCGCAGCAGGTCACCTTCGCCCAGCGGCGCGATGCGCCCACCGGCACGTACAAGGTGAGCATGGACGCCTGGGACGGCTACCCGGCCTCGCGGCAGCGCCTGCTGGCCGGAGCCGAGGCGGCCGGCATCGAGAACCTGATGGTCCTCACCGGAGACGTCCATGTCGGCTACGGCCTCGACCTCAAGAAGGACTGGGCCGACCCGGCGTCCCGCACCGTCGGCACCGAGATCGTCGCCACGTCCATCAGCAGCGGCAAGGACGGCGCGGAGAAGCCCGCCAACTGGGACAACCTCACCCAGTCCAACCCGCACATGAAGTTCTACAACGGCCGGCGCGGCTTTGTGACCGTCACGCTGGGCGAGCAGCAGGCGCGCGCCGACTTCAAGACGGTCGCCGCCGTCACCACGCCGGGGGCGCCGATCACGACGGCCGCGTCCTTCGTGACGGAAGCCGGCGATCCCGGGCTCAAGCCCGTGTGACGCCGGTGTCCGGGAGCTCTCCCGGGAAGCGGACGCCGATGCGGTCCCGTACCGCGTCGAGCGTCCGCATCACGGCCAGGCTCCCGTCCAGCGGCACCAGCGGCGACTCCGTCTCACCCGCCCGCAGACACCGCATCACCTCGGCCGCCTCATGATGCATTCCGTCCCGCTGCCCGTCGGCGCTGAACTCCTGCGGCTCCCGGCCCTCGCGGTGCAGGACGAACCGGTCCGGGAAGAAGAAGCCGGGCGGCAGATCGATACGGCCCGCCGTGCCCGTCACCGAGGCCGTCACCGGGGTTGCGGCGGTCACCGAGCACGACAGCAGCGCGGTCGCGCCCGCCTCCTGCCAGCCCAGCAGGATGCCCGTGTTCAGATCCACGCCCTCGTCCGAGAGCAGCGCGTCGGCCTGTATCCGGTCGGGTTCACCGAGCAGCAGCTGGGCGAACGACACCGGATAGACCCCGAGATCGAGCAGCGCGCCGCCGCCGAGAGCCGGGTCGCGCAGCCGGTGGTCCGGCGCGAAGGGCCCCTGGAGCCCGAAGTCGGCCTGGATCGTGCGTACTTCACCGATAGCGCCGTCCCCGACGAGTGCGGCGAGCCGGCGGATCAGGGGATTGCAGTACATCCACATGGCTTCCATCAGGAAGCGGCCGCGGTCCCTGGACAGGGCCACCAGCTCCTCGGCCTCGGCGGCGTTCAGCGTGAAGGCCTTCTCGCACAGCACCGCCTTCCCGGCCTCCAGGCACAGGCCGGCGGCGGTCCGGTGCGCGGAGTGCGGGGTCGCGACGTACACGACGTCGATGTCCTCGTCGGCGGCGAGCGAGGCCCAGTCGCCGTAGGCCCGAGTGATGCCGAACCGATCCGCGAACGCCTTGGCGGACGCTTCCGTGCGGGAGGCCACCGCCACCACCTCGGCGTCCGGCATCCGTTGCAGGTCAGCCGTGAAGGAGGCGGCAATCCCACCGGTCGCCAGCACGCCCCACCGTACGATCTCGCTCATCCCAGCCCTGCCCTCGAACGATAAAAGGTCTCGACCACTCCGGACGAGCTGAGAGCATAGGGAGGGATTCAAGAACATGGAGACGCAATGGCGAAGCCGGACAGCGGCCGGAGAAACACAGAAGGACACATACAGGCCGCGGACCCGGCATCGGTGACGCCCGCCGAGCAGGTCGCCGAGCAGGTCGCCGACCGGCTTCCGGTGGTGGCCGCGCGCCGCGTCGGGTTCCTCGTCACGCTCGTTCTCGGCGGACTTACCGCGGTGCCGCCGCTCTCCATGGACATGTATCTCCCGGCGCTCCCCGCGGTCACCGAGTCGTTCCACGCGTCCGCGGCGACCGTCCAGCTCACGCTCACCGCATGCCTCGCGGGCATGGCGCTGGGCCAGCTCGTCGTCGGCCCGATGAGTGACAAGTGGGGCCGCCGCAGGCCGCTGCTCATCGGCATGATCGTGTACGTCGTCGCCACCGCGACCTGTGCCCTCGCGCCCACCGCCGAACTCCTCATCGGATTCCGGCTGCTCCAGGGCCTCGCGGGCGCGGCCGGCATCGTCATCGCTCGGGCCGTGGTCCGCGATCTGTACGACGGCGTGGAGATGGCCCGGTTCTTCTCGACGCTGATGCTGATATCCGGCGTCGCGCCGATCATCGCGCCGCTGATCGGCGGCCAGGTGCTGCGGATCACCGACTGGCGCGGCATCTTCGTCGTCCTGACCGCCGTCGGGCTGGTGCTCACGCTCGTCGTCGCCAAGTGGCTGCACGAGACGCTGCCACCGGAGAAACGGCACAGTGGCGGCCTCGGCGAGGCGCTGCGCACCATGCGCGGACTGCTCGGCGACCGGGTCTTCACCGGCTACACGCTCACCGGCGGACTCGCCTTCGCCGCGCTCTTCGCGTACATCTCCGCCTCGCCGTTCGTCGTGCAGGAGATCTACGGCGCGTCCCCGCAGACCTTCAGCCTGCTCTTCGGCCTCAACTCCATCGGTCTGATCGCGGTCGGCCAGATCAACGGCAAGGTGCTGGTGGGCCGGGTCAGCCTGGACAAGTCGCTCGGGTTCGGACTCCTGGTGATCGTGCTCGCCGCGACCGCGCTGCTGCTGCTCACCTCGGGCGTGTTCGGCGATGCGAGCCTGTCCGCCGTCGCGGCCGGGCTGTTCGTGCTGATGTCGGCGATGGGCCTGGTCATGCCGAACACCAACGCGCTGGCCCTGCTGCGCACGCCGCACGCCGCGGGCTCCGCGTCCGCGCTGATCGGCACGTCCGCGTTCCTGATCGGCGCGGTCGCCTCGCCGCTCGTCGGGATCGCGGGCGAGGCGACGGCGGTCCCGATGGCCCTGGTCCAGGTGGTGTGCGCGGTGGCCGCGGCGGGCTGCTTCCTGGGGCTGTGCCGGCCGTGGCAGCGGCGTACGGAGTCGGTGTGACCACCGCAGCCCACGCCATCTCTGCCTAGAATCTCCAGGTGAACGCCACCCTTCCCACCGCGGAAGCCCTGCGCAGCGCCCTTGCCGCGCTGCTGGACGGGCTGCCGGCCCGGCAGGCCGCGCAGGCCGTCGAGCGGCTGATCGCCAACTACCGCGGCGCCACTCCGACCGACGCGCCCGTGCTCCGGGACCGCTCCGACGTCGCCGCGTACGCCGCGTACCGGATGCCGGCGACGTTCCAGGCCGTACGGTCCGCGCTCGCCGGGCTGCGCGCCGCGGCTCCCGAGTGGACCCCGGCCACGCACACGGACATCGGCGGCGGTACGGGCGCGGCGAGTTGGGCCGTCGCGGAGGCGTGGGAGGACGCCGCGCCGCGCACCACGGTGCTGGACTGGGCGGAGCCCGCGCTGGCGCTCGGCCGGGAACTGGCCGCCGCGTCGGGGGTGCCCTCGCTGCGTACGGCTGAGTGGCAGCGCTCACGGATCAGCTCGGCGCTCCGTATCGAGAGCACCGATCTCGTCACCGTCTCGTACGTCCTGAATGAGCTCACCGCGCAGGACCGGGCCGCGGTCGTCACCGAGGCGGCGCGCGCGGCGCAGGCCGTCGTGATCGTCGAGCCCGGTACGCCGGACGGCTACCACCGTGTGATCGAGGCGCGCGACCGGCTGATCGAGGCGGGCCTGACGGTCGCCGCGCCCTGCCCGCACAGCGCCGCCTGCCCGATCGAGCCGGGCGCGGACTGGTGCCACTTCGCGGCCCGGGTCAGCCGCTCCTCGCTGCACCGCCAGGTCAAGGGCGGCTCACTGCCGTACGAGGACGAGAAGTTCAGCTATGTGGCCGCGACCCGCTTCCCGGCGACCCCGGCCCTGTCGCGCATCACCCGGAAGCCCCAGATCCGCAAGGGCCTTGTGCTGCTGGACCTCTGCACGGACACGGAAGGCCTGCGCCGCGACACGGTCACCAAGCGCCAGGGCGCGCTGTACAAGGAGGCGCGGGATGCGGCGTGGGGCGACGCGTGGCCGCCCCACTCCGACTGACGGTCAGAGTCGCAGCTCCTGTGTGCAGCACTTCACGTTGCCACCGCCCTTGAGCAGTTCACCCAGGTCCATGCCGAGCGGCTCGAACCCGCGGTCGCGCAGCGGTTCGTACAGCCCGACCGCCGCCTGCGCGAGCAGCACATGGCGGCCGTCGCTCACCGCGTTCAGGCCCAGCGCCGCCGCGTCGGCCTCCGCCGCGATCAGCGCGTCCGGGAAGAGCCGGGCCAGCACCTTGCGGCTGCCCGGCGAGAACGCGTCCGGGTAGTACATGATCTCGTCCGCCGCGTCGTCCAGCACACACAGCGCCGTGTCCAGGTGGTAGTACCGCGGATCCACCAGGTCGAGCCCGATGACGGGCCGGCCGAAGAACTCCTGCGCCTCGTCGTGCGACAGCGGACTCGACCGGAAGCCGCGCCCGGCCAGCACATAGGACTCGGTGACCGCGAAGTCGCCCTCGCCCTCGTTGATGTGCAGCGGTTCGTGGATCTCGGTGAAGCCGTTGGCGCGGAACCAGTCCAGATGGACCGCGGCCTCGGCCTCGCGTTCCGGGTGGGCGAAGCGCGCGCCCAGCACCCGGCCGTCGATCACGGTCGCGCCGTTCGCGGCGTAGACCATGTCGGGCAGTTCTGCCTGCGGCTGCAGCAGCTCGACGGTGTGGCCGAGCGAGCGGTAGCGGTCGCGCAGGTCCTCCCACTGGGTCAGGGCCAGCGGCAGGTCGACCGGCTTCGCCGGATCCATCCACGGGTTGATGGAGTACGTCACTTTGAAGTGCGCGGGTGGGCACATCAGATAGCGGCGCGGCGAGGCGTCACGAAGCGATGAGCGCAATGAGGGCTCCTCACGTACGACGGTGGAGACTGGGAACACGCGGTCTGCGTGCTGCCAATATGAGGCCTGCGGTACCGGTTGTGCTGCACTCCGCCGAGTGCTTCATCGTTTTGTACGTCACTTGTCATGCGAGACGAAACGTCTCGGATCAGCCCGGTTGTAGATTTGCCGCCATGACCGACCCCAAGGCACCGGACTCCAAGACCCCGGACTCCACCCGCCGCAGCGACCGCTCCCGCCGCGCGATCTACGACGCCGCCCTCGCGCTCGTCGGCGAACTCGGCTACCCGCGTACCACCATCGAGGGCATCGCCGCCCGCGCCGGCGTCGGCAAGCAGACCATCTACCGCTGGTGGCCGTCGAAGGCCGCCGTGCTCCTCGAAGCCTTCATGGACCTCGCCGAGCAGGCCGCCGCGGGCGAGGCCGAGATCCCCGACACCGGCGACCTGGAGGCCGATCTCAAGCTGGTGCTGCGCGCCACCGTCGACGAGATGAACAGCCCCGGCTACGACGCCCCCGCCCGCGCGCTCGCCGCCGAGGGCGTGGTCGACCCGGTGCTCGGCGCACAGTTCGTCGAGAAGCTGCTCGAACCCCAGCTCCAGCTCTATGTGAAGCGGCTGCGCTCGGCCCAGGACGCGGACGACGTCCGCCCGGACATCGACCTCCGTATCGCGCTGGAACTGTTCGTCGGACCGCTCACGCACCGCTGGCTGCTGCGCACCCTCCCGCTCACTCACGGTTACGCGGACGCTCTCGTCGACTACGCGCTGTACGGCCTCACCGCGCGCCGCTGAGCGCCCCCGCCGCGCTCCGAGAGCGCCCCGGAATGCACCGGTCCGCACCCCGGTTGGGGACTGTGTCCACCCGCGGAGCAGGATGGTGGGACGATGGCAGAGTCCGCTTGGGGCGAGCGTGAGGTGTGAGGGGATAGATGGGCGACGGTAAAGGCCGCTACCGCGGTACGGAGAACAGGCTCTCCCGGGAGTCCCGGCTGCCCCAGTGGCTGCGCCGGCGCCCCAAGGACACCGAGCCCGACGACTCCCGCCGCGAGACCCTGCTGCTGGCCGCCGCCGCCGCGGGACTGCCGCTCGCGCCCGCCGCGTATCCCGTCTCGTACCGGTGTTCCTGTGAGCGCATCGGCTGTCCGACGCCCGGCCGCCACCCCGTCTCGTTCGCCTGGCAGACGCAGTCCACCACCGACCGCGCGCAGATCGCGCGCTGGGCCGGGGGCCAGCCCGAGGCCAACTTCATCACCGCGACCGGCATGGTCCACGACGTGCTCGACGTACCGCTTGAGGCGGGCCGTGGCGCGCTGGAGCGCCTGCTCGAGCAGGGGATCGAGGTCGGCCCGGTCGCCGAGTCCGCCGGGACCGACGACGAGGGCCGGATGCTGTTCTTCACCGCCACCCGCGGCACGCCCGAGGACGAGGACGAGTGGTGGCCGTGCGAGCTGGACTGCCATCCCGAGACCATGGACGAGCACCCGGGGCTGCGCTGGCACTGCCGCGGCAGCTATGTGCTCGTACCGCCGGCGCGGCTGCCCGGTGACCTCGACGTGAGCTGGGTGCGCGGGCCGGAGCATCCGCTGCCGGACCCGCTGACGCTGCTGGAGACGCTGACGGACGCGTGCGCGAAGTACGCCGGCGAGAACGCGACGCCGGAGCAGTTCGCCTGGCCCCTGGGCCGCTAGGGCCTGTCGTCTGGATCTTGCCGGGCTCGCGGGCTCTGGTGCCGCGCCTCGCCGCGTTGTCGTCGGTCGGCATGGCTCCGCCATGCCTCCCTCCTCCGCCTTGCGATCCACGGCACCAGAGCCCGCTCAC